>NZ_CP106738.1:643825-1287651 GCF_025639885.1 Roseovarius pelagicus | reverse complement strand
AGCCTTTGCTGGCAAGCACGACGTAACAGTTGAAGAAGCCGTGGCACTGGTCAAGAACAATGCCAAGGCCAAGTTCGACGAAACCATCGAGATCGCGATGAGCCTCGGCGTCGATCCGCGTCACGCGGACCAGATGGTTCGCGGTGTTGTCGGCCTGCCCAACGGCACCGGTAAATCCGTTCGCGTGGCGGTATTCGCCCGTGGCCCCAAGGCTGAAGAAGCTGAAGCGGCAGGCGCGGACATCGTTGGCGCAGAGGACCTGATGGAAATCGTGCAAGGCGGCAAGATCGACTTTGATCGCTGCATTGCAACGCCCGACATGATGCCGATCGTCGGCCGTCTGGGCAAGGTTCTGGGCCCACGCAACCTGATGCCGAACCCCAAAGTCGGCACCGTGACGATGGACATCAAGCAAGCTGTCGAAGACGCCAAGGGCGGTCAGGTCCAGTTCAAGGCCGAGAAGGCCGGTGTCGTACATGCCGGCGTCGGCAAGGCATCGTTCGACGAGGCCAAGCTGGTCGAGAACGTGCGCGCCTTTATCGGTGCCGTGGCCAAGGCCAAGCCAGCCGGTGCCAAGGGATCGTACATGAAGCGTATTTCGCTGACCTCGACGATGGGACCTGGCATCACGATTGATGTCGCGGACGCTGCAGGCAGCTAATCGCGCTGTCAGGCCATGCGCCTGACGATTAGATTGAGGCAGACCCGGCTCGCCCTGTGCGCGCCGGGTCTGTTCGTTCTTATAGCATGGCGATCGTCATCTCCGGGACGTCAGCGGTGATCATGTGGGGGGGCAATTTTGCCGTTTGCCGACCAAACGCCGCGCGAGCAGCCCCGGCAACGGGCGGATTGCGAGAATGTCGGGGGAAATCGGCGGAAGCTTGCAAAAAACTGGCCTACGGGGCTTGGCATTTGGTGGCGTGCAGATTAGGTCTGCCCTTGCCTTGGAGCGCGTGATTCGTCCCGCGCTCTTTTGCGTTTCGTCCGAGATGGCGGGTTGGGGTCTATTGCCCTGTTAATTCCTGCCTGAGACGGGATCAGACCAGATTGACCGAAGGCCATGTCTTCGTGCGGTTCGGGCGTCCCGTTTGAAGGACCCAACCGCCGGAGAAATCCGGTACACTGAGCCGGAGGGAAACCTCCAAATTTGGAGAAAAACTGTGGATAGAGCCCAGAAAGAGAAAGTGGTCGAGGAACTCGGCCAGATCTTCGAAAGCTCTGGCGTTGTAGTGGTTGCCCACTACACGGGTCTGACAGTTGCAGAGATGCAAGATCTTCGTGCGCGTGCGCGCGATGCCGATGCATCTGTTCGCGTTGCCAAAAACAGGCTCGCCAAGATCGCCCTTGAGGGCAAGCCATGCGCAAGCATTGCTGACTACCTCTCGGGTATGACCGTTTTGACCTATTCCGAAGACCCCGTGGCTGCGGCCAAGGTGTGTGAGGGTTTCGCCAAGGACAACAAGAAATACGAGATCCTTGGCGGGGCAATGGGTGAGAACGCTCTGGACCGGGCTGGCGTTGAAGCCGTGTCGAAAATGCCTTCGCGTGACGAGCTTATTGCTTCGATCGTGGGCTGCATCGGCGCACCTGCTTCGAACATTGCCGGGGCCATTGGCGCACCTGCTAGCAACATCGCGAGCATCCTTTCGACCATCGAAGAGAAGGCCGAAGCGGCATAAGCAACTGGAACGTACCCGTACCGGGCTTGAAACCCGGACGTTGGAACACATCTAAAACGGAAAGCATGAGAAAATGGCTGATCTGAAAAAACTGGCAGAAGAGATCGTTGGTCTGACGCTTCTCGAAGCACAAGAACTGAAAACTATCCTGAAAGACGAGTACGGCATCGAGCCCGCCGCTGGCGGCGCTGTGATGATGGCTGGTCCTGCTGGCGACGCCGGTGGCGACGCAGGCGAAGAGCAAACCGAATTTGACGTTATCCTGAAATCGGCCGGCGCGTCGAAAATCAACGTCATCAAAGAGGTTCGCGCGATCACCGGTCTGGGCCTGAAAGAAGCCAAGGACCTGGTCGAAGCAGGCGGCAAAGCTGTCAAAGAGCAGGTTTCGAAAGAAGAAGCCGAAGAGCTCAAAGGCAAGCTGGAAGCAGCTGGCGCCGAAGTCGAACTGAAGTGATTGCGGCCCTCGGGGGTTTACCCGAGGGGCTGAGAATCAAGGCAGGGGGCGGTGAAAACTGTCCCCTGCCGAACCTGTCTCAGAGAGGCCCCGCATATTTGGGGCTTTTCTCAGGCGAGGTTCTGGATCGGGAGGCTGTCATTGGGACGACAGCCATGAATGGATCCTTAGCACGCCGTCTCAAATGGTCACGCGGCTGGGGCCCGACAGCCCGCGCGACCGGTGAGAATTGAAAGGTGACCAGACACATGGCTCAAACCTATCTTGGCCAGAAACGTTTGCGTAAATACTTCGGTAAAATCCGCGAAGTCCTCGAAATGCCGAACCTTATCGAGGTTCAGAAATCGTCATATGACCTGTTCCTGAATTCAGGTGATCAGGACATCCCCATGGACGGTGAAGGCATCAAGGGTGTCTTTCAGTCGGTCTTTCCGATTTCGGATTTCAACGAAACCTCTGTCATCGAGTTCGTCGATTACGAGCTGGAAAAGCCGAAATACGACGTCGAGGAGTGCATGCAGCGCGACATGACATACAGCGCGCCGCTAAAGGTGACGCTGCGTCTGATCGTGTTTGATATCGACGAAGATACCGGTGCCAAATCGGTCAAGGACATCAAGGAACAGGACGTGTTCATGGGCGATATGCCCTTGATGACGCCCAACGGCACCTTTGTCGTCAATGGTACCGAGCGTGTGATCGTGTCCCAGATGCACCGTTCGCCCGGTGTGTTCTTTGACCATGACAAGGGCAAGACCCACAGCTCTGGCAAGTTGCTCTTTGCATGCCGGATCATTCCCTATCGTGGTTCGTGGTTGGATTTCGAATTCGACGCCAAGGATATCGTGTTCGCGCGGATCGATCGCCGCCGCAAGCTGCCCGTAACAACGCTGCTGTATTCGCTGGGCATGGACCAGGAAGGCATCATGGATGCCTATTACGACACGGTTAATTTCAAGCTGAAAAAGGGCAAGGGCTGGGTCACCAAGTTCTTCCCCGAGCGCGTTCGCGGCACCCGCCCGACCTATGATCTGGTCGATGCCAAATCTGGCGAAGTTATCGCTGAAGCGGGCAAGAAAGTTACGCCGCGCGCCGTCAAGAAGCTGATCGACGACGGCAATGTGACCGACCTTCTGGTTCCGTTCGAGCATATTCTGGGCAAATTCGTCGCCAAGGACATCATCAACGAAGAAACCGGCGCGATCTATGTCGAAGCCGGTGACGAACTGACGCTGGAATACGACAAGGCCGGTGATGTGACCGGTGGTTCCCTGCAGGAACTGCTGGACGCTGGTATCACCGAGGTGCCGGTGCTGGATATCGACAACATCAATGTCGGTCCCTACATGCGCAACACCATGGCCGCGGACAAGAACATGAGCCGTGAAACCGCGCTGATGGATATCTACCGCGTGATGCGTCCGGGCGAGCCGCCCACCGAAGAGGCCGCATCGGCACTGTTCGACACACTGTTCTTTGACGGCGAACGTTATGACCTGAGCGCGGTAGGCCGGGTCAAGATGAACATGCGTCTGGCGCTGGACAAGCCGGATACACAGCGCACGCTGGACCGCGAAGATATCGTGGCCTGCATCAAGGCGCTGGTAGAGCTGCGCGACGGTAAGGGCGACATCGACGACATCGACCACCTCGGCAACCGCCGGGTGCGTTCTGTCGGCGAGCTGATGGAGAACCAGTACCGCGTTGGCCTGCTGCGTATGGAGCGCGCGATCAAGGAACGCATGTCATCGGTCGAGATCGATACGGTCATGCCGCAAGATCTGATCAACGCCAAACCTGCTGCTGCGGCTGTACGCGAGTTCTTTGGTTCGAGCCAGCTGTCGCAGTTCATGGACCAAACCAACCCGCTGTCGGAAGTCACGCACAAGCGCCGCCTGTCCGCGCTTGGGCCGGGCGGTCTGACCCGCGAACGTGCCGGGTTCGAGGTGCGCGACGTTCACCCGACCCACTATGGCCGGATGTGCCCGATTGAGACGCCGGAAGGCCCGAACATCGGCCTGATCAACAGCCTCGCAACCTTTGCGCGGGTGAACAAATACGGCTTTATCGAAACGCCTTACCGTAAAGTGGTGAACGCGCAGGTGACGGACGAAGTGCAATACATGTCCGCAACCGAGGAGATGCGGCACATCGTGGCACAGGCCAACGCCAACCTCGATGAGAACGGCAAGTTCGAGAACGAGATGGTCAACACCCGCCAGTCGGGCGAATACACCCTCGCGCCCAGCGAGAGTGTAGACCTGATCGACGTCAGCCCGAAACAGTTGGTCTCGGTCGCGGCCTCGCTCATTCCGTTTCTGGAAAACGACGACGCCAACCGCGCGCTGATGGGGTCGAACATGATGCGGCAGGCGCTGCCGTTGATTCAGGCCGAGGCACCGCTGGTCGGCACCGGGATCGAAGGCGTCGTAGCCCGCGATAGTGGTGCTGCGATCATGGCGAAACGTGCGGGTATCATCGACCAGGTCGATGCCCAGCGGATCGTTGTGCGTGCCACCGAAGACATGGAGCCGGGCGATCCGGGCGTGGATATCTATCGTCTGCGCAAGTTCCAGCGCTCGAACCAGAACAGCTGTATCAACCAGCGTCCTTTGGTGAAGGTGGGCGATACCGTGGGCAAGGGCGAGGTCATCGCTGATGGTCCCGCGACTGACATGGGCGAACTGGCCGTGGGCCGGAACGTGGTTGTCGCGTTCATGCCGTGGAACGGCTACAACTTTGAGGACTCGATCCTGATTTCCGAGCGTATGTCGCGTGATGACGTCTTCACGTCTGTACATATCGAAGAATTCGAAGTGGCAGCCCGCGATACTAAGCTGGGGCCAGAAGAGATCACCCGCGATATTCCCAACGTCGGCGAGGAAGCTCTGCGCAACCTCGACGAGGCGGGCATCGTCTATATTGGCGCGGATGTGGAGCCGGGCGATATTCTGGTGGGCAAGATCACCCCCAAGGGTGAAAGCCCGATGACACCGGAAGAAAAGCTGCTGCGCGCGATCTTTGGCGAGAAAGCCAGCGATGTGCGTGATACATCGCTGCGCGTCAAACCGGGCGATTTCGGTACGGTCGTTGAAGTACGCGTCTTTAACCGCCACGGGGTGGAAAAAGACGAGCGCGCACTTCAGATCGAGCGTGAAGAAGTCGAACGTCTGGCGCGCGACCGCGATGATGAGCTGGCCATTCTGGACCGCAACATCTACGCGCGTCTCAAGTCTGTGATCTTTGGCAAGGTTGCCGTTAAAGGCCCCAAAGGCGTCAAGTCGAACTCGGAAATCACCGAGGATCTGCTGGGTATGCTGAGCAAGGGTCAATGGTGGCAGTTGGCGCTGAAAGACGAGGCCGATGCCCAGATCGTTGAAGCATTGAACTCGCAATACGAGGCGCAAAAGCGCGCTTTGGATGCGCGGTTCGAGGACAAGGTCGAGAAGGTTCGCCGCGGCGATGATCTGCCTCCGGGCGTGATGAAAATGGTCAAGGTGTTCATCGCGGTGAAGCGCAAGCTTCAACCGGGTGACAAGATGGCCGGTCGTCACGGCAACAAAGGTGTGATTTCGAAGGTGGTACCGATGGAGGACATGCCGTTCCTCGCGGATGGTACGCCGGTTGATTTCTGTCTGAACCCGCTGGGCGTGCCGTCGCGTATGAACGTCGGTCAGATCCTTGAAACCCACATGGGCTGGGCCGCGCGCGGCTTTGGCGTCAAGATTGACGAGGCGTTGCAGGACTACCGTCGCTCAGGCGATCTGACTCCTGTCCGTGAGGCAATGAAGCTGGCCTATGGCGATGATGTCTACGACGAAGGCATCGCCGGTATGGACGAGGATCAGCTGATCGAAGCAGCCGGCAACGTCACCAATGGCGTGCCAATCGCGACACCGGTCTTTGACGGGGCCAAGGAGGCCGACGTGAACGATGCACTACGGCGTGCGGGATTTGATACGTCGGGTCAGTCGGTTCTGTTTGACGGACGCACAGGCGAGCAGTTTGCGCGCCCTGTCACCGTCGGCGTGAAGTACCTGCTGAAACTGCACCACCTTGTCGACGACAAGATCCACGCGCGTTCGACCGGGCCTTACAGCCTTGTCACGCAGCAGCCGCTGGGTGGTAAAGCGCAGTTCGGCGGGCAGCGTTTCGGTGAGATGGAGGTTTGGGCGCTGGAAGCGTACGGCGCGGCCTACACCTTGCAGGAAATGCTGACGGTGAAGTCGGACGATGTGGCAGGCCGGACCAAGGTTTACGAGTCGATCGTCAAGGGCGAAGACAGCTTTGAGGCTGGCGTGCCGGAATCGTTCAACGTTCTGGTCAAGGAGGTCCGCGGTTTGGGTCTCAACATGGAACTTCTGGATTCGGAGGGCGAGGAATAAGAAAATTCGCGAATTTTCTTGAGCCCATATTTTTCGCGAAAAATATGGGTCCTTCCCCAACGCATTGCCTTAACTGAAAGGTCACAAGATGAACCAGGAACTGACAAACAACCCGTTCAACCCTGTCGCACCGGCGCAGACGTTTGACGAAATCAAGGTCAGCCTTGCCAGCCCAGAGCGTATCCTGAGCTGGTCCTATGGCGAGATCAAGAAGCCCGAAACGATCAACTACCGCACATTCAAGCCCGAACGTGACGGTCTGTTCTGCGCGCGCATCTTTGGCCCGATCAAGGATTACGAATGCCTGTGCGGTAAATACAAACGCATGAAATATCGCGGCGTCGTCTGCGAGAAATGCGGTGTAGAAGTCACGCTGCAAAAGGTACGCCGCGAGCGTATGGGCCATATCGAGCTGGCGGCACCCTGTGCGCATATCTGGTTCCTGAAATCGCTGCCGTCGCGCATCGGTCTCATGCTGGACATGACGCTGCGCGATCTGGAACGGGTTTTGTATTTCGAGAACTACGTTGTGATCGAGCCGGGCCTCACGGACCTGACCTATGGCCAGATGCTCAGCGAAGAAGAGTTCATGGACGCGCAGGACGCCTACGGTCTGGACGCCTTCACCGCGAATATCGGTGCCGAAGCGATCCGCGACATGCTGGCGCAGATTGATCTGGAATCCGAAGCCGAAAACCTGCGCGCCGATCTGGCCGTGGCGACCGGCGAGCTCAAGCCGAAGAAGATCATCAAGCGCCTGAAAGTGGTCGAGAGCTTCCTTGAATCCGGCAACCGCCCGGAATGGATGGTTATGACTGTCATTCCGGTCATTCCACCAGAGCTGCGTCCGCTGGTGCCGCTCGACGGGGGGCGTTTCGCCACGTCGGACCTCAACGATCTCTATCGGCGGGTCATCAACCGCAACAACCGTCTGAAGCGGCTGATCGAGCTGCGCGCGCCCGATATCATCGTGCGCAACGAGAAGCGGATGTTGCAGGAATCGGTCGATGCGCTGTTCGACAACGGTCGTCGTGGTCGGGTTATCACCGGTGCCAACAAGCGTCCGCTGAAATCACTCAGCGACATGCTGAAAGGCAAGCAGGGCCGCTTCCGTCAGAACCTTTTGGGTAAACGCGTCGACTTCTCGGGTCGTTCGGTCATTGTGACTGGTCCCGAACTGAAGTTGCACCAGTGTGGTCTGCCCAAGAAGATGGCGCTGGAGCTGTTCAAACCGTTTATCTATTCGCGGCTTGAGGCCAAAGGTCTGTCGTCAACCGTCAAGCAAGCCAAGAAGCTGGTGGAAAAGGAACGTCCCGAAGTGTGGGATATCCTCGACGAGGTGATCCGCGAGCATCCCGTGATGCTGAACCGCGCGCCGACGTTGCACCGTCTGGGCATTCAGGCGTTCGAACCCACGCTGATCGAAGGTAAGGCAATCCAGCTTCACCCGCTGGTCTGCTCGGCGTTCAATGCTGACTTTGACGGCGACCAGATGGCGGTTCACGTTCCGCTGAGCCTTGAGGCGCAGTTGGAAGCCCGCGTGCTGATGATGTCCACGAACAACGTTCTGTCGCCCGCCAACGGCGCACCGATCATCGTGCCGTCGCAGGATATGATTCTGGGCCTGTATTATGCGTCGCTGCAACGCGATGGCATGAAGGGCGAAGGCATGTCGTTTTCGTCCATTGACGAGGTACAGCATGCGCTGGACGCGGGTGAGGTGCATCTGCACGCCAAGATCACCGCACGGGTTCCGCAGGTTGACGATGAGGGCAACGAAGTTGTCACGCGTTTTGAAACGACGCCGGGCCGTGTCCGTCTGGGTGCATTGCTGCCCCAGAACGCCAAGGCGCCTTTCACTCTGGTGAACCGCCTCTTGCGCAAGAAAGAGGTGCAACAGGTCATCGACACTGTCTATCGCTATTGCGGTCAGAAAGAGTCGGTCATCTTCTGTGACCAGATCATGACGATGGGCTTCCGCGAAGCGTTCAAGGCTGGCATTTCTTTCGGCAAGGACGACATGGTGATCCCGGATCTCAAGTGGGACATCGTTGGTGAGACACGCGAGCAGGTCAAAGGGTTCGAGCAGCAGTACATGGACGGCCTGATCACTCAGGGCGAAAAGTACAACAAAGTGGTTGATGCTTGGTCAAAATGTAACGATCAGGTCACCGACGCCATGATGGGCACGATCTCGGCATCCAAGCATGACGAGAACGGCACCGAACTGGAGCCGAACTCGGTCTACATGATGGCCCACTCCGGTGCGCGTGGTTCGGTTACGCAGATGAAACAGCTGGGCGGTATGCGCGGCCTGATGGCCAAGCCGAACGGCGACATCATCGAGACACCGATCATCTCGAACTTCAAGGAAGGTTTGACCGTTCTTGAGTACTTCAACTCGACCCACGGTGCGCGGAAAGGTCTGTCGGATACCGCTTTGAAAACGGCGAACTCCGGCTATCTGACCCGTCGTCTGGTAGACGTGGCGCAGGACTGCATCGTGCGTCAGCATGATTGTGGTACGGATCGCGCGATCACTGCCGAAAATGCTGTGAACGATGGTGAGGTTGTCTCGTCTTTGGGCGAACGTGTTCTGGGCCGTGTTGCGGCCGAGGATATCTTGCGGCCGGGCACCGATGAGGTCATCATCGCTGAGGGCACGCTGATTGACGAACGGATGGCAGATGCGGTGGAAGAGGCCGCTGTTGCGACGGCACGTATCCGCAGCCCGCTGACCTGCGAGGCCGAAGACGGTGTGTGCGCCATGTGCTACGGGCGTGACCTCGCTCGTGGTACAATGGTCAACACCGGCGAGGCGGTGGGTATCATCGCCGCGCAATCCATCGGTGAGCCCGGTACACAGCTGACGATGCGGACCTTCCACATCGGCGGCGTTGCACAGGGTGGTCAGCAGTCCTTCCTCGAAGCCAGCCAAGACGGCACGATCGAGTTCGACAACGCACAAACGCTGGAGAACTCTGCGGGCGAGACGCTGGTGATGGGGCGGAACATGAAGCTGAAAATCATGTCCGGCAGCGGTCAGGAACTGGCCAGCCACAAGCTGGGCTATGGCACCAAGCTGCATGTCGCAGAAGGCGGCACCGTCGCGCGTGGTGATAAGCTGTTTGAATGGGACCCCTACACGTTGCCCATCATCGCGGAGAAATCCGGTACGGCGAAGTTCGTCGACCTCGTGACCGGTGTTGCCGTGCGCGACGAAACGGACGATGCCACCGGCATGACCCAGAAAATCGTGATGGACTGGCGCGCGGCCCCCAAGGGCAACGAGCTGAAGCCAGAGATCTTTGTCGTCGGTGACGATGGAGAGCCTATGCGTAACGATGCGGGCAACCCTGTGACCTATCCGATGTCCGTGGATGCGATCCTCAGCATTGAAGAAGGTGATAAGATCCACGCCGGTGACGTTGTGGCCCGTATCCCGCGTGAGGGCGCGAAAACCAAGGACATCACCGGTGGTCTGCCGCGTGTGGCCGAACTCTTTGAGGCACGTCGCCCCAAGGACCACGCCATCATCGCGGAAATCGACGGTTACGTTCGTTATGGGCGCGACTACAAGAACAAGCGCCGCATTTCGATCGAGCCAGCAGACGATGCGTTGGAGACAGTCGAATACATGGTGCCGAAGGGCAAGCACATCCCGGTGCAGGAAGGCGACTTCGTGCAGAAGGGTGACTATATCATGGACGGCAACCCGGCGCCGCATGACATCCTTGCCATCATGGGTGTCGAGGCGCTGGCAGACTACATGATCGACGAAGTGCAGGACGTTTACCGCCTGCAAGGTGTGAAGATCAACGACAAGCACATCGAAGTCATCGTGCGTCAGATGCTCCAGAAATGGGAAATCCAGGACAGCGGCGAAACCACGCTGCTGAAGGGCGAGCATGTGGACAAGGCCGAATTCGACGCGGCCAACCAGAAGGCGATGGACAAGGGTGTGCGGCCTGCACAAGGCGAGCCGATCCTTCTTGGGATCACCAAGGCATCGTTGCAGACCCGGTCGTTTATCTCGGCGGCGTCGTTCCAAGAGACAACCCGCGTTCTGACCGAAGCATCGGTTCAGGGCAAACGCGACAAGCTGGTCGGTCTCAAGGAAAACGTCATCGTGGGTCGCCTGATTCCGGCGGGTACCGGTGGTGCCACGCAGGACATGCGCAAGATCGCAACGAGCCGCGACAACGTCGTGATCGAAGCGCGCCGCGAAGAGGCCGAAGCCGCTGCAGCCCTTGCTGCACCGACAGAGGCCGACGTGGTGGGTGCCGATCCGTTCGACACGCTGGTGGAAACACCCGAGAGCCGCGACGAATAATCGCCGCTACATTAGTTTTGCGAAAATTAGGGGCCCTGCGGAAACGCGGGGCCTTTGTTCATTTCTGCCTTTTGATCGTGATGCCGGGGCATTGACAGACCACATCCTTTCGCTCATCGCTGGCGGAGCAAAAAAATGATTGTACGCCCGGCCCTTGACCGGCGTCATACCACGGCGCGGCATTGGGATTTCCATGACGGTTGAGACAATTCCAGCACGCAAACAGGATTTGCTCGGCTGTATCTGGATGGTTGCTGCGATGGCGATTTTTGCCATTGAGGACGCATTTATCAAGGCGGCGGCGGTGACATTGCCCATTGGCCAGATCCTGATCCTGTTTGGAATAGGTGGAATGATCGCGTTTGCGGGTCTGGCCGGGCTCAGCAGAGAGTCGCTTTTCGTAAGGGACGTCATCTCGCGGCCGATGCGGGTTCGGGCGGTGTTCGAGATCACCGGGCGTTTGTCATACGTGCTTGCTATCGCGCTGACGCCGCTCTCGGCGGCGACTGTCATCCTTCAGGCGACCCCGCTTGTCGTCGTGGCGGGGGCGGCAGTGGTTTTTGGCGAAAAGGTCGGATGGCGACGCTGGACTGCGATCCTGATCGGGCTTGTCGGGGTTGTCGTCATCCTTCAGCCGGGCACGGACAGTTTCTCGGCCCTGTCAATCTTTGCGATTATCGGAATGTTGGGGTTTGCCGGTCGCGATCTGGCAAGCCGGGCAGCGCCTGCGAGCTTGAGCACCATGGTGCTCGGTTTCTACGGGTTTCTGGCGGTGGTTGTTGCGGGCGCACTGTATTCGGTGTGGGACCGGACGGCATTCGTGTGGATGGATGCCCTGTCTGCATCCTATATGCTGGGCGCGGTTCTAGCTGGCGTTACGGCCTATTCGTTTCTGATGAATGCGATGCGCACCGGGGCGGTGTCAGCTGTCACCCCATTCAGATACACGCGCCTGTTGTTCGGGATCGGTCTGGGCGTTTTCTGGTTCGGTGAAGAGCTGAGTGTCACGATCTTGGCCGGATCAGGATTGATCGTATTGTCGGGGCTGTTCATTCTCTGGCGTGGCAAGCAGGTCGGGCAAGCAAAGTGAAAGATCCGCGATGCCGGATGAGGTGAACAGCTGCGGCGGGCGTGATTGCTGTTCTTCTCTCTTGCCCCCGCGTCACCCCCATGTCTAATGCCCGGATGAAACGATCCGACAATTTGACCGGCGCATTGCTGATGATGGGCTCCATCGCGGGGTTCACGATCAACGATACGTTTCTGAAGCTGCTGGCGGGGAATGTACCGATGTTTCAGGTCCTGTTCCTGCGCGGCGCACTGACGACAGGGGCGGTCGCGGTGATCGCCTGGCGGATGGGGGCATTCGGTGGCAGCGTCCCGCGTCGCGACTGGGGCATAATGGCGATCCGAACGCTGGCGGAAGTGTCCGCAACCTATTGCTTTCTCACAGCACTCTTTCACATGCCCTTGGCGAATATCACCGCTATCATGCAGGCCTTACCGCTCAGTTTGGCTCTGGTCGCGGCGCTTGTGTTTCGCGAACCCTTGGGCTGGCGGCGGTTAACCGCGATTGCTGTGGGGTTTTGTGGCGTGATGTTGATCGTGCGGCCGGGATCGGAGGGATTTAACACATATGCTCTTTACGGACTGGCGGCGGTCGGCTGCGTGACGGTCCGCGATCTCAGTACCCGCAGATTGAGCCGTGGCGTACCGTCGATGTTGGTGACTTTCGTAACCTCTGCGTCGGTGATGACAGTTTTCGGGATGGCGGGGCTAGGGCGGGAGTGGGTGCCGATGACAGGGTCCGAGATCGGGCTGATCACGGGGGCCGCTGCATTCGCGATCGGGGGCTATGTCTCTTCCATAATGGCGATGCGGATCGGTGAAATCACCTATACCGCACAATTCCGGTACACCTCTCTTTTGTGGGCGCTGTTGTTGGGCTGGTTCATCTTCGGTGACTGGCCCACGTCGTTGACGCTGCTGGGCGCGGGGATCGTGGTGGCGAGCGGGGTCTTTACCCTTTACCGCGAAGCAAAGCTGGGTTTGCGAAAATCCGGCAGATCTCTGCTTCCTCGACGTTAAAGCGGTCGCGAAACAACTGGCGTCCGGCATCATCAAGTGGCTTTAGCGGGCCAGTCTTGAACTTTGCGGCGCTGTCGTTGTCGTCGTGTTTGGCGCGGATGTACATTGGCGGGCGCGGATGGATGACCGCAGGCATGGAGTGGTGCAGCTTGTGATGGCCGTAGTTCATCACCGTGCGCGTGTCGCCCGCCGGAAAGGTCACGCCCAACCCACAGGCCCAGAATTGCGTGATGACCGGCTCGGCGGTGATCCCCTCCGCCGACAAACGCGCTGAATAGCCAGAGTTGAATTCAATCACCATACGAGGCTCGCGGCGGCGCAGGCGGCTGCTGCGCCGCGCGATACTGCGGCATTGGGCAACAAAGTCGACGCCCATCGCATCGTCGTCATCCAGCCGGAACTGGATCGTGTCCTCTTCGTTGGCGCCCAGCTCATGCTGGATCGCCAACTGCATGGCAAGCCGGTGTTTCTGCGGTGGACGCTGCACGATCTTGATCTGCGGAACTGTCGCGCAAAGGTCGTATAATCGTGTCAGGTACGGCTCTGGCATCCGTTCACCGATCACGATGAGAAAGGTGAATTCGCGATCCGTCTGGGCACCGATCGACGGCAGTACCAGCGCCTCGAAATGGGCGAAACGAAGCTCCATCCTGTCGGAGGCGTAGAGATAGGCCTCGCGTTCCTCGATGGTGTCATGCATGCGCTTGAAGCCGCCAAGGGCAGGGTAGGAAAAACGACAAACACCTATCACACGCATTTCTGGCAATCCTTAACTTTTACCCATGATGCGCCGGACATGGTCTGCATCAATGTTGAAAATCTTGCGAAACCGCGCCTCGCCCGTGGCGTCCACCAAAGGCAGGGGGACGTGCGCAGTGCCCCCCTTCTGGCGGGAATCGTTGAACTCGTTGTGGCCGCGAATGAACATATCCTCGTCGGGCAGGGTGGCGACAGGCATGAGGCGGTTCAGCTTGGCATGGCTGAAATTCATAATCCCGCGCGAGGCCCGTGGTGCCACAACCATCCCCAAGGCCGGGGTCCACAGTGTTTCGGTTGTCGATCTGGCCCGGATCCCCTCGGGCGTGATCCGGGCGATGAACCCTCGGTTGAAGTCCAGCCCGACATATCGGCTTTTTGCTATCAACGCCTCTTGTGTGGCCGCGGCATGTCGTAGTCGTTCGACAAAGTTGCACGCGACGGCATCATCGTCATCCATGCGAAACTGAAGGCTTGGCAGACCGGTATTGTCGCGCGCGGAATTGATGACCTCGCGCATCACGTCTCGGTGGCGGCCCGGCGCGCGGGGTATCACCACTGTCTGGGGCATGTCCTCAACCAGATCCAGAAGACGCGTCAACAACGGTTCGGGCATGGCAGTGCCCACCACAATCAGCAGCACAAAATTGGGATCAGTTTGAGCGCGCAAAGGGGGCAGGGTTAACGCCTCGAACGTGGCAAAGCGTTCTTCCATTCGCGCCGCGTCGTAAAGAAACGCGGCACGTGCCTCTGGCGAGTCGTGTTCGACCTGAAAACCGCCGAGCGCTGGATAGGAGAACCGGCAAAGACCGATCACCTGCATCCTCGATACGTCCATGCTGCGCCCGTTTCCCACCGTAAAACCTGTGTTTTACCATGCCAGCCAGATATGGCACAGACAAGACTACGGCAGGGCCGGGGCGGGGCAATGCGCGCGGGTGTGGGGCTGTTGACAACCAAAGCGACTCCGCCTATACGCGCCTCATCCGGCCCAAGGGGTTTCCCTGTCAGCCGAAATCAAAACTGAAGTGGTCAAGATCCGGGCACCTTGTTACGCCCCGATCCTCTGTAAACCAGCCGCGTCGTTCACCTCGGAATGGGAACGATTGCGGTCATTGCGCTTTTGCGGACGCGTGAAGCGCGGAATTGAGATTAACCCGCATGGGATACCCCATGCAGACACATGTGTTGAGAGACGGGGATAGAACCGGAATGCCAACGATCCAGCAGCTGATCCGCAAACCGCGGCAGCCAAAAGTACGAACTCAGAAGTCGCAGCACCTTCAGGGCTGCCCACAGAAGCGCGGCGTATGCACGCGCGTCTACACAACCACCCCTAAGAAGCCGAACTCGGCCATGCGGAAAGTCGCCAAGGTGCGTCTGACCAATGGCTTTGAGGTCATCAGCTATATTCCGGGTGAGAGCCACAACCTGCAGGAACACTCTGTTGTTCTGATCCGCGGCGGCCGTGTCAAAGACCTTCCGGGTGTGCGTTACCACATCCTGCGCGGTGTTCTGGATACCCAAGGCGTCAAGGACCGTAAGCAGCGTCGTTCGAAATACGGTGCCAAGCGCCCCAAATAATTTGACGGTGCCGGGCAATCGCCCGGCCTACCCACACTCGTAGGCCGGGCGATTGCCCGGTACCCCCGACAAAGGAACTCGATATGTCCCGCCGCCACGCCGCTGAAAAACGCGAAGTTCTGCCCGACGCCAAATATGGCGACCGGGTTCTAACCAAATTCATGAACAACCTGATGATCGACGGCAAGAAGTCCGCCGCCGAGAAAATCGTCTATAACGCGCTGGGTCGCGTTGAGGACAAGATCAAGCGCGCCCCTGTGGAAGTGTTCCACGAGGCACTTGAAAACATCAAGCCCGCGCTCGAAGTGCGTTCGCGCCGGGTGGGTGGTGCCACGTATCAGGTTCCTGTCGAGGTTCGCCCCGAGCGCCGTGAGGCGCTGGCAATCCGCTGGCTGATCAACGCCAGCCGTTCGCGCAACGAAAACACGATGGAAGAACGCCTGGCCGGTGAGCTGCTGGATGCAGTGAACAGCCGTGGCTCTGCCGTGAAAAAGCGCGAAGACACACACAAGATGGCCGAAGCCAACAAAGCCTTCAGCCATTACCGCTGGTAAATTTGATTATCTGAGGAAGCAGCCCCATGGCACGCGACTATCCGCTACAACGTTACCGCAACTTCGGTATCATGGCCCACATCGATGCAGGCAAAACGACCTGCTCGGAACGGATTCTGTTCTACACTGGCAAATCCCACAACATCGGTGAGGTGCACGATGGTGCGGCCACGATGGACTGGATGGAGCAGGAGCAGGAACGCGGGATCACCATCACCTCGGCTGCGACTACGACTTTCTGGCAGCGCCAGGAAGAACCGACCGCTGACGGCACATCCGACACCAAGTACCGGATGAACATCATCGACACCCCCGGCCACGTTGACTTCACCATCGAAGTCGAGCGGAGCCTCGCCGTGCTCGACGGTGCCGTTGCCGTTCTGGATGCCAACGCTGGCGTTGAGCCGCAGACCGAAACAGTTTGGCGTCAGGCCGACCGTTACAAGGTTCCGCGCATCGTATTCGTCAACAAGATGGACAAGATCGGCGCAGATTTCTTTAACTGCGTAAAGATGATCAAGGACCGCACCGGTGCGATCCCGTGCCCGATCCAGATCCCCATCGGGGCCGAGAACGAGCTGGAAGGCATGGTTGACCTGATCACCATGCAGGAATGGGTCTGGGAAGGCGAAGACCTCGGCGCGAGCTGGGTCAAGAAACCGATCCGTGACAGCCTCAAGGATCTGGCCGACGAATGGCGCGCCAACATGATCGAAGTCGCCGTCGAAATGGACGACACTGCGATGGAAGCATACCTCGAAGGCGAAGAGCCCGACGAGGAAACGCTGCGCAAGCTGATCCGCAAGGGTACGCTGGCGATTGCGTTCATTCCGGTCCTGTGTGGTTCGGCATTCAAGAACAAAGGTGTGCAGCCGCTTTTGAACGCCGTCATCGACTTCCTGCCCAGCCCGCTGGACGTGGTCGATTACATGGGCTTCAGCCCAGACGACGAGACCGAAGAGCGTAACATCGCCCGCCGCGCGGATGATGACATGCCGTTCTCGGGGCTGGCCTTCAAGATCATGAACGACCCGTTTGTTGGATCGCTGACGTTTACCCGCATCTACTCGGGTAAGCTCAAGAAGGGTGACACTGTCATCAACTCGACCAAGGGCAAGAAAGAGCGCATCGGTCGTATGATGATGATGCACTCGATCCAGCGTGAAGAGATCGAAGAAGCATTTGCCGGTGACATTATCGCTCTGGCGGGTCTGAAGGACACCACAACCGGCGACACGCTTTGCGATGTCAAAGAACAAGTGGTTCTGGAAACCATGACCTTCCCCGATCCGGTGATCGAGATCGCTGTCGAGCCCAAGACGAAGGGCGACCAAGAGAAAATGTCGACCGGCCTTGCGCGTCTGGCGGCAGAAGATCCGTCGTTCCGCGTCGAAACCGATCAGGAATCTGGTCAAACGATCATGAAGGGCATGGGCGAGCTTCACCTCGACATCCTCGTTGATCGTCTGCGCCGCGAATTCAAGGTCGACGCCAACATCGGTGCGCCTCAGGTGGCCTACCGTGAAACCATCGGTCACGAAGTCGAGCACACCTACACCCATAAGAAACAGTCGGGTGGTTCGGGTCAGTTCGCCGAAGTGAAGCTGATCATTTCGCCGACAGAGCCGGGCGAAGGGTATTCCTTCGAAAGCCGTATCGTCGGTGGCTCGGTGCCCAAGGAATACATTCCCGGCGTCGAGAAAGGGATTGCAAGCGTTACCGACAGTGGTCCGCTGGCGGGCTTCCCGGTCATCGACTTCAAGGTGGCCTTGATTGACGGCAAGTTCCACGACGTGGACAGCTCGGTGATGGCGTTCGAAATCGCGGCTCGGATGGGCATGCGCGAAGGTCTGCGCAAGGCCGGCGCGAAGCTGCTGGAACCGATTATGAAAGTCGAAGTGATTACCCCGGAAGAGTATACCGGCGGCATCATCGGCGATCTGACGTCGCGTCGCGGTCAGGTTTCGGGACAGGAGCCGCGCGGCAACGCCATCGCGATCAACTGTAACGTGCCGCTGGCCAACATGTTCGGCTACATCAACACGCTGCGTTCCATGTCTTCGGGTCGCGCCCAGTTCACAATGCAATTCTCGCATTACGATCCGGTGCCGAGCAATATCTCCGAAGAGATCCAAGCGAAATACGCCTAACCGGGTGGCGGGGATGATCCCCGCCCTACCCACCACCGTAGGGTGGGGTTTCACCCCACCGCCCAGACAGAAAAAAGAGGAGCCACGATCATGGCAAAGGAAAAGTTTGACCGCAGCAAGCCGCACGTAAACATCGGCACGATCGGTCACGTTGACCACGGCAAGACGACGCTGACGGCGGCGATCACGAAGTATTTCGGTGACTTCAAGGCGTATGACCAGATTGATGGCGCGCCGGAAGAGAAAGCGCGCGGGATCACGATCTCGACGGCGCATGTTGAGTATGAAACCGACACGCGCCACTACGCGCATGTCGACTGCCCCGGCCACGCCGACTATGTGAAGAACATGATCACCGGTGCGGCGCAGATGGACGGCGCGATTCTGGTTGTAAACGCGGCTGATGGTCCTATGCCACAGACCCGCGAGCACATCCTTCTGGGCCGCCAGGTGGGCATCCCCTACATGGTCGTCTACATGAACAAGGTCGATCAGGTTGACGACGAAGAGCTGCTGGAACTGGTCGAGATGGAAATCCGCGAGCTGCTGAGCAGCTACGAGTATCCTGGCGACGACATTCCGATCATCCCCGGCTCGGCGCTGGCCGCGATGAACGGCGACACGCCTGAGATCGGCGAAGAGTCGATCAAGAAGCTGATGGCGGCTGTGGACGAATACATCCCGACGCCTGCACGTGCGGTTGACCAGCCGTTCCTGATGCCGGTCGAGGACGTGTTCTCGATCTCGGGTCGTGGCACGGTTGTGACCGGTCGTATCGAGCGCGGCGTTGTGAACGTTGGCGACGAACTGGAAATCGTGGGCATCCGCGACACCAAGAAAACCACCTGCACGGGCGTTGAAATGTTCCGCAAGCTGCTGGATCGTGGTGAGGCGGGCGACAACGTTGGCGTTCTGCTGCGTGGTATCGACCGTGAGGGCGTCGAGCGTGGTCAGGTTCTGTGCAAGCCCAAGTCGGTGAACCCGCACACCAAGTTCGAAGCCGAGGCGTATATCCTGACCAAGGATGAGGGTGGCCGTCACACGCCGTTCTTCGCGAACTATCGCCCGCAGTTCTACTTCCGTACGACGGACGTGACCGGCACCGTGAACCTGCCCGAGGGCACGGAAATGGTTATGCCCGGCGACAACCTGAAGTTCGAAGTTGAACTGATCGCACCGATCGCGATGGAAGAAGGCCTGCGCTTCGCCATCCGCGAAGGCGGCCGCACCGTCGGCGCCGGCGTCGTCTCCAAAATCCTCGAGTGATCGGGATATCTGTGCGGTAGGTGATTGCAACTTTCGCCAAGACCGCATAGGCGAACCAGACAAAGCGGGGTTCCGGGTTATGCCCGGAGCCTCCCTCCGTTAAAGCCGGGGGAAGTTCGACGAGGGGGCCGGGTGGTCCGGCGCTCCTCCTATCAACACCCAAAGCCGCGAAAGGCTAAGACAATGCAAAGTCAGAACATTCGCATCCGGCTGAAGGCCTTCGATTACCGCGTACTGGATGCCAGCACGCAGGAAATCGTCAACACCGCGAAGCGCACCGGCGCTGATGTGCGTGGCCCGATCCCGCTGCCGAACAAGATCGAGAAATTCACCGTTCTGCGTGGTCCTCACGTGAACAAGAAATCCCGCGATCAATGGGAAATCCGCACGCACAAGCGCCTGCTGGATATCGTTGATCCCACACCACAGACCGTGGACGCGCTGATGAAGCTCGACCTGGCCGCCGGTGTGGACGTGCAGATTTCGGTATAAGGAGGGCATAATCACATGTTGCGCTCTGGTATTATCGCAAAGAAAGTCGGCATGACCCGGCTATTCATGGAAGACGGCAAGCAGATCCCTGTGACCGTTCTTCAACTGGACAAACTGCAGGTCGTCGCACAGCGCACGGCGGACAGCCATGGGTATTCAGCCGTTCAGCTGGGTGCCGGTTCGGCCAAGGCCAAACGGACCTCCAAAGCAATGCGCGGCCACTTTGCCGCTGCCAAGGTTGAGCCCAAGCGCAAGATCGCGGAATTCCGCGTCGCGCCCGAGGCGATGATCGCGGTTGGCGAAGAGATCACTGCGAACCATTACTTTGAAGGTCAGTTCGTCGATGTTTGTGGCACCTCGATCGGTAAAGGTTTTGCCGGTGCGATGAAGCGTCACAACTTCAAAGGTCTGGAAATGACCCACGGTGTTTCGATTTCGCACCGTTCGCACGGCTCCACCGGTCAGTGTCAAGACCCCGGCAAGGTGTTCAAAGGCAAGAAGATGGCCGGTCACATGGGCGCGGCCCGGATCACCACACAGAATCTGCAAGTGGTGCGCACGGACGCCGATCGCGGCCTGATCATGGTCAAGGGCGCTGTTCCCGGTTCCAAAGGTGGCTGGGTCACGGTCAAGGATGCGGTCAAGAAGCCGTTCCCCGACAGTGCAATTCTGCCCGCGGCGCTCAAGTCCGACGCAGAAGCCGCTGCCAAGGCCGCTGAAGAAGCTGCTGCCGCAGCCGCCGCAGAGGCCGAAGCCGAAGCCAAGCGTTTGGCCGAAGAGCAAGCCGCACAGGAAGCAGCTGAGCTGAAATCGGCTGAGGCCGACATCGAAGCCGAGAAGAAGGAAGGCGAGGAATGAAACTCGACGTGATCAAACTGGACGGCAGCAAGGCCGGCTCGGTCGATCTGGGCGAAGACATCTTCGACCTAGAGCCGCGCGCGGACATCCTGCACCGCGTCGTCCGCTGGCAGCGTAACAAGGCGCAAGCCGGCACGCACAAGGTCAAGACCCGGTCCGAGGTCAGCTATTCGACCAAGAAGATCTATCGCCAAAAAGGCACCGGTGGCGCACGTCACGGCGCGCGTTCGGCTCCGATCTTTCGCGGTGGTGGCATCTATAAAGGTCCCGTCGTGCGTAGCCACGGCCATGACCTGCCCAAAAAGGTCCGCATGCTGGGTCTGAAGCTGGCCCTGTCGGCGAAAGCCAAAGCAGGCGAGCTGATCGTGATCGAAAGCGCTGCGTCCGACGGTAAAACCGGTGCTCTGGCCAAACAGGTCAAGGAACTGGGCTGGAAACGCGCGCTGATCATCGACGGTGCCGAAGTGAACGAAGATTTCGCCAAGGCGGCCCGCAACATCGAAGGTCTGGATATCCTGCCGACGATGGGCGCAAACGTTTATGACATCCTCAAGCGCGACACACTCGTGCTGACCAAGGCGGGTGTCGAAGCACTGGAGGCTCGACTGAAATGAGCGCAAAAGCAGAACACTACGACGTGATCCGCAAGCCGATCATCACTGAGAAAGCCACCATGTCGTCCGAGAACGGCGCGGTTGTTTTCGAAGTGGCGATGGCCAGCAACAAGCCGCAGATCAAGGACGCCGTCGAGGCGCTCTTTGGTGTCAAGGTGAAGGCCGTGAACACGACCATCACCAAAGGCAAGGTCAAACGTTTCCGCGGCCGTCCCGGCAAGCGCGCGAACGTCAAGAAGGCCTATGTTACGCTGGAAGAAGGCAACACGATCGACGTGAGCACCGGTCTTTGATTGGTGCGGCGGGCTGAAGCCCGCCCTACGAGGATAGGAAACCCCGGCTGCGAGAGTAGTCGGGGTTTTTTGTTTTGGTGGGTTAGAATTGGCTCTAAAACACACTCTGCAGCGCTGCCTGTAAGTGCGGGGAGGAGTTTGGCAGGCATATAGTACCTCCCAACCACTGTTACAGGGCCAGCCCCCGGTCAGGCGCTCGCCCGGCTTGTGCTCTGGGGTTGGCGAGGGAGGGCGTTCGCCCTTGTTTTCTTCGGCAAGTGCTTGACCCTGCCGCCCATCCCCCCTAAACGACCCTATCTGCGTGGCCTCGGATTCGTCCGGGGCTTCGTTTTCGTTCGTGAGAACGTATTCGTCGAGGACCTTCGGGGCCTTATACCCATGCCGGGCTGAAGCCCGGCCTACATAGCGGCCTCACGTGGGTCGCGTTTGCTAAACGGAAGACAGAAAGCATGGCACTCAAGTCGTATAAGCCAACGACGCCGGGCCAGCGCGGGCTGGTGCTGATCGACCGTTCGGAGCTGTTCAAGGGACGCCCTGTCAAAGCCCTCACCGAGGGTCTGACAAAATCGGGTGGTCGGAACAATACCGGACGTATCACATCACGTCGTCGCGGTGGTGGGGCAAAACGCCTCTACCGGATCGTTGATTTCAAACGGAACAAGTTCGATGTATCGGCTACGGTCGAGCGGATCGAATATGACCCCAACCGGACTGCATTCATCGCCCTCGTAAAATATGAGGATGGCGAGCAGGCCTATATTCTGGCACCACAGCGTCTGGCGATTGGCGATCAGATCATTGCCGGTGACAAGGTCGACATCAAGCCCGGCAACTGTATGCCCTTCTCGGGGATGCCGATCGGTACGATCATCCACAATATCGAGCTGAAGCCCGGCAAGGGTGGTCAGATTGCCCGCGCGGCAGGCACCTACGCCCAGTTTGTGGGCCGCGATGGTGGCTATGCGCAGGTACGTCTGAGCAGCGGAGAATTGCGTCTGGTCCGCCAGGAATGCAAAGCGACGGTTGGCGCGGTCTCGAACCCGGACAACTCGAACCAGAACTACGGTAAGGCCGGGCGCATGCGCCACAAGGGCGTTCGTCCCTCGGTCCGTGGTGTGGTGATGAACCCGGTGGATCACCCTCATGGTGGTGGTGAAGGCCGGACATCGGGTGGTCGTCACCCTGTCAGCCCGTGGGGGCAGCCTACCAAAGGCTACCGCACCCGTAACAAGAACAAGGCGTCCAGCAAGCTGATCCTGCGCTCGCGTCACGCCAAGAAAAAGGGCCGGTAATCATGTCGCGTTCTGTATGGAAGGGCCCCTTCGTCGATGCCTATGTGCTTAAGAAAGCCGAAGCATCGCGCGAGTCGGGTCGCAATGAAGTCATCAAAATCTGGTCGCGCCGTTCGACGATCCTGCCCCAGTTCGTGGGCTTGACGTTTGGCGTGTACAACGGCCGGAAGCATATCCCTGTCAACGTCAGCGAAGACATGATTGGTCAGAAGTTCGGTGAGTATTCACCGACACGAACCTATCACGGTCATGCCGCCGACAAAAAAGCGAAGCGGAAGTAAGTCATGGGCAAGGAAAAAAACCCCCGCCGCGTGGCCGATAACGAAGCAATGGCAAAACTGCGCATGCTTCGCACGTCCCCGCAAAAGCTGAACCTGCTGGCCGCGCTGATCCGTGGCAAGAAGGTTGATAAAGCACTGAATGATCTGGCGTTTTCCAAGAAGCGGATCGCCGAAGATGTGCGCAAGTGCCTGCAATCGGCTATCGCCAACGCTGAAAACAACCATAACCTGGATGTTGACGAGCTGGTGGTCGCAGAGGCCTATGTCGGCAAAAACCTCGTCATGAAGCGCGGTCGCCCGCGTGCCCGTGGCCGGTTTGGCGCGTTGCGCAAGCCGTTTTCGGAACTGACGATCAAGGTACGTCAAGTTGAGGAGCAAGCCTGATGGGAAATAAAGTCAATCCAATTGGCATGCGCCTTCAGGTCAACCGCACCTGGGACAGCCGCTGGTATGCGGATACCAAGGACTATGGTAACCTGCTGCTTGAAGACATCGCCATGCGCGAATTCATCAAGACCGAGTGCAAACAAGCCGGCATCAGCCGTGTGATCATCGAACGTCCGCACAAGAAGTGCCGCGTAACGATTCACACCGCACGTCCCGGCGTGATCATTGGCAAGAAAGGCGCGGACATTGAGACCCTGCGCCGCAAGCTGGCCAGCATGACCGCGTCCGAGCTGCACCTCAACGTCGTCGAAGTGCGCAAGCCTGAACTGGACGCAGCACTGGTGGGTGAGAGCATCGCCCAGCAGCTGGAGCGCCGCGTCAGCTTCCGTCGTGCGATGAAACGTGCCGTGCAGAACGCCATGCGTATGGGTGCCCTGGGTATCCGGGTTAACGTTGCGGGCCGCCTTGGCGGCGCCGAGATCGCCCGGACCGAGTGGTATCGCGAGGGTCGAGTGCCACTGCATACTCTGCGTGCGGACATCGATTACGCGCATGTCGAAGCAACGACAGCTTACGGCATCATCGGTATCAAGGTCTGGATCTTCAAAGGTGAGATCATGGAGCATGATCCCGCTGCGCGTGACCGCAAGGCTCAGGAACTTCAGGATGGTCCGGCACCTCGTGGTGCTGGTGGCCGTCGCTAAGGGGGAATGACAGATGCTACAACCAAAGCGCACCAAATTCCGCAAGCAGTTCAAGGGTCGGATCAAGGGGCTTGCCAAAGGCGGCTCTGACCTGAACTTTGGCTCTTTCGGGCTGAAGGCTGTTGAGCCGGAGCGTGTGACAGCGCGTCAGATCGAGGCAGCCCGCCGCGCGATGACCCGCCACATGAAACGTCAGGGCCGTGTCTGGATCCGGATTTTCCCGGACGTACCGGTTACCTCTAAACCTACCGAAGTTCGGATGGGTAAAGGTAAAGGTTCCGTCGATTTCTGGGCCTGCAAGGTCAAGCCCGGTCGGGTGATGTTCGAACTGGACGGCGTGTCCGAGGCAGTGGCTGTCGAGGCTCTGCGCCTTGCGGCGATGAAACTGCCGATCAAGACACGCGTCGTTCAGCGCGAGGATTGGTAAACGTCATTCGCTTTGCGAATGACGGGTGCGGGTAAGCGATTGACATCGTCAATTGCGACCGCACCCCGCTAGAGAAAATGACCCCCGTCGAGAAATCGGCGGGGGTTTTTTCGTTTTGCACGCTTCCTGTAACCAACTTTTCGAATCATCCTTCAGCTAAGGAGGATCCGGGAATGGAAATCATTGGCCTGATAAGAGATGCGAAACTCGATATTTGGTTTATGTCGGGAAGTGGATTGGGAGCGGTTCTGTTAAATGCTGTTTCGATCATTTTCATTTTGACCCTGTTTAGAACCAAATCGGTGACGAACAGCATATCTCGATTATTCATCGCGTGGCTTCGGCATAATGCGGATAAGTAAGATACTACGTGTCTGCGCCGTTCTGGGTTTTGCGCAATGTGCCTTTGGCAACGCCAAAGGCAGCGCCCGAACCGCCCCCACGGGGCGGGCGCTTGCGCCCACCCCTCGGTTCGGGCGCGGCTTAAGCTCTACCAGAGCATTGCAAGGCGAGCCTCATCCCCAGCCGTAGTTAAAGCTCACCGAAATCCGATCATCCTCGGACATATTCATCGGCACTTCATGCCGCAGCCACGACTCCCATAGCAGCACGTCGCCGACATCAGGCTTCACATAGACAAACTGGCGCAACTCTTCCGGGGCACCCTTTACCCGTGTGGGGGCGGCCATCATCCGGGATGAGCGGGGGTCTTCCAGCTTCAGCGCCGAGGTGCCTTCGGGCATCGCGACATAGGTGGTGCCGGAAATTACCGAATGGGGGTGGATATGGGACGCATGCGTGCCACCCTCGGGCAGGATGTTGATCCAGATATCCTGAAGCGTGAGCGGCTTATCCTCCAGATCAAAGGCTAGATGCGCCGCGAAGGCAGCGACATGGGCATCAAGTGAGGCCACAACGTCGGCAAAGATTGGAAACCGCCACGGCAGATCGGTCAGCGACGCGTAGGACGTGTAGCCGGAATAGCCGTTCTTCTCGCACCAGCCTTGGCCTGCCTCGTCGTCCTCGGCGATGGACCAGCAGGAGGTGGCCAGTTCGGATATCTCCACACCATCGCCAAATTCAGACAGCGGGGCGCGGTATAACGGGGTGACGAAGAGGGGTTTGATCTGTGCCATGCTGGCGTGATAGCGCAGGTCACGCCCAAGTGCGAGAGGCCAATGTGCAGTAATCTGCCAACAGGGGTTGCGTTATAGCGACTGGGGCGGTATTGGGCACGCTCATCATGGACTCCACTGGAATCAGGGTGACCCGACGCGCTACCGCATAGGGGCCTGCCAGTGATGTTGAAAGGATATCGGCGATGGACGCCAACGAACTACGTGACAAGACTCCTGACCAGCTGCGTGAAGAGCTGGCCAATCTGAAAAAAGAGCAATTCAACCTGCGCTTTCAGGCGGCTACCGGCCAACTGGAAAATTCAGCGCAGATGCGCGTGGCGCGCCGCAATGCGGCCCGCGTGCTGACCATCCTCAATGAAAAAGCTGCTGCCGCAGCTTCCGCGGAATAAGGAGCCGATAAGATGCCCAAACGTATTCTGACCGGCACCGTGACCAGCGACGCCAACGCCCAGACAGTAACCGTCTCGGTCGAGCGCCGCTTCAAGCACCCCGTTCTGCAAAAAACCATTCGTAAGTCCAAGAAATACCGGGCGCACGATGAGAAAGACGCCTGCAAAGTAGGTGATCAGGTCCGCATTATCGAATGCGCGCCTAAATCCAAGACGAAACGCTGGGAGGTGCTGGAGGCGTAAGCCACAGGCACTTTTCGGTTTAATCGAAACCCTGGGGAGAAGGCCAATCAGAGCCCCCCATAGGTCGGGAGAAACCATATGATCCAGATGCAGACCAATCTGGATGTTGCTGACAACAGCGGCGCTCGCCGTGTTCAGTGCATCAAGGTCCTGGGTGGTTCCAAGCGCAGATATGCGTCCGTCGGCGACATCATTGTCGTGTCGGTCAAGGAAGCCATCCCGCGTGGTCGCGTAAAGAAAGGTGACGTCCGCAAGGCCGTCGTCGTGCGCACCGCCAAAGAAATCCGTCGTGAAGACGGCACCGCGATCCGTTTTGACCGCAACGCCGCCGTGATCCTGAACAACGCAGGTGAGCCGGTCGGTACGCGTATCTTCGGCCCGGTTGTGCGCGAACTGCGCGCCAAGAACTTCATGAAAATCATTTCGCTCGCCCCGGAGGTGCTGTGATATGGCTGCCAAACTGAAAAAAGGCGACAAGGTCGTCGTGCTGGCGGGCAAGGACAAGGGCAAAGAAGGCACGATTGCCTCCGTTGACCCCAAAGCCGGCAAAGCCATCGTTGACGGTGTGAACATGGCCATCCGCCACACCCGTCAAAGCCAGACGGCCCAAGGTGGTCGCCTGCCCAAGGCGTTGCCCATCGAGCTGAGCAACTTGGCCTATCTCGACAAGAACGGCAAACCCACCCGCGTCGGCTTCAAGGTCGAAGACGGCAAGAAGGTGCGCGTCGCCAAGACCACGGGGGACGTGATTGATGCTTGATACTGCTACTTATACCCCGCGTCTCCGGACGATGTTCCGCGAGACAATCAAACCGGCGCTGAAAGAAGAGTTCGGCTACAAAAACGACATGCAGATCCCGCGTCTGGACAAGATTGTCCTGAACATTGGCTGCGGTGCCGAGGCCGTTCGTGACAGCAAGAAAGCCAAGTCGGCGCAGGAAGACCTGAGTACGATCGCTGGCCAGCACGCTGTTGTCACCAAGGCCAAGAACTCGATCGCCGGGTTCCGTGTCCGTGAGGATATGCCGATGGGTGCCAAAGTGACCCTGCGCGGCGACCGCATGTACGATTTCCTTGACCGCCTGATCACCGTGGCAATGCCGCGGATCCGCGACTTCCGTGGTGTTTCTGGCAAATCCTTTGATGGCCGCGGCAACTATGCCTTTGGCATCAAGGAACACATCATCTTCCCCGAGATCAATTTTGACAAGGTGGATGAGATGTGGGGCATGGACATCATCATCGCCACCACGGCGCAAACCGACGCTGAAGCAAAGGCGCTGTTGAAGCATTTCAACATGCCTTTCAACAGCTGAGCGGGAGAGAGACTAATGGCTAAAAAAGCAATGATCGAGCGTGAGAAGAAGCGCCAGAAGCTGGTCGATAAATTCGCCGCGAAGCGCGCCGCGCTCAAGGCAATCATCAGCGACGAAAGCAAGCCGATGGAAGAGCGTTTCCGCGCAACCCTGAAGCTGGCTGAACTGCCGCGCAACAGCTCTGCCACACGGCTGCATAACCGCTGCCAGCTGACAGGTCGTCCGCACGCATACTATCGCAAACTCAAAGTATCGCGGATCGCGCTGCGGGAACTGGGCCAGAACGGCCAGGCCCCAGGCCTCGTGAAATCCAGCTGGTAAGGGAGATTTGATATGAATGATCCTATCGGCGATATGCTGACCCGCATCCGCAACAGCCAGATGCGCGGTAAGTCCACGGTAATGACCCCGGCCTCGAAGATGCGTACGCGCGTTCTCGATGTTCTGGCCGACGAAGGGTATATCCGCGGCTATGAGGCCATGACTGGTGACGACGGCCATCCGGCAATCGAAATCAGCCTGAAATACTTTGACGGCGCCCCCGTCATTCGCGAAATGAAGCGGGTGTCAAAGCCCGGTCGTCGCGTCTATCTGGGCGTCCATGACATTCCTTCGGTCCGTCAGGGCCTGGGCGTGTCGATTGTCTCCACCTCCAAGGGTGTGATGTCGGACGCAAGCGCGCGTAGCCACAATGTCGGTGGCGAAGTGCTCTGCACCGTATTCTAAAGGAGAGATCGAAATGTCTCGAATTGGTAAACAGCCCGTAGCCCTGCCTGATGGTGTCACCGCGACGCTCAGCGGTCAGACGCTTGAGGTCAAGGGCCCCAAGGCCACCAAATCCTTTACCGCCACGGATGACGTGACGCTGACCATCGAAGATGGCCAGATCACCGTGACCCCACGCGGCAAGTCCAAGCGTGCCCGCCAGCAATGGGGGATGACCCGTACGGTCGTCGCCAATCTGGTGCACGGCAGCAAGGACACGTTCAAGAAAGAGCTGGAAATCCGTGGCGTTGGTTACCGGGCACAGATGCAGGGCAATGTCCTGAAGCTGAACCTCGGCCTGTCGCATGACGTGGATTTCGTGGTTCCGGAAGGTGTGACTGTCACCGCGCCCAAACAGACCGAACTGGTCGTTGAAGGCACGGACAAGCAGCTCGTCGGTCAGGTCGCGGCCAATATCCGCGACTGGCGTCCGCCAGAGCCCTACAAGGGCAAAGGCATTCGCTACAAAGACGAGTATATCTTCCAGAAGGAAGGCAAGAAGAAGTAAGGACGCGAGAAGATGGCAAACAGCAAAAGAAAACTGTTCCAAAAACGCCGCCTGCGCGTTCGGAACAAACTTCGCAAGGTCAATGCAGGGCGCGTGCGCCTCAGCGTTCACCGCAGCAACAAGAATATCAGCGTTCAGCTGATCGACGATGTACAGGGCGTAACTCTGGCATCGGCCTCCACGCTCGAGAAAGATTTCGGCGTGGTCGGCAAGAACAACATCGAAGCGGCCACCAAAATCGGGACCGCCATCGCAGAGCGCGCCAAGAAAGCGGGCATCAGCGAGGCGTATTTCGACCGCGGCGGTTTCCTCTTTCACGGGCGGGTCAAGGCTGTGGCCGAAGCTGCGCGTGAAGGTGGTCTGAAGATCTAAGACAGCGTAGGCGGCCCGACCCGGGCCGCCTCGATGATCCGGGGGCGCATACGTGCTCACTGGGATCGAGTGTGACAGGGCAAATGCCCGCATGAGATAGGAAGCCAGATGGCAAGAGATGACAACCGTGGGGGCGGCCGCCGCAATCAACGCGACGAGACCCCTGAATTCGCCGATCGCCTGGTCGCGATCAACCGCGTCAGCAAAACTGTCAAGGGTGGTAAGCGTTTCGGCTTTGCAGCACTTGTCGTTGTCGGCGACCAGAAAGGCCGCGTCGGCTTTGGCAAAGGTAAGGCCAAGGAGGTCCCCGAGGCCATCCGTAAAGCCACCGAGCAAGCCAAGCGCCAGATGATCCGTGTGCCGCTGCGCGAAGGCCGCACGCTGCACCATGACATGGAAGGTCGCCACGGCGCCGGCAAGGTCATCATGCGGACAGCCCCACAAGGTACCGGGATCATCGCCGGTGGTCCAATGCGTGCCGTGTTTGAAATGCTGGGTATTCAGGACGTTGTTGCCAAATCGAACGGCAGCCAAAACCCCTACAACATGATCCGTGCGACCATTGATGGTCTGCGCAAGGAATCGAGCCCCCGTATGGTCGCGCAACGTCGCGGCAAGAAAGTGGCCGACATCCTGGCTAAAGAAGACGCACCCAAAGTCAGCGGCGAGCAAGCCCCTGCGGTTCAGGAGGGTTAAGACATGGCCAAGACAATCGTTGTCAAACAGGTGGGTTCGCCCATCCGTCGCCCCGCCAGCCAGCGTGCCACGCTGATCGGTCTGGGCCTCAACAAAATGCACCGCACGCGCGAACTGGAGGACACTCCTTCGATCCGCGGCATGGTGAACAAGGTCTCGCACATGGTCGAGATCATCGAAGAAAAAGGCTGATGGTGTGCCGGGCTGAAGCCCGGCCTACCCAGATTTGATGCGCCCGGGTCAGCAATGGCCGGGGCGTTTTGCTGTTCAATGGCAGTGCAGTGGTTTTGAACCGGCATGGCAACATTGCCCCGGAGGAGAGCTTTTGCGGCAACCGCCGCTATGCGCTATCTCCGCCAAAACCACTTCTGCCTGTATGGCCTTACTGTCTGCTTCAGCGAACACTGATCCTGTCATCGAAAGAGCGAGCACGCTTGCAGAAACAACAAGTTTAATCATCGCGAATTACCCCCTTGATCGAATGGCCTTCAAAAAAGGTCCATTAACTAAGGTTAACGATTGAGTTGACGTAGGGGAAGATCCTCGTTGCCCTGATCTTCATGTGCTTTGTTTAGAGGGAATGGGCCCAATCGTCTGGCCAATCAACGCACACCCCAGCGTTTCTCGCAACGCTTCCGCCAGTTCATCCACCGTTTCGGTCGAAACAAACATCCCACCCGTCTGGTCGGCCAGACATTTCGCGACGGTCTTGCCTTCGGTATAACTCTTTGCCTCGGGGCTGTCCCAGCTGAAGAAATCCACCACCACCCGGAAGCCGATCACATGCACGGTCAGATCGCGTGCTTCGGCTGCAAGCGCGCGGCTGAGCGCGCAGGGCCGCCCGCCGCAGGTCTCGTTTCCGTCTGTCACCAGCACCACGATGCCGGGGCGGGTGCGATAGTGCAGCACCTTGGCGGCGGCGCGGACCGCGTTGGTTAACGGGGTCAGGCCGAGTGGTTCCAGTTGATCGAGCGCATCAACAATCGGGGTTGCGGCATCTGCCACAGGTTCAAAATGCAAATTGATCCGGTCGCAGGCCGGACCCGGACCCGGCCCATAGATAAGCAGACCCACGCGTCGAAAAGGGGCAATTTGCGGCATGGCGCGACGCACAGCGCGGCGAGCGTCATCAATACGGGTGGGCACTGTCAGGTCGAAATCCAATTCGGCCATCGACGCGGACCCGTCAAAAACCAACATCGCGTCGGTTGCGCAACTCGCGGCACCGTGCGCTCGAGGAGGAGCGGTGGCGAACGAAGCGAAGGCGGCGGTGACGAGCATCAGGGACGTTCTCATCGCACCAGATTGCCACTAGACTGTTTGTGAAATCAACGAAAGGCCGCGCAGATGCTGGTGAAAACCTTGGATGATGTCCTGAATACCCCCGATCATGTCACTGGCGATGCGTTCGAAAGCCGTCGCATTCTGCTGGCGCGCGATCGCTTGGGCTATTCATTTCACGATACGCGGGTGTTGGCAGGCAGCACACAGCGACTGGAATACAAGAACCACATTGAGGCGAATTACTGTATCGAGGGGCAGGGCGAAGTCGAAGAGGTGGCCACCGGGCGCACATGGCCGCTGCGCCCCGGTACGATGTACGTGCTGGACCGCCATGATGCACATATCATCCGCGCCGAGACGGATCTGCGCCTGTTATGTGTGTTCACTCCTGCGCTGACGGGCGAGGAGACACATGATGCGGATGGTAGCTATTCGGCGTCCACGTGAACCGCGTACGATCTACAGCTTTGCGCAAAACAACTCTTTTGCGTTCTTGATGTGCCGGTTCACCATGCGTTTTTGCAGGATGTTGTTTGGAATAGCGCGCACCGGCGTTGCCGTATGACTGGCGGCGAGGGCGTCAGGAAAGAGGGTCGCGAATTCGGCCCATGCAGCGGGATGAAGGGTGTTGCGCGCCTCGGGGCATATCAAAAAGCTCTCGGTCGGCGTGGCTTCTGCGAAAATGACCTCGTGATTTTCAAAAATAAGGTGGAAATACTCGACACTGTCAAACGAGGTATCGACGTAAATCCCCGGCAGTCTGGTGAGCCGGATCGACGCGATCAGCACTGACGACGAGCCGAACATGCGCTTAACAATGGTGGATTGTGCGACCATGCGATGCTGGCGCGACACAACCAGATCTCTTGCCGGTACTCCTGATCCCAGTGCTTTTGCCGTGATCCTTACCGGGTATAGCTTTGGATTTTTCTCTAGCTCTTTTTTCCCAACGGTGCGGCTTATCACCATTTTCAGTTCCTGAAAGCCGTTGTCTTGCGTCAGCACATACGCGCCGGATTTGAGCGTCTCAATGGGCAAGGCGCCCTGATCTGTTGTGATCATTGTTCCACGGGTGAAACAGGTAACGCCCGATGGTTTTAGATCGCCCGCATCCTTTACCGTGTCGATGTCAGTTTTCCATTCCAGATCACCGAGCAGTCCACCGGCGTCGAGATCAGAGAAATCAATCGTCATCGTTGTAAAGAGGTCACCAGCCGGCGGGCTTCCGGCCAGATTGACGATTCCGGAATACGTTACCGAAATGTCGCCGGGAAGGTCGGCGTATGCCGGGGTTACTTCGAACGGAAAGCCAATCTTAGAGGTCGGAGTGGAGCCGCCGCTCGGGTCATCGTCCTCGGTGACTGTGGTGTCGAAAACGGAATCGGCAGGCTGAATGTCAAAGCGTAGCGAGGTCAACAGCTTGGTCGTTTTTAGCACGTGCGAACTGTTACCATAGGACATGTTGATGTCCGTGCCGATCACACCGCCATTCGTGTAGGGGTCAAAGGCTTGCCAGATTAGCGTTTCGGTGGTTCCGTCGGCATATGTGGCGGTGATCTGAGACCCCTCCAGATCGACCCCGCGTGTGGTCGTGTCGGCACGAATACCGTTGACGGTTTCATGTGGGTTGGTCTCAAGCCTGACAATATCAATATCGGGCAAAGCTCAAACCTCTCATTGCGATATGCGGCCTCAGGTACTTGTTGCGCCGGTGCCGGTTCTTAGTGTTGCTGTCGTAAGCGCCCTTCGATGCGGCTCGCGGCATAAGGGCGACCAGTTGTACCGCGTTTTACGGATCGATTGGTTTTGGGCATGACGAAGGCATGGCATTTGTAAGACAATGCGGGCAGATGTGATTTCCGAGGCAGTTTGCATCCGGACTGCTGAATGGGCGTTGCCGGGCTTTTCGATGAGGTTGGCTAAATCCTCCTCTTGATCGCCCCTCGTATCCCGTCTATACGCGCCCGGTGGCGCACATGTGCCATGATAACCAACACGCAAAGCCGCGTTCGGCCGCTCCCGTCGCTGGGGGCCGCATCCGGCAAAGGAGAAGCGACATGAAACTGCATGAACTGCGCGATAACGACGGCGCAACCCAAAAACGCAAACGCATTGGCCGTGGTCCGGGCTCTGGCATGGGCAAAACCGGTGGCCGGGGTATCAAAGGTCAGAAATCCCGCTCGGGTGTTGCGATCGCCGGGTACGAGGGTGGCCAGATGCCGCTCTATCAACGTCTGCCAAAGCGTGGCTTTACCAAGCCAAACCGCAAGAAATACGCAGTCGTCAACCTGGGCCTGATCCAGAAATTCATCGACGACAAGAAACTGGACGCCAAAGCCGCCATCACCGAAGATGCGCTGCTGGCCGCTGGTCTGGTCCGCCGCAAGCTGGACGGTGTTCGCATCCTCGCCAAAGGCGACATCAGTGCCAAAGTCACGCTGGAAGTGACCGGTGCATCGAAGTCCGCAATCGACGCGGTCGAGAAGGCCGGTGGCAAACTGACGGTCACAGCTGCGACAGCGGCTGAATAAGTGGTTGTGAGCGGCCCGCGCGCCGCTTACATAACCTCTAGTTTTTCAAACACGCCGCCGGCTCGCTGAGAAACAGCGGCCCGGCGGCGTTGTCATTATCGAGAAGAGAGCCGAATGGTATCCGCAGCAGAACAAATGGCCGCCAACACCAGCTGGTCCGCGTTGGGCAAGGCCACTGACCTTCGCAAACGTATCCTTTTCACGCTCGGTCTGCTGATCGTTTACCGGCTGGGGACGTTCATCCCGGTGCCGGGTATCGATGGTGCGGCGCTGCGTGAATTCATGGATGGCGCGGCGGCAAGCATTGGCGGCATGTTGTCGATGTTTACCGGTGGTGCGCTGGGGCGGATGGGCATCTTTGCTCTTGGCATCATGCCGTATATTTCGGCTTCGATCATCGTCCAGTTGATGACGTCGATGGTACCTGCGCTGGAACAGCTGAAAAAAGAAGGCGAGCAGGGCCGTAAGAAGATCAACCAGTATACCCGTTACGGCACGGTCTTTCTGGCGACGCTGCAATCCTACGGTCTGGCGGTCAGCCTGCAGTCGGGCGATCTGGTGACGACCCCCGGCGGGTTCTTCCTCGCGTCGTGCATGATTACGCTGGTCGGCGGCACCATGTTCCTGATGTGGCTGGGTGAGCAGATCACCGCGCGCGGCATCGGTAACGGTATTTCACTGATCATCTTTGTCGGCATCATCGCCGAAGTGCCTGCAGCGTTGGCGCAGTTCTTTGCCTCTGGCCGGTCGGGCGCAATCAGCCCTGCGGTGATCATCGGTGTGATGGTCATGGTGATCGGCGTGATCGCATTCGTGGTGTTCATGGAGCGGTCCCTGCGCAAGATTCACATCCAGTATCCGCGCCGTCAGGTCGGCATGAAGGTGTATGATGGTGGCTCGTCACACCTGCCGGTCAAGGTGAACCCAGCGGGCGTTATCCCGGCAATCTTTGCCAGTTCACTGTTGTTGCTGCCTGTCACGGTCAGCACGTTCTCGGGGCAGGGCAATTCGACCAGCCCGATCATGTCGACGATCCTCGCCTACTTTGGCCCCGGTCAGCCGCTCTATCTGCTGTTCTTTGCGCTGATGATCGTGTTCTTTGCCTATTTCTATACCTACAACGTGGCGTTCAAGACGGATGAAGTCGCCGACAATCTGAAGAACCAGAACGGTTTTGTTCCCGGTATCCGTCCGGGCAAGAAAACGGCCGAGTATCTGGACTATGTTGTGACGCGTATTCTTGTGCTTGGTTCCGGTTACCTTGCGGCAGTTTGTCTCCTTCCAGAGATTCTGCGTTCCCAATTCGCTATTCCCTTCTATTTTGGCGGCACCTCGGTCCTGATCGTGGTGTCAGTCACGATGGATACGATCCAGCAGGTGCAAAGCCATCTTCTGGCGCATCAGTATGAAGGGCTGATCGAGAAATCGCAGTTGAGCGGCAAAGGGAAACGCCGCGCTCGCAGAAAAGGGGCAGCACGCCGATGAACATTATCCTTCTTGGGCCGCCGGGCGCCGGCAAAGGCACGCAAGCACATATTCTGGTTTCAGAGCGGGGCATGATCCAGCTCAGCACCGGCGACATGCTGCGCGAGGCCAAGGACTCCGGCACCGAGATGGGTAAGATCGTGGCAGACGTGATGGCCCGAGGCGATCTGGTGACAGACGAGATCGTGATCGGCCTGATCCGTGAGAAGCTGGAAGGCGAGAAGGGCGGCGGGTTCATCTTTGACGGCTTCCCGCGCACGCTTGCTCAGGCAGACGCGCTTGGGGCGTTGCTGGCAGAAAGTGGCGAAACGCTGGATGCTGTCGTGGAAATGCGCGTTGATGACGATGCGCTGGTCAGCCGGATCACCGCGCGGTCAACTTGTGGCAATTGCGGCAATGTCTATAATGACATTACCAAACCCTGGCCCGCGGATGGCAAATGCGAGAATTGCGGCAGCACGGATGTCAAGCGTCGTGCCGACGACAATGAAGAAGCGTTGCGCAACCGGCTGATGGAATATTACAAGAAAACCTCGCCGCTGATTGGCTATTACTACGCCAAGGACATGTTGAAATCTGTCGATGGTCTGGGTGAGATCGACGAGGTCAAAGCCGCGATCGCCAAGGTTCTGGACTAACCCAAGCCGCGTTTCCCGCACCGCCGCAGGGCCAACTAATTTTTAGTCCCTCTTGCGGCGGGCGTCTCCCATGTTGAATTTTGGATTGCGGCCATGCAACCATGGCTAATCTGAAGCTCGGGGAGTGTGGACCATGAAGATCGTAACTGTTCTGCCGTCCGTGGCTGTCGGGATATTCGTTGGGTTGTCGATACCGGCCAGCGCAGAATTCTTTTACATATCGGATGAGGGGCTGTGTGACGCGCCGGGCGAAGAGCACGAGATGCAACACACGATTTTTCTGACGTCTCACGAAATGAGCAACCATTTCTTTGGGTGCAACTGGCCGCAGAACATCGGCGCGGTACTGGCGAATGAAGGCAGTGCTGTTGTCGCGGCGAGTTGTCAGAATGGCACTGGCATGTGGCAGGCCGAATTCGAATTTGCGCCCCAGACTGACGGTTATCTGGCGGTATTTCAGAATGGTGGCGGGATCAGCCCGGTCAAGTTCTATCATTGTCCGTCTGTCGAAGAGGAAAGCGAATGAGACGATTTGCGCTGACTGTCATCTTGTCGGGACTGGCGGGCACGGTGGTGGCCGACGAGCAGACGCTGACCTCGCGCCCGGACCTGTGCAAGGCCGATTATGCGATCCAGGAACTGGAAGATGTTACCATGCTGGATGCCACCACGGTTGGTGATCACTACATCCGCTGTAAATGGGAACCGCCACTAGACCTGACCAAGGAGCGGCCAGCGGAGCAAAAGCGTATAGCCGTGTGTATGGATGGCGTTGGAGAGTGGTCGGTCGATGTGGTGTTCGAACAGGCGCCGGAAGGCGGGATCAGGTTGACGACAGAGGATAAGCGTCTGCCCCGCAAAACCTATGGCCCATGCCCTGATGGCCATAACAGGCCAACGGGTGGCAGCGAGCGCGCGTTCAAGCTCAAGCCGCAGGCAGGTGCCTCAGCAGATTGACGACCGGTCGAGTGAGGGGCTCAGAGGAAATCGGACAGGAGAAACTACGATGTTCCATCGTTTCTGCATTATCTTGATAAGTATCCTGACAATCCCGGCGTTGGCCGAAACAGCGGCGGATGTCGAAGCCTTCTACCTTTCCGACCCTGATTTCTGCGACGCCGATGAGGGCGATATCGAGGATAACAGCATAATACGCCTAACAAGCACCGGCCTTGCGACCCATGAGTTCAGTTGCGAGTGGCCATTGGAGGCAGGCAAGGCAATCCTGCGTGGAGAACAGTCGGTTTTAACGACGGCCCAGTGCGGGACAGCGACCAGCCGCTGGCAAGCCGAGTTAGAGATTGTGCAGTGGAACGCCAACACCGTCAGGGTATTTCAGAACAGCGGTGGTATTTCCCCGGTTCGGTTCTACCGTTGCGGTGAATGATGCTTAGGGGCATTATCTGTCTTGCAGAGATTAGGAGTGACCCATGCGATTGATCCTGACAACGTTTATGTCACTGGCGATGGTGGCCCCGTTACAGGCCCAGAATGTTGACTTTGTCACCGATGCTAAACTCTGCCCGTTGGAGTTGATTGACAGGCAAGAACAAGGCATGAGTTTCGATGGCCAGGATTTCTGGGAGATCGAGTATCATTGCGCGCTGAAAGAGCCGCTGCCAGTCGGCAATCTGGGACTCGAGATTACACATGTCAGCGCCGGTTATTGCGAAGAGCCGGGGTTTGTTTATCCCACGGTTTTCGTCATTCGCGCCTTCCCCGAGGAACCCGATGTTCTTCGGGTTTATCAGGGCGACACGGGTGAGCCGACACTATACCACGCCTGTGGATGAGCGGGGCGTGACGCCCCTTTCGGGGGAGGGGTTGACGCCCCCGTGAATTACCCCTAACCAGCACCATCTCGACCGAGAAAATGATTCCCTCTGGCCTGTCTGGAATCGGAATCGATCACCTGAATTCAGCTGCGGCCCGGAGCGGACACGCCTCGGGCTTATGTTGTGAAAAAAGGGTCTGGCATTACGGACCCGCAACGAAAAGGAAATGACACTTGGCACGTATCGCCGGCGTTAACATCCCGACGCATAAACGCGTCCCGATCGCCCTGACCTACATCACCGGAATTGGCCACTCGACGGCCAAGGACATCTGTGCAGCCGTCAACATCGACGCATCCCGTCGCGTTAACGAGCTGAGCGACGCCGAGTTGCTGGCAGTTCGTGAGCACATCGATGCGAACCTGACCGTCGAAGGCGACCTGCGCCGTGAGACCCAGATGAACATCAAGCGTCTGATGGACCTCGGCTGCTACCGTGGCCTGCGCCACCGTCGTAACCTGCCGGTGCGCGGTCAGCGGACCCACACCAATGCCCGCACCCGCAAAGGCCCCGCACGGGCCATTGCTGGCAAGAAGAAATAAGGGAGGGCAGCAGATATGGCACGCGATACCCGCCGCACGAAGAAAAAGGTTTCCAAGAACATCGCCACTGGCGTTGCGCATGTGAACTCTTCGTTCAACAACACAAAAATCCTGATCTCCGACGTGCAGGGCAATGCGATCGCATGGTCGTCCGCCGGTACGATGGGCTTCAAAGGTAGCCGGAAATCTACGCCCTATGCGGCGCAGATGGCTGCCGAAGATGCTGGCCGCAAGGCACAGGAACATGGCATGCGCACGCTGGAAGTTGAAGTGCAGGGCCCCGGTTCCGGTCGTGAAAGCGCGTTGCGCGCTCTGGCCGCAGTCGGGTTCAACATCACTTCGATCCGCGATGTGACGCCGATCGCCCACAATGGTTGCCGCCCGCCGAAACGCCGCCGGGTTTGATCCACTGATTTATCGGTTGGGGCCGCGTGTTTTGCACGGCCCCATTCCGTCATTTTAAACCTCGGGCGCTCTGGCCTTCGGACATGAGGACAGGGCAGGAATGGAGGGACACATGATCCACAAGAACTGGGCTGAACTGATCAAGCCGACACAGCTGGACGTAAAGCCGGGCAATGACCCGCTGCGTCAGGCAACCGTCACGGCCGAACCGCTGGAACGCGGCTTTGGTCTGACACTGGGCAACGCGCTGCGCCGCGTGCTGATTTCATCGCTGCAAGGTGCCGCGATCACATCCGTACAAATCGACAACGTATTGCACGAGTTTTCGTCCGTCGCGGGCGTACGTGAAGACGTGACCGACATGGTGCTGAACCTCAAGGGTGTCGCGCTGCGCATGGAAGTCGAAGGGCCGAAACGCCTGTCGGTTTCCGCAAAAGGCCCCGGTGTCGTCACCGCTGGTGACATCAGCGATAGTGCAGGTATCGAGGTTCTGAACCGCGATCATGTGATCTGTCACCTCGATGACGGTGCGGACCTGTTTATGGAACTGACCGTCAACACCGGCAAAGGCTATGTCGCCGCAGACAAGAACAAGCCCGAGGATGCGCCGATCGGCATGATCCCGGTCGATGCGATCTATTCGCCGATCCGTCGCGTTAGCTATGATGTGCAGCCCACCCGCGAGGGCCAAGTGCTGGATTATGACAAGCTGACGATGAAAATCGAAACCGATGGCTCGATCACGCCGGATGATGCCGTGGCCTATGCTGCGCGCATCCTGCAGGATCAACTGAGCATCTTTGTTAACTTTGAAGAGCCCGAAGCGGCTGGCCGTCAGGACGAAGATGATGGTCTGGAGTTCAATCCGCTGTTGCTCAAGAAAGTTGACGAGCTGGAGCTGAGTGTCCGTTCCGCCAACTGCCTGAAGAACGACAATATCGTTTATATCGGTGACCTGATTCAAAAGACCGAAGCAGAGATGCTGCGCACGCCGAACTTTGGCCGCAAGTCCTTGAACGAGATCAAGGAAGTCCTGTCCGGTATGGGACTGCACCTTGGCATGGATGTCGAGGATTGGCCGCCGGACAATATCGAGGATCTGGCCAAGAAGTTCGAAGACCAGTTCTGAAGGGGTGGCGGGCTGAAGCCCGCCCTACCTACGCTGTAGGCCGGGCTTCAGCCCGGCACACAGAAAAACACGATCAAGACCGGGCATTCGCCCCAAGGAGAGTGGCCTGACACGCATCATGCCGCCGGACAAAGCAAAACATAGTTATGGAGTAAGAAAATGCGTCACGCACGAGGATACCGCCGCCTGAACCGCACCCATGAGCACCGCAAGGCGCTGTGGGCGAACATGGCCGGCTCGCTCATCGAACATGAGCAAATCAAGACCACCCTGCCCAAGGCCAAGGAACTGCGCCGCATCATCGAAAAGATGATCACGTTGGGCAAACGTGGCGATCTGCACGCCCGCCGTCAGGCCGCCAGCCAGTTGAAGCAGGATCAATACGTTACCAAGCTGTTTGACGTGCTTGGCCCGCGCTACAAAGAGCGTAACGGCGGTTATGTCCGCGTGCTTAAGGCAGGCTTCCGCTATGGCGACATGGCGCCGATGGCGATCATCGAATTCGTTGACCGCGATGTGGATGCCAAGGGCGCCGGTGACCGCGCGCGCGTCGCCGCCGAACAAGCGGACGCTGGCGAAGAATAAGCCGTACCGCTCGACCAAATTTAAAAGCCGCCGTTGGACGAACCAACGGCGGCTTTTCGTTTTGCGCTTGTGCGAAATGACTGCGCCGCTCAGGCCGCATCCATTTCCTTTTTGACAAGTTTTTCGATCTCGTCGACCGGGTGATTGGTCAGCGTCTTGGGAATATCCATCACCAGCTTTGCCAGCACTTCGGCATGCAATTCGTCGCGCAATACGCCCAACACATGCGGCGCGGCCACTAACACCAAGCGATCAAAGGCACCTTTGTGCGCCTCGCTATACAACTTGTCTGCTAAATCTTTGGCAAAGCGGTCCTTTGCCAACTCGTGCCAATCAGTGTCATCCAATGCAGACCGTTGACCGACGCCGGTATCGGGCATGCGACCGGGCCGATTGGCAGACTGTTCCTTGTCGGATGGATTGTTCTGACTTTCTTCGTCCGTCACTTCGAGGTTGGGATTGGCGTGATCGGTCAGATTGCGCAGGAACAATGCTTTCTCGCTGTCTGCGACGACGACCAACGTATCATTCTTTAACCGTACCATATCAGTCCTCCTCGCCGGTACCGTGATGGCCACCCAGATTACCTTGGCCCTTTTCATCCGATTTCCGCACGCGGGTGACACCGGGACGATCCCCTTTGGCGCGGTTCAGCGCCGCGCGTGTCCCCACATCGCGTTCCAGATTACCGCCAGCGCGGCCTTGCTGCGTTGGTGTCTTTTCGTCCTGAACAATCGTTTCGGTTTCGCGTTTGCCGTCCTTAGATCTCTGACGATCTGCCATTGGGTATCTTCCTTTCGATATTATCCGCCTTTGAAGAGACAACGATGCAGCAGGCAGCAGAGTTCCGAAGTGCGTGGGCATTCTCTGGTTTGTTACCGGTCTCGTAGGGATGTCATGCGATGGACCTGTGGTTGCAATCAGTCGCAGTCGGGCGCATATCCGTGGAACGCAACGCCAGAAAACCAGAGGGATATGATGCTTCGGATCTTGGTTATCTTGATGATGGGGTTTGTGATGCCGGTTGCGGCGGATACCCGCGTACCGACCAGTGGCGCTGAAATTCAGCTCAGCTTTGTGCCCGTGGTTAAGGCCGCAGCACCTGCGGTGGTCAATATCTATGCGCGCCGGGTGATCGAGAGGACGCATAGCCCATTTGCGGATGATCCGTTCTTTGGCCAGCTCTTTCGCGATTTTGGCGGTCGCGGGCCACGGGTGGAAAATTCACTCGGATCAGGTGTGATCCTTGGCTCTGGCGGGATCGTTGTGTCGAATTACCACGTGGTCGGGCAGGCGACAGACATTCGTGTGGTGTTGAACGACCGACGAGAATTCTCTGCCCGCGTGCTGATGGGTGACGAGGAAAGCGATCTGGCCATCCTGCAGTTGGAGGGCGCGGAGGATATGCCTGCGCTACCGCTGCGAGACAGCGAAACCGTCGAGGTGGGCGAATTGGTATTGGCCATCGGCAACCCCTTTGGCGTGGGCCAGACGGTCAGCAGTGGCATTGTATCGGGATTGGCGCGTTCGGGGCTCGCCACCGGAAATGTGCGCGGGTATTTCATCCAGACCGATGCGCCGATCAATCCCGGTAACTCTGGAGGTGCATTGGTGGACATCGAGGGGCGGCTGATCGGCATCAACACCGCAATTCTCAGCCGGTCGGGGGGATCGAACGGGATAGGTTTTGCCATCCCGTCAGCACTGGTAAAGCAGTTCGTTGCACAAGCGGACGCGGGCAAAACGCATTTCGAACGGCCTTGGGCAGGGTTGACCGGCCAGCCGGTTACTGCGGACATGGCAGAGGGCTTGGGGCTGCTGCGGCCGGGCGGTATCATCATCTCGGACATACATCCTGCCAGTCCGTTCGTTACGCACGGGTTTGCCCCCGGTGACGTGATCTTGGCGGTCGGTGGCGAAGAGGTGAACACCCCTGCCGAGATGATTTATCGTATGTCCGTTGCCGGGCTGGGCGCAAGCGTGCAGGTGGCTGCACGTATCGGCGGCAAGGCGCAGACATTCGACATGATATTAGCCGCGGCACCCGAAACCCCGCCACGCGCATCGCTGGAAACCAGCGCCAAAGCTGCCGTGCCCGGTATGCAGGTGAGCAATATCAATCCCGGCGTTCTGGCCGAATACGACCTGCCATTGTCGGCAGCAGGGGTTCTGGTCGAGCGACCTGGTCAGGTCGGGCTGCGCGCGGGGCTGCGGCAGGGTGATCTGTTGCTGTCGGTCAATGGAACGCAGATCACCGACACCGCAAGCGCGAATGCAGCCCTTGAGGGCGCGCGACATCGCCTTGCATTGGAAATACAGCGAGGCACGCGGCGGATGATGCTGCGGTTCCGGCTCTGACCCATGGCTGATCTGTTTGATACCGGCGCGGCCACCCCGGCGACTGGTGGTCGGGACGCGCCACGCCCGCTGGCTGACCGACTGCGCCCGCAATCCTTGGGCGAAGTGATCGGTCAGGGGCAGGTTCTGGGCGACGACGCGCCGTTGGGTGTGATGCTGGCCTCCGGCAGCCTCGGTTCGCTGATCTTCTGGGGGCCGCCCGGCGTGGGCAAGACGACCATTGCCCGTCTGCTGGCAGATGAAACTGATCTGCATTTCATCCAGATCAGTGCAATTTTCACAGGTGTCCCTGACCTGAAAAAGGTGTTTGAGGCCGCCAAGCACCGGCGCGCAAACGGGCAGGGGACGTTGCTGTTCGTGGATGAAATCCACCGCTTTAACAAGGCCCAGCAGGACGGGTTTCTGCCGCACATGGAGGATGGCACCATCCTGTTGGTGGGGGCCACTACCGAGAATCCCAGTTTTGAATTGAACGCGGCCTTGTTGAGTCGATCGCAGGTTCTGGTGCTGACCCGGCTGGATCTGGGTGATCTGGAACGGCTGGCGCAACGGGCGGAAAAGGAGCTGGGGCGCGCTTTGCCGCTTGATGGTGCGGCGCGCGAAGCCCTGCTGGAGATGGCCGACGGTGACGGGCGCGCGCTGCTGAACCTGATCGAACAGGTGGCGGCCTGGAAGGTGGATGGCAAGCTGACCACCGACGCGCTCAGCACGCGGCTGATGCGCCGGGCGGCAAAATACGACAAATCAGGGGATGAACACTATAACCTGATCTCGGCGTTACATAAATCCGTGCGCGGTTCTGACCCTGATGCGGCACTTTATTGGCTGGCGCGTATGCTGACAGGGGGGAAGACCCGCGCTATCTGGCGCGGCGCATCACACGCATGGCCGTCGAGGATATCGGTCTGGCGGACACCCATGCGCATCGCGTCTGTCTCGACGCATGGGAAACCTATGAACGTCTGGGCAGCCCGGAGGGCGAATTGGCACTGGCGCAGGCGGTGACATATCTGGCCCTCGCACCGAAATCAAACGCCGCCTACATGGGGTACAAAGCAGCAATGCGCGCTGCTAAACAGACCGGGTCAGAACCACCGCCCAAGCATATCCTGAACGCGCCCACGAAGCTGATGAAGGACGAAGGCTATGGTGCGGATTATGCCTATGACCATGACGCCGAGGACGGGTTTTCGGGACAGAACTATTTCCCTGACGGCATGAAGCGACCGGTTCTCTATCAACCGGTCGAGCGGGGGTTCGAGCGCGAATTGAAAAAGCGGATCGATTACTTCTCAAAGCTGCGGCTGCGTCGGGATTGACTTTGGGCGCAACGGCCTATTGCTGTGCGCAAAGGTGATAATCCGTCCGTTCCGCAAGCTATTGATTTTAATTTGCTAAATTGGAAAGTTTTCGGAGAGGGCTGGAACCTTTGGTCATTTCATGTTCTCATTACGCCTGCCTGACCGCGCGTGCCGCGTCACTCTAAAACGTATCGAAGGTACGAAATTGTAAAGAGCGGTCTGGAAAAGAGTCCTATGCGACTGATTGCAACTCTGGATTTCTAAGGAAACACCATGACCAAAATCAAAAACCAGATCATGATGGATCGGTTGGCCAGCGCCGCCCGGACCGGCGAGATCTCTCGTAGATCGTTCATGCATTATTCAGCGGCCGCAGGTGTGACCGCGTCGGCGGCCACCGGGCTGTGGACCAATGCGGCCAGCGCGGCTCCCAAAAAAGGCGGCACGTTCCGCTTTGGTGTGCATGACGGGAACACATCGGACACGCACGATCCGGGCACCTATGTCAGCCGCCAACAGATCTACCTCGCACACCAGTATCGCAGCTATCTAACGATGATTAACCCTGATGGTACGCTTGGTTCTGACCTTGCGACCGGCTGGGAGGCCAACGAAGATGCGTCGGTCTGGACGTTCGAGATCAACCCCAACGCGTCATTCCACAGTGGCAAGGCTGTGACCGCGCAGGACGTAAAGGATTCGCTCAATCACCACCGTGGTGATGCGTCGACCTCTGCGGCCAAGGCACTGCTGACGGCAGTCACGGACATCAAAACCGAGGGCGACCATACGGTTGTGATTTCGCTCGAGCAGGGTATCGCTGATATTCCGTGGCTGATGACCGACTATCACTTTGCGATTTGCCCATCGAATGGCGAAGGTGGGATTAACTGGCAATCCGGCGACGGCTCTGGCCCGTACAAGATCGATTCCGGTGAATGGGGGACCCAGTGGGACCTGACGCGACATGAGGGATGGCATCTGGAAGGCGCCTATTTCGACAAGATTTTCATGATCGTGCTGAACGACCCCAACGCACGGCAGACTGCGTTGGTGACGGGCGATGTCGACGCGGTATCGTTGGTCGATCTCAAGACCAAGGCGCTGCTTGCGCGTAACAAGGACATTGTTCTGGAGAGTGTGCCATCGGCCGCCGCCATCACCATGCCCATGTTCTGCGACACTGCGCCGTTCGATGACGTGAATGTACGCAACGCGCTCAAGATGTCGATGGACCGTGATGATATCATTGAAAAGATCGCGTTCGGCGAGGCGACGAAAGGCAATGATTTCCACCATTCGCCTGCCATGCCTTACTGGCCCGATGATATCGAGCAGCGTGAATATGATCCGGATCAGGCCAAGTCGCTGTTGAAGAAGGCGGGTGCCGAAAATATTTCGGTCAGCATTCATACGGCCGATTCAGTGTTCTCCGGTGCAGTCGATATGTGCGTACTCTACTCTGAACATGCTAAAAAGGCCGGCATCAACGTCAAAGTCGTGCGCGAGCCGAACGATGGCTATTATTCGGATGTCTGGCTGAAGAAATCCTTTACCGCAGTCAGCTGGGGCGCGCGTCCTACACCAGATGTGATGTACAGTCTGGCGTATAAGTCGGATGCGGCCTGGAACGAAAGCCGTTGGCAGAATGAGGCGTTCAACGAACTGCTGCTCAAGGCAAAGGCCGAACTGAATGACGAACGGCGTGCCGAGATGTATCGCGACATGGCGATTCTGGCGCGGGACGATGGTGGTACTTTGATCCCGTTCTTCAACAACTTCGTCTATGCGCGTCGCAGCAATGTCATGCGCGGTGACGATCTGGCGGCCAGCTGGGAATTGGATGGCGCTCGCGCACCCAGCCGCTGGTGGTTCGCCAGCTGACGCGTGTGCAGAAAAAACGAAATGCATTCACCCGTTTAGGGTGGGTGCATTTCGTTATTGAGACCAGAAAAATCCGTTTCAACCGACAAAAGGCTGGATGCACGCCATAATTCGTGTTTTGTTTCCATCATGTCGCATTCATGCTGTCCGCGTTGCCGAAGCCAGATGACACTTACCCAGAGACTTCCTCAACGAGGCGGCTCATGCGACACAATGATCATAAAAAAATACTCAGGGAGATAACATGACAAAGGTCAAAGACCAGATAATGATCGATCGATTGGCGGACGCTGCGCGCACGGGCAGCATTTCGCGCCGGTCGTTTATGAACTATTCCATGGCCGCCGGCATGAGCGCGACTGCGGCGACCGGCCTGTGGGCAACAAAAGCCAAAGCAGCGCCAACGCGCGGTGGTACATGGCGCTTGGGCGCGCATGACGGGAACACCGGCGACACACATGATCCGGGCACGTATGTGACCTTCTCGATGATTCAGGTCGCGCATACGTTCCGCGCCTACCTGACGCTAATCGAATCCGATGGCTCGCTTGGCCCCGACGTGGCGAGCGAATGGTCGGCGTCGGACGATGCGACAGAATGGACGTTCAAGCTGAACGACAAGGCGACGTTCCACAACAAGGGCAAAGTCACCGTGAACGACGTGATAGCGTCGCTGAACCACCACCGTGGTGATGCGTCGACCTCGGCGGCCAAGGCATTGCTGACGGACGTAGAGGATATCGTCGACAACGGCGATCATTCACTTACCATCAAGCTGGGTAGCGGCAACGCCGACCTGCCATGGCTGATGACCGACTATCACCTTGCGATCTGCCCGGCCAATGACGATGGCAGCATCGACTGGAAGTCGGGCGATGGTTGCGGCCCCTACAAGCTGACCAACCACCAGTTTGGTGTGCAGTACAGCTTCGTGCGGCATGATGACTGGCACTTGGAAGGCGGATATTTTGACGCGGTTGAAGTCACCGTTCTGAACGATCCGAACGCGCGTCAAACCGCGCTTGTTACCGGGGACGTCGATTCGATCACGCAGCTCGAACTCAAGACTCTGGCGTTGCTACAGCGTGATCCCAACATCGAGATCGACAATGTGCCCTCGGCAGCGGCGATCACCATGCCGATGCTGACGGATGTGGCGCCGTTCGATAATCCGGATGTGCGTAACGCGCTGAAGATGTCGATCAACCGTGAAGAGATTATCGAGAAGATCACCTTTAACACGGCGACGATTGGCAACGATTTCCACCATTCGCCGGCGATGCCTTATTGGCCCGAGAACATCGAACAGCGGGGATATGACCCGGATCAGGCCAAATCGTTGCTGAAGAAGGCTGGCATGGAGAACCTCAGCGTCTCTATCGACGTGGCTGACTCCGTATTTTCGGGTGCGGTCGACCTGTGTGTTCTTTACTCCGAGCACGCCAAGGCGTCGGGCATCGATCTAAAGGTGAACCGGGTGCCAAGCGACGGATACTATTCCGACGTCTGGTTGAAGAAGCCTTGGTGCTGCGTCCAGTGGGGCGCGCGTCCAACACCGGACGTGATGTACAGCCTCGCCTACAAGGACGATGCGGCCTGGAACGAAAGCCGCTGGCAGAACGAACGCTTTAACGAGCTTCTGTTGATGGCCAAGTCCGAGCTGGATGATCCAAAACGCGCCGAGATGTACGCCGAAATGGCGCAGCTCGCCCGTGATGATGGCGGCACGGTGATCCCGTTCTTCCCGAACTTCGTTTATGCGCGGCGCAAGAACGTCCAGCATGGCGAGAACCTTGCACCAAGCTGGCAGATGGATGGCGCCCGTGCCGCCAGCCGCTGGTGGTTCGAGGGATAAGTCACGAAATGACCCGGCGCGCGAACGCGCGCCGGGTTTCAACTGTTCTGGCCGGACGATCGTGCCTTGCCGGAACCACTAGCAAAGCCATGCATGCGCCGGACCAGTTCTGGCATGAAAGCGCGGCGTCAAAATCTGTTAGGCTGAGCGTCTGAATTCCGGGGGACTCCGGAAACGCTGGCACCAACAGCAGGAGGGACAAATGGGAGACATACTGGGGCTCGTTTCAAAACGGCTCGGTCTGGGGCTGATCATTCTATTGGTGATTTCAGTCATAATTTTCTTCATGGTCGAATTGTTACCCGGCGATATTGCCGAAGCGGTTCTGGGCCAGGGTGCAACCGAAGAGAACCTGGCCGCAATGCGCGAACAGATGGGGCTGAACAAGCCAGCCATCGTGCGTTATCTGGAGTGGCTGTCAGGCGCTGTCATGTTCGATTTCGGCAGTTCCATCGTGACACAGGAACCAGTGATAAGCGTCATTGGCGCACGGTTTATGAATACGCTGTTCCTTGCCGCCTACGCGGCCGTGATCGCGGTTCCTTTCGCAATCATACTGGGCGTGATCGTCGCGCTGCTGCGCAACTCGATCTTTGACCGGGTCGCCAACGTGCTGACGCTGACCTCGATTTCCAGCCCCGAGTTCTTTCTGGGTTACATCCTGATCCTCTACTTCTCTGTCAAATGGGGCATGTTCCCCGCGATCGCGAGCCTGAGCGACGGGATGAGTTTCGGCCAACTGCTAGAGCGGACCTTCCTGCCCGCGCTGACATTGGTTCTGGTTGTTGTGGCGCATATGATGCGGATGACACGAGCCGCGATCATCAACCTGCTTGCCTCGCCCTATATCGAGATGGCGCGGCTGAAAGGTGCCCCGCCGTGGAAAGTGATCGTCAAGCACGCGCTGCCCAATGCGTGGGCTCCGATCATCAACGTGGTTGCACTGAACCTTGCCTACCTGATCACAGGTGTCGTCCTTGTCGAGGTGGTGTTTGTCTACCCCGGTGTCGGTCAGGCGCTGGTTGATGCGGTCAGCAAACGCGACTTCCCGGTTGTACAGGCCTGCTGTCTGATTTTCGCCGCGACCTTCATCCTGCTCAATCTGGCAGCCGATGTTGGCGCAATCCTGACAAACCCGCGTTTGCGGCATCCGAAGTAAGGGAGCAGATACATGAGCTTTTTTGTAATCGGCTACTATTCCATGCTGCTGGCGGCGTCTTGCCTTGCGGCGTATTTCAACAAACGGTCAGTCTTCTTGCTGGTGTTCTCGCTGACCCTCGTGTCCTTTGTTGTGGGCATTATCGGGGGACCGGGTGCTTTACGGGCGATCGCGACCTGTGCGGGCATACTGGCGCTGGCGGCGATGGTTTCCTACGCCTTCCGCGAATTCCTGATCATGCTGGCGGGCACCGAGACAGCCAAGGAGCTGCGCACCGCGCCGCTCACGGCGGCCTTCGGGATGTTTGTCATCTTCACCTACGCGATTGCGGGCATCTTTGCCCCTGTCATCGCCCCCTACGGCGAAGCAGAGGTGATCAGTTCGGCCTTTGCGCCGGCGGATGAGAACATGCTGCTGGGGGCGGACCAACTGGGCCGCGATATGTTCAGCCGCCTTGTCTATGGCACACGCAACTCGGTCGGCCTTGCGCTGACGGCGACCTGTGCGGCGTTTATCATGGGCGCGGGCGCTGGATTGCTGGCTGCGACCAAAGGGGGCTGGTTCGACCAGTTCATGGGGCGTTTCGCGGATGTGATCATGTCGATCCCGTCGCTGATCTTTGCGCTGCTGATGCTGTCGATCTTTGGCCCGTCGATGCCTGTGATCATCATCGCCGTGTCAATTATCTATGCGCCGCGCGTCTTCCGTCTGACGAGGGCGGTGGCGGGTAACGTCGTGGTGATGGACTATATCGAGGCCGCCAAGCTGCGCGGCGAAGGCACCGGATACCTGATCCGACGCGAGATCCTGCCCAACTCGACCGCGCCTCTGATTGCCGAGTTCGGTCTGGAATTCTGCTTCGTCTTCCTGCTGGTGGCTGGCCTGTCGTTCCTTGGGCTTGGTATCCAGCCACCCACAGCGGACTGGGGCTCGATGGTGCGAGAGAACGCGACCCTGATCTCGTTTGGCGAGATTACCCCGCTGATCCCGGCGGCGGCCATTGCGCTGCTCACTGTCGCGGTCAACTTCGTGGTGGACTGGATGCTTCACCGTTCTTCCGGTCTGAAGGAGTAATTCAGAATGGCTAGTGAAAGAGACGTTCTTCTGAAAATCCGGAACCTGAAAATTCAGGGTTATTCGGATGAAACATGGGTCGACATCATCAAAGGTGTCGATCTGACCCTCCATCGCGGCGAGGTGATGGGCCTAATCGGGGAATCCGGTGCAGGTAAATCGACCATCGGTGCGGCCGCCATGGGCTATGCCCGCGATGGTACGCGCATCACCGAGGACAGCTCGATCGAGTTCGACGGGATGGAACTGACCACCGCCACAGAAAGCGAACGGCGCGCCCTGCGGGGCCACCGTATTGCCTATGTGGCGCAATCAGCGGCAGCCTCGTTCAACCCGGCGCACAAGATTATTGATCAGCACACCGAAGCGCCGCTTCAGTACCGCCTGAAGAAGCGGATGGAAGCGCAAGAGGACGCGATGGACCTCTACGAGCGGCTGCGTTTGCCGAACCCCCAAGAGATCGGGTTCCGCTATCCGCACCAAGTGTCGGGTGGGCAGCTACAGCGGGCAATGACCGCGATGGCCATGTCGTGTCGGCCGGACCTCATCATTTTTGATGAGCCGACCACTGCGCTGGATGTGACCACCCAGATCGAGGTTCTGGCCGCGATCCGGGATATTGTGGAGCAGTTCAACACTGCCGCGCTCTACATCACGCATGACTTGGCCGTGGTGGCGCAGATGGCCGACACGATCAAGGTGCTGCTGAAGGGTAACGAAGTCGAGGAAGCACCGACCGAGGAGATGCTGAGCAACCCCAAGGAGGACTATACCAAGTCGCTCTGGGCAGTGCGCAGTTTTGAGAGCCCGCAACGGTTCCGGCCAAAGGATGCGACGCCGCTGATTTCGGTCAAGAACGTTGATGCGGCCTACGCCTCTGGGCCCAAGATCCTCGATGACGTCAGCTTTGACATCTACGAGGGAATGACGGTTGCGGTGGTGGGTGAATCCGGTTCGGGTAAATCGACCACGGCACGGGTGATTACGGGCCTGTTGCCACCGCAAAAGGGCGAAGTGCTGTTCAAGGGCACGCCGTTCCCGCCTGATTATCGGCAACGCAACAAAGAGCAACTGCGCCAATGCCAGATGATTTATCAGATGGCCGATACCGCGCTGAACCCAAAGGTGCGAATCAGCGAGATCATCGGTCGCCCGGCACAATTCTATTCCGGGCTGAAGGGCGCTGCGCTGAAGGCACGGGTTGATGAGTTGCTGGACCTGATCGAGCTTGATCCCTCAAAGTACTACAACCGCTATCCGCCGGAACTGTCGGGTGGGCAAAAACAACGGATCGGGATCGCACGGGCCTTGGCTGCCGAGCCGACATTCATCGTCTGTGATGAGGTCACATCGGCGCTGGACCAACTGGTGGCCGAAGGTATCCTGCGGCTGCTCGACCGGCTCCAGAACGAGCTGAACCTAGCGTATATGTTCATCACTCACGATCTGGCGACAGTACGTTCCATCGCCGACGAAGTGATCGTGATGCAGCATGGTAAAGTGGTAGAGCAAGGGCCGAAGGACGACATGTTCAAACCGCCACACCACCCCTACACCGACCTGCTGCTGAGCTCGGTCCCCGAGATGGACCCGAACTGGCTGACGACGCTGCTAGAAGAGCGCGGCATTGATAATCTGGGCGATGCGGCTGCGGCCAATATCGACCCAAAGGACAAGAAAATAGTGACTTAATAAAGGGTTAGCGCCCCGTTTCACCGGGGCGATGCTCAAAGATTTTGGCGGCGCAGAGGAATACCTCTTCGCCGCCTTTTTGCTACATTTCAGTCTGCGTGGCTCAGATAATGGCCATCGCAGAAACCACCATCGTCGCCACGATGACCGCATAAACGATCAATACGGCGGGAAATGATGCGCTGTGCGCTCGCAGTTCGCGGTTTAGTTCTTCTCGTGTCATGGCGGGATCCTTGGGGAAGGGGAGGGGCTGTGCCCCGGCCAGATCAAAATGGGAAAGCGGCGCATGGAAATCAGCCCATCGCCGCGGTGTCCGTCATGTCCAAAAGCGGGGTGCGCGACCCCGGGTTTTCGTGTCAGATCAGGCGGTGATCGCCATTGCCGACAGGACAAGGGTTCCAACCAGAATGCCATAAACGACCAGCACTGCGGGGAAGGTGGCACTATGCATGCGAAGTTCGCGATTCATCTCGTCTCGGGTCATGTTTGCCTCCTTGGTTTGGTGCTAGCGTGAGTAGACTCAAAATAAGCCCTTGATCCCCATCTAGTGAGTTTTCCCCATCTTGCAATCTTAAAATCACGAAAATTTATGCAATGGGTGCATGTCTGATGGGTGGACGGCGCATATCTATTGCGATCGTCTGTAACCTTCAGATATATAGTGATAAAATCCAACCTGAAGAATGTGTGGGCTGGCCCCAGTCAAAGCGTCGACACAACTGCAGGGGCAAAAAGGTCACAATTATAGCTCCTCAGCCGGTCTCGGCTGACCCGCGACACTGTATGACGGTGTACGCGTGCCGGGCTGAAGCCCGGCCTACGCCGATCACGACCCGTGCGCCGCGCCGATTACCCGGCGACCCCTTGCAACGGCATCACTTGTAGATCGCCCTCTTCGCGAGCCTGAATGGCCAGTGCGGTGGCGTGGGCGGCGGCGGCCGTGGTAAAGTAAGGGATGCGATCATAGAGCGCGACCGAGCGGATTTCGCGACTGTCCTCGACTGCCATCGCGTTCTCGGTCGTGTTCATCACCAGCGCGATTTGGCCATCTTTCAGCATATCCACCACATTGGGTCGGCCTTCGTAGACCTTGTTGACGATCTCGCAGGTCAGCCCGGCCTCTGTCAGAAACGCCCCGGTGCCGCGTGTGGCGACGATGGAGAAACCCAGATCGGTAAGGATGCGCGCCGTCTCGATAAGTTGCGGTGTCTTGTCCTCGTTCTTGATCGAAAAGAACACTTTGCCCTCGGTCGGCAGGGTGACGCCAGCGCCCATCTGCGCCTTGAGAAACGCGCGGGCAAAGCTGACATCCCAGCCCATCACTTCGCCGGTCGAGCGCATTTCAGGGCCGAGGATGGTATCGACGCCGGGAAAGCGGGCGAAGGGCAGCACCGCCTCTTTGACCGAGAACCACGGCATCCGGTAATCGGCCAGCGTCATCTGGTCGGCCATCGGCAATGTACCGGGTTTGGTATCGGACGGGTAGGCACCGCGATGCGGGAACGCGCTGAGGGGTTCACCGGCCATCAGGCGGGCCGCGATTGAGGCGATGGCGCTATCGGTCGCCTTGGCCACAAAGGGCACGGTGCGGCTGGCGCGCGGGTTGACTTCGATCAGGTAGATATCATCACCTTTGACCGCGAACTGCACATTCATCAAGCCGACGACATGCAACGCTTTTGCCAGTGCTTCGGTCTGACGCTCAATCTCATCGATGATGGGGCGGGGCAGTGAGTAGGGCGGGATCGAACAGGCGCTGTCGCCGGAATGCACGCCCGCTTCTTCGATATGCTGCATGATGCCTGTCACATGGACGTTGGTCCCGTCACAGAGTGCGTCGACGTCACATTCGATGGCACCGGCCAAATAACCGTCCAGCAGAACGGGGCTGTCACCCGACACGACGACCGCCTCGGCGATGTAGCGTTCCAGATGGGCCATGTCGCGCACGATCTCCATTGCGCGGCCGCCGAGCACGTAGGAGGGGCGGATCACCAGTGGAAAGCCGATTTCGTCGGCAATGGCCAGCGCCTCGGCGTCGGTCGAGGCAATGCCGTTGCGTGGCTGTTTCAGTTCCAGCTTCTGCACCAGTTGCTGGAACCGCTCGCGGTCTTCGGCCAGATCAATGGCATCGGGCGACGTGCCAAGGATCGGAATGCCCTCTGCCTCCAGCGCGCCAGCGATCTTGAGCGGGGTTTGCCCGCCGAACTGGACGATGACGCCGTGGAGCGTGCCGTTTTCCTGCTCGACGCGCAGGATTTCCATGACGTGTTCAAACGTGAGCGGCTCGAAATAAAGCCGGTCAGAGGTGTCATAGTCAGTGCTGACCGTCTCGGGGTTACAGTTGATCATGATCGTCTCATAACCCGCACCGGTCAGCGCATAGCAGGCGTGGCAGCAACAGTAATCGAACTCGATCCCCTGACCGATCCGGTTCGGGCCGCCGCCCAGAATGACCACTTTCTTGCGGTCCGTGGGGCGGGCTTCGCATTCGACCTCACCCATCATCGGGGCTTCGTAGGTAGAATACATATAGGGTGTCTGGGCTTCGAACTCTGCGGCGCAGGTGTCGATACGTTTAAACACGGCGTGTACGCCCGCACCGCGACGGGCGGCGCGCACGTCGGCCTCGGTCTGGTCGGTCAGACGGGCAAGGCGCGCATCGGTAAAGCCCATCATTTTGAGCTTGCGCAACCCGGCCTCATCCGTGGGCAGGCCCGCGTCGCGCACGTCGGCCTCTGTGTCGATGATTTCGCGGATACGGGCCAGAAACCACGGATCATACATGGTCACGGCATGGATCGCGTCATCGCTCAGGCCGTGACGCATCGCCTGCGCGATCACACGGATGCGGTCTGGTGTTTGCTGGCTGAGGGCGCGGGTGATGGCGGCAGGGTCCGGCGCACCCTCGATGGCGATCTCGTCAAAGCCGGTCAGGCCGGTCTCCATCGAGGCCAGTGCCTTTTGCAGCGACTCGTGGATGGTGCGGCCAATCGCCATCGCCTCGCCCACGGATTTCATCGCGGTGGTCAGGTGCGGCTTGGAGCCGGGGAATTTCTCGAACGCGAACCGCGGGATTTTGGTCACAACATAATCGATGGTCGGCTCAAAGCTGGCCGGCGTGACCTTGGTGATGTCGTTGTCCAACTCGTCCAGCGTATAGCCGACAGCCAGCTTGGCGGCGATCTTGGCAATCGGGAAACCGGTCGCCTTGGACGCCAATGCAGACGAGCGGCTGACGCGCGGGTTCATTTCGATCACCACCATGCGACCGTCTGCCGGGTTAATCGCCCATTGTACGTTTGATCCGCCGGTCTCGACGCCGATCTCGCGCAGCACGGCAATGCTGCCGTTGCGCATGATCTGGTATTCCTTGTCCGTCAGTGTCAGGGCCGGGGCCACGGTGATGCTGTCACCGGTATGCACGCCCATCGGATCGACGTTTTCGATCGCGCAGACAATGATGGCGTTGTCGGCCTTGTCCCGCACGACTTCCATCTCGAACTCTTTCCAGCCCAGCAGGCTCTCGTCGATCAGAATTTGGTCGACGGGCGATGCGTCTAGGCCGGTTTTGCAGTAATGTTCGTAATCGTCCCGATTATAGGCGACGCCCCCGCCAGTTCCGCCAAGGGTAAAGGCAGGACGGATGATCGCAGGCAGGCCGACATGTTCGAGCGCGGCCATGCATTCGTCCATGTTGTTGGCGATGACGGCCTTGGGGTTTTCGATGCCCAGCCGGTCCATTGCCTCGCGGAACAGCTTGCGGTCTTCGGCCATCTCGATCGCTTCGCGATTCGCGCCGATCAACTCGACGCCGAACTTTTCCAGCACGCCCATGTCGGCCACCGCCAGCGCGGTGTTCAGGCCGGTCTGTCCGCCCATCGTTGGTAGCAATGCGTCGGGACGTTCCTTTTCGATGATCCGTGCGACCATTTCTGGGGTGATCGGCTCGATATACGTGGCATCGGCCAATTCAGGGTCCGTCATGATCGTGGCCGGGTTCGAGTTAACCAGAATGACACGGTAGCCTTCCTCGCGCAGTGCCTTGCAGGCCTGAGCGCCGGAATAGTCGAACTCGCATGCCTGTCCGATGATGATCGGCCCCGCGCCAATGATCATAATGGAGGATATGTCGTCTCTTTTGGGCATGTCGTGTCCTCTGGTCAGCAGATCAGCGCCGCAAAATGCGGGCAGCAGAGCGGTTCATCGGCAAATTGTCCGCGTTATAGCTATGAGGCGTCCCGGCGCAAGGGTTAAGGCGGAATGAACGCCGTGACGTCGCATTTGCACCTGTTTTTCAGGCCGGACAGGACTTAGGTAGACGATGAACCAGCCACGGGGGCGCATTTTGCAGATTCTGCTTTGATCATGGACCGGAGGGTACGCCGTGTCAGTTTGGGCAGGCGCGGGACCGGATCGTGGCCGAAACGCCGGAGGATGTGCCCGGCGCGCTGGCCGCATTGGATGGCGCGCGGGCGGAGGGGATGTGGCTGGCAGGCTATGCCAGCTACGAGCTGGGCTACGCGCTGGAGCCACGCTTGGCACCGCTGATGCCATGCAAACGCCGGGTGCCACTGATCTCTTTCGGGGTCTATGAACACCCGCAGGTTGCATCGGTGCTGCCGCAGGGGGCCGCCACGCTGGAGGATATGCACCCGGATTGGGATGCGGCGCGCTATGAGCGCACTTTTGACCGGGCGCATGACTATATTTGCGCGGGCGATTTCTATCAGGCCAATCTGACATTTCCGCTGCGGATGCAGGCGCGCGGCAGCGCCGGTGCGTTGTATCGCGCGCTTTGTGACGCACAGCCGGTCCGCTATGGCGCGTTGGTCGAGGAGGGCACGCGCGCGATTCTGTCCCGGTCGCCCGAGCTTTTTTTCGCACTGGCGCAGATGGCCAAATCGAGACACGTCCGATGAAGGGCACGCAACCGCGCAGTGCTGACCCGGCAGAGGATGCCCGGCGGCGTGATTTCCTGCAAAGCGACGAGAAAAACCGCGCCGAGAACCTGATGATCGTTGATTTGCTGCGCAATGACCTGTCGCGCATCTGCATGCCGGGTAGCGTGCGCGTGCCCGAGTTGTTCACGATCGAGAGTTACGCCACAGTCCACCAGATGACGTCGCGTATCACCGGACAGATGGTGGCGTGTACCGGGCTGTCAGATATTCTAGCGGCGCTGTTTCCTTGCGGGTCGATCACCGGCGCGCCCAAGGTGCGCGCAATGCAGGTGCTGCGCGATCTGGAAGATGCACCACGCGATATCTATTGCGGCAGCATCGGCTGGGCCGCACCAGACGGACGGGCCGAGTTCAACGTGGCAATCCGCACGCTGCTGCTGGAGAATGGGGCGGCAACCCTGAATGTCGGCGGTGGCGTGGTCTATGACAGTACCGCCAAGGCCGAGTATGAGGAGGCGCTGTGGAAGACACGCTTTGCCCGCCCGCTGATCCCGGCTTTCGCCTGATCGAGACCATGCTGTGGACGCCCGACGAAGGCGTTCGCCACCGCGCGCGGCACCTGCGGCGTCTGGAACGCACTGCGCGGGCGCTGGGGATTATGCCGCGCGACGTTAACGCGGCGCTGGATGCGCTGCGCGGGGAAGGGCCGCAACGGGTGCGGCTGACGGTCGATGTCAAAGGCACAGTCGAGATAGCGCAGACGATGTTCACGCCGCTGGCCCCGGAAACGATCTGGCGCGTGGCGGTGCATACCGAAAGGCTGCGGTCCAGTGATCCGTGGCTGGCGCTGAAAACCACACGGCGCACGCTATATGACGCGGCGCGCGCGTCACTGCCCGAAGGCACGGACGAGTGGCTGTTTCTCAATACCGGCGGCGCGCTCTGCGAGGGGACGATTACCAATGTTTATGTGGCGAAGGACGGCGTGCTGCGGACCCCGCCGCGCGCCTGCGGGTGCCTGCCGGGGATCGGGCGCGAAGTGCTGATCGGACAAGGCCGCGCCAAGCCCGGTCGACTAGACATGAACGATCTGCGTGCAGCAGATGAAGTCTATGTCGGCAATGCCCTGCGCGGATTGATCCGCGCAGAACTGGTGGAAATGCCCGGCTAGCGTCGGCTTACGGTACGTTATTCCGCCGCCTGCCGCCGTGTCTGGCTGCCTTGATAGAGATAATCGCGCGTCAGGGGCACTGCATCCTGTACTGGCGACAACTGCATCTGAAAGACCACCTGCCGGTTCAACCGGAATGTCAGCTCTGACGCGATGAGGTAATAGCGCCACATCCGACAGAACTGTTCGTCATACAGTGCGCGTGCGGCATCCACATTGGCCATGAACCGGTCATGCCAGTGGCGCAGGGTTTCGGCGTAATGCAGCCGCCAGATTTCGACATCCGTGGGCATCAGCCCCGCGTTTTCTACCGCGCGCGTCATTTCTGACAGGGCCGGGACATAGCCGCCGGGAAAGATGTATTTGGCAATCCACGGGCTGGTGCTGCCCGGTGGGCGGGCGCGCCCAATGGTGTGGATCAGCGCAATACCACGCGGGGCGAGGCGGGCGCGGACCTTGTCAAAATACTCGCGGTAATGTGGCACACCGACATGCTCGAACATGCCGACCGACACGATCCGGTCAAACTGACCTGTCAGCGCACGGTAATCCATCAGTTCGAACCGTGCGCGATCCGCCAAACCCTCCGCGCGGGCGCGGTCATTCGCGATCCGGTATTGTTCTTGCGATAGGGTGACGCCCAGCACCTCTGCACCGTAGTCACGTGCCAGCGTCAGCCCCATGCCGCCCCAACCACAGCCGATATCCAGCACGCGCATTCCCGGCCTGAGCAGCAGCTTGGCCGCGATGTGGTGCTTCTTTGCCTCCTGAGCTTCTTCCAGACTCATCCCCGGTTCGGAAAAATAGGCGCAGGAATATTGCCGGTCTGTATCGAGAAAGAGATCATAGAGCGCGCCGGAAAGATCATAATGGTGCGCCACATTTGCACGGGCGCGCGAGGCAGGGTTGAACTGTGCCGCCCAGCGACCCAGATGCCGTGCTGCCTCTAACGGACGGCGAAACCAGGGTTGCCCCTGTGCCGCGACATTGCCGATGGCGACGCCGAGAAACGCGTATAGATCATCATTCTCAATGCTCAGCCGACCGTCGACATAGGCCTCGCCCACGGCGAGATCAGGCGACATGACGATGCGTCTGGGCAGGGTCGGATCATGCAATGAGATCGTGGCCTCCGGCCCCGGTTCAATGCCACCATAACTGTGGTTGGTTCCGTCCGGATAAGTGACAGTCAGACGGCCCTGGCGGATCAGATGCGTCAGGAAACGGTGCAGGATTTTGTCCCACATATTTCACTCTCCCATTCAAATGCGCGCCTTGCGGGCGCCCCCTTCAGGTAGATGCGATGGCTGTACATGGCCGCACAGCGACCAGAGTTTTGCGCAAAATGACGCAACTGTAAACGCTTTTGCCATTGCTTTGGTTCCGCCTGAGGGCGTGCCCCTTGACTTTGCCGCGTTGGCAAGGTGTATCGGCCCGAACCCTTGGGCGCCGAATTGCGGCGTCTTGTCCGGCATAGCCCCAGAGGACCGACATGCATCCATTTCGCAGCCATACCTGCGCCGATCTGACTAAATCCAACGTGGGCGACAGCGTTCGCCTCAGCGGCTGGGTCCACCGTATCCGCGATCACGGCGGTGTTCTTTTTGTCGATCTGCGCGATCACTACGGTATCACGCAGGTGCTGTGCGATCCCGATAGCCCGGTCTTTGCCGACGTCGAAAAACTACGCAGCGAATGGTGCGTGCGCATCGACGGCACGGTGAAAGCGCGCGACGAAAGCCTCGTGAATCCCAAGCTGTCCACCGGCGAGATCGAAGTTTACGCCCGCGACGTAGAGGTTTTGGGCGCGGCCAAGGAACTGCCCCTGATCGTGTTCGGCGATCAGGAGTACCCAGAGGAAACCCGCCTGCGCTATCGCTATCTGGATCTGCGCCGTGAAGCGATGCAGCAGAACATGACGCTGCGCAGCGATGTCGTGGCCTCGATCCGGCGGCGCATGTGGGATGTCAAATTCCGCGAATACCAGACACCGATCATCACCGCATCGTCGCCCGAAGGCGCGCGCGACTTTCTGGTGCCGTCGCGCCTGCACCCCGGCAAGTTCTACGCCCTGCCGCAAGCACCACAACAGTTCAAACAGCTGATCATGGTCAGCGGGTTCGACAAATATTTCCAGATTGCGCCGTGTTTCCGGGACGAGGACCCACGCGCCGACCGTTCGCCCACCGATTTCTATCAGCTCGACATGGAAATGAGCTTTGTCGAGCAGCAGGATGTGTTCGACACGATCCAGCCGGTGATCGGCGGCGTGTTCGAAGAGTTCGGCAAAGGTCGCAAGGTCGACCAGACATGGGAGCAGATCAGCTACAAGGATGCCGCGCTGTGGTACGGCACCGACAAGCCCGACCTGCGCAACCCGATTAAAATGCAGCGCGTATCCGAGCATTTCTCCGGCTCCGGCTTTGCCATCTTCGCCAAGCTGCTGGAGCAGGAAGGCACCGAAATTCGCGCCATTCCCGCACCGGGTGGCGGATCACGCAAGTTCTGCGACCGGATGAACGCATTCGCCCAGAAAGAAGGCCTGCCGGGGATGGGGTATATCTTTTGGCGCGATCAGGGCGAAGGGATGGAAGCGGCTGGCCCGCTGGCCAAGAACATCGGACCAGAGCGGACCGAAGCGATCCGCCAGCAACTTGGGCTTGATATTGGCGATGCCGCATTCTTCCTTGGTGGTAAACCTGCGCAGTTCGAGGCCGTCGCAGGCCGCGCGCGCACCGAGATCGGGCGCGAGCTAAAGCTGATCGACGAGGATCGTTTTGCCTTTGCATGGATCGTTGATTTCCCGATGTACGAAGCGGACGAGGAAACCGGGCGCGTGGATTTCAGCCACAACCCGTTCTCGATGCCGCAGGGTGGTCTGGAGGCGCTGAATGGCGATCCGCTGGATGTGCTGGGCTATCAATATGATCTGGCCTGCAACGGGTACGAACTGATTTCCGGCGCGATCCGAAATCACAAGCTGGACGTGATGATCAAGGCGTTCGAGCTGGCGGGGTATGACGAGGCCGAAGTGCGCAAGCGGTTCGGCGGCATGGTCAACGCCTTCCAATACGGCGCACCGCCCCACGGCGGCTGTGCGGCGGGGATCGACCGGATCGTGATGCTGCTGGCGGACGTGGCCAACATCCGCGAAGTCATCATGTTCCCGATGAACCAGCGCGCCGAAGACCTGATGATGGACGCCCCCAGCGATCCGACCAGCGACCAGTTGATGGAACTGGGCTTGCGGGTGCTACCGCGCGAGGAATGATCGCCAGCGTAAGGTAGGGCATAACAATGGCCGCGGGCGGAATGCCACGCGGCCATTTTTCATTCATGCAACGCTAGTCTTCCAAACTGTCCTCGCGCTTGGCGTCAATCAGCGAACGTTCTTCGGCCTTGCGCTTCAGGAAACGCTCACCATAACCCTTGATATCGTCCTTGCTGATGACCTCTTTGGCCCGGCTGAACACTTCGCCCTCTTCCTCGTCGATGTGGTGCTCATAGTCGTGCCGCAGCGTCTTGAACCTGTTCAGCCAGCCGCTCGAACTCATATCCATTTCGTTCAACTCTTCCATGATATCGTCAAGCTGCTGATGCTCATGCACCGAATGGCGGGCCGAATCCTGACCCCATGTCTTGGAAATCAGCTTTGAATAGAACGTCTCTTCTTCTGCGGCGGCATGGCTTTTGACGTCGTGGTAAAAGATCCGCCATGCCTCCTGACGCTCCGCACTGTCGCCGGATGTGTCGGCGATCTGGGCCAAAAGCTTGCGGTGCTGATCATGGTCGTTGCGGATGGCGGTGTAGATATCAATCATGGCTGTCTCCTTGGTTTGACAGCCTAACGCGCCATGCCGGTCGGCGGTTCCGTCCGCGATCAGAGCGTGGGATCGTCCGCCGCACGCACCAGCCGCGTCAGATCGCTCAGCGCCTCGCGTTGTTGCCCGTCGGCGTCAAAGTTTGACGGATCGAGCCAGAGGCGAAATGCCTCGTCCAGCGCGGGCCACTCGGTGTCGATGGCCGCGAACCACGCGGTATCACGGTTGCGTCCCTTAACCACGGTGGCCTGCCGAAAGACACCTTCGTAGCTGAGGCCAAGGCGCTGGGCGGCGGTGCGCGACGGACGGTTCAGCGCGTCGCATTTCCATTCATAGCGCCGATACCCGGATTGAAACGCCCATTTCATCATCAGATACATGGTCTCCGTCGCGGCCCGTGTGCGCTGTAGCTGTGGTGCCATGGCGATATAACCAACCTCGATCGAGCCGGATGCCGGTTTGATCCGCAGATAGGAGGCAAAGCCGCCAAAGCGGCCGGTCTCGCGATCCTTGATGGCGTAGAACTTGAAATCGGGATCAGCAACCGCGTCGCGCATCCAGCGATGAAACTGCGCGGACGAGGCGAACGGACCTGCGGGCATGTAGTCCCACACCCAGTCATGCCCGTCGAACGCGCGGTAAATCAACGCCGCATGCGCGTCCGCATCCAGTGGTTCCAATGTTGCATAACGCCCTTCCAGCACCATGTCGCCGGGTGTGGGCGGCGGCGTCCATCCGTCCACGAGCGGGCCGCGGGAGCGGGGGTAGGGTCGGGCATCTGCGAGCCTTTCATGTGGGGCGTTATGGGATCATAGCCGCACGTGCCGCCGAGGTGAATGCCAATCCGTCACAGGATCAGGCGCGGGTCTGCCCCCATGTCGAGACCGGGAAAAACCTCAGTTTCCAGCGTCGTGCGATTCAGCCCGTATAACCCGGCCAGCAGCCATCCCAGATGTGCGCGCAGATCGCGGGTCGGACGCAGATCGCGACGCTGATACAGGTCGGTCTCTGCCAGACCGGGCCAGTCGGTGATGACGCGCCCCCCTCGCACTGCCCCCCCGGCGAGCAGCATCGCACCCGCCGTGCCATGATCGGTCCCGCCAGAACCATTGAGCCGCGCAGTGCGGCCAAATTCGGTCACCGCGACGATGGTGGTGCGCTCCCAGATGGCCGCGCCCAGTTCGGCCTGCAAGGTCAGGATCGTTGTGGCAAGAGGCCCGAGCGCGCGGAGGAGGCTGCGGTCCTGACGTGAATGGGTGTCAAAGCCGCCCAGCGAAAACGCTGCGAGGCGTGTTTCGGCCCGCAATTGAGTCGCGGCGAAACGCGCGATGGTCTCCGGCTGCGCGCCCTTGCGCGCGGCGCGCACGCTTTCGCTCATTGCGTTCATCATGTCGCCGCTGGTGGCTGCGTCAGCGGTGCTGCCCAGATCTGTGGCCGATAGCGCGATGGCCTCCAGCGTGGCATCGCGAAAGAGCGGGTCGTCATGCATCACCCGTTCCAGCAGCAGTTCCGCCTGACTGCTGAGGGTGAGGGCCGCATCGGGTGCCCAATTGGCCACCGGGGCCGCCCCGCGCGTCAGCAGCATATCGGCGCGCCCGATGGCATAGGCCGTGCGGGCGTCCGCTCCCGGCAGGTGCGCCAGCGCCCGGTTGAGCCAGCCGCTGCGGCTGTGCCCGATCGCCTCCATGCCGGTGCCCGCCTCCAGCATATCCTGCCCGTCGAAATGGCTGCGCCGGTCGCGATAGGGTGTCGACACCGCATGGGCAAACCCAAGCTGCCCCTCCTGCCACAGCGGATAAAGCGGGCTGAGGCCATCATGCAGCGCGAAAAATCCATCTAGATCCTTCGCATTGGGCATTCCGGGGCGCAGCGCGGAAAAATCCGCATCGCCGCGTGGTTGCACCATATCCAGACCATCCAACCCGCCGCGCAGGATGATCACCACGAGACGGTTGTCGGACGGCGCGCTGGCCAATGTGACTGGCGTGACCAACGGATTTGCCGCAAGGCAACAGCCAAGGGCGGCGCTGCGGCCCAACATCTGTCTGCGGGTGAGGGTCATGGGCGTTGCCTCTCTTTCAAAACCGCTGAAAGGCCGGTGAGGCCAGAATGATACCAATGCCTTCGGCGCGGCTCTCGGCCGCGCGCGCGGCGAATTTGACCGGTTCGGGGGCATCGGGGCCAAGGGCAGCGATTAGGAATGTCTCGGGGCGGGGCAGGGTACGGCGCAGTTGGAACGGCGCGCTCATCGCCCATTGCAGCCGGGCCGCCAGCCGCTGTGGCGTGATCCAGTCGGCATCATCTTCGGGCCAGCCATCGGGGCCGGGCGGCGCGCCCATCGGCTGCCCCATCAGCGCCATCGGTGTCAGCAGCATGTTTTGCATGCGGCGCAGGTTGCCCAGCGGCAGGTGACGCGGCACCAGATCGAGGGCGCGCAGGGCAGAGCCGACAAAATCGACGGGTTGTTTGACATTGCGCATCTCGGGCGACCACGCGTCGGGATGGGCCAGCAGCGCCTCGATCACAGCCGCCAGGTCGCCGCCCGTTTCAGTATAGCGCGCGGTCAGGGCGCGGATCAGCGATGGCGTCGGTGCGTCAGAAACGAAATGCACCGCCAGTTTGCGCGCGATATGCGTCGCTGTGGCGGGATGGGTGGCCAGATCGTCTAATGCAGCATGGATATGGTCCAGCGTCGCGCCGGGGCCACCGTAGGAGATGCCCAGCACTGTCTCGGGCCCCGGTTCAGCCATGTCGGCACGAAAGACAAAGCCGCGCTTCATGTCAAAGGTCAGCCCGGTCAGCAGCTCTGCCATCTGGCGCACGTCTGTTTGGGTGTATGGGCCATCTGCACCCAATGTATGCAATTCCAGAAGTTCACGCGCGAGGTTCTCGTTGAGCCCTCGCTTGCCTTTGGCGGCAGGGCTGTCGGGGCCAAAGGACCTGTACTGATCCAGATAGCTCAGCATCAGCGGCTGAGTGATCACGGCGCGCAGCATGTCTGCGAAACGTCCCGCCACATGTGGGCGAATCGCCTCCTCGACATAGGGCAGGTGGGCGTAGGACCAGATCTGCCCCACGCCCCGCGCGGTAAAATGATCGGCCCAGAACGCGGTCAGCCGTTCGCGCAGCCCGTCCCGCGTCAGGGCACGACGCAGGAATGCGTGGCCGGTCCAGCGTGCGGCATCGGTGCGCAGCGTCCGGCGCAGATCCTTGTAGTGTTCTTCGGCGTCGCGCCGGGCGGCATCGGACTTGGCCTTGCGCCGGTCGCGGCGCGCGCGTTGCAGCGCGGCAAGCTGTGGCAAGCGCGCGCTGAACGGCGCAATGGGATAGGTCTGCCCCGCATCGTCCGGGCGGGTCAGCCGGGCCATCATCCCTGCGGCGGACTCCGGTGGTGTCAGACGTGGCGACAGACCGCAGCCAAAGCGTATCTCGGCCAGTTGCGGATCAAACGGCACTTTGGCACCCTCCTGCGCGCATCCTGAGCACAATATAGGGCGTACCGACGCAGAATGCACCGGCATCATTTGCTGTCAGGCGTTACATCGCCGCCCGGTTGCCCAGCCGGTCCTGCACCAGCCCGGCCAGCTGCGCCAGTCGCGCGCCGCGCGCCGGGGCGTCCCTGCGCGGTGTGGTCAGGGCCGTCGCGGCATCCAGTAGTGGCGCATCATCGGCAGCTTGTGCGACACCGCCCAGAAACTGGGCCACATAGTCGATCACTGGCCCTTCTTCGTGCAGGTCAAGCAGGTTCGACGCATGGATCATGTCATCGCGAAAGGCCAGCGGGTCGGGGCGCACGGCCTCATCACGCAGGGCGCGAGGACCACCGGGCTGTTTGTCGCGGGGCAGCGTGGCTAGGATCACCTGTTGGAAGGCCCCGATATTGAGCAGCGGTTTGGCAAGAAACCCGTCGGCACCCGCATTGATCGCCTCGACCTCGGCCCCGTCCATTCCGCTGGTTCCGATGATCGAACCGATGCGCGGCTGCGCGGTATCCAGTTCTGCAATCAGATCCAGCCCGGACCCGTCCGGCAGGCCCAGATCAATGATCACTGCAGAAGGCCGGTAAACCGACAGGTGCCGCCGAGCAGAGCGCAGACAATCGGCGCGGCGGATGCGCGCACCGCTGTGCAGGCACATCAGCCGCAGCGCGTCGCAGGCATACAGGCTGTCCTCGACCACCAGTACCGTCATGCCCAGCAGGGGGCGTGCAGCAGAGGGGCTAAGCGTTTCGGTCAAGGCGGGTAGATCATCCATGGCAGGCTCCTGTAGCGGGTGTTGAGTGGCAAGATGCCCACAGCATTGCGTATGGATGGCTAATGGCAGGTTAACGGACCCGAACGGATAGAGGCGCGGCGTGCTGACGCCTTGCCTTGGGTCGGAGCACAGCCCATAACGCCAGCCAGAATACTCTCAAGGCCCGAAAAGGAGAGCCGCCATGATCGGTCGTTTGAACCATGTTGCCATCGCTGTGCCAGACTTGGAAGCCGCTGCAGAACAGTATCGCGGCGCATTGGGCGCAACTGTCGGCGCGCCGCAGGACGAGCCGGACCACGGCGTTACGGTCATCTTTATCGAGTTGCCCAACACCAAGATAGAGTTGCTCTATCCGCTGGGCGAGGGCAGCCCGATCCAAGGGTTTCTGGATAAGAACCCGTCAGGCGGTATTCACCACATCTGCTATGAGGTGGACGATATTCTGGCGGCGCGCGACCATCTGCGATCGACCGGCGCGCGGGTGCTGGGCAGTGGCGAGCCAAAGATTGGTGCGCATGGCAAACCGGTGCTGTTCTTGCATCCCAAGGATTTCAACGGCTGCCTTGTCGAGCTGGAGCAAGTCTGATGGGGCCGGTTTCGGCCATCGTGCTGTTCGTGATGATCTGGTCGATGACCTTTCTCGTCGCGATCCCGATTCGCCTGCAAACGCAGGGCGAAGCGGGCGACGTGGTGCCGGGCACCCATCAGGGATCGCCAGAGCGCCACAACCTGAAGAAAAAGGCGCTGATCAGTACGCTTATCGCGGTGGTGATCTGGAGTGTCGTCGCGTGGATCATCATCACGGGGACAATCACGCTGGATGATATCAACCTTTACGAACGCTTCGGGCCGGGTGAATTCACACCAGCGGACTGAATCGCATGAAATAAATGGGTAAATGTCGCGGCCCCCAGAATGGGAATGACGAGGTTCACCAGAGGCAGTGTCAGCGGCATCGCCATCAATGTGCCAGCCGCCCAGATGCGCAACCGATACCGGCGCTGTAGATCGCGCGCCGCCTTGCGTCCGATCCGGCGCATCGCGGCCAGTTGGAAATACTCCCGCCCCAGCAGATAACCGTTAAGCGCCCAAAAGATAAAGAGCGCGGCGAATGGCAGAAACACATAGGCCAAGATTGCCAGCAGATTTGCCCCGATCAGCACTCCGAGGAAGTTAACCGTATCGCGCAGCCCATCCCAGAACGGTACCGGCGTTGCGGGTGGCAATGCCGGATAGTGCCGGTCCTCGACGGCCTGCGCCACTTCTTCGAGGAACATTGACGTGATTGCCGAGGCGACAGGCACCATCAGAAAGATCGACAGCAGAATCATCAGCAAAAGGCTGCTCCAGCCCAGCAGATCATTCAGCCAACGGACTTCGCCAATCAAAGGCAGCGTGCTGGTATCGCCCGCCAGCCATGCGATGAGACCCAGAAACGCGGCATAGACCACAACCAGCAGCGCAATCGTCAGCACGATCCCCAGCATGAACACACGACGGAAACGCGGGTCGTTCAACTGGCCCAATGCTTTGTAAAAGCTGGCAAAGATCATTCTGTTACCCATGTGGTGATCGCGTCGATGTCGGGGCGCGGCCGCTCTGGTGGGGTAGATGACGCAGTGCCGATATGGATCAACCCCGCGATCTCGCTCATTCTCGGCCAGTTCAAAACCATCGGTGCAGAACTTGCGGTCGTGACTGGCCCATCCACTTAGCCAGTTGGCCCCCCAGCCAGAGGCAAGCGCCGCGTTCAGCAACGCCAGACAGACGGCACCAGCCGAATAGCTCTGCTCGATTGCGGGGATTTTCTCGGACGGCTTTTGCACCTCGACCACGGCCACGGCGAGATGGGCGTCAGTGTATTGCGTCTGTGCCTTGTCGATCTCTGCTGCGTCGCGGCCCAACCGCGCGCCGCAATCGGGTACAAGCGTCGCCAACCGTAACAGCGCATTACGCTCCAGCACGACAAAACGCCACGGTTCCAGCTTGCCATGATCCGGACTGCGCGCGGCGGCGGTCAACATTGGCGTCAGTGCTGCGCGATCCGGTATCGGCAGGCCCAGCATCTTGGCCGGGCGCGATCGGCGGCTATGCAGGAAGTCGAGGGCGGACGAATTGGGATCTGGCATGGGGCGACCTTGTTTATTTGACTTGGCCTCTATGTCAGGCCGCATGGGCGCAGGGTCAAGAGGCGGGTGGGTGTCGCGATGCGACAGTCTGGGCTAAAGTCAGTGGATGAGCCTGCCTGATCTGTCCCACCTTGCCCTACCCGGCGCCCAAATCGTTGTGCGGGCAACGCCAAAGGCGGCGCGCAACCGGATCGTTCCAGATGGCGATGTGCTGCGTGTTTACGTCACGGTCGTTCCCGCAGATGGCAAGGCGAATGCAGCGATTGCCAAGTTGTTGTCCAAGGCGCTGGGCGTGCCAAAATCTCGATTGACGCTTTTGCGGGGTGAAACGGCACGCGACAAGGTGTTTTGTGTGAATGCCTGAATGGTGTGGCTAAACTAGGATTTTGGACCCGATTTCTGCAAACTATAAACCCCTTCGGGCAGGTTCAGCGCCGCCGCCAGATCGTGCATCTGACTGATGGACAACGTTATGCGCAGAGTCTGGTCGGTACGGGCATCGTATTGCTCGACGGTGATGCATTCCTCGAACGCGTTGATCACCACATCCTCGGTCAGAGGTGTGCTGCCTTCGTCCACCAGTGTGATTACGGTCGAGTCGAACTCGTGCTCTATCGAAAACATGGCGGAACCCTACGCGACTGGCGGGTGTTTGCAAGTTGCGAAGCGTATACGTGATCGCGCTGGCACTGCTTGGCACGGCTGGCTAGACTGTCCTAAAATGCCAACGACAACACCGGAAAGAAGCCCGAGGAAGAGCATGCGCAAGATCGCCCTTATTTGCCTGATGACCCTGACTGCCTGTGGGGATGTCACCACCACCAGTGCGCCACAACAGCCTGCGAAGCCAACCGCGCAGAGCGCATCACAACGACCTACGTCAGCCGCCATTTCACAGTTCAAATCTGTCGTTGCCGCGGTCGAGCCAGTGGCAGAGCGCGAATGTAACGCACGCACCAATGGCGTGAACTGCGATTTCCAGATCGTTGTCGATGACCGTCCGAACCAGCCGCCCAACGCGTTTCAGACCGTTGACAAGGCTGGTCGGCCCATTTTGGCATTCAACCTTGCCTTGATTGCCGAAGTGCGCAACCGCGATGAACTGGCGTTTGTGATGGGGCACGAGGCCGCGCACCATATCAGCGGCCATCTGGCACGCCAGCAGAATAACGCGATGGCGGGCGCGATCATCCTTGGCGGGCTTGCGGCGATCACCGGGGCCAGCTCCGGTGCCGTGCAAAGCGCCACAGACCTGGGGGCATCCGTGGGTGCGCGCAGCTATTCAAAGGATTTCGAGCTGGAGGCCGACGCGCTGGGCACAGTCATTACCAAGCGCGCAGGCTACAACCCGGTGCGCGGTGCCGAATTCTTTACCCAGATTGCCGATCCCGGCGACCGGTTCCTTGGCACGCACCCCCCCAACGCCCAGCGGATCGAAACCGTGCGTCGGGTAAATGCCAGCCTGAATTGACGCGGGGCAACGGGTATGATCCGGCAACTGACAGGCGTGATCAGCGATCGCGGCTCGAAATACGCAGTATCGGGTGCGCCCGCTGCGTCGCAGGGTGATGTGGACGCTGTCCTGAAGGATCTCAAACGCGCCAAGAAATTTGCCAAGGCGACCCATAACACCTGGGGGGTGGTGCTGGCCGATGGCAGCCCGCTAAAGGGCGATGATGGCGAGGCAGGTGCCGGTATGGTGATCCTACGCATGCTTGAGCGCGCAGAACTGCACAATCATGTGGTGATTGTCACCCGCTGGTACGGCGGCAAGCATCTGGGTGGCGATCGTTTCCGCCATGTGCAGGACTGCGTGCGCGCCTATCTGGAAGCATATTCGGTTTGACATATATCAAGGCGCTGGCCCGAAACGCTTGCTAACCTCTGGCAGGGTGCGGTCTCCGCGCCATGCGGAGGAACAAGGCCATGACAAACCCAAACACGCTGAAGCGCCACGCTGCGTTGGTGGATCGCATGTCCCAGAAGCTCGGGATTGATCTGGAAGAAGAGATGATGCGCGGTCAGATGCAGGTCGATGCGCTGGGCGATGCGGTGCTGCGCTGCACCGGTTGCGTCAATGCCGACGAGTGCGATCATTGGATGGATGTGCACGATGATGGGGCAGAACAGCCGCCCGAATATTGTCGCAATGCCGAAGTGTTTGCAGCACTCAAGGCGGGCAGACCTCTCTGAGCGGTCTAAAACGGGGCGGCGACGGCGTGGCCGATCCCGACAAAGAAACAGCCCGACGCCACCAGAACGAACCCGTGCCAGATGGCATTGGCATAGCGCAATTTTTCCCATGAATAGAACACGATGCCGACGGTATATAGCAATCCGCCCATCAGGATCAGCTGCAGGCTGAGACCGGGCAGCAATGCGGCCAGCGGCACAAAGAGCATGACACCCAGCCAGCCAAGCGCCAGATACGGCAGCCAGCCAGTGGTCATCTTGCCCCGTTGCATCCGCAGTTTGGTCCGCGCACCCAACAGCGCCAGCCCCCAGACCAGCAGGAGCAGGAAATAGCCGAATGACGTGCCCAGAAAGACGGCCAGCGGGGTAAAAGTGCCTGCGATCTTGACGTATATCGCAGCGTGATCCAATCGTCGCAACATCGGCCGCGCCGCTGTGTCGGCAAGGATGTGATAGGCCGCTGAGGCGCTCAGCATTAGTAACAAAGCCGCCGAATAAATCGTGATGGCTGTAAATAGGCCCCATTCCATCCGGTCATATGCCGAGATGAATAAAACCGTGATCCCAACCGCCGCCGCAGCGACACCCAAAACGTGAATCGCGCCATCGGCGATCCGCTCTGACCTTGAATAAGCTGGATAGGACATTCTGCTCATGCCTCCTTACCTTCACCTAGGCATAGGGAAATGGCAATGCTCGGACCGTATTGTGTTTATTTCGCGGATAATCGCCAAAGATCAGCATGATTGTACCAGTTCTCTTAAAGGTTGAATGAATGAGTTGTGCTATCGTAGGATTGCCGTTGTCCGGGTGTAGGAGGTGTTAATGGATCGTCCAGATTACCTAGTTCAAGGAGAGGCAGCGCGGCTTTTCCCGGTTTTGTCGACGACCTCGAAAGAAGGGCGGACAACATCCATTGTTCTCGCATGCATGGATAAAGTTGAAGAGTTCGGTGCGGAGTTATTGGGCTCGATTGGTCAGCGCGTTGGCAAGCGGAGTAAGTTGGGTACGTTTACGGAGATTGTTTTTAAAGATGAAAAGGACAATCTGCGTGATCGTCCGGATGGTCTAATTGTCCTCACAACAGGCAGTCGGGAGTGGCGCGCCCTCGTTGAAGCAAAAATCGGCAACGCCGAATTGTGCGCCGACCAAATTGAAAGATACCGCAGTCTAGCCAAGCAAAATGGGATCGACTGCATCATTACGCTGTCTAACCACTTTGCCACGGCGCCGACCAATCACCCACTTGAAGACGTGCGAAAGAGCCGGTCGAAAATCCCAGTCTTTCACTGGTCATGGATGTACGTTTTGACTACAGCAGATTTGCTTTTGAGTGGGGATGACGTCGCCGATATTGACCAGCAAATTCTGTTGAATGAGTTGGTGCGGTTTTTGACCCACGAAAGTGCGGGCATCAAAGGCTTTGATCGCATGCCACCCGAATGGAGTGAGCTAAATCGCCTAGTTTCTGCGGGTGGGCGCATACAAGTAAAGTCTCATGAGGCCGAAGTCGTGTTGGACGCTTGGCACCAAGAGACAAGGGATTTGTCGTTGATTCTTAGCCGTCAAACCGAAACGATGGTGTGCGAAAAACTACCACGAAAACACTTGGGTGACCCAACCGAGCGTAAGAAGGATGAAATGATATCTTTGCGCGACTCGAACCGATTAACCGCGATCCTTCAAGTGCCCAACGCAGCCTCTCCTTTGGAGATTGTGGTAGATATTGCCAGGAGAACCATTGATGTGGGGATGACTTTGCGGGCCCCTGAGGACAAAAAATCGTCAAGAGCACGCGTGAATTGGTTGCTTCGTCAGATTAAAGTCGACCCATCGGACGAGGTTCATGTACGACTGAATTGGCCGGGTAGAAGTGAGGCCACGCAATTCCCGTTGAAAGGCTTGATTGAGGACCCAACTATTTGTGAGCAAGATAAATCAGGCCTTCAGGTTTTGAGTTTTCATCTCTACATCGCGAGGCGTCTTGGCTCCAAGTTCACGCAACAGGTAAATTTTATTAAGGAACTGGAGGAGGTTGTTCCGCAATATTACCGTGAAATTGGGCAAAATTTATCTGAATGGCGCAGACCGGCACCCAAGATAAAGCCTAACCGGGATGTCGCTTCTGATGTTTCTCCCGAAGGGCTGGCAGAAGATGCTGATGATAAGAGCTTGGAAATCGAATAGGGTGAATTGTTAGCGATCTGGTTTCGCTATCGACGCAGCGCACCCCACAGATCATACTCACCGGCCTCATCCACTTCGACCTCGACAATATCGCCGACGCTTAGCCCATCGGTGCCATCGTCGATGAACAGATTGCCGTCGATTTCGGGGGCGTCCGCCTTGGTGCGGCAGGTGGCGATGCCGTCTTCGTCGATGTCATCGACAATGACTTGTTGGATGGAGCCAACCTTGGCAGCTAGTTTATCCACAGAAATAGCCTGCGCTTTTTCCATAAACCGATCCCAGCGATCTTGCTTTACATCATCGGGCACATGGTCCGGCAAAGCGTTCGAACGCGCACCGTCGACGTTTTCGTATTGAAAACACCCAACCCGGTCGAGTTGCGCCTCGTCCAACCAGTCCAGCAAGGTCTGAAACTCTGACTCGGTCTCTCCGGGATAGCCGACGATAAACGTACTGCGCAGAGTGATTTCCGGGCAAATCGAACGCCATGCGGCAATCTCTTCAAGCGTTTTGGCCGCCGCCGCAGGGCGGGCCATCCGGCGCAGGACGTCGGGGTGGGCATGCTGGAATGGAATATCAAGATAAGGCAACACCAGCCCGTCGGCCATCAAAGGGATAAGTTTGCGCACATGCGGATAGGGATAGACATAGTGCAGCCGGACCCATGCGCCCAGCGACCCCAGATCACGCGCCAGATCGGTGATATGGGCCCGGTGGCCGTTCGTCTCGGCATGTTTGATATCAACCCCGTAGGCCGAAGTATCCTGTGAAATCACCAGCAGCTCGCGCACGCCGTTTTCGACCAGCTTCTCGGCCTCGCGCAACACGGCGTGAGCAGGGCGGCTGGCCAGACGGCCGCGCATATCCGGGATGATGCAAAACTTGCACTTATGATTGCATCCCTCTGAAATCTTTAGATAAGAGTAATGGCGAGGCGTCAGGCTGACGCCGGAGGCAGGCAGCAGGTCGACAAAGGGATCGGGATCGGGCGGCACGGCGGCGTGTACGGCATCCAGCACCTGCTCATACTGGTGCGGGCCGGTCACAGCCAGCACGCGGGGATGCGCGCCGGTGATGTAATCCGGTTCCGCCCCGAGGCAGCCAGTGACGATCACCCGCCCGTTTTCATCCAGCGCCTCGCCGATGGCCTCCAGACTCTCGGCCTTGGCGCTGTCGAGGAAACCACAGGTATTGACGATCACCGCGTCCGCACCGGTATAATCGGGCGATATCGCATAGCCTTCGGCGCGCAGCCGCGTCAGGATGCGTTCCGAGTCCACCAATGCCTTTGGACAGCCGAGGCTGACCATGCCAATGGTTGGCTGACCGCTGCGGCGCGTGGCGCTGCCGGTCAACGTGGCGCGTGCCAGATCGGGACGCAGATCAGGAGGGTTTGTGCTCATCGCCGCGATATAGCGCGGGCCGGGCTGCGCGGAAAGGGGCAATGCTTGTTGACGCGGGCGCGCCGACCTACATTGATTGCAAAAGCAGTTTACGTGAGGTGCAGGTATGGGTTTTCTTTTGAAACTGATCGGGTTTGCGGTGGTTGCGGTGATGATCGCAGTCGGGGCGTTGTTTTTTCTGCCCGGAGATAAGATCGCCCGCATCGCAGCGGACCAGATCAGCGCCATGACTGGTCGCAAGGTCGAGATGAGCGGTGACACCACGATCAGTTTCTATCCGGTTCTGGGTATCAGTACCGGCACCACCACCATCGCCAATGCCGATTGGTCGAACGCCGGTCCGATGCTGCGTGCCGATAGTCTAAAGGTCGGCGTGGACCCGATTGCGCTGATTGGGGGTGACATCCGAATCACCGGACTAGAGGCCGTTGGCCCCACCATTATTCTGGAGCGTGCCCGCGATGGTCGGGTTAACTGGGAACTGGGGGTTGAGGGTGTCGCACCTTCGGGGCAGTCGGACGGCGCATCCGGCAATGCCACGTCGCGGCGGCTCGCACTGACGTTGGACCGGGCGCTGATCAGCAATGCAGCGGTCACGTTCATTGATCACGGTGCGGGGACGCGTAGCACGATGGGGGGCATGGCTCTGGATTTGCGCTGGCCCGACTACGATGGTGAGGCGACATTTGATGCGGTGTTGCGCCCCGGCCCAGAGCCAGTAGAGATTTCGGGCCGGGTAGATAAGGTCGGCACATTGATCGAAGGCGGCATTTCCGCGCTGCGTGCGACTGTGACGACCAAGGGCGGCACAGCCACCTTTGACGGGCGTGGCGGTACGGCACCACAGTTAAGTGGCCAACTGGACTTCGACCTGAAAAGCACAAGTCAGTTCATGACGTCGCTCGGGCTTGGTGGTGCCGATATCCCCGCTGGGTTTGGCCGCGCGATCAAAGGTACGACGCAGTTGACTGTGACAGAGGACCTGCGCCTGTCGATGCGTGATCTGGGTGTTTCATTGGACCAAAACCGTCTGAGCGGCGCAGCGGATATCTATCTGGGTGGTGCGCGACCACGCGTGACCGCGCAACTGGCGGCTGGTGCGCTGGACCTGAGCGCGTTGGAAAGCGGCAATGCCGATGGCGGCGGAACCGGGGGCGGTACAGCCGTCAGCGAAGGCTGGTCCAAGGCCCCGATCGACGCCAGCGCGGTCGGGCTGGCGGACGCCGAGATTTCGCTGAGCGCCAGCAGCCTTGATCTGGGCACGCTGCAATTTGGTGCAACGCGGATACTGGCGACAGTGGACCGGTCGCGCGCAGTGTTTCAATTCAAGGAGTTGCAGGGTTACTCCGGCAACATCACCGGGCAATTTGTGGTCAATAATCGCTCTGGTCTATCGGTGGGCGGCGATCTGAGCGCGGCGGGCATCGACATGGAACGTTTGCTGACTGATGCAGCGGGAATCACGCGGTTCGCCACCACGGGACGCGCCAACCTGAAATTTCTCGGCGTGGGTGGCTCGATCGACGCGATCATGCGTAGCCTCAGCGGCTCTCTCAGCCTCGCCACCGGGCGCGGAGTGATCAGCGGCTTTGATCTGGATAAGCTGATGCGCTCTGGCAATGGCACCGGCGGAACAACGGTGTTTGACGAGATGAGCGCGAAGTTTGATATCACGGATGGCAACATGCGCGGGGATGACCTGAAAATGTCGATGCCGCTGGCATCGGCAACCGGGCGGGGGCGCATTGGTCTCGGCGCGCAGGATATCGACTATGTCTTTACCCCGGTCCTGCTGGAAGGCAGCAACAGCAAGGGATTTGCGATTCCGGTTAAGATACGCGGCCCTTGGGCGAACCCGAAAATCTGGCCTGACATCGAGGACGCGATTGACCTCAACTTCAAAGAAGAAAAAGAGAAACTGGAAAAAGAGGTCAAGCAGGAGGTCGAGAAAGAGGTCAACAAGCTGGTCGAGAAAGAACTAGGCGTGAAAGTCGAAGAGGGCGAATCAGTTGAAGACGCGATCAAAAAAGAGGTCGAAAAAGAGGTGATGAAGGAGTTGTTCAAACTCTTCGATTAGTGAATGCGCCGCTGCCTCTTGCTCGAGGATCGCCATCAGACGACGGCAAGCCAGATCAAGAGGGCAGATTGCGGCGCTGGCGCTGATCGTGAGAATCCCGCGGCGCAGAGCGGTTTCTATTGGTTGCAAAAAAACCGTTGCGTAGGCCGCAGGCTTGGGCGGGTAGGGGCAGATAAATGCCCCAGACCCTCAACGGCGACGGTCGCGGCGCGAACTCATTGGCTGGAACGCAACGCCTACATGCGCCTCGCAATAGGGTTTGCCCGCCTGCACCGGCAGACCGCAAAACCAGAAATCATCCGTCGCAGGATCGCCCACCGGCCATTTGCAGGTGCGCGACGTCAACTCCATCAGGCCCAGACGCTTGGCCTTCTTCTCGATCTCGTTGACTTTGGCCAATGCCTTTGGGTCGATTTCGTTGGTCGATGGCTGCGGCGGCAGCGGCTGACCGGCGGGGATGATCGGCTTGATCCGGGTCACGGGCGCTGCGGCGGGTTTCTCGGGCTCTGGCTGCGCCTCGGGTTTGGCCGCTGGCTTTGTCTTGGCCGCCGGTTTTGCCGCAGGCTTGGCTGTCGGTTTTGCTTTGGCCTCTGTGGCGGGCGCTGTACCACCACCGCCATTGCGGTTCGACAGGCCCAGACGATGCACCTTGCCGATCACCGCGTTTCGGGTCACGCCGCCCAGTTCCTTGGCGATCTGGCTGGCCGACTGGCCCTCGCCCCACATCTTTTTCAGCAGCTCTACGCGCTCGTCACTCCAGGACATATCCGTTTCCTATCCAAAAAGGCGGCCGCGCCCGATGCGCGCCGCCCTGTAATTCTCTCGCATCCTATTCTAATCACTGGAGCCTGAGTTACAAGGCACCGAATCGCATGCGTCAGGAAGGCCAGACATGACACAACATACCACCATGGGCACACGCCGCTTTGGCAGGGTCAATTGGCGCGGCCTCGGCACGTTGGCCGCACGAGAGGTGATGCGATTCTGTTCCGTCTGGACGCAGACTCTGTTGGCACCACTGGTAACGGCTGGCTTGTTTATGATGATCTTCTCGATCGCCATCGGGCCACGTCGCGGCGACGTGATGGGGGTCGATTTTACCAGCTTCATAGCGCCGGGTATCGCGATGATGACCGTTATCCAGAATGCTTTTGCCAATACATCCTCGTCGATCGTGATCGGCAAGGTGCAGGGGAACATCGTCGATACGCTGATGCCCCCGCTCAGCGCAGCCGAACTGGTACTGGGTTATCTGGCCGGGGCCATCGGACGCGGTGTCGTGGTGGCGCTGGCGATTTTTGCGGGCCTCGCCCTGACTCTGAACATCGTGCCACAGCATCCGCTGATGGCGCTGGGCTATGTCGTACTGGGATCTGCGCTGATGGGCGCGTTGGGGATGGTGGCGGGCATCTATGCCAACAAGTTCGATCAGATGGCGGCGATCACTAATTTCATCGTGACGCCGCTCGCCTTCTTGTCGGGCACATTTTATTCAGTCGACGCGCTGCCGCCCGTGCTGCGGGAAATCACCCATTTCAACCCGATCTTTTACCTGATCGACGGGCTGCGCTACAGCGTGCTGGGGATATCCGACAGCGCCCCGGCGTTGGGTGCATTGGTGGCAGGTGGCGCGACATTGGCGATTTGTCTGCTGGCCTGGGCGATGTTCCACAGAGGCTACCGGCTTAAGGCGTAACCTTTTGCCTCTAGGCGGCTCGCAAGCGCGCCTGCCGCCACGCCAGCAACCCTGCACCGCTCAGGATGATCGCACCGCCCGCGACCGAGATCAAATCGGGCCGCACGCCAAAGAACATGAAGTCATAGAACGCGGCAAAGACCAGAGCGGCGTAGAAAAATGGCGCTACATAGCTGGCATCGGCGCGTGCCATCGCGTTGACGAAACATGCCTGCGCTCCGGCCATCAGCACGCCGATCCCTGCCAGCGCCGCCCACTGTGACGCCGTTGGGGCCTGCCAGACGGCGATGACCACGACGGTCGCGATGCAAAGGCCAATCATGTTGTTTACCAACAGCACCTGTATCGGTGCCTCGCGCCCTGACAGCTTCTTGATTGCGATCAGTTCCGCGCCCAACAGCACAGCGGCCCCCAGCGCCAGCAACGCCCCCAATTGCAAGGTGTCTGCGCCGGGGCGGGTCAGGATCGCCGCCCCGACCAAGGCAATCCCCGCCGCGCCCCAGCGCACCGGCCCGACCCGCTCTCCCAAGAGCGGTATCGCCAGCATCATGCCAAAGACCGGATTGAGAAAACTGATCGCCGTGGCATCTGACAACGGGATGAACGCCGCCGCCGCGAACATCAGCGTGACACCGCCAAACCCCAGCGCCGAGCGCGTGACATGCAGGCCCAGTGCCGGGCGCACCAGCCGCGGACGCAAGGTGAGCGTCGCCAGCCCAATAGTCAGAAAGGCAAAGAGAAACCGCCCGTGGCTGATCTGCAACGCGTGCATTGACGGGCCCAGCACGTAGTCGCCTAGCATACCGGTCCCCAGCGCCTTGGCCAGCAGCGTCGTACCCGCCGCCAGTCCGGCAGCGAGCAGAGTCAGAAGGGCCGCCAGGGACGGATTGTGAGGGCGCGGTGTCAACATCGTCACGCGCATTTGCGGGGACTGTGTGCCAGTGGCAAGAGCCAAATCGTGCCGCGCGTCAGATTTCACTATACCGCCACCGCCAAACCGTTTATCTCATTCGCCATGAGCACAGGATTTTTCCATTGCGCCCCCCTCGGGCTCCGACGCCGACGCAGCTGACCGACTGCTTCGTTCGCGCTCCTGCGCATATATCTCACCAGATTTCATTGACTTTGCCGCAGCGCACCTGACACTGAACACTGGTTTTGCGTCCCGACATTCCAAAGGAAGTTTTCATGATCACTCCTATTCTGCCCACCTATAACCGCGCGCCACTCAGCTTCGTCAAAGGCGAGGGAAGCTGGCTGATCGAGGCAGATGGCCGACGCTTTCTGGATTTGGCGGCGGGCATTGCGGTGAACGTGCTGGGCCACGCGCACCCGGCTCTGGTGGCGGCGCTGACAGCGCAGGCCGGGCAGCTATGGCACACCTCCAACCTCTATCACATCCCCGGCCAACAGGAACTGGCGGACCGGCTGGTGGCCGCAACATTCGCGGATACGGTGTTCTTTACCAACTCGGGCACCGAGGCTTGCGAACTGGCCGTCAAGATGGCCCGCCGTCATTTTCACGACGCGGGTATGCCTGAGCGTACAGAAATCATCGCTTTCGAGGGATCTTTCCACGGTCGCTCTGCCGCGGGCATTGCCGCCGCGGGTTCGGAAAAAATGACAAAGGGCTTCGGCCCGCTACTGCCCGGCTTTACCCATCTGCCATGGGGCGATCACGCTGCGCTGACTGGTGCGATCACGGAAAACACGGCCGCGATCCTGATCGAACCGATCCAGGGAGAGGGCGGTATCCGTCCGATGTCCGATCAGGATATGAAAGACCTGCGCGCGCTTTGTGACGAACACGGGATATTGCTGATCCTCGATGAGGTGCAATGCGGCATGGGTCGCACCGGGCGGCTCTTTGCACATGAATGGGCAGGGGTGGAGCCGGATATCATGATGGTGGCCAAGGGCATCGGCGGCGGGTTTCCCCTCGGCGCGGTGCTGGCGCGCGAAGACGCCGCCAGCGCGATGGTGGCGGGCACCCACGGCTCGACCTATGGCGGCAACCCGCTGGCCTGTGCCGTGGGCAACGCCGTGATGCAGATCGTGGCCGACCCGGAGTTCCTCGACGGCGTCTGCGTGCGTGCCGGGCAGATGCGACAAAAACTCGAAGGCCTCATCGCCTCCCATCCTGACATCTTTACAGAGGTGCGGGGCAGCGGCCTGATGCTCGGGCTGAAATGCAAGGCACCCAACATGGACGTTATCAACGCCGCCTATGGACAGGAACTTTGCATCGTCCCCGCAGCGGATAACGTGGTGCGCCTGCTCCCCCCGCTCAACATCACTCAGGATGAAATCACTGAGGCGATCACCCGCCTTGACCGCGCCGCAGACACCTTGTCATCTTCCGGCTGAAAATATCCTCGGGGGGTCGAGGGGGCAGGCAGCCCTCCGGTGCCCTCGCCGAATAACGGACCAAATACATGAACCATTTTCTTGATATCCACAAAACCGATCCGGCCGCACTGCGGGGGATCATCGACAATGCCGCCACGATGAAAACCGCCCGCAAGGGCCGTGCGCGCGGCATGCCCGATGACGATCAGCCGCTTTCGGGCCACATGGTCGCACTGATTTTCGAGAAACCCTCGACGCGCACCCGTGTCAGCTTTGACGTGGGCGTGCGGCAAATGGGCGGACAGACGATGCTGCTGACCGGCTCCGAGATGCAACTCGGCCACGGCGAAACGATCGCGGACACCGCGCGCGTGCTCAGCCGCTACGTGGACATGATAATGATCCGTACCTTCGACGAATCTGTGCTGATCGAGATGGCTGAATATGCCGATGTGCCTGTGATCAATGGGCTGACCGATCGCACCCACCCATGCCAGATCATGGCCGATGTCCTCACCTACGAGGAACATCGCGGGTCAATCAAGGGCAAGAAAGTCGTCTGGTCCGGCGATGGTAACAATGTCTGCGCGTCTTTCCTGCACGCCGCGGCCCAGTTTGGGTTCGACCTGACATTCACCGGACCGGCCCAGCTCGATCCGGAGGATGAATTCGTGGGGATGGCACGGCGCGCAGGTTGCAAGGTCCAGATAGAACGTGACCCGCGCAAGGCGATGGAGGGGGCCGATTTGGTCGTCACCGATACATGGGTCAGCATGCATGACACGCAATCGGCCAAGGAGCGCCGCCACAACATGCTGCGCCCCTATCAGGTCAACGATGCGTTGATGGCTCATGCCAAGCCCGATGCGCTGTTCATGCACTGTCTGCCCGCACACCGCGAAGAAGAGGCGACCAGCAGCGTGATGGACGGACCGCAGTCGGTGATTTTTGACGAAGCCGAGAACCGGCTTCATGCTCAGAAGGCTATCGTGCGATATTGCCTCGGACTTTGAGGCCCGGATCACGAGCGCCCCGATCACCGGCGTAAATTCATTGCGCAGCCCCATTGGTTTGCACGCTTGCAATTCCCGCTCTGCAACCTAGCCTGACACCGGCACGATGGGAGAGGACGGGAATGGCGCGCGCGCAGATCGGGATTTACGGGCTGGGGACAATGGGCAGCGCGCTGGCGCTGAACATGGCCGAGCATGGCTTTGACGTGGCGGTGACCAATCGCGAACGCGACTGGATTGCCGATTTCGTCAAGGAGGCCGGGCCGCTGGCAGACAAACTGCATCCAGAGGACCAGCTGGAAGACTTCGTCGCCCGGTTGAAAACACCGCGCGTAATCCTGTTTATGATCCCGTCGGGCGCGCCGATGGATGCCATGATCGGCACCATCACACCGCTTCTGGAGGCCGGGGATACGATCATCGATGGCGGCAATGCCGATTTCCACGCCACCCGCCGCCGCGCGGCGAAGATGGCGGAGCACGATCTGCATTTTGTCGGCATGGGCGTCTCGGGCGGCGAAAAAGGCGCACGACATGGCCCGTCGATGATGGTTGGCGGCACAGATCACAGCTGGCAGCAGCTAAAGCCGATCCTGCGCGCCATCGCCGCCCGGTTTGAGGGCGACCCATGCGTGGACCACCTTGGCCCGGACGGGGCCGGGCATTTCGTCAAGACCGTGCATAACGGGATTGAATATGCAGATATGCAAATGATTGCAGAGGTCTACGGGATTTTGCGTAACGGTGCCTCGCGCAGCCCTGCACAGATTAGTGACATGTTCGCTCGTTGGGATAAGGGGCGGCTGAAATCCTACCTGATTGAAATCACGGCCAAGGTTCTGGCCCACACTGACCCTGACACCGGCCACCCGATGGTCGACGTGATCAAGGACGCCGCAGGCCAGAAAGGCACCGGGCGCTGGACTGTCGTCGAGGCGGTGCGCTTGGGGCAATCTGCCAACATGATCGAGGCCGCAGTGGGTGCGCGCAGCTGGTCGTCGGAGAAAACCGCGCGCATGGCGGCAGAGCGCATTCTGGGCGGCGCGCGCGGCACGCTGGATCTGGACGACGATACACTTGCAGATGCCTTTCTGGCCGCGCGTATTCTGGGCTACGCGCAGGGGTTCCGCATCCTTGCGGCGGCATCGCAGGAATATGACTGGTCTCTGGATTTCGCCCGCATCGCCGAAGTCTGGCGCGCGGGCTGTATCATTCGCTCGGCGCTGCTGGACGACATCTCTGACGCGTTTCGCGGCAGCGATCTGGCAGAGGGGCAGCTGATCCTCGCACCGAAAATGGCGCAGGTGCTGGAGACCTGCATTCCGGCACTGCGGCAGGTGGTGGCCGCCGCAATCGCGGGCGGGCATGCAGTGCCCGCACTGGGAGCCGCATTGGCGTTTTTCGACACCATGCGGCAAGGCTATGGCACCGCCAACATCATTCAGGCGCAACGCGATTTCTTTGGCTATCACGGGTTTGAACGATTGGGGCAGGAGGGCAAGCATCACGGGCCGTGGTGGACCTGATCCCGCAGCGCCGACCGCGCAATCGGTCTGCCTTCGGCGAGGATATTTTCGGCAAGAAGATGATGCCGGGGGGAGTGTCAGAACCAACGGGTGGACGCTTTAGCGTCAGCTTCGCCGTTTCGCCCGCAATGTCGGGTCGGCCTGCGTCGGGTCTTCTGGCCACGGGTGCCGGGGGTATCGTCCGCGCATGTCGCGGCGCACATCCGCATAGGAACTGGCCCAGAAACCGGGGATGTCGGTCGTGGTCTGGACCGGGCGGTGCGCGGGTGACAGCAGCGTGACCTTGAGCGGCGTCTGCCCGATGATCGGATGCGTGGTCTGGCCGAACATTTCTTGCAGGCGCAGGCTGATTTCGGGCGGATCGCTGGCATAATCGATGGGGATCTTGCGCCCCAAGGGTGTGGTGAAATGTGCCGGTGCCGCGCGGTCCAGTGCCTGCATCTGGTTCCAGTCCAGCTGGGCGCGCAGCGATTCTAGCATATCGAAACGCTTCCATTCCTGCGCGGTTCGGACGCCGCCGAGATGTGGCAGCAGCCAGTCATCGAGCCGCTGCATCAGCGCGTCGTCGGACATGTCGGGCAGGTCGGGTTGGTCTGCGTGCACCAATGTGACCCGCGCGGCGAAACGGCTGGCGGCATCGCTCCAGTTCAGGCCCAGATCGCCCACGCCGTCCAGCATGCCGCGCGCGATGGCATCCGTCGGCGCGTCTTTCCAGATGCGGTCATCCAGCACCAGCGCGCCAAAACGTTCCTGTCGGCGCGCGATCACCCGACGTTCGCGGCGCGACCAGTGGCAGGTGTCTTGCCAGCTGATCTGATCCGCATAAAGCGCACGCAATTCGCCTTCGCTGATCGCAATCGCTTGCCGGATGCGTGCCTCTCGTGGATCGCCGTCCAGATCCGTGGCGACGATCAGCCGGGTCCCTGCCAACGTGTCGTCATCGGGCAGCACCGCGCCCTTGCCGCCTGACAGGATATAACGCGGGGCATCACCGGGGCGGCGCAGGCCGATGCGATCGGGGTAGGCGAGGGCGGCCATTTCGGCATCGCTCATCGCCTCTTTGCGGGTGCTTTTGGCCGCGCGCGCCAGCCGCTTGGCCTCTTGGCGGATACGCGCGAGGGCCGCGCGGTTCGGCTCATGGGGCAGGCACGCCTGCGGATCGCGGATCGCGGTCAGACGCAGTGCCAGATCGCTGGGGGCCGCGCGTGGCAGTGGATCGCGATCCGCCAGCAGGGCGGCGAGGGGTGCGGCATCCGGCCCGGCCAGCGTGAGCATATGCGCCAGCCGTGGATGCAGGGGCAGGGCGACCAGCGCCCGGCCGTGATCGGTGATCCGACCGGTATCGTCCAACGCGCCCAACATCGACAGCAACGCGCGCGCCTCGGCATAGCTGCCGGGATTGGGCTGGGTCAGCAGCGGCAGCTGATCCGGTGCCGCGCCCCACATCGCCAGTTCCAGCGCCAATGGGGCCAGATCTGCCGCCTCGATCTCGGCAGGTGGAAAAGCAGGCAACGCGCCTTGCTCGCCGCGGGTCCATAGCCGGTACGCCGTACCCGGTGCGACGCGCCCTGCGCGGCCCGTGCGCTGTGTCGCCTCGGCGCGGCTGACGGGATCGGTCACCAGCCGGGCCATGCCAGAGCCGGGATCGAATCGCGCGCGACGTGACCGCCCACTATCAACCACGATGCGAATATCCTCGATGGTCAGCGATGTTTCGGCAATCGACGTGGCCAGCACCAGTTTGCGTCCCCCTTTGCTGGGCGCGATGGCGGCGCGCTGCTCGGCAAAGGGCATTGCGCCATAGAGCGGGCGGATTTGGCAATCGGCGGGTACGCGCGACGACAGCAATCCGGCTGTGCGGCGAATTTCGCCCTCGCCGGGCAGAAATGCCAGCAGGCCACCTTCGCCAGCCTCCAGCGCGGTACAGATCAGATCGGCCATTGCAGGCTCGAGCCGGGATTTCTTGGGCAGGGGGCGGTCCAGCCAACGGATATCGACCGGATAACTGCGACCCTCAGAGGTGATCATCGGGGCATCATCCATCAGCGCCGCGACCGGCCCGGCATCCAGCGTGGCGGACATGGCGATCAGGATCAGGTCCTCACGCAGCGCGCCCGCGACTTCGAGGCAGAGCGCAAGGCCCAGATCGGCATTGAGCGAGCGTTCGTGAAATTCGTCAAAGATCACAGCACCCACGCCCGGCAGGTCAGGTTGCGATTGCAGGCGGCGTGTCAGGATGCCTTCGGTCACGACCTCGATACGGGTGGCGCCGCTGATCTGCGCCTCACCGCGCACGCGGTAGCCGACCGTCTGTCCGACTGGCTCGCCCAGCGTTTCGGCCATGCGTTCGGCAGCGGCGCGCGCCGCCAGACGGCGCGGCTCCAGCATCACGATACGGTCCTGCACAACTCCAGCGTCCAGCAATGCCAGTGGCACCACTGTCGTCTTACCCGCGCCGGGGGGGCCTGTAGAACCGCGCGACCGCGCGCACGGATCGCGGCGATCAGCGCAGGGAGGGCGTCATGGATCGGCAGGTCTGCAGTCATACCCAGCGTTATCGGCGCAAAAGCTCGGCTTTGCCATAGGTGGAGCGCACCGTCAGTTGACGCGCCTGCATCCGGCCATCGCCGCCAGGGACAAAGCGGATCGTGTAGGGATAAACTGTCTGGCGCTTCAGTTCGGACGCGGAAAACCCGGCAAGGCGGGTATAGGCCCCGGTGCAGATCACCTCGTCGCCAATGTCGCTGCGCGCAGTGGTGCGAATTGCAGAGCGACGCGCACCGTCAAAGATGACAACATCAGTCTGGCACAGTGCCGCGCGCGGCTGATCGTGCAGGGCCGCAAACATCGCCGTCAGCGGATCCAGCGTGCCGCCCTCGCGTGCCGGGTCCAGCGTGGTCTCGCCCGGATCAGGCTCTGCCGAGGCAAGCGTCCCCCCGGTGATGCGTGGCACTCCCCCGGAGTAGCGCAGTTGGGCCGTCGACTGGCGGCTGCCCGTGTCGATCTGTTCGTCGTATCGCTGGGGGATGAATCGGCTGTCGGTTACCCGCCCACGCGATTTCAGGTCAAAAGATGCGCGCGTCACTGCCCCGGCCACACCGCTGGTGGAAAACGCCGATCTCGATCACATAGGTGCCGCCGCTGATCCGTCCCGCCAGCGTCATTTCGCCCAGCTTTATCCCCAGCAGCCGCACATCATACCGCGCGGCGGTATCGCCGGGTACGGGCGGCCCGGACAGGGCGGGGCCAATGGTCAGCAGCGCGGCGGCAAGGATGGCGATGATACGGCGCATGATGTCTCCTCGGGCGTTAGGGCGGCGGCAACGCGTCTGGACAACCGCCCGCCTGCCAAGGCATGTAGTGCCAGAGTGAAACAATACCAACGGGCAGGCAGCGTTCATGGATATTTCGGAACTGGCGGACAAGGTATCGCGCTGCGACAGGCGTGCGCTCGCCCGCGCGATCACGCTGGTCGAAAGCAGCCGCGCCGATCACCGCGATCAGGCCGCTGAATTGCTGGAACTGTTGCGCGGCGGTGGGCGCGAAGCGATCCGCGTTGGCCTGTCGGGCACGCCGGGAGTAGGAAAATCTACATTTATCGAAGGTTTCGGCGGTATGCTGACCGCGCAGGATCTGAAGGTCGCGGTGTTGGCGGTCGATCCCAGTTCCACACGCTCTGGCGGCTCGATCCTCGGGGACAAAACGCGGATGGAACGGCTCAGCCGTGATCCCAACGCCTTTATCCGTCCATCACCCAGCCAGACCCATCTGGGCGGGGTCGCACGGCGTTCGCGAGAGGCGGTTGCGCTGTGCGAGGCGGCGGGTTTTGACGCGGTGCTGATCGAGACAGTGGGCGTCGGCCAGTCCGAAACAGTGGTGGCAGAGATGTCGGACCTCTTCCTGCTGTTGCTGGCCCCGGCGGGTGGCGACGAATTGCAGGGTGTCAAACGCGGGATCATGGAGATCGCCGACCTCATCGTGGTCAACAAGGCCGATGGCGATCTGAAGGCGGCCGCGACCCGAACCTGTTCAGATTATTCCGGCGCGCTGCGTCTGTTGCGCAAACGTCCGCAGGATCCCAAAGGCTTTCCCAAGGCGCTGATGGTGTCCGCGTTACAAGAGACCGGATTTGCCAAGCTCTGGGACGAGATGCGCGCACTGACCGACTGGCGGCGCGAGCATGGGCATTGGGGCGCGCGACGCGCAGGGCAGGCGCGCTACTGGTTCGAGGAAGAAGTGCGGCAGGGCCTGTTGGCGCAATTGCGCAGCGATGAGGCACGCGCGGCGCTGGAGAGATTGGGGGCACAGGTCGGCGAAGGACGCATCACCCCCTCTGTGGCCGCCGCGCAACTGCTGGAACAGATTGGCCGCGCATAGACGTGACAGATCGGCGCGCCTAGGCTAACCCTACGTCAGTATCGCGTGTTTGAGCGCCTGACATGACGGAGGATACTCTATGTACAAAGGGATCTGGCACCGAGCCTCTTGAGGCAGCCAGCCCTGTTGCGGCGGCTGTCACCGGCTCCGCTTCACGCACGTAGAGTGTCTATTTTCAACGCTATTTTCAGGCGTACGTCATGTTCAAGAAATTCGAAAACCTTATCGACCCGTTTGCATTCTTTGAGGATGCAACTCCGCCCGCAACGCTGTGGGCCTATCTGAAATCCCATTACCATCCGTTTCGCAAATGGCTGGCCGTTCTGGCAATCAGTGGCATCATCGTGGCCTTGGTCGAAACCGGGCTGATCTTTTACTCCGGGCGCGTGATCGACCTGCTGGGTGCGACTGAGCCGGGGGGCCTGATGGCGCGCCACGGGGCCGAATTGATCGTGGCGGCGGTGTTCATCATGACGCTGCGGCCGGTGATGATCGCGCTGAATCACCTGCTGCTGGAACAGATGTTGGCCAGCAACATGCAGGAACAGGTCCGTTGGCGCGCGCACAAACACCTGCTGGGGCAAAGTACCGGGTATTTCCAGAACGAATTCGCCGGCAGGTTGAGCAATCGGGTGATGCAATTGGGCGAGGCAGTCGAGGACGGCACCTATATGGCGTTCGAGGGTGTATGGTATTCGCTGACCTATGTGTTGGGCGCGGCGGTGATTCTTGCGGGCGTGCATCCGATTCTGGCGGTGCCGCTGCTGCTCTGGGCGCTGATCTTTGCGCTTTATGTGCGTTATATCGCGCGGCGGGTGGCCGTGGCGTCGGAAAAATGGTCCGACGCGCGTTCGACCGTGACTGCGCGGGTGGTGGATGCCTATTCCAACATCGAGACGATCAAGCTCTTTGCTGATGAAGGCACCGAAGAACGGTATGTGCTGTCGGCCATGCGCCGGTTGCGGCTGCGATTCCAGCGGTTCCTGCGGTTGATGACCGAACTCAGCTTTGGCCTCAACATCATCAACGGCGTGCTGATCGTCGGCATGCTGACCCCGGCGATCTGGCTCTGGTCGGATGGTGCGATTTCTGTCGGCGAGGTGTCTGCCGCGATAGCGCTGACCATCCGGCTGAATGGTATGTCGGGCTGGATCATGTGGGTGGTGATCCGCCTTTTCGAGCATGCCGGCGTCATTCGTGAGGGGCTTCGCTCTGTCGCCGTGCCGCATGACGTGGTTGATCAGCCCGACGCGCCGACGTTGAAGGTGGACGCCGCAAAGATCGAGTTTCGCGGCGTGACGCATCATTACGGGCGCGGGCGTGGCGGGTTGAACGGGATCGACCTGACCATCTCGCCGGGCCAGAAGGTCGGACTGGTGGGCCGGTCGGGCGCGGGGAAATCCAGCCTCGTGAACCTGCTCTTGCGGATGCGCGATGCCGAAGCCGGGCAGATCCTGATCGACGAGCAGGACGTGGCAACTGTGCGCCAGACATCCCTGCGTCAGGCAATCGGCATGGTCAGTCAGGACAGCGCCCTGTTGCACCGCTCGATCCGGGCCAACATCCTCTATGGGCGTGCGCAGGCGGACGAGGCCGCGATGGTCGCGGCGGCCAAACAGGCCGAGGCGCATGCGTTCATCATGGACCTGCGCGACGCCGAGGGGCGGGCGGGCTACGACGCACAAGTTGGCGAACGTGGCGTGAAGCTGTCCGGGGGGCAGCGTCAGCGTGTGTCGCTGGCGCGGGTGATCCTCAAGGACGCACCGATTCTGGTGCTGGACGAGGCGACTTCGGCGCTCGACAGTGAAGTGGAGGCCGCGATTCAGGACACGCTCTTTGATTTGATGAAGGGCAAGACGGTCATCGCCATCGCTCACCGTCTGAGCACAATTGCCCAGATGGATCGGATCGTGGTGATGGATGCGGGGCGTATCGTCGAGGATGGCACCCATGACGTCCTGTTGGCGCGTGATGGTGTCTATGCGGCCCTCTGGGCACGTCAGTCAGGTGGGTTTTTGGGGGAGAACGCGGAATGAGGGGCGCTGCCCCTCGAACTCCCCGGGATATTTGCAGCAAGAAGAAGCAGCAGGTTCTCTTGCATCCTCTGGCTGAATGTGTCCTCGTCCACTGCCTACGGGCGAAGCGGTCTGCGTGGGAGGGAAGATATGAAGACCGTTCTGGCGCAGCGTTGGCAATTCCGCGCCGCGCCCCTTGACGGCCCCCCTGATTCCGCCTATCCACCGCCAACGGAATTCAGGACGCTGCCAGTGGCGGCGTTCGTTTGTTTTGAGACTGTTTAGAGACGGGCCGCCAAGGCCCTCATGAAAAGATGAGGATGATCCCATGTCGCGCCGCTGCGAACTGACCGGAAAAGGCCCGATGGTTGGCAACAACTCCAGCCACGCCAACAACAAGACCAAGCGTCGGTATTTGCCGAACCTGAATGATGTGACTCTGCAATCCGAGGCTCTGGGCCGCGGCATCAAACTGCGCATCTCTGCCGCAGCTTTGCGCAGTGTCGATCACCGGGGCGGGCTGGACGCCTATCTGGCCAAGGCGAAGGATGTTGAACTGTCCCCCGCCGCGCTGAAGGTGAAAAAAGAGATTGCCAAGCTCAGCAGCACGGCTGCTGCCGCAGTTCTCGAAGCCTGAGCCGACCCATCCGGACGAATTTTTGCAGCCTGCCGGTAATCGGCGGGCTGTTTTCGTTTGCGGACCTCATCGGCGCAGAATGCTCTCGACCCATTTTGGCACGACGTCCGTTGCGGGGCCAAAGTGGCTTTCGGCAAAATCACGAGCATTGCTCGCGGCTTCCAGATTGATCTGCACCGTATGTGCGCCCAGCCGCGCCGTGTGCTGCGCATAGGCCGCAGCGGGATAGACATTGCCCGATGTGCCGATCGCGACAAAGAGATCAGCGGCTGACAGGGCGGGGTCGATGATCTCTGCGCCATAGGGCACCTCTCCGAACCAGACGATATCAGGACGGGTCTGCGCCGCGTTACAGGCAGGGCACGGATCGGTAGCGCGCATTTCGCGCGGGGCGGGCCACCGGTGCTGGCAGGCATGGCAGAGCGCGCCCATCAGGCGGCCATGCATATGCACCAGATTACGGCTGCCTGCCCGCGCATGCAGGTCATCGACATTCTGGGTGATGATCAGCACGTCACCAGGATGTTTCGCCTCAAGCCGGGCCAGTGCAATATGTGCGGCGTTCGGCTCAGCCTCTGCTGCGCGGGTGCGGCGGGCGTTATAGAACGCATGGACGAGGGTGGGATCGCGTTGGTAGGCCTCCGGGGTGGCCACGTCCTCGACCCGGTGTTGCGCCCAAAGGCCGCCCGCATCCCGAAAGGTGCTGAGCCCGCTTTCGGCGGAAATGCCGGCACCGGTAAGGATCACGATCTTTTCGGGGGTCATTTGATGCTCTAGTCTGCGCGGCTATGAGCAATCGTATCCTATTTGTCTGTCTCGGCAACATCTGTCGTTCGCCCACAGCCGAGGCGGTAGCGCGGGTCGTGTTGCCGGACCTTCAGGTCGACAGCGCGGGAACGGGGGGCTGGCATGTGGGCGAACCACCCTATGCGCCGATGCAGGCAGCCGCACGGGCGCGCGGCTATGACCTGAGTGGGCTGCGGGCGCGACAGGTGGTATCTGCAGATTTCGACCGCTTCGACCTGATCGTGGCAATGGACCAAGATAACCGGGCCGCGCTGGAGGAGCTGCGTCCCTCCGGTGCCGGCGCACCGGTGCGGGTGCTGACCGATTATGCCCCCGGCGCGGGCATGGATCATGTGCCGGATCCCTATTACACGCGCGATTTCGACGGCGTGCTCGATCTGATCGAGCGATGCATCCGGAGGCTTGGCGCGGCGCTCTGATCGGGTGTAGCGCCCGGTGCACGGTGCGAACAGGTATTTTCAGAAAGATGAAAGCGCGTCATTCGAGAATTCCGAAGTGGCGTTTCAGCGCCTTGAAAAACCTATGCCAGCGTGGCGCGTCAGGCTTGCACGGCGACCGTGCGAGGCGCAGGACTGAGCGGTGAGGAGATTTGTCCATGCCTATTACCTTGCTCAAGACCGCCACAGGAGAGCCGCCAACGACGGCGGCAGATATCGGCGATACCGTTGCGATCATGCTGGCACGGCTGCGCGCAGGCGGTGCACAGGTGGCGCTGGAATATGCCCGCAGTCTTGATGGCTGGCAGGGCGAGGTCATGGTGCCACAGACGCAGATTGACGCGGCGATTGCGCGGGTCCCTGATACGCTGAAGGCTGATATCGTCTGGGCACATGACAATATCAGCCGGTTCGCAGCTGCCCAGCGGGCCACGGCACATGATATGGAGATCGAGTTGCGCCCCGGCCTGTTCGCCGGGCAAAAGCAAATACCGCTGCAGGCGGCGGGCTGCTATGTGCCGGGCGGGCGCTATACCCATATCGCCAGCGCATTGATGAGCATCGCCACCGCGCGCGAGGCGGGCGTGCCGGATATCACCGCCTGTTCGCCGCCCAACGGCGCGGCGGGTATCCCCGACGCGATGCTGTGTGCGATGGACCTGGCTGGTGCGACGCGCATTCTGACCATCGGTGGAGTGCAGGGTCTGGCCGCGATGGCGTTTGGCCTGTTTGGCGCACCTGCCGCAGATATCCTTGTCGGGCCGGGCAACGCCTATGTCGCCGAGGCCAAGCGGCAGCTGTTCGGTCCGATCGGGATCGACATGTTTGCCGGGCCGACCGACAGCCTGGTTCTGGCGGACGAAACGGCCGATGCGGACCTCGTGGCGATGGACCTCGTGGGGCAGGCCGAGCATGGGACCAACAGCCCTGTCTGGATGGCGACGACTCACCGCCCACTGGCAGAGGCCGTTCTGGCACGTATGTCCGATCTGATCGCTGATCTGCCAGAGCCGAACCAAAGTGCGGCGCGCACGGCCTGGGCTGATCTGGGAGAGGTGGTGCTGTGTGAGGACCGCGAAGCGATGGCCGCCTATGCCGACGCAAAAGCGCCGGAACACCTGCATGTGCAGGCCGCCGACCTTGATTGGTGGCGCTCGCGGCTGCTGGCCTATGGATCGCTCTTTCTGGGGGCGGAGACCACCGTGGCCTTTGGGGACAAGGCCGCGGGACCGAACCATGTCCTACCCACCAGCGGCGCGGCGCGGTATACAGGGGGGCTGTCGGTGCACAAATTCCTCAAGACCGTCACTTGGCAGCGAGTAAGCGGCCCGGTACAGGACGATCTGGCGAGGGTCACGGCCAGCATCAGCCGGGCCGAGCGGATGGAAGGGCATGCGCGCTCTGCCGATCTGCGGTGTGCTGCGCAAGCACCGTCGCAACGAACAATGAATTCATAAGGATAACAGCATGAACCTCGCCCAATTTCCCCGTGTCTCTCTTGCGCATCTGCCCACCCCGTTGGAACATATGCCGCGTCTCAGCGCGGCGTTGGGCGGTCCGGAAATCTGGATCAAGCGGGACGATTGCACAGGGCTCAGCACCGGGGGCAACAAGACCCGCAAGCTGGAATGGCTGATGGCAGAGGCGCTGGCGCAGGGTGCTGAGATGGTGATGACCCAAGGGGCCACGCAATCCAACCACGCGCGCCAGACCGCGGCGGCGGCGGCCAAGCTGGGCCTTGCCTGTCATATCCTGCTGGAGGATCGGACCGGCTATAACCATGAGAATTACAAGTATAACGGCAACGTCCTGCTGGACCACCTGCACGGCGCCACAATCGAGCATCGCGGCCCCGATCTGGACATGAATGCCGAGATGGAGGCTGTCGCCGACAAGATGCGGGCGGAGGGCAAGAACGTCTATACGATCCCCGGAGGCGGGTCGAACCCGACGGGCGCGCTGGGCTATGTCAACTGTGCGCTGGAGATGCTCAACCAGTTCGTGACCACTGGTCTGAATGTCGATCACATCGTCCACGCCACCGGCAGCGCCGGCACACAGGCAGGGCTGATCACCGGGTTGCGCGCCATGAACGCGAACATCCCGCTGCTGGGAATCGGAGTGCGCGCACCAAAGGCCAAACAGGAAGAGAACGTCTATAACCTTGCTGTGAAAACCGCCGAGAAGCTGGGCTGCCCCGGTGTTGTTGCGCGCGAAGATGTCGTCGCCAATACCGATTACGTCGGCCCCGGCTATGGTATGCCCGCCGAGGACACGCTCGAAGCGATTGACATGTTCGCGCGCACCGAGGCGATCCTGCTTGATCCGGTTTATTCGGCCAAAGGTGGTGCCGGTCTGATTGATCTGATCCGCAAGGGGCATTTCAAGAAGGGTGAGAACATCGTTTTCCTGCACACTGGCGGCGCGATTGGCCTGACGGGCTACACCCATTGCTTTGACGTGCCAAAATGAGACCGGTCGGCATTCTGGGCGGGATGGGGCCGGAGGCGACCATCCTGCTGATGCAAAAGGTGTTGGAGGCTGTCCCCGCACGCGATGACGGCGATCATATCCCACTGATCGTGCATCAGAACCCGCAGGTTCCCAGCCGTATCGCGGCTCTGATCGAGGGGCGAGGGCAGGACCCCGGCCCGGTTTTGGCACAGATGGCGCGGGATTTGCAGGCAGCGGGTGCAGCGGCACTGGCGATGCCCTGCAACACCGCACACCACTATGCGGATACCGTGCGCTCGGCCAGCGAACTGCCCTTTCTGGATATGCTGGCACTGTCGGCAGAAACGCTGCAAGCCGGAGGCGCAACCCGGATCGGCATGCTCGCTTCGCCCGCGACGCATTTGACAGGCGTATTCGATGCGCCGTTTGCCGCCCACGGGCTGGCACCAGTGTGGCTGGAGGATGAGGCGGAATTGCTGGCCATCATCCGCGCGGTCAAGGCCGGGGAAGACATCGCCGGTTTGAAACCGCGGCTGGCAGCCTGCGGTGCGGCCCTGCGGGCGCAAGGCGCGAACCATCTGCTGGTGGCGTGCACCGAATTATCGTTGATGACCGATGCGCTGGACAGTGCAGGGCCGGTTACGGACACGCTGGATTGTCTGGTACAGGCGATTGTCGGGTTTTCGCGCGGTGACAGCATGCAAGGGTAGCCGCACCCGCCGCGCAGAGGTATTTGTGAAAAGATGAAAGGGGCGGGTCCGTGCCCCAAACTGCCCGCTGTCAGCTACAGATTTTCTTGGCTCGGGTGGCATATTCCACGTAGGTCTCCCAGAATAGCTCATCGCTGGCGCGGTCGGACATGCGGACGTCCTGCGCCTTTTGCGGGTCGCTGTAGAATGTGGCGGCGCGGCGCTGCTGCGTGCCCGACAGCGACTGATCCGCGACCGCCTGAATACAGCCGCACCGCTCTGGCGAGCGCGCCTTTCGATCTGATGCCAGGCACGCTTGGCTCAATGGGCCATGGGCACGTGGTGTGGTACTGGGAATCACCAAACGAGCGGGCTGTGCCACGCGTGTCGATGTGTTCTGGGGTTTGGATTTGAACCTGTGCACGCCACCGCATCCGGCCAATGCCAATATCAATCCCATAATCAGGATGTTTTTCATCGCTTTTGCCTCGTCTTGCCTGCTCGCCCCGGGGTTGATCCCCGATGAAGTTGCATGTTGCAGCGATCATTGCCTGATCAAAGCGGATTTTTCAATTCACAACATGAATCAGATGGCATTTCTGTCAGTGGGCGCGGTTAAATGGCCGCGGGGGTGGGAACCGGCACCGGGCATTGTGATCGGTCTGCTGCGCGCAGCGCCATCGCGCAGAAAATGGCATTTGCGATGCAGGTCCGCGCCGAAGGGTGCGCGCCCGCTATCCCACCTTGACCAACCCTTATTTCCCATACATATCCCAATCCATGACAGACCTCGCACATATCCGCAATTTCTCGATCGTGGCGCATATCGACCACGGGAAATCCACGCTTGCTGATCGCCTGATCCAGCAGACCAACACGGTTGCCGCGCGGGACATGAAAGAGCAAATGCTCGACAGCATGGATATCGAGCGTGAGCGCGGCATCACGATCAAGGCCCAGACCGTGCGGATCAACTATACCGCCGAGAACGGCGAGGAATACGTCCTGAACCTGATCGACACGCCCGGCCATGTCGACTTCGCCTACGAGGTCAGCCGGTCGATGCGCGCGGTCGAGGGGTCGCTACTGGTCGTCGACAGCACCCAAGGGGTCGAGGCGCAGACGCTGGCCAACGTCTATCACGCGATTGATGCCGACCACGAGATCGTGCCGGTCCTGAACAAGATCGACCTGCCTGCCACCGATTGTGACCGCGTCGCGGAACAGATCGAGGACGTGATTGGGATCGACGCCAGCGGCGCGATCCGGGTCAGCGCCAAGACGGGTCAAGGCATCACCGAAACGCTTGAGGCGATCATCGCCCATCTGCCAGCCCCAAAGGGCGATATTGATGCCCCGCTCAAGGCAATGCTGGTCGACAGCTGGTATGACGCCTATCTCGGGGTGATCGTTCTGGTGCGGATCATGGATGGCAAGCTGAAAAAGGGTGACCGCGTCCGCATGATGCAGAACGGTTCTGTGCATCAGGTTGACCGCATCGGCGTCTTTCGCCCCGCCATGACCACGGTCGAGGCCTTGGGCCCCGGCGAGATCGGATTTATCACCGCGTCGATCAAACAGGTCCGCGATACCAAGGTGGGCGACACCATCACGCTGGACAAGGCCCCGTGCGAGAAACCGCTGCCGGGGTTCAAACCTTCTGTACCGGTGGTGTTCTGTGGTCTCTTTCCCGTCGACAGTGCCGAATTCGAGGACCTGCGCGACGCGATCGAAAAGCTGGCGCTGAACGATGCCAGTTTCAGCTACGAGATGGAAACCTCCGCCGCCCTCGGGTTCGGCTTTCGCTGCGGTTTCCTCGGCCTCCTGCACCTAGAGGTGATCCGCGACCGGATCGAGCGCGAATATGACATCGAACTGATCACCACAGCGCCAAGCGTGATCTACAACATCTACATGAAAGACGGGACGATGGCGCCGCTGCACAATCCCGCCGACATGCCGGACATGAGCACCGTCGACCATCTGGAAGAACCGCGGATCAAGGCGACCATCCTTGTGCCCGACGATTACCTCGGTGACGTGCTAAAGCTGTGTCAGGACCGCCGCGGCATCCAGATGGACCTGACCTATGCCGGGTCGCGCGCGATGGTGGTCTATGATCTGCCGCTCAACGAAGTGGTGTTCGATTTCTACGATCGCCTGAAATCAGTGACCAAGGGCTATGCGTCATTCGACTATCAGATGGTCGGCTACCGCGAGGATAATCTGGTCAAGATGTCGATCCTCGTGAATGACGAACCGGTTGATGCGCTGTCGATGATGGTCCACCGCGACCGGGCCGAGATGCGCGGTCGCGCGATGGTCGAAAAGCTAAAGGACCTGATCCCCCGCCACATGTTCAAAATCCCGATTCAGGCCGCGATTGGCGGCAAGGTGATCGCGCGCGAAACCCTGTCGGCGATGCGCAAGGACGTGACGGCCAAATGCTATGGCGGCGACGCGACGCGGAAAAAGAAGCTGCTGGAAAAGCAGAAGGCCGGTAAGAAAAAGATGCGCCAGTTCGGCAAGGTGGATATCCCGCAGGAAGCGTTTATCAGCGCGCTAAAAATGGACAGCTAAAGCTGTCCGGTTTTTGCGCGCAGTGCGGGTAAGCGATTGGCGTGGGTGATTGCGGCCGCACCCCGGTGGGATGGGGCGCACTTTACTTGAAGATGGACGGGTGAGGCGGTACCTTCCTAGTATTGGAGGATGCTGCTTATGGTTAAAGGTGTGAAGTCAGCAAAGAAGGGAAGGACAGTACGCAACTTTCCCGCATCAACATTCGTCGACGCAGAAGAATTTGCTCATGCGGTGTTTGACGTCGGCGGTGGGCAAGCCGTGAAACGATTAACTCTATTTGATCAGATGGGCAAAAGCCCTGATAGTGGCCCAAGCCGAATGATGATCACAAACTCTGGCAAATATGGTTTGACGACCGGTAGCTATAAAGCAGAAGAAATTTCACTAACTTCTGATGGTCTCAAGGTTGTTTCAGAACAAATCGCAGCACGAGAGAAAGAGCGCGCAAGAATAGATTTAGCCATACTAGGCGTTACTCCCTTCAAGGGAGTGTATGAATCTTTAATTGGAAATAAATTACCTGCATCTGCGGTCCTCGAAGATCGAATCAAGGAATTTGGAGTTGCTGACGGTTCAGCCAACGAAGCTGTAGATACGTTAATCGTCAACTTGCGTGACGTTGGGCTACTAAAGACACTGTCGGGTGCAGAGCGTGTCATAACTGTCGACGCAAGACTCGATGAACTTCCAGCTACTTCAGGTTCGAGTAACCTGCAAGGTGATTTACAGGACTCTCTGAGTACTACCGTTTCACCTGCCGCCACTATGATAACGTCCACCCATGCCAGTTACGAGGCCAGTTGTTTCTATATAACGCCGATCGGGCAACCGGGTTCACCCGAGCGAAAACATGCTGACATGTTCGCTACTTCTATTGTCGAGCCCGCTTTAAAGTTTTCTAAACTGAAATTGGTCCGGGCCGACGAGATCGAATCTCCAGGGCTAATTACTAAACAGATTATTGAATATTTGGTTCATTCCAGATTGGTAGTGGCTGACCTTTCATTCCACAATCCAAACGTTTTTTATGAATTAGCTGTACGCCATATGCTGAGAAAGCCGACGGTACAAATTATGAGGAAGATTGATCGTCTACCATTCGACGTGGCGCAAAATCGCACAGTAATAATCGACGAAGAAGACAAATATGATTTAATTGCAAAGATGCCCACGTTCATTGCAGATTTAAGTGCTCAAGCTCGTCAAGCCTTGGAGGCAGACACTTCAGATAACCCAATTTCAGTTTTTGTGCCAGGGTTGCAGTCAAAGATTATCATGCAATAGATATAGAATCGAACTGCCAAATCTCCGATTTGGCAGCGCCTGAACCGCCCCCACGGGGCGGGCGCGGGTGGTTGGGGCGGGCGGTGCGGTTTATACAAGCGCAAAAACCCGTCTCACCTGACCCAGATCAAAGCCCGACAACCTGTCCCATGCCATACCCCCCTCCACCACCACCACAGGAGGCACCAATGGGCTGGCTGATCACTGTTTTACACCTCTTCATCGGCGCGACTTTGGCCGGGATCGGCATCATCGCGGCGCTGGTGATGGGCCATGCCAGCGTGCCCGTCCTGCTGGGCGCGGCGCTGGTGGGGTTCGTGGCCGCAGCCCCGGTTTCATGGCTTCTGGCGCGCAAACTGCTGCGCCGGGACTGAAACCACCGCAAAGAACGCACTGTTTTGCCCAAAGAAATTGACAGGCGCACCTGCTCGTATACCATGCATAGTGAACACCTGTGCGATACCAACAACATAATGAGGGACAGACATGCGCCTCCTGCCAACACTTTCCACGGGCCTTGCCCTGGCTTTCCTCGCGGCCTCGCCCGCCGCTGCTGACGGTCCGACGCTCTACCCGTATGCGACCAACGTGAACTACTGCCCGGCGGGCCTGCAGCCCATCGTGCTGAACGGTGTAATCTGCTGTGGCCAGCCGACGACCAGCGTTTCCTACCAGCAAGTGATGAAGCATCCGCGCCGCGCGAAAAAACGTCACTATTCGGCACGCACCCATTGCCCCGTCGGCACCAAGGGCTGCTCGTAACTCATACAACCAACCATCCCGCGCGGCAGCTACAACCGGCGCGGATCACAAGGGGCGTGCCGACGGGTGCGCCCTTTGCTGTTTGGCTGGCTTTGGGGCGCTTGTCCGCATCTGCCTGCCGGTCGCTGAGGCGATAGATCATCCATGCCCCCGGCGCATAAACTGCGCGGGGTGCGAGGGTATTCTTGTCCCCCGTGAACGGGGGGATCAGAACCTAGAGCGGTTTAATATCCGACGCCATCTCTCGTCCGTCGCGGCCCGCCTGAAGGTCGTACGAGACCTTCTGATTGTCTGCCAGACCGGTCAGCCCGGATTGTTCTACGGCCGAGATATGTACAAACACATCCTTGCCGCCTTCATCGGGTGCAATGAACCCGTAACCTTTGGTGGTGTTGAACCATTTCACGGTGCCAGTTGGCATTCCGCTTCTCCTTCTTGTCGTCATCCCGGAGGTGATGCCGGGCCATGCAGGAGGGTTCGGGCGCAATCAGCGCGCACGGGTAATTTAGCCCCCACTGCGGTATGAATGATTGCATGCACTTCGCAAAAATCAAGTAAAACAGCGTGAAGTTTTGTTGTCACTGCATTAGGAAGTGCGAAAATCAGAGGACGATCAGATGAAACTCTATGGGCTGAAAACCTGTGATACATGCCGCAAGGTATTGAAAGCATTGCCTGATGCGGTTCTGAAAGATGTCCGCGCGGATGGCGTTCCGCCCGATGTTCTGGCTGCGGCTCATGCCCAATTTGGCGCCGCTTTGCTCAACACACGTTCAACCACATGGCGCGGTCTGAGTGCAACCGAGCGTGAAGAACCGTCGTTGGATTTGCTCGCGCGGTACCCGGCATTGATGAAACGACCCCTGATTGACGTGGATGGCACGCTCTATCTGGGCTGGGGGGCAGATGTTCAGGCGGCGCTGCGCGGCTAGGCCGTGGTTGTGCGGCGCACCAGCACCCGGTCCAGCGATAGCGGTCCCGCACCTTGGATCACCAATACGATCAACAAAAACAGCCAGAACGCCCGCTGATCCATCAGCAGGCCGTCCGAATAGCGGTCAAACCACGCATCGTTGGCCGCCATTCCGAGCTTGACCCCGTGGGCAAAGACATCGGTGAGCGACTGCACGATCACGAAGCCGATCATACCAATCGCCGCCAATCGCGTCATCAGACCAACCACGATCAGCAGCGGCAGCAGGATTTCGGCCCAGCCACCGGCCACGGCAATCACCTTTTGCAGGAATGTCATCTGGTCGACGTCATACAGAACAGCCTCGGCAGCCTTGGGGAATATCTGGGCAAAGGCCCCGTCCGTCGGCGTCAGCCATCCCCCGATCCCCTGATCAAAGGCGATCTTGGACACGCCCGATTGCCAGAAGTAATAGAACAGCACCCCCGCAAATATGATCCGGGCCAGCGTGGGAACCAGCCAGTCCTGACGCTCCAGCGTGGCGGTCAACGAACGGTAGATACTGAAAATATGCGTCATTGCGCGCTCCTAATATTCTGCCGAAGTGATGGCGTTGCCGGCCAGCATCAGCCCCAGAACTGCCGTCAGATCGAACTCTGTGGCGCTGCGCTGCGCTGTCTCGGCAGCGTCGCCTAACGTGCGCCCTGCCATCAGGGCCTCAATGAAATCCGCTCCACCGGGGAGCAGCAGATGCGGCAGGGGGTCAAATTCGGGTCGGGTTATCATCACATCCTGCGAGGCGGGGCGTGGCTTGGGGTGGCCATCGCGCGCGTTATACGCCCACAGATCAAAGAGCGGCCAAGGCGAGCGCAAGACGCGCAGCGCAGGGGCAAAACCCAGCCGTAAGTCACCCAGTTGTTCTGCTGGTATCTCTGCCAGCCGCTCCGCCGGGATCGGTACGGCGTCGGCAGCGTGATAGGATTGGCGGATCGCCATTTCCAATGTGGCCACATCATGCAGATAGCCCAGATGCGCCAGCGGTTCAAAATTCCTCAGAAAGACAGGGAAATCGCTGCCATATTGAAACAGCACCGGCGATGTCGGCGGATGGCGGCGCAGGAACACGCCGCTGATGGCCTGAAAATTCTCTTCGCCCAGCAGTTTTCGGATTACCGGGAACCCGGTTTGCAGAACTTCCGTCAAACCTACCGCCACATTATTGCGGTAAACGTCAAACCGCGCACCAGCGACCCGGCCCAAACCGTCGGTTAACCCAACTGGCGCAGGGCGGGTGGCGTCAAAAATCGCCTCGCGGAACTGGGCCTGACCGACGCTCATTCGGCGGCGACTTTGCGCAGGTGGCTCAGGGCGTGCCCGGCGCGGGCGGCTTCTGCTTCCAGCTCGGCCCACGGCGGAATGTCGTCGTCACGCTCGATTAGGACCGGCAGCGGGCCGGTGCACGCTAGGGTCTCATCCAGCAAATCCCAGACCGGTTCGGCGATAGCGTGGTCATGGCTGTCGATTAGCAGCGGATCACCGTGGTCGTCGGCATCCTCGTGATGGCCGCCAAGATGGATCTCGCCGACCGCGCCCACCGGGAACGCATCCAGATAGGCACGCGCATCCATTTGCAGGTTTGTGGCCGAAACAAAGACATTGTTCACATCCAAGAGCAGCCCACAGCCGGTACGGCGGGTAATTTCTGCCAGAAACTCGGTCTCGGGCATCGTGCTCTCGTCAAAGGCCAGATAGCTTGACGGATTTTCCAGTAGCATCTGCCGCCCCAGAACCGATTGCACCTCGTCGATGTGATCGGCCACGCGGACGACGGTCGCGGGCGTATAGGGCAGGGGCAGCAGATCATTCAGGAATGCACTGTCGTGGCTGGACCATGCCAGATGTTCGGAAAAACTGGCTGGGTTCAGCCACTGGCACAGATGTTTCAGCCGCGCCAGATGATCGGGGTCCAACCGACCCTCTCCACCGATGCTGAGGCCGACTCCATGCACGGAAATCGCATATTTTTCCGCCAGATGACGCAGCTGCGCCAAGGGACGTCCGCCATCGCCCATATAGTTTTCCGCATGAATTTCGAACCACTCTACCGAACCGGGATTTTCACGGATGCCCTGAAAATGCTGAGGCTTGTAGCCAACGCCGGGGGCGTGGGGCAGGGCAGTTCTCTGGGCGGATGCGTCGGGCATTTTGGGCCTCGGGATTTTGGGGCGAAATCAAACGGGGCATATGCAGGCGTACCCGCACATGCCCCTGACAGGTTACGCAGGCAGGTCGCGCGACAGTTCCTCGGTCGAGCCGGTGCGCGCTGTGCCATCCGCCATCGCGGGCAGCTCAATCTCGGCGCAGGTGCCAGCATCGACCAGCGTCCACGCATTGCCCTGATAATCTACTTTCGACGTCCCCTTGCAGGTCGTGCCTTCGCCAGCGGCGCAATCGTTTTCACCGGCCAGCGACACGCCATAGCATTTCTCTTTTTCCATCGCGGCAGCGGTCGAGGTTTGCGCGGCGAGGGCTGCGGTCACGGCGCCTGCGATGGCAACGGTTTTCATCATGGACATATCTTGGGTCTCCCTTAGTGGTTACTGTCGTGTCGCCGGGGGCACCATTGCCCGCCGTTGTTGAGGCGATGACCAAAACATAGATGCAGGCCTGCTCACGACGCCAATCACGAGCGCGTCAGACACATATCCGTCAGCGCATCGTGTGATCGGTTTCCATAAGATGGACTGAAAACAATGGGATTTTTGGAGAATGCCGTGAGATCGGCGTAATAATCGTGCCAATCTCACAGCGAAAAACCGCGATTGTTACAGTAGATCGGGCGGCGTCGCGCCTTGCGCCAGATCATTTGTTACATCGCTCAGGGCCTCGACACTGGTTTGCTTCTCGCCCAGACGTCGGACAGAAACGGTACCTTCTTCGACCTCGCGCATACCGCAGGCCAGAATCACCGGCACCTTGCCAACCGAATGTTCGCGCACCTTGTAATTGATCTTCTCGTTGCGGATGTCGGCCTCGGCACGGATACCTTTGCTGCGCAACTGTGCCACGACGTCATGCACATAATCGTCCGCCTCGGACACGATCGAGGCAACCACCACCTGACGCGGTGCCAGCCAGAAGGGTAGTTTGCCCGCGTGTTCTTCGATCAGGATGCCGATGAACCGCTCGAAACTGCCCAATGTCGCGCGGTGCAGCATAACGGGGCGATGTTTGCCCCCGTCTGCGCCGATATAGGTGGCATCCAGCCGCTCTGGCAGGACGAAATCCACCTGATGGGTACCGCATTGCCAATCCCGGCCAATCGCATCGGTCAGCACAAACTCCAGTTTTGGCCCGTAGAACGCGCCTTCGCCGGGGTTCAGTTCTGGCTCGATCCCCGCCGCGCGGGTGGCGCTGAGCAGGGCAGCCTCGGCCTTGTCCCAGACGTCATCGGACCCCGCTCGCATGTCGGGCCGGTCCGAGAATTTGACCTTGAACTGCTCGAAACCAAGATCGCGATAGACCTCTGACAAAAAGCGTATGAATTCGGCGGTCTCAGATTCGATCTGGTCCTCGCGGCAGAAAATATGCCCGTCATCCTGCGTAAAGCCACGCACACGCATGATCCCGTGCAGCGCGCCGGACGGCTCGTACCGGTTGCACGACCCGAACTCGGCCATGCGCAGCGGCAGATCGCGGTAGGATTTCAGCCCCTGATTGAAAATCTGTACGTGACACGGACAGTTCATCGGCTTCAGGGCATTCACGGCCTTCTCGCGCGCGTGTTCCTCGTCCACTTCGACGACGAACATATGCTCCTGATACTTTTCCCAGTGTCCCGACTGTTCCCACAGCTTGCGGTCCACCACTTGCGGGGTGTTCACCTCGACATAGCCGCCTGCGCGCTGCTTGCGGCGCATGTAATCCTGCAATTGCGTGTAGATGGTCCAGCCATTGGGATGCCAGAAAATCTGCCCTCGGGCCTCTTCTTGCATATGAAACAGGTCCATCTCGCGGCCCAGCTTGCGGTGGTCGCGCTTGGCGGCCTCCTCCAGCATGTGCAGATGCGCCTTTAGCTTGTCCTTGCCGGTAAAGGCGACGCCATAGATGCGTTGCAGCATCTCGCGGTCACTGTCGCCGCGCCAATAGGCCCCCGCCACGCTCATCAGCTTGAATGCGTCGCCGGGCAATTGGCCGGTGTTTTGCAAATGTGGGCCACGACACAGGTCTTGCCAGTCGCCATGCCAATACATGCGCAAAGGCTCGTCACCGGGGATCGCCTCGATCAGCTCGACTTTGAACGGCTCACCGTTGTCGCGGTAGTGCTGGATCGCGCGATCGCGTTCCCAGATTTCGGTGCGAACCGGGTCGCGCGCCGCGATGATCTCGCGCATCTTTTTCTCGATCCGGCCCAGATCTTCCGGGGTGAACGGCTCTTTGCGGTCAAAGTCATAATACCAACCGTTATCAATCACCGGCCCAATGGTCACTTTCACATCAGGCCAGATTTCTTGCACGGCGCGCGCCATCACATGCGCCAGATCATGGCGGACCAGCTCATTTGCTTGTGCCTCGTCCTGCATGGTGTGAATGGCGATCTGTGCATCGGCGTCGATGGGCCATTGCAGATCCCAGTGGCGACCATCAACCGTGGCGGAAATCGCCTTTTTCCCCAAGGATTTGGAAATATCTGCGGCGACTTGGGCAGGGGTTATGCCCGCGTCAAATTCGCGTGCATTGCCATCGGGAAAGGTAAGGGAGATTTGGGCCATCTTGGGCGCTCCTCGTCAGTTTGGCGCCTACAAGTGCGCCCGGTTGCGGGTTGGGTCGTGCCCATATGGCTGGGGCATCCCCAAAGGTCAAGCGCGCCCTTGCGCCCGTATCCTACTGGGGTGAGACTGCGACCAGCAAAACACGGACAGGGACAGCGAATGACAGACCAGACACAGTATCTGACAACACCGCAGGGGCGGCGCATCGCCCATGTTCAGGTGCCCGGCGCCGGTCCGGGCGTCGTGTTCCTAGGCGGGTTCAAATCCGACATGCAAGGGACCAAGGCCATACATCTGCAAGCATGGGCAGAACGCACAGGGCGCGCCTTCCTGCGATTGGATTACTCCGGTCACGGCCAATCCTCGGGCGCATTCACCGATGGCTGCATCGGCGATTGGGCCGAGGATGCGCAGGCTGTCATTTCCGAACTGACAACGGGACCGCAGGTGCTGGTCGGCTCGTCGATGGGCGGCTGGATATCGTTGTTAACCGCTCGCGCGATGACGCCACGCATCGCGGGGCTGGTTACGATCGCGGCTGCCCCCGATTTTACCGAAGACAGCATGTGGGCGGGCTTTGATTCCACCCAACGGGCCGGGTTGCAAAACGAGGGACAGATAGCGCTTCCCAGCGAGTATGGAGAGCCCTATATCATCACCCAAAAGCTGATCGAGGACGGCCGCGCGCATTTGGTGCTGCGCCAGCCTTTACAACTCGCCTTTCCTGTTCGATTTCTACAAGGCACCGCCGATCTGGATGTGGATAAGTCGGTCGCTTTGCGCCTGTTAGAACATGCAACAGGCCCGGATATGCGCCTGACACTGGTTGATGGCGCCGATCACCGATTCTCGGATGTGGACTGCTTGGCGCTGATCGAAACAGCCGTCGAGGATGTGATCGCGCGTAGCGAAAGGAATACCTGAATGGAACAACGTATCTCTTTGATAACGCTGGCCGTACGCGATGTTGCACAATCGGCCGCATTCTATGAATCGATGGGTTGGACGCGGGTGGATAGCCCGGATGGAATCGTGGTCTTCGATCTGATCGGGCAAACGCTGGGCCTATACCCTCGGGCTGATCTGGCCCGCGATATGGGGCTTGAAGAAAACGATCTGGGAACCGGTGCCACCACACTGGCCTACAACGTGCGCGACAAACAGCAAGTGGCGCAGCTACTGGACCGTGCCCGCGACGCCGGTGCCCGTATTCTCAAACCTGCACATGACGTGTTCTGGGGCGGGCATATCGGCTATTTCGCTGACCCCGATGGCCACATCTGGGAAATCGCCCATAACCCATTCTCTCCGCTGTCGGATGAGGGTGCGTTTCGCTGGAACGGCTATAGCTGATGCGCAAACCCGCCAGCATGTGGAGCCTTGAAACCTTCGGCAGGGTCCGCCTGAGCAGGCATTTCTACATGCGCGATTTCCTGTATTCGGAAATCGGCAATTTCCACCGCATCCAGAACATCCCGGAAAACCCTGATCTGGCGATCGAAAACGGCCGCCAGCTTTGCGAACACCTGCTTGACCCGCTGGAAGAGACGTTCGGGCGTATCGCCATCCGCTCGGGCTATCGCAGTCCCGACCTGAATCGCTATGGCAACGAGAACAAACTGAACTGCGCCCGCAATGACGCCAATTATGGCCACCACATCTGGGATCGCGGCGATCCCGCACAGCGCGGGGCCGGCACGTCACTGGTGATCCCGTGGTTCGCGGATCAGTACGCGCAAGGCCGCGATTGGCGCGATCTGGCGTGGTGGATACACGACCATCTGCCATTTTCCGATCTGTGGTTCTTTCCAAAACTCTGCGCGATGAACCTCAGCTGGCGCGCTGATCCCCGCCGCCTGATCGCCAGCTATATCGCCCCCAAGGGGACGCTTCTGGCGCAGGGCGATGACCCGCCGGAATCGCTCGCGGTGCGGCGTGCCCGTTATGTGGACTTTCCAGCCTTTCGTGGCATCGCATACCCCTCAGGCAGTTGACCCATAGCGGCATTGTGGCAATGTGTGCGCAAAGCAAACGAGGCAACGCCCGGGCAGAAGGAAAACAGGCATGCAGGAACCATTGGTGTTTTTGCCGGGGATGATGTGTGACGCGCGGGTGTTCGGCCCTCAACTGGCCGCACTCAGCACCGAAATGGCGGTGACGGTCGCACCGATCACCCAAGGCGACCGGATCGAGGAAATCGCGTCGAACCTGCTGGATGTGTTGCCGCGCAAATTCGCGCTGGCGGGGCTGTCGCTGGGGGGCATCGTCGCGATGGAGGTGCTGCGCCGCGCGCCCGACCGCGTCAGCCGGATCGCGTTGATGGACACCAATCCGCTGGCTGAGACGCCGCAATCTTCGGCCAATCTGGAACCGCTGATCATCAAGATTCGCGCAGGCAAACTGACGGAATTCGTGGATGGCATTCTGCGGCCCGACGTTCTGGCCCCCGGGCCGGGCCGGGCCGAGGTGATGGCGCTGGCGCAGGACATGGCCGCACATCTGGGTGCGACCGTGCTCTTGCGGCAGGTGCGCGCGATGCAGCGGCGGCGCGATTACCAGTCCGTGTTACGGCGTTGCAAGACGCCGGCATTGGTGCTGTGTGGTGAACATGACGGGCTGACACCGATCAAACGGCACAAGTTCATGGCCGATCTCATCCCCTATGCGCAGTTAGAGGTGATCGGAGGGGCCGGGCACCTGCCGACACTGGAACGCCCCGACGAGACCACACAAGCGTTGCGTACGTGGATGAAGCAGCCGCTGGTGTTGCAGTGATCTCGCGATAGGGTGGGGTCAGCCCCACCCTAGACAGGATTTCAGGCCGCAGCGTTCTTGTTCGCCGGCTTGCTGGCCGTCTTGCGGTCGCCGCTATTGGCATCAATGAATTCCAGCACCAGAGGCCGGATATTGTTGCGCCAGCTTTTGCCGGCGAAAATGCCGTAATGCCCGGCTTCAGGCTCCAGATGGCTGGCTTTCAGCGACTCCGGTAACCCGGTGCACAGATCAAGCGCGGCAACACATTGGCCGGGGGCCGAAATGTCGTCCTTGCCGCCTTCGACGGTCTTGACCGCGACGTTGGTGATCTTGCCCATGTCGACCTTGCGACCGGCAACTGTGAATTCGTTCTTGGCGATTTCCAGCCCCTTAAAGATACGCTCGACCGTTGACAGGTAAAATTCGGCGGGCATGTCCATCACGGCAAGGTATTCGTCGTAGAACTTGTTGTGCTTGTCGTGGTCGCCATCCTCGCCACGGGCAACCCGTGCGATCTGGTCTGTAAAGGCTGCGGCGTGTTTTTCACTATTCATCGAGATGAATGATGCCAGTTGCAGCAGGCCGGGATAAACCATGCGACCAACACCCGGATACTTGAACCCGACGCGCTGAATCATCGTCTCTTCCAGCTGACCCATCGTCACACGACGGCCAAAATCTGTCACTTCGGTCGGGCTGGCATCAGGATCAACCGGCCCACCGATCAGGGTCAGCGAACGCGGCTGCGCCTCCGGCTCTTCCTCGGCCAGCAGAGCAGTCGCCGCCAATGCCAACGGCGCTGGCTGGCACACGGCGATCACATGGGTATCCGGGCCCATGGCGCGCATGAATTCCGTCAGATAGAGCGTATAATCCTCGACGTCGAATTTACCTGCGCTCACGGGAATATCACGCGCGTTGTGCCAGTCGGTCACAAACACCTCGCAATCGACCAGCAGGCTTTTGACGGTCGATCGCAGCAGAGTCGCATAATGGCCCGACATCGGCGCGACCAGTAGAACGCGCCGCTTCATCGGCTTGCGGCCGGGAACGGCAAAGTGGATCAGGTCGCCGAACGGCTTTTCAACGACGGTGTCGATGCTGACCAGATGATCCTTGCCGTCCTCGCAGGTAAAGGTGTGAATGCCCCAGTCCGGCTTTGTGACCATGCGCTGGAATGTACGCTCCGTGACTTCACCCCACGCCGAAATCCACTGAAACGCAGGGTTTGGAGTCATACTGAAGATCGGATAAGATGCCATGGAAAGCGCGGTGGCTCCAAGCCACTGGTTCGTGTTACGGAGGGTTTCCATCAGATCGTATGTGGCCATATAGCGCATGAATATCTCCTAAGGTCGCGGTGCCCGATTCTTGGTGTCGCGGTGCCCCTCCCGACAAAACGACGTAATGCTGCATAGCAGAAAGATTAAGGGGAAACCATTCAAATGACAACGCAAGAGGGCGCGATGGGCGAGAACCTTGAAAAGATGAATGCAAATCTGGAGCGGGTCGAAGAGCTATCTCAGCGGTTGATCGAAGCATTGTCCAAGAAAAACCCAGCCAACGCCGCGCTTAGCGGTCCCAGTCAGGATCTCTTTGCCAAGGCGGCAATGTCATACTGGTCCGAGGCCTTGGAAAACCCCGGCAGGATCTACGAACAGCAGTTGGAATACTGGGGTAAATCGGTCCGTCATTTCATGGATTCACAGCAGATGTTGCTCAAAGGGGAGCATGCTCAGGCCCCCGGCGAAGCCAAGGATCGTCTCAAGGATAAACGCTTTTCCAACCCGATGTGGGATACCAACCCCTACTTCAATCTGGTGCGCGAGCAGTACCAGCTCAACGCCGAGGCAATCGCGCAGGCGGTGGCGGATGTTGATGACCTCGCCCCAAAGGAGAAACGGCGGCTCGAATATTTCTCGCAACAGATCATTGATATGATGTCGCCGACCAATTTTCTGGGCACCAACCCCGATGCGCTGGAACGCGCCGTCGAGACGGACGGCGAATCGCTGGTTAAGGGGCTGGAGAACCTTGTCGCCGATCTAGAGGCCAACAATGGCGAAATGGTTGTGCGACTGGCGGATGAAAGTGCCTTTAAAATTGGCGAAAACATTGCCACCACGCCGGGCGAGGTGGTCTATCGCAATGACGTGATGGAACTGATCCAATACGCACCGACAACCGACGAGGTGCACGAGATACCGCTGGTGATCTTTCCGCCGTGGATCAACAAATTCTACATTCTTGACCTCAAGGAACAGAATAGCCTGATCAAATGGATCACCGATCAGGGCTATACACTGTTTGTCGTCTCGTGGTTCAATCCGGATGCAAGCCACGCCCATATCGGCATGGGCGATTACATTGAACAAGGGTTCCTGACAGCCGTGCGCGAAGCCCGCGCAATCGCCGGAACCAAGCAGGTCAATGCTGTTGGATACTGCATCGCGGGTACGACATTGCACATGACGCTGTCGCTGATGGCCAAGCGCAAGGATACCAGCATCAAATCGGCTACGTTCTTTACCGCGCTCACGGATTTTTCCGAGCAGGGCGAGTTTACGCCGTTTCTTCAGGACGATTTCATCGACGGGATCGAGGAGGAAGTCGCCGAACAGGGCGTTCTGCGCGCCTTCATCCTTGGCCGCACCATGTCGTTCCTGCGCTCCAACGATCTGATTTATCAACCGGCAATCAAGAGCTACATGCTGGGCGAACAGCCCCCGGCCTTTGATCTGCTCTACTGGAACGGGGACGGGGCCAACCTGCCGGGCGCGATGGCGGTCGAGTACCTGCGCAACCTGTGTCAGCGCAATGCGTTCGTCACCGACGGTATCAATGTGTTGGGGGAGAAACTGCATATCAGTGACGTCAAGGTGCCGCTGATGTCGATCACCTGTCAGACCGACCACATCGCACCGTGGAAGGATTGCTACCGCGGGTTTCAGCAGACCGGAGCGAAGGACCGTACCTTTATCGTATCGGAATCAGGCCACATCGCAGGGATCGTGAACCCACCCAGCAAGAAGAAATATGGCCATTACACCAATGCTGACATCAAAGGTACGCCCGATGAATGGCTGGACGGGGCCAAACGGCATGACGGTAGCTGGTGGCCCCGCTGGGAAGCGTGGCTGCGCAAGCGTTCTGGCAAGAAGGTCGCGGCGCGTCAGCCCGGTGATTCTGACCATCCGCCCATCTGCCCGGCCCCCGGAACCTATGTAACCCGCAAGGCTAACGAGGGTGTTTCTTAGTCTATTCAGCAGCTTATGAAATTTATGCTGCAATGCAGAAAAAATCCTTGAAATGCCGCGCTGCAGCATGCATATTGTTTGCAGACGCAGCAAAGCGGGATCGGCCCGCAAGCGATGAAAGGATTAACCAGATGGCTAAGCAACAAGACTTCACCGCCGCGATGAAAGACATCATGGGCGCATTCCCCGTCGACACCAAAGCGATGGAAGACGCATTCAAGAGCCAAGCCGCTCTGAATGAAAAACTGTCGGGCGTTGCCCTGGACGCAGCCGAGAAATCGGCAGAAATCTCCAGCGCATGGACCAAATCGACTCTGGCAAAACTGTCGGACATGTCGAAAGCCAAAGCAGAGCCCGCCGACTACGCCAAAGCAATGACCGATTTCGCATCGGCCAACGCTGAAGTGGCAGCCGAAAACATGGCCGCTTTCGCTGAAGTAGCGAAAAAAGTGCAAATGGAAACCGTTGAACTGATGATGTCCGCAGGCCGCGACATTCAGGCTGACGCTTCCAAAGCAGTGAAAAAAGCGACCGACGACATGACGGCAGCTGCTAAAAAAGCGACCACGAAGTAAGAAAACATCAGAGCGCACCATTGCTCCTCCCTGCGATGGTTGCGAACGGATGAGGGCGAGCCGTATCGGCTCGCCCTTTCTTTTTGCTGCGCATGCGTCTAGGATTTTCTGCACTGCTGCATTTTCAGAACGTTTTTTGAAACCCATGCAGCACTTGAAAGATGCGCCCGCATGTCGGCATGATGCTGTTGCAGGTAGCTGCTGAAACGCTCTAGGGAAGGAAACCTAACGTGGCCGACACCCCAAAACCTCTTCTGATCAAGCGGTACGCCAGCCGTCGGCTCTATAACACCGAGACGTCTGACTACGTGACGCTCGAAGATATCAGCCAATTCATCCGCGACGGGCGCGAAGTACAGATCATCGACCTGAAATCAGGCGATGACCTCACGCGGCAATACCTGCTTCAGATCATCGCCGAACACGAAAGCCGCGGCGAAAATGTGCTGCCGACCAACGTATTGAATGATCTGGTGCGTAGCTACACCACGCAGGCCTCCAGCGTCGTGCCCGAGTTTCTTCAGGCCAGCTTCGAAATGCTGCGCGACGGTCAGTCCAAGATGCTGGAAAACATGACCAAATCCAACCCGATGGCAGCAATGCCCGGCATGGAAGCCATGCGCGCCCAGCAAGAGGCTTTTTTCAAGGCAATGACCGGCGGCCTTGGGCCGATGGGCACCACGGTCGAGCCTGACAAGGCAGAGCCAAAAGCCAGCAAAAACGACAAGCGCAGCGATGACAATCTCGACGAGATCAAACAGCAGCTCGCCGAACTGCAACGCAAACTGTCCAACCTTGGCAACTAACGAGATCAGGCGCTGCAATGGTTGATAGCCCGGGCCGGATCACGCTTTGGGGGATCGAGGTCTTTATGGCCGCTGCTGACGAGCGGTCCATTTCGGCCGCCGCCCGCCGTCTGGGGGCCAGCCCGTCGACGGTCAGTCAACAGCTGACCAATCTCGAAACCGCCGTGGGCGCGACGCTGCTACAACGCAATTCGCGCCCCGTCCGGCTGACCCGCGCGGGTGAAATCATGCACCGCCGCGCACAGGCAATCCTCAACGAGGCCGCACAGGCACGCGCCGAACTGGCGATGTCCGATCTGGCGATGTTGACCCGGTTTCGCCTAGGTATGATCGAGGATTTCGAGGCCGACGTCACGCCAAAGCTGCTGACTCACATGGCGGGTGAACTGAAAAGCTGCCAGTTCCTGCTGGAAACCGGACCCAGCCACAGCCTCTACGATCTGCTCGACGCGCGCGCGCTCGACGTGATCGTGGCCGCTGAAGTGGGCGGCGAGGCGGATTGGGTCGAAGTTCATCCCCTGATGCGCGAAAGCTTCGTCGTCGCCACGCCCAAAGGCATGATAAATCCCGAAAAGGACGTGCTGCGCCAGCTGAAACGCGCGCCGATGGTGCAATACACCCAACGGCATTACATGGGCCGTCTCGTGACGTCGCATCTGGCTCGTCAGAACATCTCGTTACCGCACCGGTTCGAACTGGACAGCTATCACGCGATCCTTGCCATGGTCGGGCAGGGGAGTGGCTGGACCATCCTGACACCGCTGGCGTTGATGCGCGCGCGCCGCTTTGCCGATCAGATCGACGTGCTGCCCCTGCCGTTCGAACCGCTCAGCCGCACCATCAGCCTGACCGCCCGCAAGGGAATCCTACAGGACATGCCCGCGCAGGTCGCCGCGACGTTGAAACCGATACTTGAGGCCAGCATTGTCACCCCGGCCATCGCCCGGCACCCCTTTCTTCAGGGTGAGATCAAAGTGCTGTAACAGCGCGCCCATGCTGTGCATCGTTCCAGAACCACTCATCACCCCGGATAGTCGATTTCGGTGCGGTATGCCGGATCGGCCAGACGTTCAAAATATTGTGCCCGCAGTGCCGTGGCCACTGGTCCGGCGGCCCCGTTGGAAAATCGCCGTTCGCCGATCTGTGCCACCGGAATGATGCCGCCGCCGGAGGTCGACAGAAACACTTCGTCGGCTTCCATCAGCTCTGCAATCGGCAGCGCGCGGCTCTCGACATCCATGCCATTGGCCGCACACATCTCCATCGCGTTCTTGCGGGTGATCCCGTGCAGCACACCGTCCTGCGGCGTCACGACCGAACGACCCTTTACAGCAAAGACGTTAAATCCCGGCCCCTCGGTGACGTTGCCTGCATCATCGGGCAGCAGAACCGTGTCAAACCCGGCCTCCTTGGCCTCGAACAGCCCTTGGGTGAAATCGCCCCAGTGATAGTTTTTCGCCAACGGATTGACGCTGTTATGCGGTATGCGCCTGACAGTGTCGGACAGCCAGATGCGCGCGCCGGCGTCTGCCACGTCGGGTTTGATCACATGCACATAAGGCACGCACCAGCCGTAAAAGTGATTGGCACACTCGCGCGGATCGCGACTGCCCGGTATCATCGGGGTGCCACGCGCTGCGACCATCGCCACATAGGCGCGGCGCAGGCCGGATTGCGCGACCATATCGGTCAACGCGCGCGTGATTTCCGTGCGGTCCATACCGATATTCATGTGACACGCCGCTATAGAGGCCTCGAACCGGTCCAGATAATCAACCAGTCGGAAAAACGCGCCGTCCCAGACCGGCACCACGTCATAAGTCACATCCGAGTGGGTCACGGCCCAGTCGGTGACGCCAATCGTCGCCTCTGCGATCGGCACGATACGGCCTTTGATCCACGCCGCGCCGTTGCTGAAATCGGTCATCTCAATATCCCCCTCGCGCACCCAGAGTGGCGCGAGGGAACGTACAGCACAAGGTGTGACTGCGGATCAGGTGCCGTAACGTGCCTCGGGGCCCATCACGTCGGTCGCGGCGCCCAGCAGCGCGCCGATGATCACGTCCAGTTCGGCGCGTGTCAGGCGCGCGGGCAGGCGGGTATCGCAGGCCGACATCAGCATCGCACGGGTTTGCGGCAGGTCTGGTACGTCACCGGGAATAAAGCGCCAGTTCCAGAAGGCGCGCGCGTTATCCGTCGACTGGCCGAACACCTGCACTTTGACCCCGCGCGCGGCGGCAGCGGCGGCAAAGCCGCTGGCGGCGGTGTCGTCCATATCGACCAGATTGAACTGGATCGAATCTGGCGCGCGTTCTTCGGGGGCCAGTGGCGGCGGCACATCCAGCCATGGGCTGCGGCTAAGCTGCTCTGCCACATAGTCGTGATTGGCACGCCCGTCACGCACCCGGCGTGGGATCTCGTCCAGTTGCGGGCGGATGATGGCCGCACTCAGGTTGCTCAAACGCAGGTTGTAGAGCGGCAGTCGATTTTGCCAACGCGCAAAGGCAGCAGCAAGGTCAGGGTCCGTCCCGGCAATGTGCTTGGCCCAATTATGTTCATATGCCCCTGACATGATAATCGCGCGGGCGACCAGATCGGCGTCGTCGGTGATCATGATCCCACCTTCGCCCGCGTTCACCAGCTTGTAGGACTGGAAACTGAAACAGCCCATGCGGCCCAGCGTCCCGATGTTACGCCCATGCCAGCGCGTGCCCAGCGAATGTGCCGCGTCCTCAATCACCGGGATGCTGCGTGCATCACACAGCGCCATGATTGCATCCATGTCCGAGGTGTGGCCGCGCATGTGGCTGATGATGACCGCGCTGATGTCCGCGTCCAACTTGGCCGCAAAATCATCCATGTCGATGCGGTAATTCGCTCCCACTTCGCACAGCACCGGCAGGCAATCCGCATGCAGAACCGACGACGGCACCGCGGCAAAGGTAAAGGCCGGGATCAGAACCCGTGCATCGCGCGGCAGGTCCAGCGCCTTGAGCGACAAAAATAGCGCTGCGGAACATGATGAGACCGCCAGTGCGTATCTGCTGCCCATCAGCGCGGCAAACTCGTGCTCCAGCAGGGCCACGGGCGCATCCTGCGGCGCGGTATAGCGGAACAGGTCGCCCGATTGCAGCATCGTATCGATGGCCGCGCGGGCGGCTTCGGGGATCGGCTCGGCGTCATAGGTGTTGGGCGCAAGTGTCATGTTTTTATTTTTTCCGAAAGTTACTTTCGGGAAATCTTAAACCAGTTGCACCCCAACCAAAAGTGAAATTTGCGCGACACCGCGTCGCGCGCGGAAAGGCGCGCGGCTCAGAAGGTCGGTGGGGTGCAGGCGCTGATGACTTCGCACCGCTCTGGCCCGACCTGCCGGAACCGGTGGGGCGTGCGACTGTCGAAATAATACGCGTCACCCGGCCCCAGAACCTTGCGCTGGTCGCCTACAGTTACTTCGACGCGCCCCTTGACCACGATCCCGCCCTCTTCGGCCTCGTGTCCGATCATGCCCCGCCCGGTATCGGCACCGACCTCATAGGTTTCTTTCAAAATCATCATCGCCCGACCAAATAGCGTCGCGCCCACTTGTTTCAGTGATACGCCGTTCTTGCCGATCTCGGTCAGGTCTTCTGCGGCATAAAATACCTTGCGCTCTGCCTCTGGCTGATAGGCGAAAAACTCTGACAGGCCGACGGGGACCCCCTCCAGGATACGCTTTAGCGCGGCAACCGACGGGTTCACTTTGCCTGCCTCTATCAATGATATGGTCGAGTTCGGCACCCCCGAACGTTTGGCCAACGCGCGCTGGGACAGGCCTGCATGTATTCGCAATGCGCGTAGTCGCAAACCGAGTTCAATATCATCCGGTGGGGTGTTCGACATGTTCAGTACTTTCAACACTTGGCCTGCGACCCCATGTAATTCAGCGGCTTGCACTGCGCAAGAAATCCTCTTTTGTGTTTGCTCGAAACACCATATTGTCCGCAGATCAAAATCAGGGCAGCCGCGCTGCCCGAACACCTGAAAGGAAGCACTATGTTGAACGCAGACATCGCAAAGCGCCGCGAGGCTGCCGTCAGCCAGGGCGTGGGCATGATGACCCAGATCTATGTGGATCGTGCCGAGAATTCCGAAGTTTGGGATGTCGAAGGCAACCGCTACATTGATTTCGCCGCCGGCATCGCGGTGGTCAATACAGGCCATTGCCATCCAAAGGTCATGTCCGCTGTCGCAGAACAGGCCGCGCGCTTTACCCACACCTGCCATCAGGTCCTGCCATACGAAAACTATGTCCGTCTGGCCGAACGCCTGAACGAAAAGGTGCCGGGCAATTTTGACAAGAAAACCGTTTTCGTCACCACCGGTGCCGAAGCAGTCGAAAACGCCATCAAGGTTGCGCGTATCGCGACTCAGCGTCCGGCGATCATCGCCTTTGGTGGTGCGTTCCACGGTCGGACCTTCATGGGCATGTCCCTGACAGGCAAGGTTGTTCCATATAAAAAGGGCTTCGGCGCGATGATGCCCGACGTCTATCACGTCCCGTTCCCGGTCGAATTGCACGGCACTGGTGTAGACGAGGCATTGGGCGCGCTGACCAAGCTGTTCAAGGCTGATCTTGACCCTAGCCGCGTCGCGGCGATCATCATCGAGCCAGTTCAGGGCGAGGGTGGTTTCTATCCCGCCCCGGCAGAACTGATGCGCGGGTTGCGCGCCCTGTGCGACGAGCATGGCATCGTCATGATCGCGGACGAAGTGCAAACCGGTTTTGCCCGTACCGGGCATCTGTTCGCGATGGAAGGCTACGACGTGGCCGCAGACATCACCACGATGGCCAAGGGCCTTGCCGGTGGCCTGCCGCTGGCGGCGCTGACCGGACGCGCGGACCTGATGGATGCGGCGCATCCCGGCGGTCTGGGCGGTACCTATGGCGGTAACCCACTGGGGATCGCGGCGGCCAATGCCGTTCTCGACGTGATTGAAGAAGAGGACCTGTGCAACCGCGCCAACGAGCTTGGCTCGCGTTTGAAGCAGCGCCTCGAATCGATCCGCGCCAGCACGCCAGAGATGATCGATGTGCGCGGCCCCGGCTTCATGGTTGCGGCAGAGTTCAACACCGCTGATGGCAAATCGCCGAACCCCGATATGGTGAACGCGATCCGCGCCGAGGCGCAAAAGCGTGGCCTGATCCTACTCAGCTGTGGTGTTTACGGTAACGTCATCCGTTTCCTCGCGCCGATCACAGTGCAGGACGAAGTGTTCGCCGAGGGGCTTGATATCCTCGAGGCGTCGATTGCCGCAGTGCGCAAGCAGGCCAAAGCGGCGTGATCTGACAGCAAATGCATTCAAAAGGCCCGCGTGGAGCGATCCGCGCGGGCCTTTATTCGTTCAGATATTGGCCGCGCACACCGTCACGCGGAATCAAAGCCCCTATCGGTCCAATTCACTTATCCTATACGCGGCCTTCGCCAGCCACTCGGGGTTAACCTCAAGCCCCCAGCCCGGCGCATCCGTGACGGTCGCATGGCCGTCAACGATCTCGTAGGGGTCATTGACGAAAATCTGGTCCTGCCAAGGGTAGTAATCCAGCCCCTCGATCGAGAACTCCAGATATTTGCCCGCGTTCGGGATGGCCCGCAGCAGGTGCATGGTGAACATCGTCACCATCGACAGGTTCGCCGCATGTGGCGTGATCGGCATTCCGGCCTCTTCGGCCATTTTGCAGACCTGCAACGTCCGGCTGATGCCGCCCAGATAGCAGATGTCGGGTTGGAGGATATCCACCACGCGCCCGTCGATCATGCCACGCCAGTTGGCCATCATGCAGTCTTGCTCACCGCCCGTCACATCAATATCCAGCGTATCGGTCACTTCCTTGGTCTGGGCGAACTCCCAGTAGGGGCAAGGCTCTTCGTAGTGCGAAATGCCGTGCTGCTCCAGCATCCGGCCAACTTCGATGGCACGTTTGGGCGAATAACATGAATTGGCATCGACCAGCAGCGCAATGTCCTCGCCCATCGCGCGGCGCATGGTCGGGACGATCTCTTCGGTGCGGCCCTCCCATTCGTCCACGTCATGGCCGACCTCGGCGCCGATGCGAAACTTGAACGCATCAAAACCCTTCTCGTCGCGCAGTCGAACCAGACGATCAGCCTCGTCTTGCGGGGTGATGTCGCGCTTCATTGACGAACCGTAGGCGCGCACCGTGCCCGGCGTGCCGCCGATCAGAGCGCAGACCGGCTTGTTCTCGCGCCGACCGCGCAGGTCCCACAGTGCGGTATCCAGCCCGCCCATCGCGCGCCGCAGATAGGATCCGGGAAATTTATGCTCGCGGTCACGCACGGTTTCCAGAATAGCGTCGATATCGCCCGAGTCCCGGTCCAGTGCATAGGGAGCCACCTGTCGATGCACCACATGCGCGGTAATGTCGGCATAATAGGGCGCGACCTGGCCCCAGCCCTGTGCGCCATCCTCTGTGGTGACACGGGTAAAGCAGATGAATTCGTCAGAGAAGGTTTCGATAGAGGTGATTTTCATGGGACATCCGGCGCAATTTTGAGAACTGACGGGGCATCGGACCTACGCAATACCGACGCAATACCGACGTGATACTGGCATTGACCATAAGCAGAATTGGACCCTAAGATAGGTCCATTACGGCCAATTTGTCAGGCCAATTTGTCGTGCCGATTTTTGTGGATAATGGGGAGGCGCCAGATGAAACAACAGGCTGGCGCACTCTTGTCCTCGATCGCGATTGATCGTGATGCGCCCCGAAAAGTGAGCGTGCAACTCTACCTCGCCTTGCGTGATATCATCCTATCAGGGGGGCTGGGACCGGGTGACCGGCTGCCAGCCAGCCGTATTCTGGCGCGAGAAGTGGGGGTGTCGCGCACCACTGTGATTGACGCGATTGAACGGCTGGTCGCCGAGGGAATGCTGGTCTCTCGTGTTGGTGCGGGCACCTTTGTCAGCGACATTCTGGAGCATCAACGCCCGACACCCCCCGTCGCTGCCCCCCCGGTGTGCCGGCGCCCACGCCGCGCCTGTCGCATACCATCGACCATGCGTTCGAAGCGTATGCACCGCGCGCGCAGTTACCTCACAGCGCAGGTGCCTTCGTCACGGCACTGCCCGCGCTCGATGCGTTTCCCGTTGCACATTGGGCGCGGATTTCGGCCCGACATCTGCGCGGTGACCGCGAGACAATTATGGGATATGGCCCGCCCGCAGGTCATCCGGGATTGCGCCGCGCCATTGCCAGTCACCTAAATGCCAGCCGGGGGATCAAGTGTGATCCCGACCAGATTTTCGTGACCGGCGGCGCGCAACAGGCATTTTCGCTGATTGGCCGGGTGCTGCTTAATCCCGGTGACGGGGTTTGGTACGAGAACCCCGGCGCCACCGGGGCGCGCAACGCTCTGATCGCGGCCGGAGCGGATCTGGTGCCCGTAAACGTGGGCGCTGAGGGGCTGGATGTAGAGGAGGGACGCGCCAAGGCGCCGCATTTCCGGCTGGCTTTCGTCACCCCGTCGCACCAGCAACCGTTGGGGCACGTCATGTCACTGGCGCGTCGACTGGAGTTGCTGGAGGCGGCGAATGCGGCACAGGCCCTCATCATCGAGGATGATTATGATGGTGAGTTTTACTACGGTGATCGCCCCATGCCACCGCTCAAGAGTATCGATACCGAGGATCGCGTGCTCTATGTCGGGACGTTCTCCAAGACGATGTTTCCATCGTTGCGATTGGGGTTTGTTCTGGTCCCGCGCAGTCTGGTCACGGCATTTGATCGTCTTTTTGCCAGTTGGATCAGCACTCCGCCCACCGCAACTCAGGCCAGTGTGGCCGAATTCATGGATGAGGGCCTGTTTGCCACGCATATCCGTATCATGCGGCGGCTCTACAAGGCGCGCTATCAGACACTGATGGAAGAATCACCCGCCCTGCCAGAGAGTATCAAGGTGCAGCCAACGACGAGCGGGTTCCACACAACGGCACTGTTGGATGGTCGGGTGGACGTGCAACTGCTGATAAATCAGGCGCGGAGTGCCGGAGTCACGATTGTTCCGATTAGTCGTTACGCGCTGTCGCCTCTTGGTTACAATGGGTTGGTACTCGGCTTTGGTAGCACCGGCCCGGACGAGATTCGTGCTGGGATTAGGGTGCTGCGAGAGATGCCTGCACTTCGGGTTTGAATTGGTCTGCACAATTTTCCATAATGGATATGAGAGGCAGACCAATCTACGCCTAAGCTTTGGCGGCAATTTGACCATAATAGCGGTGCATCTGCGCCGTACATAAGGGAGGATCAAATGATCAGAACACTTAAAACAACGGGCCTTGTTGCCGCGTTAATGATGGGAACGGTATCGGTCGGATCGGCCGAAACACTGCGCCTGATGACTTGGGGTTCTTATGCGCCAGAGGAACTGGTTCAAAAGTTCGAGGAAAAGTATCCCGACATCAACGTTGAAGTCACGTTCTCGAACAACGAAGAAATGATTGCCAAGCTGCGCGCCACCGGCGGCGCTGGCTTTGACCTTGCCCAGCCCAGCCATGACCGGATTTATGCCGCCCAGCTGGAATATGACATCTACAAGCCGCTCGATCTGAGCAAGATCAACACAGATGTGATGAACGAATCGCTGCTGAATGGTGTGAAAGCCAACACCACCATCGACGGTGAAGTCTATGCCGTGCCGCACCAGTGGGGCACCTCCGGCCTGATGAAGAACAAGAAGGAAGCCCCCGATTTCAACGGCTGGGATGACCTGTGCGATCCCGCGTATCAGGGCAAAACGTCGATGCGCCTTAAGCGTACAATCCTGCTGGGCACAGCATTTGCAATGGGCAAAGACCCGTTTGCGGCCTATGCCGATCTGGACGAGTATCAGAACATCCTCGACGAGGTCGCGGAAAAGCTGATCGAATGCAAATCCAATATCAAAGCCTACTGGAAGGGTGGCGATGATCTGTCCGCAATGATGCTGTCAGGCGAAATCGTCGCGTCCGAAACATGGGACAGCACGGCCTACCGGCTGTTCGCGCAAAACCCTGATATCGTGTTTGTGCCGCCAGAAACCGGCGCACTGGCGTGGATCGATACCTTTGCCATCCCGCGCAAGGGTAAGGCGGATGATGCAGCCTACAAGTGGATCAACTTCGTGCTCGAGCCCGAGAATGTCACGATCATGTCCGGCAGCACGGGTGCTATTGCCTCCGTCAAAGGGGCCAAGGATCTGCTGCCCGAGGACAAGAAGATGGCTGTCAACGCCGCCTTTACCGATGCAGATATCGACAACCTGAAATTCTTCGCCAACATCCCTCCGGGTGTAGAGGACATGGAAGGCAAGACTCTGGAAAAGATCAAAGCGGCCACGGGCAGCGAATGATCTGATCTGATCCTTGGGGCGGCGTGCCGATGTGCGCGCCGCCCCACCTATTTTCAACATCCCAAGATGGACGCCCCAATGAGTGACCAAGCTGCCTACGATCTGGAATGCACCAACATCACCAAGGATTTCGGATCGATCCGCGCGGTCGAGGATGTATCTTTTGAAATTCCGTCAGGGTCGTTCTTTTCGATCCTCGGTCCATCGGGCTGTGGCAAGACAACGCTGATGCGCATGATCGCCGGGTTCGAAAACCCGACCAGCGGCGATATCCGCATCAAGGGCCGCTCGGTCCTCGATGTGCCGCCGAACAAGCGCAACGTAAAGATGGTGTTCCAACACCTCGCGCTGTTCCCGATGATGAATGTCTATGACAATATCGCCTACGGGCTGCGTTGCGCAGGCACGCCAAAATCCGAAATCGAAGGCAAGGTGCGCGACGTGTTGGACCGGATCGCGTTGCCCGATGTGGCGCAACGTGAAATACATCAGCTCTCGGGCGGGCAGAAGCAACGTATCGCGATTGCGCGCTGCATGGTTCTGGACCCTGATGTGCTGTTGCTCGATGAACCGCTCGGCGCGCTGGACCTGAAGCTGCGCGAGGCGATGAAGATCGAGTTGAAGCTGTTGCAACACCAGTTCAACACCACGTTTGTCTACATCACCCATGACCAATCAGAGGCGCTGGTGATGTCTGATCACGTTGCCATCATGAACAACGGTCGTTTTGAACAGATCGGGCGACCCGAGGCGCTCTATCATAACCCGGCGACCAGTTTCGTCGCGGGTTTTGTCGGCGACTCGAACCGCTGGAAAGGCAAGGTCGCCGAGGTGAAATCCGACAGCGCGCGGGTTGAGACTGATGCCGGACTGACCATGATCTGCAAACGCCGCAAGGGCGAGGAACTGAACGCGGGGCAGACGGTCGAGATATTCGTGCGCCCAGAGTTTATCACCGCACAGAAAGCAGGTAGCGCGGCCAATGCTGACAACACGCTGACCGGCACTGTCGATTCCGTTCTCTTCAACGGGGCCAATAGCAGAGTTCTGGTGCGCGGCCCCAGCGCCGAGCTGATAGAGGCCGATGTCGTCGTGACCGGTGGGGCAGAGGATTTGCGCCAAGGCGATGGCGTCTGCCTTAGCTGGGCAGCACAACAGACCATGTGTTTCGCGGGGTAGGATAGATGCAAAGTGACATCAAACGCCTCTCGCTGATCCTGCTCTTTGCGCCTTTCGCGCTCTGGCTGCTGCTGCTGATCATCCTGCCGCATATTGGGATCGTGGCCCTGTCGCTGCGCGAGAAGGTGGCGCCGCGTGTCTACGAGTTCGGTTTTGGCAACTACATAGATTTCATTCAGGAACCGATCTACTGGAACACGCTGCTGCGCACCGGCTCCATGTCGATCCTGGTAACCGTTCTGGCGCTGCTGATCGGGTTTCCGATTGCCTACTATATCGCCAAGATTGCCGGCAACCGGTCGCGCGGGGCGCTGTTCCTGTTATGCCTCATTCCATTGTGGGTCAGCGACCTGATCCGCGCGTTTGGCTGGATTTTGCTGCTGCGCGAAACCGGCGTCGTGTCGACTTTCCTGCAGAATACAGGGTTGGTCAGTCAACCGATCGAATTTCTCTATAACGACGTCACGGTGGTCATCGGCCTTGTCTACACCGTGATTTTGTTCATGATCGTGCCATTGGTGTCCACGCTGGACGGCATGGGCGATGATATGATCGAGGCAGGCTATAACCTTGGCGGCAGCGGTTTTACCGTGCTGCGCAAAATCATTGTGCCCTATGCCATGCCGGGTATCGTGTCGGGCTGTATCGTGGTGTTTATGCTCACGGCGGGCAGTTACCTGACCCCGATCCTGCTGGGCGGCAAAAACTCCAGTTGGTTTACCGAGCAAATCTATGACCAGTTCATTACGCGGTTCAATTGGGAGAGCGGCGCGGCCTTCGGCTTCCTGCTGCTGGCATTCACGTCGCTGGTGGTGTGGTTGGGCCTCAAACTGACCGGTCAGACACTGGCCAATACCGTGGCAAAGAGCTGAGGAGGAGAGTCAGATGGCAGTAGCAACCCAGAACAAGGCGCTCCTATTCGGTTACCGCGCCTATGTGATCGCATTCTTCATCTTCCTCGCCGCTCCATTGGTGGCGGCGGGTACGTTTGCATTCAACGATTCCCTGTTTCCGGCCTTGCCGTGGCAGGGTTTCACGCTCGACTGGTTCTTTAACGATACCGATCCGCAACTGGGCATGTTCCACGATCGTCGTCTGCTGCGCGGGCTGTATTACTCTGCGATCATCGGTGTGCTGGTGTCATCGCTGTCTGTCTTCGTGGGCACCTGCAATGCATTCCTTTTCGTCCGCGGTGATTTTCCGGCCAAGAATTTCTTTTACATCCTGATGGTGCTGCCGCTCGTCATTCCGGGCGTTATCCTCGGCATCTCGATTCTGGTCATGGCCAGCAACATCGCCAACGGGCTAGAGGATAACTATGGGATCGAACTGGAATTCCTTCGACCCGGTATCCTGCTGGTGGTGTTGGGGCAGTTTTCGTTTGTCACCACGATCACGTCACTGGTGATCACAGCGCGGCTGAAGAAATTCGACTACACGATGGAAGAGGCCGCGCTGAACCTCGGTGCGAGCCGCTTGCAAGTGCTGCGCACTGTCACCCTACCGTTTCTGCGGCCCGCGATGATCGCAGCGGGCATTGTCGCGTTTCTGGTCAGTTTCGAGAATTTCAACACGACGCTCTTCCTTGTCGGGTCGGAATCGCCTCTGACCATCACCATGTTTGACCGTATGGCCAAGGTCGGCTCGACTCCGGTGCTGAACGCGGTATCCTTCTTCCTGATTGTCGGTTCGGGTCTTTTGGCGCTGATCAGTGTCGTGATCCAGCGCGATAAATCCGGCGGCTAAGGCGAACAAAATGGATCGTTATGATTTCGTCATCGTCGGAGCGGGGTCAGCAGGCTGTGTTTTGGCGAACCGGCTGAGTGCGGATGGTAAATACCGTGTGTTGCTGCTGGAAGCCGGCGGGTCGGATGCCAGTCTGTGGATTTGGATGCCGATCGGCTATGGCAAGACGTTCTACCGCAAATCCGTCAACTGGATGTACCAGAGCCAGCCCGATGCAGGCCTGAACGGACGCGTGAGCTATTGGCCCCGCGGCAAGGTCATGGGCGGCTCCAGTTCAATCAACGCAATGGTTTACGTCCGCGGGCAGGCGGAGGATTTCGAAGATTGGCGCGCGATGGGGAATCCGGGCTGGGGCTGGGATGATGTGCTGCCCTATTTCCGCAAATCAGAGAGCAATGATCGTGGCGCGGATGACTGGCGCGGCGGCGACGGGCCGCTCGCGGTGAGCACGATGGATCGCTACCTGCATCCGCTCTGCCAGAACTTCATCAAGGCGGGCGAACAGATACAGGTGCCGCACAATCCCGATTTCAACGGTGCGCGCCAAGAGGGCGTAGGCACCTATCAGAACACAGCCCGTGATGGCATGCGGATGAGCACGGCGCGCGCCTATATCCGGCCTGCGCGCGGACGCGCCAATCTGCGGATAGAAAAGCGCGCGATGGCGACTCGGCTGATCTTTGACGGGACACGCGCGGGCGGGGTGGAGTACGTCCAGAACGGAAAAACCTGTCGCGCGATGGCGTCACGTGAAGTGATCGTATCGGCGGGTGCGGTCAACTCGCCGCAACTCTTGCAATTGTCGGGCGTGGGGCCGGGGGCGCTCTTGCGCGAACACGGGGTCGATGTCGTGCAGGATACGCCCGGCGTGGGGCAGCATTTGCAGGACCATCTGGGCATGGATTTCCTCTATCGCTCCAAGCTGCCGACCCTCAACAACCAGTTGCACAGTTGGTACGGCAAGCTTTGGCAGGGGATGCGTTATGTTTTGACCCGTGGCGGGCCACTGTCACTCGGGGTCAATCAGGGGGGCGGATTTGTCCGCACGCGCGCTGGGCTGACACGACCCAACATGCAACTCTTCTTCTCCCCGGTCAGCTATACCAAGGCCCCGCCGGGTAAACGTCCGCTGATGAACCCCGACCCATTTGCCGGTTTCCTGATCGGGTCGCAGCCAACACGGCCCACCAGCCGTGGTCATATCGAGATCGCCAGTGCGGACCCGTTCGCGCCGCCTGCTATTCATCCCAATTACCTCAGCACGGATTTCGACATGCAGGAGCAAATCGAGGGGTTGCGATTTATCCGCAAACTTGCTGCCGCACCCGCTCTTGCCGATATTATCGAAGCCGAGATTGTTCCGGGCCGCGACGTGCAAAGCGACGCAGATTTTGCCGCCGATGTTCGCGCTCGCGCTGGCACCGTCTTTCACCCGGTCAGTACCTGCCGAATGGGGCCGGACCCGCAGGTGGATGTTGTCGATTCACGTTTGCGGGTCTACGGTTTGCAAGGGTTGCGTGTGGTGGATGCGTCAATATTTCCGACGCTTACATCTGGCAACACCAATGCTCCCGCGATCATGGTGGGGGAAAAGGGGGCCGATATGATCCTTGAGGATGCAAAGGGGCAGTAGATGTTCACAGATGATTTCAAGGACCAGCCCTACTGGTGGGATGCAGCCGCGCCCGAGGACGCGCGCAGCAGCGAATTGCCAAAAACAGTTGATGTTCTTGTCATTGGATCAGGTTACACTGGCCTACATGCCGCGCTGCGCACCGCGCGCGCCGGGCGCAGCACACTGGTGCTTGAGGCAGAAGCGTTGGGCCATGGCGCCAGCAGCCGCAATGGCGGGCAGGTTTCGACCTCTATCAAACCTGATTTCGCGGCGCTCAAACGGCGCTATGGTGAAGACACGGCTCGCGGGATCATCCACGATGCCCAAGCATCGCTGGATTACTTTCAGGACTTTATCGCCGAAGAAGGAATCGACTGTCATTTGCGTGTGCCGGGTCGCTTTCACGGTGCGCACACGGCCGGGCAGTATGACAAGCTGGCGGCGTATGTGGCATCTATGGGCGACGGGATCGACACCGAGGCATTCATGGTCCCGCGCGCGGATCAGCATGCCGAGTTGGGCACCGACGCTTATTATGGGGGGATCGTCTTTCCCAAACACGCAAGCGTGCATCCGGCACTCTACCACAAGGGATTGCGCGATGTGGTGCGCAAGGCCGGCGCGCAAATGGTGTCGCATTGTCGTGTAACGGCAATCGATCGGCAGGCACCGGGATTTCGCGTACGCACCGAACGGGGCGAGGTGATGGCAAAACGCGTCATCGTTGCCACGAACGGCTATACGACCGGGCTGACGCCATGGCAGCAGCGCCGGGTCATACCTATCGGGTCCTATATCATTGCGACCGAAGAGTTGCCGAAGGCGCAGATGGATCGGCTGATGCCCACCAACCGGGTGCTGTCAGACACACGCAAGCTGGTTGTCTACTATCGCCCTTCGCCTGATCGCAAACGTATCCTGTTTGGCGGGCGCGTATCATTGAAAGAGATGAACCCGACCATCACCGGCCCGCGTCTGAAGAGTATGCTGGTTGCGCTGTTTCCCGAGTTGGAAACCGTCAAGATCAGCTATTCTTGGTCCGGGTATGTCGGATATACTTTCGACACGCTGATGCACTGCGGACAAGACGACGGACTGTACTATGCCATGGGCTATTGTGGCTCAGGCGTGGGCATGGCCAGCTATCTGGGCATGAAGATCGGCCTTCAGGCGGCGGATGATCCGGCGGGCGAGACGGCCTTTGGGCGTATTCCATTCCCGACGCGACCCTTCTACACCGGGAACCCGTGGTTTCTGGCCCCGTCAATCATGGTTTACCGTTTCCGTGACCGTTTCGGGATCTAAGATGCGCCCAAGCTGTCAGCTGTAAGTGCGATCCGCGATCGGCGTGTTGTCGATCTTGTCCTGAAGCATAAGCAGCAAAATCTCTTCGGCGCGGTTCATCACCGCGTGCGGGTTCCACACCAGATGCACGTCGATGGCGGGCAGGTCATCGTAGGGCGGCACCTGCCATAGCGCACCATCGGCCACGTCGCGGGCTGCGACGTGTACAGGCAGCGGCCCGATCCCGATCCCGGCCATGATCATCCGCCGCACCTCTTCCAGATTACTGGATGTGCCGACGATCTTTTCACTCATGCTGGATTGCGCACGCATCAAGGTCACGGGACTTAGGACATCCTGCAGACGATCAGTATCGAAGCTGACTGAATTACTACCCTCCAGATCGGCGGGCGACAGGCTGCCGCGTCCAAACAGCGGATGACCCGGCCCGCAATAGAGGCCAAAGAACTCGCGGTATAGTTGCCGGTATTCCAGTCGCGCATTGCGGCTGCGCACGAGGCACAGCGCAAAGGAAGCGCGTTTCGCCTGCACTTCGGCAATAGCGTCGATGCTGGACAGCACTTCGACAGTGAGCGTCGTTTGTGGGTTTGCGCGGTGCCAATCGGACAGGATCCGGTCGAAAAACGGACAAACTACATGGCTTGCCACGACCAAATCCACATGCCCGCGCACGTCATCTGTCATTTCGCGCAACAGTGTGGACAACCGCAGGATCGATCCGTTTATGTCCAACGCTTCACGATAGAGGAGGCGGCCGGCATCAGTCAGGGAATAGTGGCCGGGGCGTCGATCTATCAGTTGACGGCCGACGCGATCTTCCAGACGTTTCAATGCGGTAGACACCGAAGGTTGCTTTAGGCGCAGCCGTTCGGATGCGTCGGTGATCGACCGGGATTCAGCCAATACGACAAAGGTGCGAAGCAGGTTCCAGTCCAACTCGCGCGCGATGCGTTGCGGGCTGTAACGGTGGTCATCCGAACCAACAATAGACATTGGCAATACTCATCATTCTAATTATCTATTTGCGCGATGATCCTCCGCTCCGCATGCTTTGTGCAAGAAGAAACTGGGGGGAGTCGTCCATATGTCGGTCGAAGCGCGCGAAAAGCGCCAGCCGTGGATATTATTATCGCCCGCGTTAACGGCGATCACGCTGCTGCTGTTCATTCCGCTGCTTTTCATCCTCGTTTACAGTTTCTGGCTGCGCACCGCGACGGGCGCGGATGAAGTCGGATTTTATCTGGACAACTGGCGCGAGGCGCTGACCGATGCGTTCTATCGCGACATCCTGCTACATACGCTGCGCATCGCGGCCATCACCACATTGCTTTGCGCTGTCATGGGCTATCCAGCGGCCTATTTCATCGCGCGCTCGAAGGGTAACAAGCCAGTTCTGCTGTTATTGCTGATGCTGCCCTTTTGGATCAGCTACATCATCCGCACGATGAGCTGGATCAACATCCTCGGGGTGTCGGGCGCGCTCAATACATTCCTGCTGTGGATCGGCATCATCAACGAGCCGATGCAGATGCTTTACAATGAGGCGACAGTGATCCTTGGCCTCGTGCATTTTTTGCTGCCCTTCATGGTGCTGAACGTCTTTGTCAGCCTCGATGGCATTGACGAAACGCTAGAGGACGCGGCGAACTCTCTGGGCGCGACGCGCTGGCAGTCTTTCCTTCAGGTCACGCTGCCTTTGTCATTGCCCGGTCTCGCGGCGGGTGGGTTGCTGTGCTTTGTACTGGGTGCAGGGACCTACATCACACCGCTGGTGCTGGGTGGTACCTCCGACGCGATGTTCGCCAATCTGGTATTCGAAGCGATCATCACACAGCTGAACTGGCCGCTGGGTAGCGCGCTATCGCTGATGTTGCTGGCTGTGCTTGGCGTACTGGTGATGATCTACAACCGTTATCTGGGCATGGCGCAATTGATGAAGGGGCTGGGCTGATGGCTGAGCGCACGACATCCTTTGGCTGGCATATGATCCGTGGATACGCGGTGTTGGTCTATATTTTCATGTTCCTGCCGGTGATGGTGGTCGTGCTGCTCAGCTTCAACGCCAGTCAATTCGGCAGCTTCCCGATGACCGGATTTTCGTTTCGCTGGTTTATCGAGTTGTGGGAGAACGAGGCGATCCTGCGCGCGTTCCGAACGTCGGTCATTCTGGGTCTGTTGACGGCGGCCATCTCGACCACGCTTGGCGTGTTGGCCAGCCTCGCCTTGGTGCGGTACCGAGTGCCGGGGGCGAACATGATCTCGACCATCCTGATCGCCCCCATTCTGGTCCCCGAAGTGGTGCTGGCGGTGGCGCTGCTGTTGTTCCTGAACTTTCTGGGCGTAAACAAGAGTTTCGCGTTACTGCTTTTTGGCCATGTGATCTTTACCCTGCCGTTTGTTATTCTCGTCGTGCAGGCGCGGCTGATCGCCATCCGACGTGACGTCGAAGAGGCGGCGATGAGCCTCGGCGCTTCGCCGGTGCAGACGTTTTTTCAAGTGACGCTGCCGCTGATGCTACCTGCGGTTCTGGCCGGCGCACTTTTCGCCTTTACGATCAGTTTTGACGACATCACCGGCACTCTGTTTTGGAAGCCGGGCGGCGTCGAGACCGTGCCGACGCAGATTTTCGCGATGCTGCGCAATTCCATCAGCCCCGAGATCAACGCGCTGGGGACTGTGATGATCGTGATGACCGTGGGTCTGCCCCTGTTGGGCGCGGCCATCGCTAGACAACTTTCAAAGAAAAGCGGGCTCTGACGATCCGCTGAAATTAACCCGATCCAATGGAGGAAACCAACATGACCAAGATCGACAACACCAAACGCTATGAGCGGCTGCGCGAGCGGTATATGAACGGCGACCTGAGCCGCCGTAATTTTCTAGGCCTGCTGGGCGCGGCTGGTGCGGCCTATGGCCTTGTGACGCCCTACCGCGCTATGGCGGCGGACGTGACCGAGGTCCGTTTTGACGGTTGGGGTGGCGTCGTTTCCGAGGCGCTGCGCGCCAATGCATTCGATCCCTTTGAAAACGAGACGGGCATGAAGGTCGTCGACGGCACGTTCGGTGGCGGTGACGAATACCTGAGCCGCGTGAAGGCCAGCCAGCCGGGCGAGTACAACATTGCCCACTTGTCGGGCGTGTTCGACTACGCGCGTTATCACAATCTGGGCCTCAGTTCCGAACTGAACGAGGATAACATTCCGAACCTCGAATTCGTCATTCCCAAGCTGATCGACGTGTTCCGCGGCGTGACCGATGGCAAGCTGAGCTGCGTCCCCTACGATTACGGCACTACTGGCCTCGCCTACAATCGCAAGCATATCTCGGACGAAGAGATGCAGGAAAAGGGCGCGATGATCCTGCTGGACGCCGATCGCAAGGGCAAGATCGCAGGCTGGTCTGACTGGCGCACGCGGATGTGGTACGCTGCTTTGCAGACTGGTCAATCGCCCAACGACATCACGGATGTGGAGGCCGCATGGGATGCCGTGCGTCAGCACCGCGACCTTAGCCTGAAATACTGGGGTTCCGGTGCCGAATTGATGAGCCTGCTGGCCGAAGAGGAAATCCATGTGACCGAAGGCTGGTCTGGCCGCATCTATGCGCTGCAGGAACAGGGTCACGATATCGGCTACATGGATCCGCCCAACGGATTTGGCTGGCAGGAGTGCATGTTCGTGATCAAGGGCAGCCCGATGGAGGCGTGCGAGGAATTGTTGAACTTCATGCTGGCACCGGAAACGTCGATCGCCGTGGCCGAAGGGCAGAATTATCCGCCGGCACTTGATCCCAACAAGGTTGACCTGGGCAAGAAGATCCCGACGTTGCCCGCGTTCGATCCCAATGGCACGCTCGAAAACCTGACCTTCGCCGATCCGGGCTATTGGAACGGCAACGAAGCGGAGTGGGCAAAAACCTTTGGCCGCGTCCAAAAAGGGTACTAAGTAGCGCCCGCCTCGGATTCGGTCCGGGGCGGGGTTTTCCGAATTCGATCCGAACAGGATACTGCCGCCATGAGTTCCGTCAGCCTTAACAATATCGTCAAACGCTTTGGCAGTTTTACTGCTGTGCACAAGGCGAATCTGGAAATTCCCGAAGGCGCGTTTGTCACGCTTCTTGGCCCGTCGGGCTGCGGCAAAACCACCAACCTGCGGATGATCGCAGGGTTGCTTGACCCCAGCGAGGGTGAAATCCTGATCGGGGGGCGGCGCGTCAACGACGTGCCAATTCATAAACGCAACCTTGGGATTGTGTTCCAGAATTATGCATTGTTCCCGCACAAGACGGTGGCGGATAATATCGCTTTTGGCCTCAAATACCGCGATGTCCCCGCCAGCGAGATACCGGGCAAGGTGCAGGCGGCGTTGGAACTGGTGCAACTGCCCGATGTGGGCCACCGTTACCCAAAAGAACTGTCGGGCGGGCAACAACAGCGGATCGCTTTGGCGCGCGCGATCGTGATCGAGCCTGATGTTCTGCTGCTGGACGAACCGCTTAGTGCGCTGGACGCCAACCTGCGCGAAGATATGCGGGTAGAGTTGAAACGCATTCAGGACCAGATCGGCGTGACCACGGTGTTTGTCACCCACGACCAGTCCGAGGCGCTGGCGATGTCCGATCATATCGTGGTGATGAGCGCGGGCCGTATAGAGCAGGTCGGCGCACCCGAAGAGGTTTACAACAACCCGGCGAGCGAGTTCGTCGCCAACTTCCTCGGCGCGTCCAACGTGCTTGACGCCGATTGCCGCGCGCTAGAGGCAGGTGGTGCGTTACTGGACACGGCTCTATTCGGTGACGTGCCATTACCGCCTGCGAAATCCGTCCGCCTCAGCGGCCCAGGCCCGGCCAAGCTGGTGCTGCGCGCGGAAAAATTGCAAGTGATGAAAGAGGGCAAGGCACCTGAAGGGATGATTACTGCGCCTGCCACGGTCGAAACCGTAGATTATCAGGGCCAGACTGTGCGCTATTTCGTGCGGGTCGGGGATACGCAACTACAGGCGCTCAACATGATCGACGATCACCCGTTTTCCCAAGGCAGCGCAGCCATAGTCGCGTTCCGCCCCAGAGACGGGTCGGCACTGGCGGTACAATGAGCCATCTATTCTATCAGGGTCGCACGCGCAAACCGGTGCTGGCGCAGGCGCGCGGCGTCTATATGTGGGACGAGGGCGGTAAGCGATATCTCGACGGATCGAGCGGCGCGATGGTTTGCAATATCGGCCACTCCAACGAGGCCGTGCTGGAAGCGATGCGCCGTCAGATGGAAAAATCAACCTTCGGGTATCGCCTGCACTTTGAAACCGAAGCGTCAGAGAGATTGGCGGCGAGAACAGTGGAAAAGACGCCGGTCGGTCTGAACAAGGTGTTTTTTGTTTCCGGCGGATCAGAGGCGGTGGAAAGTGCGATGAAGCTGGCACGCCAGCATGCTATCGCGACAGGCAGAGAGCAGCGCTGGAAAGTGATTTCGCGCAGCCCGTCCTATCACGGCTGCACCTTGGGCGCGCTGGCGGTGACGGGCTACGCAACGCTCACCCAACCCTTTGCCCCGATGATGCGGGAGATGCCGAAAATCCCTGCGCCACGCGCCTATCTCGACGGGTTGGACCCGACTGATCCGGCGACGGGTGATCACTATGCCGACATGCTGGAGGATTGCATCGCCCGCGAAGGGGCAGCCAGCGTCCTGGCCTTCCTGATGGAGCCTGTCGGCGGCGCATCCACCGGCGCGCTGGTGCCGCCGACAGGCTATATGAAACGTATCCGCCAGATATGTGACCGGCACGACATCATCCTGATCATGGATGAGGTGATGACCGGTGCGGGCCGTACCGGGGCCTTTCTGGGGGCGGACCACTGGGGTGTCACGCCGGATATTGTCGTCCTGTCCAAGGGTTTTGCCGCCGGTTACGCGCCGCTGGGGGCCATCGTCGCCAGTGATGCCATCGTCGATCCGGTGCTGGATGCAGGTGGGTTTGCGCATGGGTTCACCTATGCGGGCAATCCGCTGGCCTGTGCCGCTGGCCATGCAGTGCTGGAGGAGATTGACCGGCTGGGCCTGATCAAGAATGCCGCGCGCATGGGGGACCGGTTGCGTGCCCGCCTTGATGGATTGATGGAGCGTCACGAGATCATCGGCGACGTACGGGGCAAGGGCCTGTTGCTGGCCTTCGAATTCATGGCAGACCGGGTGAGCAAGCGACCGCTGCCCAAGGAGTACGACGCCTATCTTCGCTTTGTCGAGATTGCCTATGAAAAAGGCCTGATCGTTTACGCGCGGCGGACGCGGGACGGAGTAGAAGGAGATCACATTCTGGTCTGTCCACCCCTGACGGTGACGAATACGCATCTAGACGAAATCATCGAAGTTCTAGACCAGTCCTTGCAGCAGTTCACTGCTGAACTGCCCGCGCTAAAGGAGATGGCCTGATGTCCGTCGCGATCATTACCTGTGCGATCACCGGCTCGATCCATACGCCCTCGATGTCGCCCCATCTGCCCTACACTGCCGACCAGATTGCAGAGCAATCCATCGCTGCGGCCCAAGCGGGGGCGGCCATCCTGCATCTGCATGCGCGCGACCCCGCCAATGGCCGACCCTCTGCCGACGTTGACCATTGGCGCGCCTTCCTGCCACGTATCAAGGCGGGCACGGATGCGGTGATCAACATGACCACCGGCGGCAGTGCGGTGATGAGCCTGGACGACCGGCTGGCGGCCCCGCTGATGGCCGCACCAGAGATGTGCAGCCTGAACATGGGCAGCATGAATTTCGCGCTTTATCCAATGGCGGCCCGCAAGGGAGAATGGCGTTTCGACTGGGAGAAGCCATTTCTGGAAAACTCAGATGATCTGGTGTTCAAGAACACGCCGCGCGACATAACCCGTATCCTGACCGATCTGGGGCAGGCGCGCGGCGCGCGGTTCGAGTTCGAGTGCTATGACGTGAGCCACCTGCACATGCTGCGTCACTTCATGGATCGCGGGCTGGTCGAAGGGCCGGTGTTTCTGCAATTCGTTTTTGGCGTGTTGGGTGGGATGGGGGCAGATGCCGATAACCTGCGCCACATGAAGCACATGGCGGACAAGCTGTTAGGCGGTGATTACATGTTCTCTGTTCTTGCGGCGGGTCGACATCAGATGCCGATGGCGCAGACCGCCGCCGAAATGGGCGGGCATGTGCGGGTCGGACTGGAGGATAATCTGAGCCTTGCCAAGGGGCAACTGGCACGTTCTAACGCAGAGCTGGTGGATAAGGTGCGCGGTCTCGTTGAGCAGACGGGACGCCATCCGGCGACCCCCGCAGAGGCGCGGGCGATGCTGGCACTGAAGGGTGCAGGCAAGACGGCGATATGACGGATGTGCATTTTCGAATTGCTGGGCGCGACGATGCGGCGCAACTGAATACCGCGCTGGCCGCGCTATCGGCTGAGTTGGGGGATTGTCATCGCTCGGAGGTCGCAGACCTGATGCGGGCGATCGAAGGCACGCATCCGGCGTTTCGCGCGATTTTGGCCGAGGTGGGTACGACACTCGCTGGCGTGGCGGTCTATTCGCCGCTTTTTTCGACCTCGCGGGGGTGTGTCGTCGCATATGTATCTGATCTATGGGTCCTGACCGACCATCGCGGCACGGGGCTGGGGCAGGACATATTGCGCGCGGTCATGGACGATGCACGATCGGAATGGGATGCGCGCTGGATGAAGCTGACGGTCTATGACACCAGCCCCGCAGCGCGACGGTTCTACGAGCGGCTGGGGTTTGGTCCGGCTGAGGGAAGTACAGAAATGCATCTGGACGCGACCGGATGCACGGCACTGGGAGGCGATGTATGAAAGCGTTTTTTGATGACCGGCAATGGGCGCATGATCCGCAGAATTTCATGGCCAATGGTGCATTTTCGCCAAACCCTGAACAGCCTCGCCGAATCGAGATACTGCGCGCGGCAGCCGTAGATGCCGGTTGCGACTTTGACGCGCCGAATGATGCCGGGCTTGGCCCTATCGCGGCTGTTCATACGGCGGAATATCTGACGTTTTTACGCAATATCCACACCCGCTGGCTGCGGATCGAGGGTGCTGGCCCGGAGGTAATCCCCAACATCCACCCGGCGAACCGCTCCGATGGCTACCCAAGATCAGCTGTGGGGCAGGCCGGGTATCATCAGGCTGATACGGCCTGCCCGATCGCGGCGGGCACATGGGATGCGGCCTATTGGTCGGCACAAAGCGCAGTGGCGGGGGCTGATTGCATCGCTCGTGGCACGCGTGCGACCTATGTTCTGTCGCGCCCACCGGGGCATCATGCCTTTGCGGATCTGGCGGGCGGATTCTGTTTCCTGAATAATTCCGCCATCGCGGCAGAGCGCCTGCGCGCCGCTGGGTTGCGCCCTGCGATTGTTGATGTGGACGTGCATCACGGCAATGGCACCCAAGGTATCTTTTATACGCGCGGGGATGTTCTAACGGTGTCGATCCATGCCGATCCCGTCCGTTTCTACCCGTTTTTCTGGGGGCACGCGCAAGAACGCGGAGAAGGCGCCGGGCTGGGCGCTAACCTGAACCTGCCATTGCCACGCGGCACCGATGACAATGCATTCTTGCGCGCGCTGGATGCGTCGTTGGCTTGCGTCGACAGCTTTGGCGCGGATGTGATTGTGGTTGCGCTGGGGTTGGATGCCTCGATTGACGATCCGTTTCAGGGATTTGCGGTGACGCAGGACGGGTTTGCCCGGATTGGCGATACCTTCGCCAAAACCGGGTTGCCGGTGCTCTTTGTTCAGGAAGGGGGATATATATCGGACACGTTGGGGGCGAATCTGACGCGCACACTAGAAGGGTACGGTGCACTATGAGTTCTGCAGATGTTATCATCATCGGCGGCGGGATTGCCGGGACCAGCGCGGGGGCTGAGATCGCCGCAGATGCATCGGTTCTGTTGTTAGAGGCAGAGCCGCACCTAGGATACCATTCAACCGGGCGTTCGGCAGCGATTTTTATCCGTAACTATGGCAACGCAACTTTGCGCGCGCTCAACGCACTGGCGGTGCCGGTGTTGGAAAATCCTGCCGGTATCGCGGATGAAACACTCTTGTCGCCCCGCGGCGAATTGCTGTTGGCCTCCGAAGCCGAGATGGGCGCGCTCGAATCCTACGCTGCCGGGGCGGAGGGGCTGGATCGGTTAACCGCTGCAGAGGCGGTGGCTTTGGTGCCTATCCTGCGCGAAGATCGGATCACCGCCGCGATTTATGAAAACGACGCGCAAGGGATCGACGTAGACCGCATGCTGCAAGGCTACGCACGTCTATTGCGATCACGCGGTGGGCGGGTCGTGACTGACGCACCGGTGACGGGGCTGACCCGCTCAGGCGGGCTATGGCAGGTAACGGCGGGCAGTGATGTTCATACGGCGCCGATTGTGATCAATGCTGCCGGGGCATGGGCCGGGCAAATGGGGCAGCTGGCAGGGGCGGTCCCGATCACGCTGACACCAAAACGCCGCTCTGCCGCACTCCTGCCCGCACCGGACGGATATGAGACCGAACGATGGCCGCTCTTCGGGTCGGTCGCCGAAACGTGGTACGCAAAACCCGACGCCGGCCGCTTGATGGTCAGCCCCGCTGATGCCGACGCGGTGGAGCCGCACGACGCCTGGCCCGATGACATGGTGCTGGCCGAAGGACTGCACCGCTACGAATGCGCAGTCACGGTCCCCGTGACGCGGGTTGAACGGTCCTGGGCCGGGCTGCGCACGTTTGCACCGGATGCCACGCCCGTCGTCGGGCTCGATCGTCGCGCCGAGGGATTCTTCTGGCTCGCCGGACAGGGCGGGTATGGAGTGCAGACAGCCCCGGCACTGTCGCAGATCGCTGCGGGCCTGCTGCGCGGTGAACCGTCGGTGGGGCCGGATTTGCTGCGCGCTCTGTCACCCGAGCGTTTCGAGGGCACGGTACATCCCTGACACATATCTCGGCAACGGTGTCTGCTGGCCGGGAATATCCTGAAGTCCCGCGCGATGCCCCCGGCCCGATGTCTTGTAAATGGCACCGGGTCCACAGAATTGATGTGATCGCCCGGCTGGCAACGCTGAAAACCGGACTTTAATTGCGTTCCCAACGGTATTATGACGGTTTTTCCGGGTTTCGCTTGAGCCTGCCCCGAGTTTAGAACACAAATTGTGGAACCCATTGGCCCCTTGATCAGGAGATCGCGTTGTCCCTCTTCCTAATCGTCGCCTTGCCCTTTCTGGGCGCATTGCTCCCAGGATTGATGAATTCAGCGGGCAGGCAGGCCTGCGCAGGTGTGACCTTCATGGTGTCGTTGCTGGCTTTTGTCGGGCTTATGTCACATGTCCCCGCGATCTTTGCGGGTGACGTCATCACGGCGCGGGTGGACTGGCTGCCAACGCTTGGGCTCAATTTCACGCTGATGTTGGATGCGCTCGGATTTTTCTTTGCGTTCCTGATCCTTGGCATTGGCCTGTTGATCATCACCTATGGTCGCTTCTACCTGTCGCGCGATGACAACATGGGCGAATTCTTTACCTACCTCCTGCTCTTTCAGGGGGCGATGGTTGGTATTGTTCTTAGCGATAACATATTGCTATTATTAGTTTTCTGGGAACTGACATCGCTCTCGTCCTTTTTGCTGATCGGCTATTGGAAACATCTGCCGGAAGGGCGTCAGGGCGCACGCATGGCGCTGGCTGTAACCGGAATGGGTGGGCTGGCGATGATCGGGGGAATGTTGATCCTTGGTCAGATTGTCGGCAGTTACGATCTGAGCGTCATCTTGCAGAACCGTGACATGATTCAGGCCGATCCGCTCTATATACCCGCGTTGTTGTTGATCCTGATGGGGTGTTTCACCAAATCGGCGCAATTTCCGTTCCATTTCTGGCTGCCGCATGCGATGGCCGCGCCTACGCCGGTCAGTGCCTATCTACACTCTGCCACGATGGTCAAGGCGGGTATTTTCCTGATGGCCCGCATGTGGCCGGTGCTGTCCGGCACGCCAGAATGGGTGATGATCGTGACGACCGCCGGGCTGATCACCATGGTGCTGGGCGCGGTAATTGCCCTCTTCAAGCATGACCTGAAGGCGCTGCTGGCGTTCTCGACGGTGTCACATCTGGGGCTGATCACCATGCTGCTCGGCACAGGTACAGCATTCGGTGCGATGGCGGCGGTGTTCCATATCCTTAACCATGCGACGTTCAAGGCCGCGCTATTTATGTCGGCTGGTATCATCGACCACGAGGCACATACCCGCGATATCCGACGTCTGGGAGGGCTACGGCACCTGATGCCGGTGACATTCGTGATCGCCACGCTGGCGGCGCTGTCGATGGCGGGTATCCCGTTGCTGAACGGATTTCTGAGCAAGGAGATGATGCTCGAAGAAGCAGTGCATACGACCCTTTATGGGACGTGGTGGCTGGTGCCAGTGATGGCGACTGTCGGCTCGCTCTTTTCCGCGGCTTACTGTTTTCGCTTTATCAGCCACACGTTTCTGGGCCCCAAGCGCGACGATTACCCGTCGCATCCGCATGATCCGGGATCGGGCATGTGGCTGCCGCCTGCGATTCTGGTCGTATTGGTCGTCGTCATCGGTGTGGCACCGTTTCTGGCAGAGCCATTCGTCAAGCTGGTGACCGGTGCCGTGTTGGGCAATGCCCTACCAATGCCCACGGCGCATCTGAAAATCTGGCATGGACTGACGACGCCCCTATACATGTCGATTGTCGCGGTGGGCGGCGGTTTGATCGTTTTGGCGCTGTTCACCCCGCTTTTGCGCGGCTGGAACGCGGCCCCGCGCCCCGAGGCAAAAATCATTTTCGACCGGATTATCGCGGGTTCAGTTTGGGTCGCACGTGGCGTGGTCCGACCCCTGCATGACGGCGCCTTCACGCGCTACGGCGCCATTATGGCAGTGACCGTGCTGGCAGCGGGCTATTATGCGTGGAGCACCGGCACCGTGAGCGCACCGACGCGGACTTTGCAATCGCCGGGCGCTGTACCAATTGCAGGTTGGCTCATGCTGGTGTCGGCAACAGTCGGTATGGTGTTTCTGCACCGCAACCGATTGTTGGCGCTCATCCTGATCGCCATCGTCGGATTGATGGTGTCGATCGGCTTTGTATTCCTCAGCGCGCCGGATCTGGCGATGACCCAAATCACAGTCGAGGTGGTAACAATTATCCTGCTGCTGCTGGCGCTGAATTTCCTGCCCAACCGCACACCGGTCGAGAGCAGCCTGTTGCGGCGGACCCGCGACGGTGCGGTGGCGATAGCGGGTGGGCTGGGCGCGATGGGGCTGGCCTATCACTATCTGTTGCGGGATGCCGTATCGACGCCGATTTCCGAATTCCATCTTGCCAATTCCTATAAGGGCGGCGGAGGCACCAATGTCGTCAATGTGATCCTTGTCGACTTCCGGGGGTTTGACACGTATGGCGAGATCATCGTGCTGGGGATCGCGGCACTGCTGATCTATGCGCTGACCGAAACGCTGCTGGCCGGGCCGGTCCGGGCGCGTTTGCTGAACCGCAAACCGGATCAGGCGCGCGCAGGTGATATGCATCCGACGATGATGGTGGTGTTGACCCGCGTAATCATGCCGGTGGTTCTGATGGTCGGATTCTACATCTTCCTGCGGGGTCACAACGAACCGGGCGGCGGGTTCATTGCCGGGCTGATCGTGTCCATTGCCGTGGTGATGCAATATATGGCGAGTGGATTCAGCTGGGCGTCGGCGCGACAGCATTACCCATATCATGGCATCATCGGATCGGGTGTGCTGATCGCTGGGTTGACAGGAATGGGATCATGGTTCGTCGATAAACCCTTCCTGACATCGGACTTCACCTATGTCCGTATCCCACCTTTTGAGGAGTTCGAGTTGGCAACTGCCGCGCTGTTTGATCTGGGAGTGTTTCTGGCAGTTGTGGGCGCGGTAATGCTGTCGCTCGAAAGCTTTTCGCGCCTCGCGCGGCGTGCGCAAATGACTGAGAGCGAGCATGCTATGGATATTGACCCGTCCCGCGACGAATCAACCGCGAGCGCAGAACCCGCTGCAAGGGGGGAGGGGTAACATGGAACTTCTCGTCGCTTCTGCCATCGGCATTCTGACAGCCGCCGGGCTGTATCTGGTACTGCGTCTGCGCACATTCCCGGTGATTATGGGCATGTCGCTGCTGACTTACGCGGTAAACGTCTTTCTCTTTGCCTCGGGTCGGTTGACCGTCGGCGCGCCGCCGATCCTGCAAAAAGGGGTCGAGACCTATACCGATCCGCTGCCGCAGGCACTGGTACTGACCGCGATCGTGATCTCTTTTGGGATGACGGCGGTAATCGTGATGATCGCGCTGGGGGCCTATCTGGGGTCGGACGACGATCATGTGGATGACATCGATGAGGATGATACTTCCGGCACGTCTGTGCAGGGGGATCGGGCATGAGTCATTGGATTATTCTGCCTGTCGTCCTGCCTGCCATTCTTGCCCCGTTCATCGTGCTGGCTGCACGGTATCATATCGGTATCCAGCGTGCGGTGTCCGTCGCGGGCGTGATGTCCCTGATCGTGATCGCTGCCGGGCTGGCATGGCAAGCTTCTGACGGAACGATCACACTCTATCAGCTGAGCGATTGGGCCGCGCCTTTTGGCATTGTGCTTGTCGCTGACAGACTGTCGACGCTGATGGTGCTATTGACGGCGGTGCTGGCGCTCTTTGTGCTGCTCTACGCCATCGGATCGGGTTGGGACAATCGGGGTCGACATTTCCATGCGCTCTATCAGTTTCAGTTGATGGGGATCATGGGGGCGTTCCTGACCGGCGACCTGTTCAACCTCTTTGTATTTTTCGAAGTGCTGCTGATTGCCTCTTATGGCCTGATGATCCATGCGGGCGGCAATGTACGGCTGCGCGCAGGGGTGCAGTATGTGCTGTTTAACCTTCTTGGCTCTACGCTGTTTCTGTTTGCGCTCGGGTCGATCTACGCCGAGACAGGCACGCTCAACATGGCCGATCTGGCAGAGCGTGCGCAAATGATCGGGGCGGACTCGACGGCCGGTATCCGCATTGCGGCGGTGCTATTGTTACTGGTCTTTGCCATCAAGGCGGCGGTGGTGCCGCTGCATTTCTGGTTGCCATCAAGCTATGCCGAAGCGCCAGCACCAGTGGCGGCGCTCTTTGCGATCATGACCAAAGTGGGTGCCTATGCGATCATCCGCGTCTACACTATTGTCTTCCCTCCTGATCTGGCTGTGACGGCGGACCTGCATGGCGCATTGTTGCTGCCTGCGGCGCTGGTATCGCTGGCGATCGGGATGATCGGCGTGCTGGCAGCGCGCAAGCTGGACAGGCTCGTGGCGTTTGCCGTCATCGGGTCCATGGGTATGGTGATGGTTGCCATATCACTGTTTACCCAAGCGGGGATTGCGGCGGCGCTATACTATATAGTGCATTCGACCTTGGCGGCTGGTGCGCTGTTCCTGATAACTGATCTGGTGCGCGCGGGACGTGACAATCTTGACCTGCGGGCGCAGCCGCCCGTGTCTGGTGCGGCACTGACGGCGGCGATGTTCTTTGTTGCGGGTATTGCGATGGTTGGCGTGCCGCCGCTGTCGGGTTTCGTCGGCAAGCTGTTAATTCTCGACGCGTCGTTCGGAACGGAGTCCGTGGTCTGGGTTTGGGCAATCGTACTTGGCGCCAGCCTGATCAGTCTGGTTGGTTTTGCCCGAGCAGGCAGCACGCTCTTCTGGAAAGCCGAGAGCGTTCCATATGCCGAAGGAGTAGAGCCAGCGCCGCATCCTTCGGGCCTGTCCTATGTTGCGGTGGGTGGTCTGTTGGGGCTGTTGGTGCTGTACACGGTTTTTGCGGGCAAGGCGCATGAATACATGAGCCGTACGTCGGCCCAACTCTTTGCTCCCGGTCCTTATATTTCCAAAGTGGTCAATACACCTGGCAAGCTGACCAGACCAAAGCCCGCCAAGGTACCGAACGCGGAGGACGGGCAGGGCGACGAGAGCAGTCATGGCACCGACGCCGCCCATGATGACGGCCATACAAACGCTGAGGAAGGGCACTGAACATGATACGCGCATTTCGCTGGCTCTTTCCGCACCCATTGCTGACGCTGCTTCTGACGGCGGTCTGGACGCTGCTGCAAAACGATGTGTCTGCGGGAATGGTGGTCTTTGGCTTCATCCTTGGAATTATCATTCCGAGGTTCACGGTCGGCTGGTGGCCAGACAGACCGACGAAGATACGGGTCGGGCGGATGATGTCCTATATGGTGCTGGTGATATGGGATATCTTGATCGCCAATGTTCAGGTCGCCTGGATCGTACTGACGCGCCCCAATTCGAAACTGCGCCCGGCCTGGGTCGTGGTACCGTTGGACCTGCGTCAGCCCGAGGCAATCACGGTTTTGGCGGGCACGATAACGCTAACGCCCGGCACGGTGTCCACCGACCTGTCCAGCGATGGGCACAGCCTGCTGGTGCATACGCTGGATACGGATGATCCGGACGGGGTGCGGGACGAGATCAAACAGCGTTACGAGCGTCGTCTGAAGGAGATTTTCGTATGAGCGTTGCAGCGGATTTTATGAACGTGGCGCTGATCATCGCGTTCGTGTCGGTCGCGGTGGCTCAAATCCTGTCGATGATCCGGCTGGTGATCGGACCCAGCACCGGGGACCGTATTCTGGCATTGGATACGATGGTGGTGAATGCGATTGGGTTGATCGTACTGCTGGGTATTTCGCAGGGGACGTCGATCTATTTCGAGGTGGCCCTGATCATCGCGATGCTGGGTTTTGTTTCCACTGTCGCCTATGCGCGGTTCGTGTTGCGGGGGGATATCATCGAATGACGATTGAAACGCTGGCAATGTTCGCCATTGGAATTTGTCTACTGATAGGTGCGTTCTTCATGTTGGTGGGGGTGATCGGCCTGCTCAGGTTCAATGACTCGATGACCCGCCTGCACGCTCCGACCAAGGTTGGCACGATGGGGGTGGGCGCCTTGTTGCTGGCCTCCATTATCAACGCTTACGTGACCGACCACGGATCGGCGCATCAGATATTGATCATGGCATTCTTGTTTGTCACCGCCCCGATCTCGGCCAATTTTCTGGGCAAGGTTAACATCCATCGCGGATCGTGCGAAACGCCGCCGAAGCCACCGCAGGATGAAACTTGGGCGACGTTCGACGTACCCGAGGCGGATCGCGAGATTGCGGTGCAGCAAGACGCGTGATCGACATGCCGCTCTGACAACGAGAGCGCAGCAATGGTGTCAGACCAACGCCAAGCGCGCTAACCCTGCCTCCAGACATTCTGGCCCATGCTGGTCCATCATCAGCATATGACTGCCGCCGGGCGCTACCTCTGTTGCCGTATCAATGTAATGCGCCACCCGGCCGGTTTCTGTGATCTGCCGAATGGATCGCTGCCAGTCTTTGCGACGTTGGACCCAGTGTGGTGCCGTATTAAGATAGTCCCCTGCAAGCAGGGCAATCGGGCAGGGCAGCGCCGCATCGGGCAGCGCGGAGGGTTCGACCGCAAGGATACCGGCAACGAGGTCGGGGCGTTCGCGAGTTGCGTCGAGGCAGATTTCTCCGCCCTGACTGTGACAAACCAAGGTTGCGCACTTCAACCGATCCAGCACCGCGACAACACCCGCCACTTGCAGGTCTGAGGTGTTTAACCAGCGCGGCACCATCTGGGAACAAAATGTATCGAAATGGTCTACCGGAAATTGTTGCGCATCATGCGCGCGACGCTGGCTATAGCCTTCTGGTGCACCGATACGAAACAGGCTCCACGCTTCCTCGGCGGATCGCAGGATCGGCGCCTCGTTCCAAATACCAGCGGCAAAGCCGGAACGCCCGCGTTCAACCAGATCAACTACGTGCACCGCATAACCACGACCCAGCAACAAATGTAGCCAGCCCGGGCGACCATCGGGTGTCGTCTCCCATGTGCTGCCATGCATGCCGCCGCCGTGGACCAGTACCATGGGTGGCGCGTCGCGCATCCGCTCAGGGATGAAATATTGAACGTAGGTTTGACCCACGCGAAAACTACCGCGCGGGTCATAAGTATAGCTGGCGCTTCGGGTGAAATTCACCTCGCGCGTCGTGCCTTGCGTCACACGATGGACGTGCCCGCCCACCGTATAGCTGCCAAAATCGCGCAAGATATATGCCATCACCCGACGTCCGGTCAGTCTAGCGCAACCAGCGCCTGATATTCGCGGTACTTCTCGCCATAGGCGCGATAGCTGTCGATCACCCGCTTGAACATCTCGTCCTCTGCGGATTTTTCGGCGTAGACCTCGTCGGCGGCGTTACGCAGGGCGTCCACGACGCTGTCGGGGAACCGTGCAACGTTCACGCCGTTGTCGCGAAACTCTTGCAGGATTTCGCTCTGTGCCCCAGCGGCCACGCCCAGCGTGTAGAGGTTGATATCGTTGCATCCGACTTCGATCGCGGTACGCTGGGCATCGGTTAGCGCGTCCCATTTACCCTTGTTCATATAGAACTCGATAAAGCCCGCAGGTTGGTGCCAGCCGGGAAAATAGTAATTCTTGGCAACCTTGTCGAAGCCCAGCAGCTTGTCCACCAGAGGAAAGCTGAGCTCGGTCGCGTCCAGACGTCCGGTTTCCAGCGATGTTGAAATCTCGCCCACGGGCAGGGACATGGCGTTCGCGCCCAGTTTGGACAGAATATCGCCACCCAGACCACCGATGCGGATGTTCAGTCCTTGCAGGTCCGCCGGAGTTTCGATGGCTTTGGTGTACCAGCCTCCAGCCTCTGACAGGATTACACCACAGGCCATCGGCACCAGATCATAAGGGGCATAGATCTCGCGCCATAGCTCCAGACCGCCGCCGTGGTTCAGCCAAGAGATATATTGCAATGGTTCACCGCCAAAGGGCACAGAGCCAAAGAGGGCTGCGGCCGGTTCCTTGCCGCTGGCATAGGCGGCAAATGACCACGCAGCGTCGATAGCTCCGACGCTGACATTGTCGAAAATCTCGAACGCAGGAGACAACTCTCCTGCGCCCAGATGCTTGAACTCTACCGCGCCATCGGTCAGCGCGGCGACATTGGCCACGAAACGGTCTGCTGCCGCGCCTAGCACCGGGAGCGTTTTGCCAAATGCGCTTTGCAGGTTATAGCTTTCTGCCGTAACGGGCAGCGCAAGTGTGCAGGCGGCGAGTGCCGCGATTGTCGTCTTGATCATGTGGTATCCTCCCATTTGGTGTTTATTCGTCAAAATCCGATGATCAGGCCGGGCATGGCCATCAGCAGGCCCATGGCCAACAGTTGCAGCCCGATAAAGGGCAGTACACCGCGATAAATCTGACCCGTGCTGACGCGGTCGCCGACGGCGCCCCGCACATAAAACAGTGCAAATCCAAAAGGTGGCGTCAGGAATGAGGTTTGTAGGTTTACCGCAACCAGGATGCCGAACCAGATCAACAGATCCTGCCCCGCCAGCCCATTGCCAAAGTCTAGTCCGGCGATGACAGGCGCAAAGATCGGGATCAGGATCAGAGTGATCTCCAGCCAGTCGAGGAAGAACCCGAGTATGAAAATCGCCGCCATCACCACGGCCATCACCGCCCAGGGGCTGGTGCCGAAGCTACCCAGACCCGACTGGATCATTTCATCTCCACCGACGCCGCGAAAAACGGCAGCAAAACAAGTCGCGCCGATGATCACCAGAGCGACCATTGCGGTCGTCGTGACAGTGTCGCGGGCCGCGTCCATCAACATGGACAGGCTGAACCGGCGGTAAATCAGCGTGACGATGACCGCGCCGAATGCGCCCAGCCCGCTTGCCTCGGTTGGGGTCGCCAGCCCGCCGATGATCGAGCCGAGTACACAGATGATCAAAACCACCAATGGCGCGACGTCGATCAGCAACGCGGCGATACCGTTGCGCCCATCCGATGCCGTCGGTTGCCGGGGCAGACCTCGTGCGCGCCACAGAACGTAGGCACCGTACAGCGCGACCAGCAATAGCCCCGGCCCGATGGCCCCTGCGAACATCGCAGGCACGGATGTTTGCAATTGGTCGCCCAGCACGATCAGCATCACAGACGGGGGCACAAGGATTGACATGGTGCCCGAGGCGGCAACCAGACCGGCGCTGGTCGGCGTGTCGAACCCGGCCTCCTGCATCCGGGGCAGCGCCAGCAGCGACAGCAGCACCACAGATGCGCCCACGACCCCGGATGACGCAGCGAGCAACAAACCGACGACCAGAACTGAAATTCCCATACCGGCAGGGGTGCCGCCCAGTGCCCGCTGAGCACCTTTGAGAGAGCGTTCCGCAACGCCGGATTTTTCCAAGATCAATCCCATGAAAATGAACATTGGGATCGCCACAAAGAGCCAGTTTGACAGGACATTGGCGTAGATCCGGCTGACAATGAGCTTGAAAAAGGCGGTCGGCAGATCTGACACGAGGATAAAGAGCGCGGCGGTGCCCGCCAGTACCAATGCCACGCGGTAGCCCAGAACAATACCCAGCATCGTCAGGGCAGCCATCGCCATAGGCAGGGCAAATTCGGTCATGTTGCGCGGTTTCCCCGGATCAAGCGTCCGGTTTCCCACACGATTGCGACAGCCAAGAGGCCAAGGCCAACGGGCAGCACCAGCTTGATGATCCACAGATCATCCAGCCCACCATTGCGCGAGCCTTCGCCGGAACGATAGGCGCGCATTGCGAAATCCCACGCTGCAGGCAGAGCCATGACAAAGAAGGGCAGGGCAAAGACCACGTGGCCAACCCCGTCGATGCCACGGCGTGCATTTGGCCCAAGACGATCATAGAGGAAATCCACGCGTACGTGGGTGTCACGGATCAGGACGGCGCCAGACGGCACGAGGCAGATCAGCGCAAAGAGATGCCATTGCAGATCAAGTAGTGAATTCAGAGTGATCCCCTTGCCGAAAAAGCCAACGCGGTTTTCAAACGATATCAGTGGGTTTATGTCAAAAAAGCTGCACGCAACTTGAAGAACCACGCAGAGCATCAGTGCAATCACAAGCACGGCCAATGCGTTCAGCATTGTGTCGCCCAGTGATTTCATCCCCGTTCCGGCTGGCATTGTGACTCTCCCCTGTCGGCAATGACCGTAAATCAAATTAGCTCCGAATGGAACAAAATTATTTCCATATGGAGCTAATTTAAGGCATAGTCGAACCTGACATCTGGGAGAAACCATGAAACTGATTGATATCTTGGGCGAGACAGCGATCCCCATCGGCTATCGCATGGCTTTTCTGACCAACTTCATGCGCGAGCCGTTGCTGCGCCGCATGGAGCGCGAGTACGGGTTGATACGGCCTGAATGGACAGTGCTGATCTGTCTGGTTTATCGCGAGGGGTTGAGTTCCAGCGATGTATGCGAGGTAACTGAACAACCCTCGAACACGATCAGCCGCGCGGTGTCATCTCTGCTGGCCAAGGGGATGATCAGCCGACGGGGGGATACCCGCGATGGGCGGCGCAAGCTGCTGTTTCTGGAGCCAGCAGGGCGGGCGCAATACGACGCCGTGATGACGTGGTTCGTCGAGGCCGAGACACATCTGACCGCTTCGCTGAGCGTTCAAGAGCGTGATCTGTTGGAAAAGCTGTTGGACCGGATGGGGCGTGACGTGCCGCGCTGGCAGCAATTGCCGCCCTACAAGGAAGAAAACCGGCGCGGCTGATGTCCAGCCCCTACGACTGGCCTGCATGGCGACAGAGCGCCATGCGCTGTTACACTTTGATCTTTGTCATGTCCGGATCATAAAGAGGTCTGAGCGACGCCGTCGCCGCGTATCGCTGTCCGGCAATGTCGATCTGCCAGTGGCCTGCCTCGACCCGCGCGGCGGTCAGGGGAGCGTCCAATTCGGCAAAGCCCAGCCCCACCGCGCCGCCCAGCGTGTGTCCGTAGCCGCCAACCTGAATGTAGCCGACTTCACGGCCATCCAGATAAATCAACTCGTTGCCATATAGTAACGGCTCGGGATCGCGCAGCAGGAATTGCAGCATCCGGGCGTGCGGGACACCGCGCGCCTTGATCGCGGCCAGCGCATCGCGCCCGATAAAGCCGCCGGGCTTGTCCAGTTTGACGGCAAAGCCCAATCCAGCCTCGATCGGGTTGTCTGTGTTGTCCACATCCAACCCAAAATCGCGATATGCTTTCTCTAGCCGTAGGGAATTCAGCGTTTGCATGCCGGCATTGCGCAGGCCCAAATCATGGCCTGCGTCAGTGATCAGATCATAGGTTTGCACTGCTTGCGTCGCAGGGACGTGCAATTCCCATCCCAACTCGCCCACAAAGGTGACGCGCATGGCCAGCACAACAGCATAGCCGACGTCGATCTCGCGCGCAGTCATAAAGGGAAATGCATCGTTACCGAGGTCCGCGCCCGATACGCGGCTGAGAAGTTCGCGCGATTTAGGGCCGTGCACGTTGATCTGCGAACGCGCGGCAGTGACATCGGTTATGACAACAAATTCATCCTCCGCGATATGGCGGCGCAGACGCATTTCGGTGTGGCCGTGGCTGTTTTCACCGACCACGACCATGAATTTGTCTCGGGTCAACCGCGTCACAGTCAGGTCCGCCTCGAACCCGCCGGCTTCGTTGACCCACGCGGTATAGACGACCCGACCCGGTGCCACATCGACCTCGTTGCAACTGAGGCGGGACAGCAGCGCGCAGGCATGCGGACCTTCGACGGCAAAGCACGACATGGTGCTCATATCCATAACGATCACGTCTTCGCGCGCGGCGCGGTGTTCTCCGGCGTGCCAGTCCCACCAATGTTGACGGAACCAGCTATGATTTTCGATCTTGGCCTGACCGGGTGTCGGCGCGAACCAGTCCGGCATTTCCCAACCGTGTCCTTCGGCGAAATAGGCCCCCGCCGCAGCCAACCGGTCATGCAGAACCGAGCGTTTGACATTGCGCGCGGTCTTTGGTGATTCATCCGGCCAATGTTGACCAAAGAGCATACCCAGCTGCTCTGGTGTGCGGTCACGGCGAAACGCAGGTGTTGCTTCGGATTTGCCAAAGCGGTTGACGTTGATGCCCGTCACATCGACGGGCGGCAGGCCATCGACGATCCAGTGCGCCAGAACCATGCCAGTGCCCGCACCGTTTAGGATGCCGAGCGAGTTCATGCCGCAGGCAACCCATGCGTTGCGCAACTCCGGCGTCGGGCCAACCAGCGGAGCCAGATCCGGGGTAAAACTCTCTGGTCCGCAAAAGAGCTTTTTCACACCATGGGTCATCATATCTGGGACGCGGCTATAGGCCTTTTCCAGATCGGGGGTGACACGGTCCCAGTCCGGTTCAATCTCGCCGAACTGGAAATCGTCGGGAATGCCGTCCAGCTTCCACGCGGCGGCACCCGGCTCGAACAGGCCCAGCATCATCCCGCCCATTTCCTCGCGGTAGTAAGTGTAGGTGCTGGGGTCTTCGAGCACTGGCAGATCACGGGGCAGGCCGGGGATGGCTTCGGTGATCAGATAGTAATGTTCGGCGGCCTGTAGAGGCAGGTTAATGCCGGCCTTTGCGCCCAATTGTCGTGACCACATGCCGCCGCAGATCACGATGTTTTCGCAGGTGATCGCCTGACCGTCCTGCGTGCAGATGCCAGTGGCGGTGCCGTTCTTGGCGGTAATCTCTGTCACGCGGACACCCTCGAATATCTGCGCGCCCCCCATACGCGCGCCCTTGCCCAGCGACATGGTCACATCAACCGGGTTCGCACGGCCATCTTCGGGGATGTAGAATGCGGATTTTACGTTGTTAAGATCGCCGACGGGAAAGAGATCCTGCGCCTCGCGCGGTGACACTTCGTAGCAATTGATGCCGTATCGCCGCATGAACGGCGCTGCGCGGCGCATCTCGTGTGTACGCTCGTCGTTGGTGGCGATCTGAAGGTAACCAACATCGCGAAAGCCGGTTGGCAGGCCGGTTTCCTGTTCCAGACGGGCATAGAGGTCACGCCCATGAGTATAGATTTCGCATTCGGACTCTGACTTCAACAACCCTGCGACGATCAGCCCGGCGGCGTGCCAGGTGGTGCCGGAGGTCAACTGCCCCTGTTCCAGAACGACCACGTCCGCGTGCCCGAGTTTGGTCAGGTGGTAGGCCGTGTTGCAGCCAATAGAGCCGCCACCGATGATAACTGTCCGGGCATGGCTGGGCAGATTGGCAGGCATGGTTGGTTCCTGAATACATGGTGGACATAGAGGCAGGCTATTGAATGATCATTCAGTCGGCAAGGGTGGAATTCCGCAAGATGCTGCGGCAGTATTGACTTGTCCGGCTGCGCGTTTCGCGGTTCACTAAATTGAATGGAAACGCAGCGGAGGATGTCATGCCGGGCGATGATCTATACGACCAGATACACATAGATTTTCTAGAAGAGCTGTGGGGCGAAGGGTATCTGTCACCCGGCGGACCGGACGAGGTGGCCCGCGTGATCGAGGCGGTCGATCTGGCGGGCAAACATGTGCTGGATATCGGGTGCGGGTCGGGTGCCATTGCCTTGGAACTGGTGCGCAGTCACGGTGCAGGGCACGTCACCGGCATCGACGTCGAGGACCCGGTTTGCCGCGCGGCGCGGGAGCGGGCCGAGGCGGCGGAACTCGCGGATAAGATCACGATCAAGAAGGTGACGCCGGGCCCCTTTCCATTTGCGGATGCGACATTCGACGTTGTGTTTTCCAAGGACTCCATCATCCACATCCCAGACAAAGAAGCGCTGACCAAAGAGGCGTTCCGGGTGCTGAAACCGGGTGGCATGTTCGCGGCATCGGACTGGCTGATCTCGCATGATGGTGCGCCTAGCCGTGAGATGGCTGATTACATCGCCGCCGAGGCGCTGGACTTCGCCATGGCCTCGCCCGCACGATACGGGGTGGCGATGCGCGATGCGGGGTTCGAGGATGTCGAACTGGTCAACCGCAACCGTTGGTATGCCGGTGTCTCAGTGGATGAGTTAGAACAACTGTCCGGTGCAAGGCGCGGCGCTTGGGAGGCGCGTTATGGCGCGGATTTCATCGCCGAGCAGATTGCGACATGGCAGGCCATGGTGCCAGTGCTGCAATCGGGCGAGCATTGCCCCCATCACATACGTGGGCGCAAGCCGGTATGATCCCTGCCTTGTCGTCCGCCGAACTGATACTGGAGACGCCGCGCCTGCGCCTGCGACCCTATGCGCTGGACGACGAGGATGTGGCGCGCGATGTACTGTGTGATCCAGCGGTGACCAGATACGTGTGTGATCCGAAAACGCCGGAGCAAGTGGCAGAGGCGATGTCGCTCATTACCCGGCGCGGTGCCGGTGGTCGGATCGGCATGTGGTGCGCCGAGCGGCTGGATACCGGCGAGAAGATCGGCGATGGCGTCCTGACCCCGATCCCGGTGGAAGCGGACGACATTGAATGGGAGGCGCTGGTGCCGGATGCCTATCCCGACGACCAGATCGAGGTCGGCTATATGCTGAAGCAGTCGGCGTGGGGGCAGGGCTATGCCTCAGAGATCTGCACGCGCCTGCTGCGTTTTGCGTTCGAGGCCACCACGCTGGATTTGGTGGTGGCCTGCACGGACCCCGAAAATGCAGCATCGCAACGGGTGCTGCTGAAATGCGGCCTGCGTGATTGCGGCATGGGACGGGCCTATGCCGAAGACGTGCCGTGGTTCGAGATCACGCGCGCCGAGTGGCAGGCCGATCAGGCATCGAACCAGTGATTGTCCGGGTCGCCCGGATAGACCCCCAGATAAGGCCCATGTGACTGATAGCCCATCAAGCGGCGGACGTGGTCGGGATAGGAATCCGCCTTCTCGCGAGGGACGGAGAGGTACATGTTCTCTTCCTGTCGCAGCCAGCCCAGCGAATAGGTGGTGATCAGTCCGGTACGCGGCTCGGTGCTTTCATTCTTGCCACCGCCGTGCACGGTACCACCCAGATAGAACAGAACCGACCCGCGCGGCATGGCCGCCTGCGTGACATCCGTTTCGGGGATGTCCTTGATCTTGCGCAGGTCCTGCGAACCGGGAACGACGCGGGTGGCGCCGTTTTCAATGGTAAAATCGGTCAGCGCCCACATCGCGGAAATCTGGAATTCCACGCCGGGAATGCGAATAGGGTAGAAGTCGTCGTCGCGGTGCAACTGTTGACCACCTTCGCCGGGGTGTATTTCGATCGCGGTGGAACTGCCCAGCCGATAGGTCTTGCAATGGCGTTTCAGCACGCGGTCGGCGACGCCCATGACCAGATCATGTGCAATCAGGTCCGCCGAAGCGGTACTGTAGGCCAGAATGCTGGCCAGTCTGCGCGTTTTGAACCCGTTAAAGTCATTGGCGAACTTATCGCCTTGCTCATCGAATGGTGCGTCGAAATCCGCCAGTATCTGGTCCAGCAGAGCAGGCTCTGCGAGGTTTTCAACGATTACGCCGCCGTCAGATAGCAGGGCCTCTGCCACAGCATCCGCGTCATTGTTCAGTCTCTTGATATCAACCATTGTACTCTGCGCTGAGCTTTTCCAGCCCCGCCTCCATGATGTCGAACATATCGTCAATTTCTTCTTTGCTGATGATCAGCGGCGGCGAGAATACCGCCATATTCCCGAACGGACGCAGCATCAGCCCCATTTCCTCGCAAGCCATATCCAGCTTGGCGCCGAACTTGAGATGCGCGTCGAATGTGTCTTGCGGCAGGTCTGGGCGACACTCGATACACCCCAGCAATCCCATGCCGCGTACGTCGCCGACAATGTCGAACTTTTCGCCTATCGCCTTCAATCGATCTTGAAAATGCGGTGTGACGCGCTGCACATGGCCGAGAATATCCTCGTCTTCCATGATCTCGATATTCTTGAGTGCCGCAGCGCAACTGACAGGGTGACCGGTATAGGTGTAGCCGTTGTAGAAAACCTCTTCGCCGGTTGGATCCTCCATGCGCTTCATCAGCGCGTTGGACATGATACACGCGCCCAGCGGCAGATAGCCTGATGTCAGCCCTTTGGCGCAGGTGATCATGTCGGGCACAATGTCGAACACTTCCTCGGAGGCGAACCAATGCCCGAGGCGGCCAAATCCGGTCACAACCTCGTCGGAAATATAGAGAATGTCATGCTTGCGACAGAGATCGAGCGTGCGCTTGTGGTAGCCGGGCGGCGGCACGATGACCCCTCCCGAGCACAGGATGGGTTCGGCGATGAATGCACCGATATTGTCCGCACCTTCGCGTTCGATCAGCGCCTCCATATCGGCAACTTTCTGATCGCACCACTGGTCCAGCGTTGTCCCCTCGGGGCGACCATAGGGATTCACATCAGGCAGGAAACGCACCAGATCGCTGGCATTGTCGTATTTGGTGTTGAACCGCTCCTTGCCAGTCACGGAAGAGGCGAGATAGGTCGATCCGTGATAACCTTTCTCGCGGGCCATGATCAGCTTCTTCTCGGGCCGTCCGAGACGGTTGTTGTAAAACTGTACTGTGCGCAGCGCGGTATCGACAGCGGTGGAGCCGCCGGTGGTGAAGAACACGGTATCTAGGTCGCCGGGCGTCATCTCGGCAATCTTGCGCGCCAATATCGCCGCGGGTTCGGATGTCGAGGACCAAGGCGAGGCATAGGGCATTTCCATCACCTGCTTGGCGATGGCGTCGGCCATGTCTTGTCGGCCATACCCAATCTGCACGCACCACATGCCGCCGGGTCCGTCGATGAACTTCTTGCCGGTGCTGTCCCACACGTAGATGCCCTTGGCGGTGTTGATCCGCATGTAATCATCCGTGCGCCAACTGTCAGTGGTGGCCCAAGGGTGGAGGTTATGGTCGCGGTCCCAGTCGGTGATGTCGGTATCACTGGGGCTGTTGGCGGGGGCGGTTGCAAGGTCGGTCATCGGTTTCTCCGGTTTGAAGTCTGTGAGGCGCGGCGATCTGTGGTCACAATCGGCCGGGCGGTGTTGCGCGGGCGCGAGCCGGGGCGAAGAACGGCGTCGTCATCGGGGTGAGCCGGGCCATGCGCGTGGTCCAGCGACCTTCTTCGGATGTATAAACTTCGGCCCAGAGATCAGGCGCGCGCGGACGGGCGTAGGACGTCTTGACATGCGCCAGTGCGATGTTGCGCTTGGCCGTCGGTGACCACAGGCCCGACGTGATATGGCCCACCTCGCGCCGTTTGCGATGATAGACCAGTGCGCCGTTGGCGGGTTTGAACCCTTCAACATCCAGTTTCATCAGCAGGCTGCGCGGTGAGTCCTGTGCCGCGCGCAGGGCACGGCGACCGTTAAAGTGGCCTTTGTCCCAGTTAACCTGCCAGCCTAAGCCCAGTTCGAACGGGGTCTGTCCGCGATGCAGCCGCTCGGTGGCGTGAACGGGTTGAAAATCAATCCCGGCGGCCAGATAGCCGGCCTCAATCCGGGCGATGTTGACCGCCTCGTATCCGATGGCGCGCAGGCCCTGATGCGTGCTTGCCTGCCAAATCCGATCCCAGAGCGGCAGGGCCGCATCGCGGTCGGTCCACAACTCGTACCCCAGATCGCCGGTAAAGCCGGTGCGCGAAATCATCAAACCCGGCTCGACTTCGGCGTGGTCGAAGGGTTTCATCTGCGCCACCTCCAGACCGGCCGCCTCAAGGATCGCATAGGAGGTCGGCCCTTGCAGTGCGAGGGCCGCGAGAGTGTCGGTTTCGTCGATCACATCAGCGTCCATGCCCCATGTGGCATCCAACAGCCATGTCAGCATCGGTTCCTGACAGCACAGCCGCCAGTCATTCTCGGCCAGACGAAAGAGCGTGCCGTCGTCGATGACCATCCCCTCTTCGTCGCACCAGACGCAATAGCCGACGCGGCCCACGCGGATTTTTGCTGCATCGCGGGTGATCAGCCGATTTATCGCGGTCAGCGCGTCGGGGCCGGTAATCCGATATTTCTTCATCGGCGATATATCAAAGAGCGCGGCCTGATTGCGCAGCGCGAAATATTCGAACTCCACATTATCCAGCGATGCGGGGGCGATGTATCCGGCCCAGCCATACCATGCCTTGCTGCGGCTCTGCTCTTCCAATCGGGGCTGAAAAGGGCCACCACGCAGGCCGAGTGCGGGATCGGTGAAAATACTCATTTGCGCCCCTCCGCCGCTAGGGCGACCAGCGCCGCGTTGCGCCCCGCCAGCCCCATGATATCGCCTCCCGGATGCGCCGACGCACCGCAAAGGTAGAGGCCATCCGGCCCCAGCGCATAGCGCCCCAGCCCGCTGGCCGGGCGCAGTGTCAGCAACTGATCAAGGCTCATTTCCGCGTGATGCCAATGCCCACCCGGCGCGCCGGTCTCAGCCTCGATATCGGCGGGGGTCAGAACTTCTGTCGCGGTGATCTGCCCGGGCAGATCGGGCATGTAGGCGGCGAGCGTGTCGATGGCTGTCTTTGCCAGGGCTTTCTTGGCCGTTTCGGTCCAGCCCCCCTGCAAATCGCATGGCGCGTATTGCACGATGGCAGATAGAAGATGACCACCATCCGGTGCGAGAGTCGGGTCTGTGACGGATGGTATGATCGCTTCAATCACCGGGGCAGATGACATCTCGCGGTACTTTGAGGGGTTGAAGGCGCGCTCGACATAAGCTGCAGAGGGCGCGACGACCATACGCGCGCCGGTCAGGCTATCGGGCAGGCCGGAGATCGCTGGCAGTCCACCAAGGCGCAGATTGACCTTGGCCGCCGTGCCCCGCGCGCGGACGTTGCGCATGCGCCGCGCGGCCTCGATATCGAAATGCTGCGACCCGGCAAGGCGGCAGGTGGCCTCGGCTCCTGTACTGGTCAGGACCAGCGGCGCAGTGAGGCAACGACCATCGGACGTCTCGACACCGGTGACTGCGCCATTCTCGATCAACAATCGGGAAACGCTTACGCCTGTCTCTATCCGGCAGCCCGCACCGCGTGCGGCTCCGGCGAAGGCGCCGCAAAGCGCGGTCATGCCACCCATTGGTAGCGTGGCCTCGCCGCCATGCCCCATCCGGTAAATCAGGCTAAAGACCGTGCCGGGCGCGCGCGGTCCCATCGCTGCGCCGCGCACTGCATCGGTGGCCAGCAGACCGGCCATCGGGCCATCGGGCATTTCGTCCAGAATCGTGTCGAACGCGTTGGACAGCAACACGCGCAGGAAATTGCGCATTTCATCCCGGCCCATCCGCTTGATCCCGAGGCCAAGCCACCCGAGTCGCGTCAATTGCCGTAATGCGCCGCGTGAAGCCAGAGGGGCGTCAAAACCAGGTGGCGCATTCTCGGCCAACTGCCGTAGCAGGGCACCGTATTTGACCAGTCTATCGTGCAGAGTGCGGTAGGCATCTGCGTCAGGATGCGCACTGCCATCCGTCAGCGTCGCCTCACCGGCGTGCAGCACGACATGCGCGCCATCGGGTGCCAGCGCCACAGTGGGCAGTGGCGTTGTGCGAAATGGCCAACCACCCTTGCCCAGACCGATATCGGCGCGGACAACCGGGCTGAGATTATAAAGCAGATGCGCGCACCGCGGTGCGCCATCGGGGCCGGGGGCAGCCATGCCGCCCAGTGTCTCGGACTGTTCCAGCAGACAGACGGATTTGCCGCGCCTAGCCAGCACGCTCGCCGCGCTCAGCCCGTTGATTCCGCCGCCGATTACGATTGCGTCAAAGCGGCTCATGCGGCGTAGCCTTTCATCCGTTTGTCGCGGGTTTCACGGCGCAGGATCGTGCGCGCGGCATTGGCACCGGGGGCACCCATGACGCCACCACCGGGATGCGCTGAGGATCCGACCAGATACAGCCCCTTGATGGGCGACTCGTACTGGGCAAAGCCCGGTACAGGACGGTTGAACAACAGTTGGTCGAATGTCAGTTCACCCTGAAAGATGTTGCCCTCAGTCAGCCCTACTTCACGTTCGATATCTGCGGGGCTGCGCACTTCCTTGTGTACGATACGCTCACGTATGTCGGGGCAGGCAATGGCGATCTGGTCAATGACGGCCTCGGCCATGGCGGCGCGCTGCGCATCATCCCAGTTTGCGCCAGACCGGATGCCGTCGACCTCCAGATCATAGGGTGCATACTGCACGAATACCGTCATCATGTGGCTGCCTGTCGGCGCCATGGTGGGATCTATCTGACTGGGGATCAGCATGTCGATATAGGGCCTGACTGACCAGCGCCCGTCCTTCCAGTCATCATAGGCGCGCTCCAGATCCATCAAGCTTTCGGAGACGTGCATATCGCCGCGCAGGAAGCCGGCATGAGCAGGGGCCGCAGGCATGTCAGGCATCCGGTCGAGCGCGATGTTCAGCTTGGCCGATGAGCCGCGTATTTTGAATCGCTCGACGCCCTTAACGAAGTCACCGGGTAGTTTAGCGCGCGGAACGTGGTTCAGGAATGTGCGCTTTACATCCATGTTGGAGGCCACAACAGGCGCATGGAACGTGTCGCCGTTTTCCAGTGCCACGCCAGTTACGCGGCCATCCTCTATGATGAACTCCTCGACACCTGACCCCGTCAGGATAGTGCCGTCGTGATCCTTGAATGCTGCGGCCATCGAGGCCGAAATCGCGCCCATTCCGCCGCGGGCAAACCCCCATGCGCCGATGCCACCATCAATGTCGCCCATGTAATGGTGCAACAGAACATAGGCTGTGCCGGGGGAATAGACGCCCAGACCGGTACCGATAATGCCGGAGCCCGCCAAATGCGCCTTGATCAGGTCATTTTCGAAATGTTCATCTAGAAGATCACCAATGGACATAGTCCAGAAGCGCAGTGTTTCGCCCAATTCCTTCTTGCCCAGCCCGTGGGCCTTTTTCACCAGATATGCCAGTTCACTCAGGTCGCGCGGACGCATTGACGTGGGATCGGGCGCATCGCGCAGGAGGAAGGGACGAATGAACCGGCATTGGCGCATGATCGCCTGACTGTAATGGGCGTAAGCATCCGCATCGCGGGGGGAGTGGCGCGCCATTTCACGGCGCAACGCATCATGATCCGAGTAGTAGGCGAAGTAGTCGCCGCTCTTGGTAAAGCTGGCGCCGCCTTCGTAGGGGATGACTTGCAGGCCGTATCTGGGCAGGTCGAGATCGCGTACAATCTCGCGCCGCAACAGCGAGCAGACGTACGAGCAGTTTGAGTAGGTCCAGCCCTCGTGCAGCGAGCGGCTGACTGCCGCACCGCCGATCCAGTCGTTTTTTTCGACCACCAATACCTGCAAGCCAGCGCGCGCCAGATAGGCGGCAGTGGTCAGGCCATTATGGCCCGCGCCAGCGATGATCGCGTCATATGATGTCTGTTTTGCCATGAATTTGAAATCCTGAAGCCAGACTAGACTGGAGTTGAGTGTTTCGTAAAGTTTATTTGAGTAAATAAATAAATTTTTTTACTGACGAGGCTGAATTTCTGTGACAAAATAGGGAGTATGGCGTCGACAATGGGATGATTAATGGCGGAATCACGCACTAAGCCGCGCAAAGAGCGCACCGAAAATGCGAATCGGCGACGGCGACAGTTGCTGGATGCGGCGAAGCGGTCGATCCTAGCGCATGGTCTGGCCAGGACAACGCTGGCAACCGTGGCCGAAGAGGCTGGGCTAAGTCAGGGCGTGGCGGCGTTTTATTTCAAGTCCAAGAATGGCCTGTTGGCCGAGACGCTGCGCGATCTCTACTCCCAGTACGAGGTGCTCTGGATGGGCGCGCTGGAGCGGGCAGGGAGTGATCCGCGCGATCAGCTAAGCGCGCTGATCGCCACAGATTTTGAAGCTAAGGCGTGCGGACCAAAGGTGCTGCCGCTCTGGTTCGCGTTCTGGGGGGAGCTGCGCTTTTCCGCGCAATATGCCGAAGTTGCGCAGGAATTCGACCAGCGTCGCCGCGAGGCGCTGACGCGGGTCTGGGATGCGTTGATACAGAATGGCGCATCCGGGGATGCTGATGAATTGTGTGACTGGATGGAAACGCTGACGGATGGGTATTGGCAACATTTGCACATCGCGCCGGGTGGAATGACGCGCGCGCGCGCAGAACGTGCCGCGCGGGTCTGTCTGGCCAGGCTGGTGCCAGCATTGGTGGGGAGTATTGACGCAGATAAATAGAAAATCACTGTGCTGCGCATCAGGCATATCAGATCGGCCAAGCATAATCCGGCAATAGTCGGAGGATATGAATAATGGCTCAATGGTCGACCTGATTTGATTTGCTGTTCAGTTACTGAATGAACATTCAATAAGTGGATGCCGAGGTCCCGCCCTACATGACTACATTCTTTTACATTGACGGACGCATGTAGACCGGGTGATCATCCACACATAACAGGCGCGGAACAATCCGGGCCATACCAAAGGGAGTCTGACAGAGATGGATGTTGTTGATCAGCTAGGTGCCATGCGCGAAGGCAAAATGAGCCGCCGTGCATTCACGCGCTCACTACTGGCAAGTGGCGTGGCGATTGCGAGCGTTCCGGTCGGCGCAAGGCGCGCGATGGCTGCGGCCGAAGATCAGGGAACGTATTTTACATGGGGTGGGTACGACATCCCTGAATTGTTCCAACCCTACAATGAAGCCAACGGCGAGTTGCCTAATTTCGCCGTGTTCGGTGGCTCTGAAGAGGCGCTGACCAAGATGCGCGGCGGTTTCGTCGTAGATGTTTCGCACCCCTGCAATTCGGCCCTGCCGCGCTGGGTCAAGACGGGTCTGTTCCAATCAATCGACACGTCGCGCCTTAGCAATTGGCCCGATGTGATGCCGGAACTGGTCGATCTGCCGGGCAATATGGCTGAAGGCAACGACATCTGGATGGCGCCCTTTGACTGGGGGCAGACATCAATCACCTACCGGACCGATCTGATCGATCTGGAAGGTGAGGAAGAAAGCTGGGATATCCTGTGGGACCCCAAGTACAAGGGCAAGCTGGGATCGCTGGGCGCGGGCGCGGACGCGTGGTGGATCGGTGCAATTAAGGCCGGTGTGCCGTTCGATCAGCTCGATACGCCAGAAGCGTTCGAAAAGATCGCCGCAGTGATGCGCGAGCAACGTCCACTGATCCGCACATATACGGATGATAACACCACGCTTGAACAGGCGCTGTCGTCGGGTGAGATGGTCGCGTCCATGACGTGGAACAGCTCTGCAGTGCAATTGCAGGCCGAAGGCGTGCCAGTCAAGTTCGCCAAGCCGAAAGAGGGCGCTCTGACTTGGGTATGTGGTCTGATGGTGCACAAGGACGCGCCCAAGCTGGACAAGGCATACGAGATTATCGACAGCCTGATCAGCGTCGAAAGCGGCAAGTTCCTGATTGGCGATTACGGATATGGCCATTCCAACAAGAAGGCGTTCGATGAGTTCGACGAAGAGACGCTTACGGGGCTTGGTCTAAGCAAGAACCCGATTGAAATCCTTCAGGCGGGGCACTTCCAGATACCGCAGACGCAGGAATGGGAAACCAAGATGAACGAAATGTTCGAGCAGATCAAAGCTGGTTTCTGATTTCAACGATCCACGGCCCGCCAACCCTAGGTTGGCGGGCCTTTTCAAACATTCCAGATTTGGTAGGGCCGGATGACAGAAACGTCGGTTTCCAGCACGCGAAAGCAACGCGCCCGGAACAAGGGCGGGCTGAGTGGGCTGCTCCATCGCAGCGAGAACCTACGCGGTTATCTGCTGATGTCGCCGACATTGCTGGTGATGAGCATCGGTATTCTTGCACCGTTCCTGATTCTCGTAACGATGAGCCTATGGACCCGTGACGGCTTCAGCTTTGACACGGCTCTGACGATGGCGAATTACGAACGTGCCTGGACCGAGCCGATCTTTGGCGCGCTTCTGAAGCGATCCTTCTGGATCTCGGGGATCGCCACAGTCGTGACTGTCGCCTTGTGCTATCCTATGGCCTACTACGTCGCCTTCCACGTCCATCGTAACAAGATGATGTGGATCATCCTGATGACGCTGCCATTCTGGACCAGCTATCTGCTGCGGGTTTTCGCATGGAAGGTGATCCTGGGCTATGAGGGGGTGATCAACTCTGGTCTGATGGTGGTCGGATTGATCGAAGAACCACTCGAATTTTTGCTCTACAGCCGTGAGGCGGTGATTATCACGCTGGCGCATGCTTGGGCCGCGTTTGCGATCCTTCCGTTATATGTGAGCCTAGAGAAAATCGACAAATCCTTGCTGGAGGCTGCAACCGATCTGGGGGACGGGCCTGTGGCGCGATTCTTGCGGGTGACACTGCCGCTGTCTCTGCCGGGGATCATCGCGGCGGCATTCCTGATCTTTATTCCAACCACGGGCGATTACATCACCCCGGCACTTCTGGGAGGGCCCGACGGTGCGATGATCGGCAATTTCATCCAGTTGCAATTTGGCCCAGTGAACAACTGGCCGATGGGCGCAACTCTGTCGATTGTGTTGATGTTGTGGGTGTCGGCGATCGCGCTGGTGTTTTTGTTCATCACCCGTTTGGCTAAGGATAAGATAGCATGAGTGACCTGTCGTATATAAAGCGTCCGAACCGTCCGCTGCAGGTCTATGCAGTCATCTTTTTGATTGTGCTCTACGTGCCTATCCTCTTCATTCCGCTCTTCAGTTTCAACGACTCGGTTTATGCCAAGTTTCCGCTGACTGGCGTGACGACCCAATGGTATGTTGAGCTGTGGTCAAGAGAGCCGATGTGGGCAGCCCTCTGGAACAGCGTCAAAGTCGGCGGGGTGGTTTCGATTATTTCGACGATCCTTGGCGTCGTCGCGGCGCGGGGGATCACGCGCTACCGCCTGCCGGGCAAGAATGCACTGGTCACGTTCATTATGATGCCGCTGGTCATTCCGGGGATCATTTTTGGGGTGGCTCTGCTCGTGTTGATGAGCCGCATGGGCGTGCCGCTGTCGTTGTATACCGTAACGCTGGGGCACCTGATTGTTTGTCTTCCTTTCGCGGTGGCGACATTGCTGCCGCGCTTCGAAGGCTTCGACAAGTCGATGGAAGAAGCCTCGGCCGATCTGGGCGAAAATGGCTGGTGGACGTTCTGGCGCGTGACCATGCCGATGGTGTTTCCCGGCATTGTGGCAAGCCTGCTGCTGTCGTTCACCATCTCCTTCGATGAATTCATCATGGCATTTTTCTTGACGGGAACCGACCCGACCCTGCCGATGTACATCTGGGGGCAGTTGCGCTTTCCGCAGCAGTTTCCATCTGTTCTGGCGCTATCTTCACTTATCCTCTTTGTTTCGTTCTTCGTCGTCTTTGTCGCCCAGTATCTGGGACGACAGGGATTGGACCCAGACCAGTAAAGGCTGCCCGGCATATGACCAATGCAGACGCATACATCTCGATCGACAATGTGAGCAAATTCTTCGGTTCTTTTCAGGCCATCGAGAATATTTCGATGGATATAGGGCAAGGGGAATTCTTCTCGCTGCTGGGTGCTTCGGGGTGCGGCAAGACCACGCTTTTACGGATGTTGGCGGGATTCAGAATCGACCACCAAGGGCGAGATTTACATCGACGGACAGCCAATGTCGGACGTGCCGCCGCATCATCGGCCGGTGAACATGGTTTTCCAGAGCTACGCGATCTTTCCGCACTTAAGTGTCGCGGACAACATCGCCTACGGATTGCGTAAACAGAAACTAGCCAAGGCCAAGCGGCGTGAAATGATTGATGAGATGCTCGATCTGATCAAGCTGCCGGGATATGGTGATCGTAAGGCGACGCAGCTGTCGGGTGGACAGAGACAGCGGATCGCCTTGGCTCGGGCGTTGATCCTGCGCCCAAAGGTGTTGTTGCTGGATGAGCCGCTGGGCGCGCTGGACAAGCAACTGCGCGAGCAGATGCAACTGGAGTTGCGCGCGCTGCAACGACAGGTGGGGATCACCTTTGTTTTCGTGACGCACGATCAGGAAGAGGCGCTGACCCTGTCGGACCGGATTGCGGTGATGTCCGGCGGCAAGGTTCTGCAAGTGGATACGCCCGAAGGCCTGTACGAAACACCCAAAACCCGCGAGGTAGCCAGTTTCATCGGCAACATGAATTTCTTTCCCGGTACCGTGCGCCGCAATGGCAGCAATGCTGCCGTCGAGACCGAAGGGCTGGGTACGGTTCCCATGGACATCGAGCAGATCACACAACCCGATGGTGCGCCGGTTCTACTGGCGTTGCGCCCGGAAAAATTCTCTCTTTCACCAGAAAAACCCGATACCGAACACGCCGTTGCGGGGAAGGTACGCGAAGCAGCCTATCTGGGCGAACGCAGCCATTTTTACGTTGCAATTGATGGCAAAGAGGCGCCCATCGCCATCTCTACCCCCAATCAATCGCGTGGAGGGCGCGAGGGACTGGAGCAGCGGATCGGCGCACCGGTCTGGTTGTCCTGGTCACCAAAGTCTGTCGTGATCCTGAAAAGCGACTGACCGTCTAGGAACCGCTCGACCAAATGGCGGGTCAATAGCCCAAGGACAGGAGCCTCATGGCCACCACCGATGCAAACCGCCCAGAGGGCAAGAAATCTGCGCCGCGGCGGACGGCCTCCAAGGAAGTGCGACGCAGTCAGTTGATTGATGCAACGATCAACTCGATCGCGAAACACGGCATCGCCGGCACGACGATGTCCACTGTGACCGAGTTCGCCGGACTATCCATTGGCATCGTGAATTTCCATTTCAAGAGCAAGCAGAACCTGCTGGACGAAACGCTGATGCATTTGGCGCGCGAACATCACGATCACTGGTGGAAATATTATCGCGACGCCGGGCTGAATGCGCCTGAAAAGCTGCTGGCTATTGTCGATGCACACTTCCATCCGCGCATCTGTACGCGCAAGAAAATTGCCGTTTGGTATGCATTTTACGGAGAGGCCGGACGTCGCGCCAGGTATCGCGATCTGGTGGATGAGATAGATGACGAGCGTTTTGATGTGTCCCAAGCGCTGTGCCAGGAAATTATCGACGACGGCCCGCATGATGGCCCGCCGGCGACCCAGATCGCCAAGACGCTCGAAGGGCTATACGATGGGATTTGCCTCAATATCCTGATGTATCCCGATCAGTTTAGCCGCGATCAGGCCAAGGCCCAGATACGTGCCTATCTGGCATCGGTTTTCCCCGGCAATATCGATATGCCCATCTTTGACGAGGATGACGTGCGCGGCGCGCAAAACCGAGGTTCCGGGTAAGCAGTCAGGCTGACGCTGCTCTGCCTGACAGCCCCTAACCGTCGCGAATGGAGTGACACGCATGACCAGAGATCCCCGGTATGACATTTTGTTTGAGCCGTTAAAAATCGGGCCGGTCACCGCGCCGAACCGTTTCTACCAAGTGCCGCATTGTACCGGCATGGGTTTTTTGCGCCCACGTACACTGGCGGCAATGCGTGGGGTAAAGGCCGAAGGCGGCTGGGGGGTGGTCTGTACGGAATATAACTCTATCCACCCGACATCCGACGATCTGCCCCATGCCTATGCGTCACTCTGGGATGACAGCGATGTAAGGGCGCACCGATTGATGACAGATGCGGTCCACAAACATGGTAGCCTCGCGGGGGCAGAGCTATGGTATGGCGGCGCGCGCTCCCCCAACATGATGAGCCGCCTGCCGCCGATGGACCTTGCCTCGGTGCCCAACACTGCCGGGCACCCGTTTCAGTGCCGCGCAATGGACAAGGACGATATTCGCACATTTCGCCACTGGCACCGCCGCGCTGCGATCCGGGCGCGCGATGCCGGCTTTGATATTGTTTATGTTTACGCGACGCACGGCTATCTGCTGTCCAATTTCCTAAATCCACGCATGAACACCCGCAGTGACGAATATGGCGGTTCATTGGAAAACCGTGTGCGCCTAGTGCGCGAACTGATCGAAGAAACCAAGGAAGCAGTGGGCGATACCTGTGCTGTCGCCGTCAGGTTTTCGTCGGACGAAGAGGTTGGCGAGGACGGTGTGCCAATCTATGGCGAGCGGCGGGAAATGTTCGAGATGTTGCAGTCGCTCCCCGATCTTTGGGACATCAACATTGCTGATTATTCGCTGGAGATGGGGGTATCCCGCTTCGTCAAGGAAGCCCCGCTTGAGCCTTACATGTCTTGGGTGAAATCAGTCACTGACAAGCCCGTCGTTACCGTCGGTCGCTTTACCTCACCCGACACGATGGTGTCGCAGATCAAACGCGGCGTGACCGATTTCATCGGCGCGGCGCGGCCGTCCATTGCCGACCCGTTTCTGCCAAAGAAAATCGAAGAGGGCCGTTCCGAAGAGATCCGCGAATGTATCGGCTGCAACATTTGCTATGCGGGCGACAGTCTGAGCGCGCCGATCCGATGTACCCAGAACCCCACGATGGGAGAGGAATGGCGCCGTGGCTGGCATCCCGAAATCATCAGCGAAAAAGCGACTGAGGGACGTGTTCTGGTGGTGGGGTCCGGCCCCGCTGGGTTAGAGGCCGCGCGCGGACTGGGTAAACGCGGTTACGAGGTGATGCTGGCGGAGGCGGGCCGCGAGATTGGCGGGCGGGTGACACGCGAGGCGGCGCTGCCGGGAATGAGCGAATACATCCGCGTTCGCGATTACCGCAAACAGCAACTGCTGGTCATGCCCAATGTCGATATCTTTCGCGAGAGCATGATGGATGTGGCCGATGTTATGGCAGTAGAGGCGGATCACGTCGCCATCGCCACCGGATCGCGCTGGCGCCCAGAGATGTTCGATGATGAGATGTTCCACCAGATTGCAACGGGTGATGCGGCTGCACGCGTGCTGACGCCGGACGATATCATGGATGGCAGGCTGCCGGATGGACCGACATTGGTCTATGATGGCGATGGATATTACATGGGCGGTGTCATTGCCGAGCATCTGCATCGGGTCGGGCTGGATGTGACCTATTGCACACCGGCCGACAGCGTGTCGCGCTGGGCTGCGAACACGTCCGAACGATGGCGCATCCGCACACATATGATGACCCTCGGGATCGGGATCGAAACGGCCCATTCGATTGCCGGGTTCGACGGGCATACGGCACGTTTGACCTGTGCCTATACCGGGGCTGACAGGGCTGTATCCGCCAGCCACGTGGTGATGGTCACGGCGCGAACGCCGAATGATGCGCTCTACTACGATCTACTGGGCGGGGCGCGGGCGGGGGCGCTGCCCTTTACCCTGCGCCGTATCGGAGATTGCGAGGCACCTGCGATCATCGCATCGGCAGTCTATGCCGGGCATCGCTATGCGCGCGAATTGGAAACGGTTGTCGATATCGACGAACCGTTGCGCCATGATCGGGTTGATGTCGGGTTGGGGGCTAATTGATGCAGTTTGTGTTAGCGGCGTTGCTGGCTATTTCTGTGTCCGCTGACGCTCAGGATGCGGTTACTGAAAAACAGGAATGTGATGTCTGCGCCGGTCGCAAGAGCGGGATGCAGAAGATTCATGAAGCGCGCAAGGCCAAAGCCTGTGAACAGGCCTTGGCTGCCGGTGTGAAAAAGGAAGGTTGTTCCCTGACGCCGCCTGTCTCTGAACCCCAAGAGTAAACAGCGGAGGCGTGAAACTACCCCGGCGCGCCCTTAAATCGTTCCAGCGTTACGCCGCTATCCTCTAAGGCACGGCGCACCTGTCCCGCGATCTTGACCGCAGTGGGGGTATCGCCATGCAGGCAGATCGTATCAATGCGCGTCTCGATCCGTTTTCCGCTGGCGGTGATGATTGCGCCTTCGCGGATCATCTCGGCCATGCGCGGTCCGGCCACATCCGGGTCGTGGATGACCGCACCGGGCAGGGAGCGGTCGACCAGCGTTGCATCATCATTATACGCACGGTCGGCGAAAATCTCGCACGCCATTGCGCAGCCCAGATCAGTCGCTGCACGTTGCTGGGCGGTGCCTGCCAGCACCATCACGATGATGTTCGGGGCGACAGACAGCGCCGCCTCGTAGCACGCACGCGCCATTTCCACATCCTCTGAGGTCATGTTTGCCAGCGCGCCGTGTAGCTTCAGATGACGGACTGCACCGCCCGCAGCGCGTGCCATGGCCAGTGCCGCACCGACCTGATATCGCACCAGATTTTGAAGAGATGGCAAGGGAAGCTGCATCCGACGGCGACCGAATCCGTGTAGATCGGGAAAGCCGGGATGCGCCCCGATTCCGACATCGTTTTCAACCGCTAACCTCATTGTTCGGGCCATCACGTCCCAGTCACCGGCATGCATGCCACAGGCGATGTTGGCGGAGGTGACGATATCCAGTAACGCCGCATCGTCGCCGATGTCCCACGCGCCATAGCCTTCGCCCATATCGGCGTTCAGATCGACAGTCTTGCTCATTCGGTATCTCCTTCGGTGCCACTGACAGCGCCGCTGATCAGCTGATAGGATAGCAGGTCATGCATCATGCGCGGGTCGCGGATCAAGGGGTGCAGGCGTTGCGGTAAATCGGCCAGCATCTTGCGATCTGTACGTTCCAGCGCCACGGCCTCGTCCAGCGTGACAAACCGGAACCGCAGTCGTGCACCGGGGGCGGCCTGCGCGACGCGGCGCAGATCGCATGGCAGGACGGTGCCGATGCGCGGATAACCACCTGTGGTTTGGCATTCGCTCATCAAAACGAAAGGGATGCCATCGCCCGTTATCTGAATATCGCCGGGCATGATTACTTCAGAAACGACAGTGCGCCCGCCGCTGGCGTGAAAGCCTTCGCCGTCGGGCTCCAGCCGGACACCCATGCGGTTCCCGCGCGGATCACGGTGCAGGTCGGTTGTCACCAGCCTATCTAACTCGTCTTGTGCAAAGAGCGTGGTCTGAAAGCTGGCGACTATGCGTATTTCTCCGCCTTTGAACCTGTCCTCGGCGTCGATCTCCATGCCCGTGACGCTGCTTTTGTCGGGCCCGATGTCCAGAATGGACCCGGCTTCCAGCGGGGCGCCGATACCGGCTGCCAGATGGGCCGACCGGGCTCCAAGATGCTGGGGCGTGTCGATGCCGCCGCCAATATGCAGATAACCGTAGTTGCCGTTGAGGGCGGCGCCGATGCTCAGGCGGCTACCCGCAGGCAGCGGGTGACTGGCGTTCCACGTCAGGCGTGTACCATCAATGCTGGCCGTCATTGGCGCGCCGGTCAGGGCAAAGCGCATGTCCTCGGAGGCCTCGAACTCGCCTCCTAACCCGGCCATTTCAATGGCGCTATGCGCGTTTTTTACCCCTAGCAATGCGGCCCCTTCGGCCAAGGCCAGCGGATCGGCTGCCCCCCCCGCGAGAGCCCGAAGCCCAGCCAGCCGGTGCGCCCGATGTCCTGCACTGTAAGGCCCGGCCCGGCGCGATGGATGGTCAGGTTCCGACTCAAGTGACTGGCTCCGATGTGGCGCCGCCCTGCGGATCGCTACGCATCTGATCCAGCGTATCAGGGTCGGTTTCAGTGAATTGCACCTCGTCACCGGGGCGCAGCAGAAAGGGTTTCTCGGTCTCGGGCCGGAACAGTTGCATTGCGGTTTGTCCGACATGCTGCCAGCCCGTCGGAGTGGGGCGGGAAAAGAGGACAAGCTGTCGGATCGCGACGGCAATAGCTCCTTCGGGAATACGTGGCGTCAGCGTCGTCTGGCGGGAAATATTCCATGCTTCCGGCAACTCGCCCAGATAGGGCTGTCCGGGCGCGAAGCCGATGGTTTGTACCCGAACACGCGCCTGCGAGAGCGATTTGATCGCTGCTGCCTCGGTCATGCCTGCGGCCTCTGCGGCCTGTCGCAATTGCGGACCCAGATCGGTGCCGAAAACTGCCGGAATGCGCCAAAATCGCCGTCCCTCGGGCAGGTCCGCGGCGTACCAGTCTCGCGATTTCAGCAGCGTCGCCAGAGCTCCTCGCAACCCGTCATGGGACAAATGCAAAGGATCGAACCGCAGGAAGGTAGAGACAAGGGTCGACGATGTTTCCTCGACCCCGTCCCAGCCCAGAGTTTCGACTGCTGCGCGAAACGCCAGCGCAGCGCGATTGGCAGGTTCGCTCAGCTTATCGGCAAAACGGACCAGCATTCCGTTTACGCCCGCAGGCACGATTTGCGGCATGGATGTGGATGAGGAGTGAGTCACATCTGCTCCGGCAGGAAGGTCACTATTGATGGGAAAATGACGATAATCACCAATGCCAGAACCATCAGAAAGAAGAACGGCAGCGCCGCACGGGCAACGGTCAGGATATCGCGTCCTGTGAGCGATTGCAGCACGAAGAGATTGAACCCTACCGGTGGCGTGATCTGGCTCATTTCGACCACGATCACCAGAAAGATACCGAACCACAGCGGATCAATCCCGGCCTCCAATACCATCGGCATGATCACGGATGCCGTCAGAACAACGACAGAAATACCATCAAGGAAACATCCCAGTACGATGAAAAAGAGAGTGAGTGCCGCCAGTAAAGTAAAGGTCGACAGGCCCATCTCTCCGATCCACTGGGCCAATACGCGTGGGATACCGGTAAAGCCCATGGCGACGGTCAGGAACGATGCACCTGCCAAAATAAAGGCGATCATGCAGGACGTAATGGTGGCACCCATCAATCCATCGACAAAGCTTTGGCGAGACAGTGTGCCACTGCTCCACGACAAAATCAGCGCCAGCACCACGCCCACGGCAGCGGCATCGGTGGGTGAGGCGATTCCGGCATAGATTGATCCAATCACCCCGGCGATCAGGCCCATGACGGGCAAAAGACGCCGGGCGCGATGTAGTTTTTCGCCAAAGGTGACGCGCATATCCTCAATCGGTAGCGAGGCGCGGTTCAGCAACGCCCAAACGATCACATAGCCTACAAACAGCGTTACCAGCAGTACCCCGGGCAGCACGCCCGCGACGAACAGGCGCGCGATGGATTGCTCCGTCGCCACGCCATAGACAATCAGGATGATCGAGGGCGGGATCAGCAAACCCAGCGTTGCCGACCCCGCCAGCGTGCCAATCACCAGTTTTTCGGGATAGCCACGCGCGCTGAGCTCGGGGATCGACAATTTGCCAATAGTGGCGGCGGTGGCAGCCGAAGAGCCGGATACAGCGGCGAAAATCCCGCAGGCAAAGATATTGACGTGCAGCAGTTGCCCCGGCAGGCGGTTCATCCACGGGCTGAGACCTGCGAACATGTCCTCAGAAAGGCGAGAGCGAAACAGGATCTCGCCCATCCAGATGAACAGGGGCAGCGCCGCAAGCGCCCAACTGTTGGAATGCCCCCACATGGTGGTGGCCATGACCAACCCCAGCGGCGCGTCACTGAACAGCGCCATGGCGGCGATACCCACACCCAAGAGCGAGAACGCGACCCAAAGGCCCGCGCCCAGAAAGGCAAAAAGCAGGACCAGAAGAATGACAGACAGAATGGTAATGGACATTGGTTCCGGCTCCTATTCGCTCAGCAGGTTTTCGCCCTTGCCGTCCCAGGATGCAGGGGCGCCGCGTGCGAGGCTGAGCAGTTCATCTGCCAAGGCAAGGGTGAGGATGCCGAGGCCGAGCGCCACGGGCAATTGTGGTATCCAGATCGGAACTGACACCATGCCGGAACTGCGATCGCCGTATTCCAGCGATTCCGCGACCAACAGCGCCATGTACCAAGTGGCATAGGCGGACATCATCAGAGCGATGGCGGTGACAAGCATTTCAAAGGCGCGTTGCGCGCCCTTTGATAAACGCCCCAGCACCAGAGTTACGCGAATGTGGCCGCCCGCCCGCAGGCAGTAGGCCAATGCAAGAAAGGTCGAGGCGGCTAGAAAAAAGCCTGTGAAATCTGAATAGGATGGTATCGTCAGGCCGATCGCATGGCCGGTAATGGCGGCTGAAACCTTATCTGCGAGGTTCAAACAAACCTGAGCAAAGACGAGCACGACGATGGCTAGGATAAAAAACGCGGCCAGTGCGCCGGCGGCTTTGTAGATGAAATCAAGACTGCTTCGCATGACCGTCCCCCCCGTTGGTCAGAAAAAAGTGGCCGGATGGTTTCCCTCCCGGCCACGATGGCAGATTACTCTGCGTAGGCGCTTAGCAATGCTTCGCCATCGGCACCTGCCTTGGCTTTCCAGTTCTCCAGCATCGTGTCACCGATAGCGCGCAGGCCGGTCATCAACTCGTCAGATGGTTCCACCACTGTGATGCCGTTTTCCTTAAGAATGGCGACTTTCGCACTGGTTTCCGCTTTGCTCATTTCCCAACCACGGGTTTCTGCTGCGGCGGCTGCATCGAGAATGGCGGTCTGCGTGGCCTCATCGAGACGACGGAAGGCACGCTTGTTGACCACGACGATGTTCTTCGGGATCCAAGCCTGAATATCGGTGTAGTGCGTCAGGAAGTCCCACGCCTTGGAATTGGCGCCGGTGGAGGGCGAGGTAATCATTGCCTCGACTCGACCTGTGCTGAATGCCTGCGGGATGTCGGGCACTTCGATCTGCGTCGGGGCAGCACCAGCGAGGTTGGCGAATTCTTCGAGTGTGGCGTTGTTGGTGCGGAACTTCAGCCCGGCGAGGTCAGCGACCGAATTGACCTCCTTGGTGGTATAAAGACCCTGCGGTGGCCATGGTACGGCATAAAGCGCCATCATGCCCTGCGCATCAAGCAACCCTTCGATCACATCCTTTTGCGCGGCCCAGAGACGTTCTGCATCCTCGTAGCTGGTCGCCAGAAACGGCAGCCCATCCGCGGCGAACGCGGGGTTGTCATTGGCCAGCAGGGACAGGAAAAACTCGCCCGCAGGCACCTGACCGCTGCGAACGGCTTTGCTGATTTCGGGGTGTTTGAACAGTGAACCAGCCGAATGCACCTTGATTTCCAGCGCCCCATCGGTGGCCTCTGACACGTCCTTGGCAAATTGATGGATGTTGACCGTATGGAACGTCGCGTCCGGATAAGGCGTCGGCATATCCCAAGTATCGGCCTGCGCGGTGACGGCAAGACCAGCCAGCGCGGCAATCGCCCCGCCAAAATAACGTGATACGAACATCTGTTTTCTCCCTAGTGGTTTTGGTCGTTGTGATTGACGAGATGCTGACGATTTGTCAACGTTATGTCAACGTAAATGTGACGTAAGGGAAATCTGCGATATCTAGTTGACGGGTAATAATTTTTCCCGGTCTTGATCCACCTTACGTTTCGCGTGGCCCAGAAAGTTGCGTTGATTAAACCCGATTTCCATGACAAAATGTCGTTAAAACGTGAACGTTTTAACGTGAAGAGAGGCCGAGAATGACCGAAAAGAATCCCGATGATCGCCGCATCGTTTCGTCCAGACATCTGGCAGAGGGCGAAGGGTGGGAACTGTCGGAGATGGAATTTGGTTTGATCATCATGTTCAATGCGTTCTCGCGTTGGATGACGCGATGCATGGCGGCCGCTGGGCAGAGGGACCTTAGTCCGCTGGATATCCTGATATTGCACAACGTCAATCATCGTGGTCGAGACAAGAGGCTGGCGGATATCAGCTTTCTGCTCAATATCGAGGATAGCCATACGGTCAACTACGGGCTGCGCAAACTCCTGAAGGCGGGCCTGCTTGTGTCGGAAAAACGCGGAAAAGAAGTGTTCTACCGAACCTCCGAAACCGGCAGCGCCCTGTGCGAGACTTATCGCAATGTGCGTCGACAATGCCTGCTGGAAGGCATGCCCGCCTCTGATCTGAGCGGGCCGGAACTGCGAGAGTTTGCGCGCAGTTTGCGGACACTGTCCGGGCATTACGATCAGGCCAGCCGGGCCGCAGCATCGCTCTGATCCGGGGGCTTAGGTTGATCGCATCCACACTTTGCAAACCTTGATGATCCTGCGCAGACTGCAAAGAGCAAAAGGAATCCCACATGGCCACAGTTCCGCTGATCCAAGACCACGACGCAAGTACAGAAGTGCAGGCGGTTTTTGACGACATCCGTGCAACACGCGGCAGTGACTTCATCAATAATTTCTGGCGCGCTCTGGCGCACGACCCGGAACTACTGCGCGCCACATGGGATCGGCTGAAAGTTGTGATGGGGCCGGGCACGCTTGATCCACTGGTCAAGGAAATGATTTATATCGCTGTCTCGACTGCCAACGGATGCAGTTACTGCATCCATTCCCATACAGCCGCAGCCGAGGCAAAAGGCATGACGCCTGAACAGCATGGAGAACTGCTGAGTGTGATCGGCATGGCCAGCACGACCAATGCGCTGGTCACGGGCTTGCAAGTGCCTGTGGACTCGGCGTTCGAGAAAGATGGCGCGTAAGCCACAGGCATATCCTGTGTTGTCTGAGGATCGGGGCAACTAGCCCAGACTGTTTCGGTTGAGTACACAACAATGCGAATTCTGATCATCCAACATGATACATCCGGTCATGCCGGACGGTTTCAGCACCTGTTCACGGCACACGGTATCCGCGTGACGGCCATCATTGCACCAAAGACGACTGAATGGCCCGCTCTCGACAGTTTTGACGCGCTTTGGGTCATGGGCGGAGCGATGCAATTGTGGGAGACGGAGGCGCATCCGTGGCTCACATCCGAGATCGCGTTTATCAAACAGTGCGTTTTGGCAGCGGGTAAGCCATATTTCGGCGTTTGCTTTGGTCATCAGCTATTGGCCGTGGCCTGCGGCGGTCAGGTCGGCGCGGCGCAGACGCGTGAGTTCGGCCTGTTGTCGATCAAAGGAGGTGACGCAGTGCTGGGCGGTGACGGCACGGACCATCGCGAAGTGTTTCAATGGCACAGCGCCGAAGTCAGTGCGATGCCGCCGGGATTCCACTCCGGTTGGCGCAGTCCGGATTGCGCGTATCAGACCATGCAGGGTCCAAACGGCGTGCATTCGGTACAGTTCCATTCGGAGGTGGATGTGGCGACGTTACAGGACTGGTATGCCATGCCGGGCGTGATCGATGATCTGGTTGCGATTGGTGGGGCCTCTTTGCCCGATAGATTGCTGGCTGATTTCAAGGAAAGGACTGGACAGCAGGAGGCGATGGCCGAAGAGTTGTTCGGCAATTGGTTGCGCGGCGCGAAGCTTCGCCTCGGGGAACGGTGAGGGTGCAGCCGTTCTATAGGCGCTAAAGCCGCGAACAGAGGCGCGCTGCATCAAGGATTGCCGCGTGTATGTCACGCGATGAAACGGCGTCGCCAATACGGTACAGATCATAGCCGTCTGCATCACTGACCGGTTGCGGCTGGGTGTTGATCATCGCGACTTGATCGATCACACCTCCGTTGCGGGCACGGGGCGCAAGTGTGTGATAAAGCTCATCAACAGGCAGCGTGCCATGTTCGTAAACAAGCTGGTCGCATTCGAGCATCTGGACGTCACCCGAATAGGTGTTTTCCATCGTTAGCCGCAGGCGGTTGTCGTTGCGTTCTATCCTGCGCAGCTTGAGATCAGGCCGCAGCGTGACCTTGGCCTGATAGAGCGCGCGCATCGAGAGCGGGCGTTCGATCGGGCTCATTTCGGCACCGGCAGTGCTGTCGGGGGTGGCGTAGGTCATGCGGCCATCGCTCCGTGCGGCCAAAGTGTGCGCGCCTGAAATCCCTGCGACGGTTCCGGTTCCGTCATAGAACACTGTTTCGCCTTCCAACGGTGTTGGCGTTTCCAAGGCCTCCCACAGCGGAGTGCCCAATTCTGCACCGGGGATGTCCTCTAACGCGTCGGGGACGCCGCCAGTGGCGATGATCACGGTGTCCGGTGTTGTCTGGCTGATCGTGTCCTCGTCAGCGTAGCAGTTGTAGCGGATGGTGGCGCTCAGTCGTTCCAGCTCGGACACGCGCCAGTCGATGATGCCCTTCAGATCGCGCCGCTGGTCCATCATCGCAGCTGTCAGAATCTGTCCGCCAGCCTTTGGCGCAGCCTCCAACAGTGTCACGATATGGCCGCGCTCGGCGCATATCCGCGCCGCTTCTAGGCCGCCCGGGCCGGCACCCACAACGGTGACGCGGCGAGGCTGCGCACTTGGCTCGATGCGGTGGGGAATCGTGGCCTCGCGACCGATGGCCGGATTGTGAATGCAACTGCCGTGCCACGAACAATAGGTGGCACCGACGCAAGGACGAATTTGCTCTTCGACCCCATCGCCCAGTTTGCGGGCGATATGCGGGTCCGCGATATGCGCGCGGGTCATGCCCACGAGGTCCACATGTCCTTCGCTGACCGCATGTCGCGCCGTGGCCATGTCATTGATACGTGCCGCGTGAAAAACCGGCAGGCCGACATGCTGTCGGAACGCCGCCACCGGGCGCAGCTGTGGGGCCAGCCCCAGCGCCATACCGGGCATGTACCGCGCCAGCCCCACTTCGGTGTCGATACGCCCATAGCCAAAGTTGAAAAAGTCGATCAGGCCGGATTGCTCATAGATGCGCGCCATCTCGACATATTCATCATCGCTCATGTCGCCATTGTCGCCTTCGCCCACCACCATGCGGATACCGACAAGAAACCGTTCACCCACGTGGCGGCGGATTTCCTCCAGTGCCATGAGGCCGAACCGTGCACGGTTCTGGATGTTGCCGCCGAAGTCGTCAGTGCGCCGATTGATGCCCGGCGACCAGAACTGGCCGATGAGGTGCCCAGTGATATGCAGTTCGCAGCCGTCTAACCCGCCCTCGTAGCAGCGGCGCGCGGCCTGACCGAAATCCTCAATCACGCGCGCGATGTCCGCGCGGTCCATTTCCTTGGTAAATCCTCGGTGTAGTGGTTCGCGAAACCGAGACGGCGATACGGTCGGTAGCCAGTTATCGCCACGCCAGACGCTGCGCCCGCCAAGATGGGTCAACTGACACATGATCGCGCTTCCATGCCGACGCACACGGTCGGCAAATTCGCGGAAATAGGGGATCACCCCATCGTCGCGCGCGTTGAGCTGAGCAAAGGTGTTGGCGCTGTCGCGCGACACGTTGGTCGAGCCGCCGAACATCGTCAGGCCAATACCCCCCTTGGCCTTTTCCTCGTGGTAGAGCTGGTAACGTTCCGCCGGCATGCCGTCTTCGCCGAATCCAATGGCGTGGCTGGTGCTCATGATCCGATTACGCAAATTCAGATGACCAATCTGGAATGGTTGCAGCAGTGGATCAGTGTGCGGATTGGATGCGTCCATGATGTGCGACTCCGGGTCTGGGGTGATGGTCAAGTCTGAGCACGGAGCGCCGCTGGCGCAAAGCGGTTTTTCAATGTGGCCGCGCCACAGGGCTGTGATAGGGTCAACATCATTGAGCTATTCTGAGGTTGCAGTTCCCAAATGTCTGATCGTCCCCAAAGTATTGATGAAACGCTTGGCTTACTGGCGGCGCAGAACTATGTCTGCGGGCGGGATCTGGGCACGGTGGCGTTTCTCGCACTTAGCCTCGGCAAGCCGCTTTTTCTCGAAGGTGAGGCCGGTGTTGGCAAGACCGAGATTGCCAAGGCGATCGCAACAGCACTGGGTCGGCGGTTGATTCGGTTGCAATGCTACGAGGGACTGGATGCGGCATCGGCGATCTATGAATGGAACTTTGCCGCGCAGATGGTCGCAATTCGCACGGCCGAGGCGACAGGCAGCGCGGACCGTGGCGCGCTACAGTCCGAACTGTTCTCAGATGATTACCTGATCCGGCGTCCGCTGCTTGAGGCGATGGAGCAGCACGAAGGCGGCCCGCCGGTCCTGCTGATCGACGAGGTGGACCGCACCGATGCGCCATTCGAAGCCTTTCTGCTGGAGGCGCTGTCGGATTTTCAGGTTACGATTCCCGAGTTGGGCACGATCAAGGCCGCCGAGCCGCCTATCGTCATCCTGACCTCGAACCGCACACGAGAGGTGCACGATGCCCTGAAACGCAGGTGCCTCTATCATTGGGTGGACTATCCCGACTATGCGCGTGAACTGGAAATCCTGATGGCACGCGTGCCCGAATGCGCGGCAGTACTGTCGGCCGAAATCGTGGCCTTCATCCAGCGACTGCGCGGCGAGGATCTGTTCAAGAATCCCGGCGTAGCCGAAATGGTGGACTGGGCGCGATGTCTCGTTGCGCTCGACGCTGTGGCGTTGTCACCCGAGATGGTATCGGATACGCTGGGTGCGGTGTTGAAATATCAGGATGACATTGCGAAAATCGCCGGTTCCGAAGCGTCGCGCATTCTGGATAGCGCGCGCGCGGATCTGGCCAAAGCGTCCTGAAATGACCGCGACTCTACCAGAGACGGACGGACGGCTGGCGCAGAACATCGTGCATTTCGCCCGCGCATTGCGAAAGGCGGGTGTCAATGTCGGCACGGCACAGGTGCACGTCGCAGTAGAGGCGGTTGAACGCGCCGGGTTCACCAAGCGGCAGGATTTTTATCACACGTTGCGCGCCTGCTTGGTTACGCGGCCCGAACATCTGGAGACGTATCATCAGGTCTTTGCCTTCTTCTGGCGCGATCCGGATTATCTGGAACGGATGATGAAGATGATGCTGCCATTGGTGCAGGCGATGGGCGGCGAGGATGAGGCGCGGCCGAAACCCGCAGAGCGTCGTGCCGCCGAGGCATTGAGCGAAGCGCAGGCGCGTCAGCCACAAGCGCCTGACCGAGAAGAGGTCGAGGTTGACGCCTCATTCAGCTGGTCGGAGGACGAAAAGTTCCGCCAACTGGATTTTGAGCAGATGAGCGCAGCCGAAATCCGGCAGGCGTCACGGATGATGCGCACGCTTCGGCTGCCGGTCGATCCGATGCTGACCCGTCGCTGCACCCCAAGCGGATATGGGCGCATCCCGGACACGCGGCGGATGTTGCGCCGCGCCATGCGTCGGGGCGGCGAAATGCATACGATGTCCTTCAAACAGCCGCGCAAACGTCCGCCGGATTTGGTGGCGCTTTGCGATATTTCGGGATCAATGTCGGTTTATTCGCGCATGATGATGCATTTTCTCCATGCGCTGACCTGGGCACCGAACCCCGGATGGGGGCATGTGCATGGCTTCACCTTTGGCACGCAACTGACGAATGTGACCCGCGCGCTGCACCTGCGCGACGTTGATCTGGCGTTGCAGGCGGCGGGGCAGGATGCACCTGATTGGCAGGGTGGCACCCGCATTGGTGAGGCCTTTCTGCAATTTAATCGCGATTGGTCACGCCGGGTATTGGGGCAGGGGGCGGCGGTGCTGTTGATCACGGACGGGCTGGAACGTGGCGACACCGCGCTGTTGGAAACGCAGGTAGAGCGGTTGGCCCGCTCGTGTCGCAAGCTGATCTGGCTCAACCCGCTGCTGCGCTGGGATGGGTTCGCGCCAAAGGCGGCAGGTATTCGTGCAATCCTGCCCCATGTCGGCAGCTTCCACGCGTGCCATTCGCTGGATGCGATGTCGGATCTGGCACACGCCTTGGATGGTCCGGGAGAGAAGCCACGCCTTATGCGCGCAATGTGCGACTAGACGACGGGCGGCTCCGACGCATCAGATGCAACGCCCGCCATCGACCTCCATACAGACGCCGGTTATCATGCTGGCCTCGTCCGAGCATAGGAACGCGGCGGCATTGCCCATGTCGTCCGGGGTCGAGAACCGCCCCATCGGGATCGTTGACAGAAATTTCGCCCGCATTTCGGGGGTATCCTCGCCCAAAAAACTCTTCAGCAGCGGGGTCTCGCCCGCGACCGGGTTAATCGCGTTTACACGCACCCCAGCTGGTGCCAGTTCGACCGCCATTGCCTTGGTCGCGGTGATCATCCACCCTTTTGAGGCGTTGTACCAGTTTAGCCGTGGGCGGGGACTGACACCTGCGGTCGAGGCGACATTCAGGATCGCACCGCCGTGTTGTGCCTTCATCAGTGGCACGATGCAGCGTGCGGTCAGGTAGACGGATTTGCAGTTGACCGCGAACACCCTGTCGAAGTCATCGTCGCTCACATCCTCCAGAGGGGTCGGCAGATGGGTGGTGCCGGCATTGTTCACCAGAATGTCGATCCGGCCCAACGTATCAACTGTGGCCTGTGCCAGCGCCTGTACGCTGACCCGGTCGGATACATCAGCGCGGATCACCTGCGCCTGTGTGCCCAAGTCGCGGGCCAGACTTTCGGCCATGTCCAGATTTAGATCAGCTATCATCACCCGTGCGCCTTCGGCGATGAACTTGCGCACGATGCCCGCGCCAAAGCCCGATGCCCCGCCGGTGACTATGGCTGTTTTTCCGCTTAACCTCATCCGTTTTCCTTATCCATGCAGGGCTGCGACGGTCTTGAGCGTGGAAAATCCGTAAAGCGCCTCGAATCCCTTTTCACGCCCATGCCCGGACAGCCCCAATCCGCCAAAGGGCAACTCCACACCGCCTCCGGCACCGTAGTTGTTGAGGAAAACCTGCCCTGCGCGCAATGCCTTGGCAAGCCGCATCTGCCGTGCGCCATCGCTGCTCCAGACTGACGCGACGAGGCCATAGTTAGTGCCATTGGCAATCGCCAGTGCCTCTGCCTCGTCCTTGAACGGGATGATCACCTGTACGGGGCCGAAGATCTCGTCCTGCGCCAAAGGATGATCTGGGGGGACATCGGCAAAGAGCGTGGGGGCGACATAGGCGCCGCCCTCCGGGGCGTCCGGAATGATCTGGCCGCGTGCTGCAATGGTCAGGTCGCGGCCCTGTTCCAGAAACTCGGTTACGATCTGCTGTTGCCGGATCGAGACGAGAGGCCCAACATTCAGATCGCTGAGCGCCGGTCCCGCGCGCAAAGTGCCGTAGCGTTCAGCCATGGCCGCGACAACGCGATCATAGACCCCGCGCTGCACCAGAATGCGCGATGAGGCCGAACAGGTCTGGCCCGCGTTCTGGATGCCGGCATTCACCAGAAAGGGCAGCGCCGCATCAAGGTCGGCATCGTCAAACACCAGTTGCGGGGATTTGCCGCCCAGTTCCAACGTGACAGGCACGACATTCTGACCGGCCGCCTGCTGGATCAGTTTGCCCACGCTGACCGACCCCGTGAACGAGATGTGATGCACGCCGGGATGCGACGCCAGCGCGGCACCGGCCTCGGCTCCGAGCCCAGTCACAACATTCAGCGCGCCATCCGGCAGGCCAGCCCGACGACCAAGCTCGGCAAAGGCCAGCGCGGTCAGGCACGCCTCTTCTGCGGGTTTCAGCACAGCGGCGTTGCCCATTGCCAGTGCAGCCCCGACAGATCGACCGATGATCTGCATGGGGTAGTTCCACGGTACGATATGGCCGGTGACTCCGTGCGGTTGGCGCAGTGTATAAACGGTGTAGCCATCGAGATAGGGGATCGTGGCGCCGTGCACCTTGTCTGCGGCACCTGCGTAGAACTCCATATAGCGGGCAAGTGCGGTTACATCGGCGCGCGCTTGTGTCAGCGGTTTGCCCACGTCGAGCGCCTCCAGTGTTGCCAGTTCTTCGGCATTCTCCACCACCAGTGCGCCGATCCGGGCCAGAATGCGCCCCCGTTCAAATGCGGGCATGCGACCCCAATCGCCCTGCATGGCGCCCTCCGCGGCGGCAACTGCGCGATCGACATCGTCGGCGTTCCCGCGTGCGATTTGGCACAGGATACTGCCATCGGACGGGTTGCTCAGATCGAGCGTTTCGCCCGACAAGGTGGCGCACCAGGTGCCACCGATGAAAACGGTTGCGGGATCAATCCCGAGCGGCGTAACGGTCATGGTATCTCCCCTGATTGCCGTAGGTGTTGGCGGGCGGTCCAGTTATCAGCGTTAGGTCGGCAAAGACGATGCCCACACCAATACGCCGTTGCAAGGTGAAAGGATCAAGCCACGGCAGACGTGTTGCAACCCTATCGTCGCGAGTGTTGTGAGCCCTAACCCCCGCGGGTGAGTGTTCCTCTGGCCAAAAACAGGTCGTGGCGCTAAACCTGACGCCGCTCGGCTTGTCGTGTCAGCCAGACCCGGCGCAGGAAGGCCGCGACGAAAAGCGCGGTGAGGATCAGCACAATGGTTGGTGCTGGGGCGCTGTCGATGAAAAAGCTCGCGTAGGTGCCGGCCAGCATCGAGAAAAGGCAGACTGCCACAGCCACCACCAACATTGCGCCGAAACGTCGAACCAGCAGAAAGGCGATTGCCCCCGGTGCGATCAGCAGCCCGATGGCAAGGATCAGCCCCGCCGCCGACAATGTGGCCACGATGGTCAGAGAGAGGGCAGCCAACAACCCGTAATGCAACACATTCACCGGCAGACCTGCCGCACGCGCCTGTGCAGGGTCAAAACTGTGCAGCAGCAGGTCCTTCCACTTCAGCACCAGCGCGCCAGAGACCAGTAGAGCAATCGCGCCGGCTGTCCATAGTTCATGCGGTTCTACGCCTAGCATGTTGCCAAAGAGGATGTGATCGAGATGCGCGTTCGTCTCGACTGACACATACAGAACCAGCCCGATCCCGAACATGCCGGAGAACACGACACCCATCACCGTGTCTTCCTTGACCCGACTATTGCCCGCCAGATACCCGGTCGCGAGCGCGCAGATCATTCCGGCGGCAAAGGCACCGAAAATCAGCGGGATGCCCACGATATAGGCCAGCACGATACCGGGAAGCACCGCATGGCTGATCGCATCGCCCATCAATGCCCAGCCCTTGAGTACCAGAAAACACGACAACAGCGCCGTGGGGACGGCCACCAGCATTGAGATGTAGAAGGCGTTCAGCATGAAACCAAAGCGGAACGGCATCAAAAGCGTTTCGATATCCATCACGCGTGGCCCTCTCCGCTCATCGGGCGCCCATCCACAAGCGCCTGCATTGCCCGGCGTCGCGCGGCAAGCAGTCCGTGCTTTGGTGCAAAGAAGAAAGCCAGCAGGAAAACGCAGGTCTGAAGGGTCACAATGATCCCACCCGTCGCCCCGTCGAGAAAATAGCTGATGTAAGCGCCAACAAAACTGCTGACTGCGCCGATGGCGACGGATGTGGCGATCAGGCGCGGGAAACGGTCGCATAGCAGATAGGCCGTCGCCCCCGGCGTCACAACCATGGCGATCACCAGAAACGCACCAACAGTCTGCATTGCCGCTACAACCGAGGCAGACAACAGCATGAAAAATACCGCCTTCAGCAGACCGGGCCGCAACCCGATGGAACGCGCATGGCTCTCGTCGAAAAATGTGACCATCAGGTCCTTCCATTTCGCCAGCAGGACGATCAGAGACACCACGCCGATGATCACCAGTTGCAATGTATCCTCTGGCGTGATCGCCAGAATATTACCCATGGTGATGGTCTGGATGCTGACCGACATCGGATTGAGTGAGATCATGAACAGGCCCAGCCCGAAGAACGATGTAAAGATCAGCCCGATAATGACGTCGACCTTTAGCCCCGAGCGTTCCGACAGAAACAGCATTGCGCCCGCTGCCAGGCCGCCCGCCACAAACGCTCCCAATGCAAAGGGCAGGCCAAGGATATAGGCCCCGGCGACACCTGGCACGACCGAGTGGCTCAGCGCGTCACCGATCAGCGACCAGCCCTTGAGCATCAGATAGGCCGACAGGAACGCGCAGACCCCGCCAACAAGTGCAGAGACCCACATCGCATTGGTCATATAGCTATAGGCGAACGGCTCCAGCAGGGTTTGCATCATGCGCCCGGCTCTTTGGTGTGGGTCACGTCGCCATATTGTACGAAGGGGCGCTCATCATCTGTCAGGATCGTGACACTGCGCGCGTCCTCGTCATCGTGCAATTGGTCGCCACCGAGCGTGAAGTGGCGCAGCACGCCGCCAAACGCCGCCTCTAGGTTCTTATGCGTGAACACGGTTTCGGTCGGGCCATAGGTCAACACCGTGCCTTTGACCAGAACGGTACGGTCGCAAAACTCGGGCACCGAGCCAAGGTTATGGGTCGAAACCAGCATGACCCGGCCCTCGTCCCGCATCTCGCGCAGAAGGGCGACAATCTGATCCTCGGTCTTGACGTCGACGCCGGTAAAAGGTTCATCCAGAAGGATGATCTGCCCGTCCTGTGCCAGCGCTCGCGCTAGAAAGACACGCTTGCGCTGACCGCCCGATAACTCGCCAATCTGGCGATGGCGGTAGGCCTGCATATTTACACGCGACAGGGCTGTGTCCACCGCATCGCGATCTGCCTGAGAAGGGCGGCGCAGGAATCCCATATGGCCGTAGCGTCCCATCATCACCACATCCTCGACGAGGACAGGAAAGGCCCAGTCGACCTCCTCGGATTGGGGCACATAGGCCACCAGATTCTCGCGCAGGGCCTGTTTGACGGTGCGGCCCAATAGACGGATTTCACCTTTGGCCGCGGGAACAAACCCCATAATAGCCTTGAATAGCGTGGATTTCCCCGCGCCGTTCACGCCCACCAGTGCCGTGACCGTGCCGCGCGGGATTTCAAAGCTTGCGTCCCAAAGCGCGGTCATCCCGTTGCGATAGGTCACAGTCACGCCCTGCGCCGAGAGGCCCGGATCGGTGATGGTTTCATCTGCCGTGGTGGTATGGTCTTGGGCCGGTTTCGGCATGTCCGGGGCGCGACCTTCTCGGTTGGTCATTCTGTGGCCCCGCTCAGCCCATCTGCGACGGTCTGCGAGGTGACGCGCAACAGATCGAGATAGGTCGGCACGGGCCCATCCGCCGTACTCAGACTGTCCACATAGAGGACACCGCCGAAACGTGCGCCGGTTTCACGCGCGACCTGTTCGGCCGGGGCAGAGCGCACGGTGCTTTCGCAGAAAACCACAGGAATATCATGCTCGCGAACCCCGTCGATCACGGCGCGGACCTGCTGTGGGGTGCCGACCCGGTCGGCGTTCATCGGCCAGAGGTACAATTCCTGCATGCCAAAGTCGCGGGCCAGATAGCTGAATGCGCCCTCGCAGGTCACGAGCCAGCGTTGCGCCTGAGGAATCGCGGTGATTTTTGCCTGCAACGGCTCCATCGCCTCACGCAGCGCGTCCTTGTAGGATGCGGCGTTGGCAGCGTAGGTGGCGGCGTTGTCAGGATCATGCAGGGATAGGGCAGCGGTGATATTGTCGATGTAGATCAGTGCCGTGCCCAACCCCATCCATGCGTGCGGGTTTGGTTTGCCCTCATATGCGCCCGACGCGATCGAGATGGGATCAATCCCATCGGTCAGCGTCGCCGACGGGATGCCCTCTAAATGACCTAGGAACTGTTCGAACCAGAGCTCCAGATTCATGCCGTTCCAAAGGATAAGATCGGCGTCCGAGGCACGTACGATGTCGCGTGGCGTGGGTTCATAGCCGTGGATTTCCGCACCGGGCTTGGTGATGGACACCACCTCTGCCGCGTCTCCCGCGACGTTCTGCGCCATATCGGCCAGAACGGTGAAGGTGGTCACGACCTTGAGCTTGTCCGCCGGGGCGCTGGTGGCAAACAAGGCCAGAACAAGGACCAGTGATGTAGCGAGGCGAGGCAGTCGAATGTCGGGCATGGTGTCTCCGTAAGCGAGGGGGCGGTGACGGGGTGGGCATATTACGTTCTGTAAATGACAATCATTCGCAACTGTCAAGAGGGATGAGAATGGTTCTCAAAAAGAATGTTATGCGCTTGATGTGGATGTAGTTGTCTTGGGTGTGTTTCGCCGACTGCTGCTGGGACATGACCCGCCCAGCCGGAACGGATCAGCGAAAGGTCGCGCGCATAGATCGAGAATTAGGTTCCCTCACTTCAACTCGACTTCGACAAATGACATCGTGGCATCGCCGCCATTGATGACATTGTGCTCCACCCCTTCTTGACGTCTGTAGGCTGCGCCCGCCGGCACAGTCACCTCGTTGACCTCGCCGCCGGGCAGTTCCAGCCGCATGTGGCAATCGGTGACAGCCGTGATGACGTAATCAAATCCGTGGGTATGCCATCCGGTTTGCTGACCGGGGGCAAAATCAAAGCGCGTGACACGCACACGGGCGTCGTCGATCAATTGGGTAGCGGTGCAGGTCATAGTCATTGGGATTCCCTCCAGATTTCGACGGATGTGCCGAAGCAGACTGTGGTTAACGTGACACTGTGATCCGATCTTGGCCAGAGCTTCGACGCGAGCATCATGGGAAACGAGCGAAAAATCCCGCAACCGTGCCGTGGCACCATGGCTGTGCTGACACGCATGTGGTCAACGTTTCCGAAATTGTGACAATCGAGGTTGCTTTACTGGCGTTCGATTCGCTCAGGCGCGGCGGCGGACCTGTCCTCTGGTGATGCATGATTGAGCGATGAAAAATAAACAGAATATCGGTTGGCCGGGGTCGTACTCAGCACCCTGAAATCTAAGCGTCATACGCTGTGGGAGGACAATCGACCGCGCTTGCAGTTGCCCCGGAAACACTGAGCGTTTAGGTATCGTCATTGACTCCCGGGGCGTGCGGCTATGCCACCCGGACAAAAGGTGGCTGGAGAACGCGAAATGAAACGTGCCCTCATCACGGGGATTACCGGGCAGGATGGCTCTTATCTGGCTGAGTTGCTGCTTGAAAAAGGTTACGAGGTGCACGGGATTAAACGGCGGGCATCGTCGTTCAACACCCAGCGGATCGACCATATCTATCAGGACCCGCACGAACCGAACCCACAGCTAAAGCTGCATTACGGTGATTTGACGGACACATCGAACCTGACGCGGCTTATCTCAGAGATCAAGCCGGACGAGGTTTATAACCTTGGCGCCCAGAGCCATGTGGCTGTCAGCTTTGAATCGCCGGAATACACGGCCGATGTGGACGGGATGGGCACGCTGCGCCTGCTGGAGGCGATCCGCTTTCTGGGGATGGAAAAAACCTGTCGGTTTTATCAGGCCTCGACGTCCGAGTTGTACGGTCTCGTGCAGGAAACCCCGCAATCCGAGACGACGCCGTTTTATCCACGTTCGCCCTATGCGGTGGCCAAGCTCTATTCCTACTGGATTACCGTCAACTACCGAGAAGCCTACGGCATGTACGCCTGCAACGGTATCCTGTTCAATCACGAGAGCCCGCGCCGGGGCGAAACCTTCGTCACGCGCAAGATTACCCGCGGGTTGGCCAATATCGCGCAGGGTCTGGACGATTGTCTGCACATGGGCAACATCGACGCGCTGCGCGACTGGGGCCATGCCAAGGACTATGTGCGCATGCAGTGGATGATGCTGCAACAGGATAAGGCGGACGATTTCGTAATCGCCACGGGAAAACAGTATTCGGTGCGTGATTTCATCGCGATGTCAGCGGCAGAGCTGGGGATCGAGTTGGCGTTTTCGGGCGAGGGGCTGGAGGAAACCGGCACTGTCACCCGCGTGACGTCGGATATGGCCCCGGCGGTCAGTCCCGGCGATGTGGTTGTGCGGATCGACCCGCGCTATTTCCGTCCCGCCGAAGTCGAGACGCTGTTGGGTGATCCGACCAAGGCGCGCGAGGTGTTGGGCTGGGAGCCGCAGATCACGACGCAGCAAATGTGCGCCGAAATGGTGGCCGAGGATCTGCGAACCGCGCGACGCCATGCATTGTTAAAAGAACATGGGTATGACGTGCCAGTGAGTTCCGAGAATTGATGGGCGCGTCGGCATGAGGGTCTACTTGGCAGGGCATCGCGGTATGGTCGGCGGTGCGATCCACCGACGACTGATCGCACGCGGTATGGCCGAGGGTGATATTCTCGTCCGCACCCATGCAGAACTGGATCTGACCGATCAGGGGGCCGTTCGCGCATTCATGCAAAGCGAGCGGCCCGATGCGGTTATTCTGGCAGCGGCCAAAGTGGGCGGCATTCACGCCAACAACACCTATCCCGCTGATTTCATATATGAAAACCTGATGATCGAATGCAATGTGATCCATCAGGCGTACGACGCGGGCGTAACGCGACTGCTGCAACTGGGGTCTAGCTGCATCTACCCGCGCGCGGTGCCGCAGCCGATGCGTGAGGATGCGCTGCTGACTGGCGTGCTGGAGCCGACGAACGAGCCCTATGCGGTGGCCAAGATCGCGGGCATCAAGCTGTGCGAGAGCTACAACCGCCAGCATGGCACTGATTACCGCAGTGTTATGCCCACCAACCTTTATGGGCCCGGCGATAATTTTCATCCTGAAAACAGTCATGTTCTGCCCGCCATGATCCGCCGTTTTCACGAGGCGGTCCGCGATGGTGTGCGCGAGGTGGTGATTTGGGGCACCGGTACGCCGCGCCGCGAGTTTCTGCACGTGGACGATATGGCCGAGGCGAGCCTGTTTGTCATGGATCTGGATCGTGCCAGCTATGACGCTAACACCGACCCGATGCTGAGTCATATCAACGTGGGTACTGGCACCGATGTGTCGATTGCCGAACTGGCGCAGATGGTGGCGGGGATTACCGGTTTCACTGGCCAGATCGTCTATGACACGACCAAGCCCGACGGCACTGCGCGCAAGCTGATGGATGTCAGCCGGCTGGCCGACATGGGGTGGCGGGCACGGACGGGATTGCACGAGGGTATTTCAGGGACATATGAATGGTTTCAACGCCATGCCGACACCGTGAGGGAGAAGTGACTTGAATTATCCGGCCCGAGCCGTGACATGACTGACTATGACTGACACGCCCCTTATTCATCCGGTGATCCTATGTGGTGGATCAGGCACACGGCTCTGGCCGCTGTCACGGCAGAGCTATCCCAAACAGTTTACGCCATTGATCGGAGACGAGACACTGTTTCAGGCGTCGGTCCGTCGCCTTTCTGGTGTTGGGTTCGCGGCTCCTGTGGTCCTGACTGGCGAGCCGTTCCGCTTTATCGTGTTAGAGCAGTTGGCAGCGGCACAAACACAGCCCCAAGGCGTGCTGATCGAGCCGGAAGGTCGCAATACCGCACCGGCAGTTCTTGCCGCCGCCTTATGGCTGGCGTCGCGCGATGCGAATGCGCTGATGCTGGTGGCACCGTCGGATCATGTGATCCCGGATGCTGCCGCGTTTCGCACGGCCATATTGGCGGCAGCACCCCGCGCCGCCGCTGGCGATCTGGTCACATTCGGCATTCACCCGACGCGGGCCGAAACCGGCTATGGGTGGCTGGAGTTAGCCGAAGGTGCGGATGCATCTGCCACAACGCCGCAAGCGTTGGCGCGGTTTGTGGAAAAACCAGACGAGGCCAATGCAGAGGCAATGCTTGCCGCGGGCAGCTATCTGTGGAACGCCGGTATTTTCCTGCTGTCAGCCCGTGCAGTGATCGCCGCCTTTGAGATGCACGCGCGCGAAATGATTGCGCCGGTCCGCGCAGCTGTCGATGGGGCGCAGGACGATCTGGGCTTTACCCGGCTGAATGCTGCTGCCTGGGCAGATGTCCCTGATAACTCGATTGATTATGCGATCATGGAGCATGCCGATAATCTTGCGGTCATGCCCTTTGGTGACGGCTGGTCCGATCTGGGTGATTGGAATGCGGTCTGGGCGGAATGTGGCCCGGACGCGGACGGTAACGTGCTGTCTGACAATGCGACAGCTCTGGGCTGTGCCGGTACCTTGCTGCGCTCTGAAGACGGCGCGCAGGAATTGGTCGGAATCGGGCTCGAGGACATGATTGCCGTGGCGATGCCGGATGCCGTCATCGTTGCCCGACGCAATGACAGCCAGCGGGTGAAAGAGGCGGTAACCGCGCTAAAGGCGCGCGGCGTGAAACAAGCAACTGAGTTTCCGGTCGATCACCGTCCGTGGGGGTGGTTCGAGAGTCTGGTTGTCGGAGAGCGGTTTCAGGTCAAACGCATTGTGGTCAAGCCCGGTGCGGCGCTAAGTCTGCAAAGCCACCATCACCGCTCTGAGCACTGGATCGTTGTGCAGGGCACGGCAAAGGTGACTGTGGATGACGAGATCAAACTTATTGGAGAAAATGAAAGCGTTTATATCCCGCTCGGTGCCGTACATCGCATGGAAAACCCCGGTAAGCTGGAGATGGTCCTGATCGAGGTCCAGACAGGCAGCTATCTGGGCGAGGACGATATCATTCGTTACGAGGACGTCTATGCCCGGACTTGATCTGACAGGGGCAGACTGGCTGATGGTTGGTGCATCCGGGCGCGTGGGTCGTATGGTGCGCCGTGCTTGGGTGGATGATCCGGACGTTGCAATCCGCCTTGTTCCACAACTGCGTAGCGGCACGGTCGCGACTACGGATCGTGTCCTCTATTGGGCACCGCTGGACGGGCCCGAACCGTTTGAACGCTATGTGCGCTATGATGGAACACCTGCTGCGTTGATCATGCTTGCGGGGGTGATCCCCGGACCAGACGCAGATTTTTCCACAAATGTCGGCCTCGCGGTCGCCTGTTTGGAGGCGGCCAAAGCGGCGGGCTGTGAACGGGTATTGATTGCGTCGTCAGTGGCTGTCTACGATCATAGCAGTGATATGCCGCTGACCGAGGATGCGCCTTGCAACCCGTCGACGCTCTATGGTGCGTCAAAGCTGGCAATGGAGCAGGCATGCGTGCCCTACCGCGATCAAGGGATGGATGTGTGCTGCCTGCGGATTGGAAATGTTGTCGGTGCCGATGCCCTGATGCGCAATGCAGAGGCAGGCGGCGATCTGCGCATCGACCGCTTTCCCGCCGGGCAGGGGCCGAGTCGCCCCTATATCGGTCCCGAAAGTCTGGCGCGGATTGTGAGCACGCTGGCGTCTTGGCCCGAATGCTTGCCCGAAACTCTGAACGTCGCGGCACCGGGAGGCAGCGACATGAGCGCATTGGCCGATGCCGCAGGCCTGAATTGGGACTGGGCCGTTGCTCCGCGTGATGCAGTTCAGCACATTTCAGTCGATACATCCCGGCTGTCGCAGTTTTACACGTTCGAACCCGAAGAATGTGCGCCTGAGGGTATGATCGCGCAATTGCGCAAGGTTGGCTCCGGTATCTGATGCCGGACACAAACAGCCCAGATTATTTGGAAAAGTCTCCAAGGCCCTATTTCAAAGGCCTTGGTTGATTTCGATAACGGGCCTCAGCGTACGACATAGACCGAACATTTGGCATGGCGGACCACGCGCGATGCGTTAGGGCCAAGCAGGAAATCGTGCAGATCGGGCTTGTGCGCGCCGATGACGATCAGACCTGTCTCTGCTGCCGTAGCGGCCTTCAGGATCTCTTCGTAGGCGTTGCCCGTGGCGACGATATGGCGGATGGACGCGTTTGCCTCCGCGCCCAGCGATGCCTCGATCTGATCACGCATCAGCTTTGTCGCCTGCGCCAACGCCTTTTCGTGATGGTCCTTGTCGAAATAGCTGCCCACAATGCTCATGCCCAGATCGGGCAGCACGGTGATCACATCAAGCTGCGCATTGTTGATACCGGCCATGCGTACAGATTCCTTCAGCACGTTGTCGTCAAGCCCCTTGTTGCTGACGTCAATCGCACAGAGGACGGGTTTCCCTATCTGGGTCATGCGGGCTCTCCTTCTTTGCTCATGCGGCCGCGTTGCAGCATGGCGATTAGTGCCAACAACAGAAGCGCCGGGATAAAGATAAGCTCTTTGGGCATCTGGTTAGCCGAGGCCTTGACCGTTACCAGCGTCACAGGCGTGTCACCGTAAAAGTCGAAGCCTTGAAGGTTATCGGCAAAGGGTGTGCCGAACATCGGTTCGTCCAGTTTCACTGCACCGTCTTCTTCCATGATCATCAGGCCGAAGGTGTCGAGCCGTTCAGCGCCAGTACCTTCGCCGTCGATCGACATCGACAGAGCGGTTTCCACCATCTCGCCAGTGTCGAAGTCGGGACCAGAGACGATGACACGCACCTCGTCGCCGGGTTTTGCGGCATCCAATGTCTGCTCAAACGCCGTGGGTTCGATGATCTTGAACGGCGGTTGGATACGGTCCATCACATAGTCTGGCCGGAACAACAGGAAGGCCACGAGGATCAGTGCCACGCTTTCATAGATGCGGTTTTTGACCAGAAAGTAATTCATCGTGCCCGCCGTAAAGACAAGGATCGCGATGGTTGCCGATATGGCTACCAGTATCCCTTGGGTCCATGTCACGTCGATCAGCAACAAGTCGGTGTTGAAGATGAACACGAACGGCAACGCCACAGTCCGCAGACTGTAGAAAAAGGCGATAAAGCCGGTCTTGATCGCGTCACCGCCTGATACGGCCGCCGCAGCAAAGCTGGCCAGTCCCACAGGAGGTGTCACATCCGCCATGATACCAAAATAGAATACGAAGAGGTGTACCGCGATCAACGGAACGATCAGTCCCGATTGCGCGCCCAATTCCACCACAACCCCGGCCATCAGTGAACTGACGACGATGTAGTTGGCCGTGGTCGGCAGGCCCATCCCCAGAATGAGGCTGAGAAGGCCGACCATGATCAGCATCAGGATCAGGTTGCCGCCCGACAGAAATTCGACCAGATCGGCCATGACCTGACCAACGCCGGTCAGTGTCACAGTGCCGACGATCACGCCCGCCGTGGCCGTGGCGAGGCCAATACCGATCATGTTGCGCGCCCCGTCGATAAGGCCCTGCCACAAATCAAACGCACCTTCCTTCAGATGTTCACCCATCTCGCCCGCGCCGCGGAACATCGCCTTGAGCGGACGTTGTGTGAGCAAGATCACAAAGAGCAAGGTGGTCGCCCAGAAGGCTGATAGACCGGGTGATTTCTGTTCGATCATCAGGAAGTAAACCAGCACGATGATCGGTAGCAGGTAGTAGAGGCCGGATTTGTAGATCTCTCCCACGACGGGCAGTTCGACCTCTTCTGCGTTGGGATCGTCCGGTTCCAGATCGGGGCCCTTGGACGCGAGCCAGAGCAGTGCGACATAAGCCAGAACGATAAGTGCTGACAGGATGATGCCCGAGTTATCGGTCATGCTCACGACCCATTTCACCGGATACTGTACGCCGTAGCAGAGCGCGGCAAAGCCGACAAAAAAGACCGCCATACCGCCGATGGTCTTACCCATGCTAACGACACGGTTGCCCAGTGTCGGCATGTTGTTCTTTACCGCCTCAAGGTGGACGATATAGACCAGCGCGATGTATGAAATCGCCGCCGGCAGGAAGGCATGGGTGATTACCTCGACATAGGAAATACCTACATATTCGACCATCAGGAAGGCCGCAGCGCCCATGACGGGCGGCATGATCTGGCCGTTGACAGAGCTGGCCACTTCGACTGCGCCGCCCTTTTCAGAGCTGAACCCGACACGTTTCATCAACGGGATGGTGAATGTACCGGTGGTGACAACGTTGGCGATGGACGAGCCAGAGATCAGGCCCGTAGCCGCAGAGCCGACAACAGCGGCCTTCGCCGGGCCGCCTCGCAGGTGGCCTAACGCGCCGAATGCCATTTTGATGAAATAGTTGCCCGCTCCCGCTTTTTCCAGCAATGCGCCAAAAAGGACAAAGAGGAACACGAACTTGGTGGAAACACCCAGCGCGATGCCGAACACGCCCTCGGACGTGATCCACATGTGGCTCATCGCCTTTTGCAAAGAGGCACCCTTCCAGCGGATTACTTCGGGCACCCACGGGGACGCCCCAAAGAAGACGTAGCCAAGAAAGATCGTGGCGATGATTGCCATCGCGGGGCCAAGCGCGCGGCGCGCACCCTCAAACAGCAGGATCAGGCCGATCAGCGCCACCCATTTATCGGTGTCATCGGCAAGGCCACCATTGCTGACGATCTTATCATATACGATGTAGCCGTAGAGCGCGATGATTGCGCCGACGATACCCATGACCCAGTCCTGAATGGGCACATAGGTGCGCGGGCTGGACTTTAATGCAGGATAGGCCATGAAAGCGAGGAAAACCGCAAAGGCGAGGTGGATTTGGCGTGAGTTGTTGATCACGTCGCCGGGTAGAACGTAATTCGATACCGGCGATGCCAGCAGCACCTGAAACACGGACCAGACCACGGCAACCACGGCCAGCATCGTTGCGACGCCCGCAGAGGACGGGTTGCGCCCCCCTGCATCAGAGGATGCCACTAACTCCTGTAATTCCGCTTCGCTCAGAGGGCCTTTGCCCTGCTTGTCATCGACCATCCCAATGTCTCCCTGTCCCGCTGCGCATTTTTTCTCGCGCTGCTGTTTTTTGTCGCCTTATTCAGACGTTTAGGTGGTTGGCGGGGGCGGCAATTGTCGCCCCTGCCGAGTGCCGGATCGGGCCAGTTTACTCGATCCAGCCTTTTTCACGGTAATATTTCGCAGCGCCATCATGCAGCGGCGCGGACAGGCCAGCCGTCGCCATTTCCTCGGGCTTGAGATTGGCAAACGCAGGGTGCAGCCCGGTGAACGCGTCAAAATTGTCAAAGACCGCGCTGACGAGGGCATAGACCGCATCTTCGCTCACGTTGGTGGAACTGACCAGCGTGGCGCCCACACCGAAGGTCGCGGTGTCCTCATCCGATCCGCGATACATGCCGCCCGGAACGGTGGCTGTCCGGTAGAATGGGTTATCCGCGATGAGCGCGTCGATTTCGGGACCGGTCACGTTGACCAGAACCGATTCACACGCAGTGGTGGCCTCTTGGATGGTGCCCGAAGGGTGACCAACGGTAAAGACGATGGCATCCACCTGATTGTCGCACAGCGCGGCGGATTGCTCGGCTGGCTTCAGTTCCGCGGCGAGGGCGAAATCGTCGCTGGTCCAGCCCTTTTTCTCCATCACGACCTCAAACGTGCCGCGTGCGCCGGAACCGGGGTTGCCGAGGTTGACCCGCTTGCCCTTGAGATCATCGAACGACTTGATCCCGCTGTCGGCGCGCGCCACGACGGTAAACGGTTCGGGGTGGATCGAAAACACTGCGCGCAGGTCTTCGAATGCGCCATCATCCTCGAATTGCGACGAGCCGTTATAGGCGTGGTACTGCCAGTCGGATTGTGCAACGCCGAATTCCAGCTCGCCAGCGCGGATGGTCTTGATGTTGTAGACCGAGCCGCCTGTCGATCTCGACCGAGCAGCGAATGCCATGTTCTTTGCGACCCTTGTTGACCAGACGGCAGATGGCGCCGCCGGTGGGGTAATAGACGCCGGTAACACCGCCAGTGCCGATGGTGATGAACTCTTCGGCATAGGCCGCCGGTGCCATCAGCGTGGCCATTGCGGCCCCCGCGATCGTGAACTTAAATTTGGAAAACATCATTTTCTCCCTTTTCTTGTTGATGTTCTTTGGTTTCGTTTCATCCGCCAGCTGCTTCCAGCTTGCGGTTTCGGGTTTCGACCTCGGCGATGCGGCCCGTGGCCTCGGTGCCAGTGCGCCCGGCGAGCATGCCGATCATCGTTTCGACCAAAAAGAGTGTCGCCACATAGGACGAAAAGAAATGCGGGCTGCCAGTGGGCACCAGAAATCCCGCATCGGCTTGGGCCAATGCGGGGCACGTGTGACTATCGGTGATGACCACCACAAAAACGCCGAGTTCCCTAGCCTGAGCAGCGGCGAGGATGGACTTGCGGGCAAATGGTGGCTTGGTCACGATAACCAGCGAATCGTCGACCCCCAGACCCGTCAGCGCACTGCCGATTGACGCCCCCATCCGGCCCGCGATGTGCCAGTTGTCGGTCAGGAAATTCGCCATATACGACATATGCTCTACGATCCCCGTCGATCCCAATGCGCCCAGCAGCAGCACACGCCGCGACCGATGCAGCCGTTCAACCGTCCGTTCCAGAAGGTCGTGATCCACACCCACAGCAAGGGTTTGCACATTTGCCAAACAAGCGTCGCGATGCGCGCCGAGAAAGTCAAGCGTGCCGGTGGATTGGTCCTGCTGCAAGCGTCGCGCCCGGTCGGCAAAGCTGTGACCATGTGGGTCGATCTGCCGGTCAATCCGGCTGCGCATTTCATCGCGCAGCGCCTCGAAATCAGCGTATCCCAGACGCCGGGCCAACCGCGAGAATGTAGCGGGCGGCAATGCAGCCTCGCCTGCGATCGAACGCAGGCTGCGCGTGGCTGTGTTGAGCGGGTTGGCGGCCACATAGTCACCCGCCTGACGCAGTCGATCACTCAACCGATCATATTCAGCCGCCAGCCGCTGCGAAAACGCGCCATCCAATAGATGCCCCTCCCAAGATGTCGGAAATGGAGTGTTTCAACTGTTTCATATCTTGTCAAGATATGACTCATGTGTTTCAGTTTGCCATCGCGACAGGTCGCGACTCGTCTCTTTTCAGGATTGCGATACGCCATGAGCCACGTCTTTCCCCGCCATTCCAAATCCCCTCCGCGTTTGGCGACACGCGGTGAGGGGCCTTATCTCTTTGACACTGACGGACGCGCCTATCTCGATGGCTCCGGCGGGGCGGCGGTGTCGTGTCTGGGGCATTCGGATGCGGATGTGATCGCCGCCATTCAGGCACAGGTCGGTACCATGGCGTATGCGCATACGTCCTTTTTTACGTCAGAACCGGCCGAGGAACTGGCTGACCTGCTGATTGCTCATGCGCCCGAAGGACTCGATCGGGTCTATTTCGTTTCGGGCGGATCCGAGGCGGTAGAAACGGCGCTGAAACTCGCGCGGCAATACATGCTGGAGATTGGCCAATCGCAACGCGGTCGCTTCATCGCGCGCAGGCAGAGCTATCACGGCAACACGCTGGCGGCATTGGCCACCGGAGGAAATGCGTGGCGTAAGGAGCCTTTCGCGCCGCTGATGATCGACACCACCCATATTGCGCCCTGTTACGCCTACCGCGATCAGCAAGACGACGAGAGCGCCGAGGCCTACGGCTTGCGCGTGGCGGATGAACTAGAAGCCGAGTTGCAGCGTGTTGGCCCGGAGACGGTGATTGGTTTTATCGCGGAGCCAGTCGTCGGCGCCACGCTGGGCGCAGTGCCTGCGGTGCCCGGATATTTCAAGCGTATCCGCGAGATTTGTGATCGATACGGCATACTGTTGATCCTTGATGAAGTGATGTGCGGGATGGGGCGGACAGGCACGCTGTTTGCCTGCGAACAGGAGGACGTGCGCCCCGATATTGTCATTATCGCCAAAGGGTTGGGCGCGGGTTATCAACCGATCGCGGCGACGCTGTGCTCGGCCGCCATCCATGACGCAATCGAAAGCGGATCGGGCTTTTTCCAACATGGGCATACCTATATCGGACATCCGGTGGCCTGCGCGGCAGGGTTGGCCGTGGTAACGAAACTGACCGAGGGCGGACTGACGGTGCGAGCGGCAGAACTGGGCGACATGCTGCATGCCAAGCTGCGGGCAGCGCTTGGACAGCATCCGCATATTGGCGATATTCGCGGGCGGGGCATGTTCCGTGGGCTGGAGGTGGTCGAGGATCGCGAGACCAAGACGCCATTTGATCCGGCCCGCGGGGTGCATAAGGCGCTGAAGAAAGCGGCGTTTGAGGCTGGTCTGCTATGCTATCCGATGGGGGGTACGATTGATGGTCAGCGCGGTGATCATGTGCTTTTGGCGCCGCCGTTTATCCTGAACGAGAGCCAGATCGACGAACTTGTAGAGAAGCTGGGCGGCGCCTTTAAGACGGTGCTGGGATAGTCGCAGGGGATCCATGAGGTGACCGCGCACAACGGCATGTGCCGTGTGATAGCGATTATGATCTATTACTAAATAAGCAAAAGATCGCGGTGATCGGCCTGATCGGCGTCATAGACCTGCGTGCACCACGGGTTGGCCGTGAACAGGTGCAGGTGCGCGACGCTGAAAGCGTTGCCGCCGCGGATGCGGCGAGATCGGTCAATCCGCACCGGGCCGGGGGCAAGGGCATTGATCCAGTCCGCGATCCGGTTTCGGAACTCGGGCCAGTCACTGGTCCGATTGAACCGCATCGCAAAGCCGTCGTGGGTTTGCGTCAGCCGGGGCAGGTCGCGCAGTGTCAGATGCAGGTAAAGCGACAGGGTCGTGTCATCATCCGCCGCCCGAACAGGGTTTGGGGCGTTGGGCGGGATCAGATTCGCGCCCGCCGCGCCGCGGCTCAGCCGGAATGTTCTCAGGTGTTCATCCAGAAGATAGCGGTGGCCGCGTTGCTGCGCAAAACGGATCGCGTCATCCGTGGGGCCGCCGGGTCGCGGCAGGTCGGCGATTGCCGATCCGGCAAGGCCTGACCACAAGGTTTGCGCAGGTGGCGGCAGGTGAACAACATCGTCGTCGCCGCCGTCCGACGTGGATATACGTGCCTGCATGCCATCCGCCCCGGGAATGAACCACATCCAGGCTCCGGCAAAGCCGCGGCCGCGGCCCGTGGCGCCTGTTGTCAGGACGCAGGTGCCGTTTGGCTCAAGCACCTCGAAACCGCGCCGCTCCCAGCAGTCATCGTCATCGCGGCCCGACCCGCTGTCATACGACAGGATCACGCGACCCGAAACCGGATCGCTGTCCAGCACTTCGCGTCCATCCAAGAGGTCGAAACCGGGCGGGGCAGGCCCGGCCATATCTTCGGGCAGTATGCTGCCTGCGGTGGGCTGAACCCAGTCCGGGTCGGTAGCATCCGCGTCAAAGCTTTCGCAGGTATGTTGCGGCACACCGTGGATCGCCAGATCTTGTACGTCAAAGTAATTGCCCTCCAGCAATCGGTCCTTTGGCGCGCGTGAGAGGCCGAAATCGCGCAGCAGACCGGGGGCGCTGAGGGCGCGTAGCCAGCGTTCCACATACGCCCGCAGGTCCGGTCGCCGGCTAAGCCGAAGACCAATCCGGTCGGTCGTCACCCCATAGCTGAACGTCTGCGCGGCTGACAGGCGGAACGAGATCATGACCTCGCGGCCTGAGGTCGCCAGCACGCGATCAAATCCGTCCAGCAGATGCGTTAGGCGATCAGTCGGGTGGTCTGTGTCGGGATCGGACATAGGCATTCCCCGGATCGGCGCGATCAGCTGGCGTAGTTCGATCCTTCATCATCAAGAATAGCCATCAGCTCCGACAGGTGGCTGTTGGCCTGACCGGGATAGCTTTCCAGCTCCTGCGCGGTTTTTTCGGCGATCTCGTCGCTCAGGACGCGCAGGGGCTGGCCCGTCTGAAGCGCGCGGATGTATGTTTCGGCGGCGCGCTCAAAGTAATACATCCGGTTGAACGTGTCCGCGACGCTGTCGCCCAGCACCAGAACGCCGTGATTGCCCATGATCATCACCTTGATCTTGGGATCACTCAGCATTCGGGCACAGCGTTCGCCCTCGCTCTCGAACGCGAGGCCAGAATAGCCATCGTCGATGACGTACCGATTAAAGAACGTGGCCGCGTTCTGATCCACCGGTGGTAGCGAACTGTCGGCGAGACAGGCCAGAACGGTGGCGTGGATAGAATGCACATGCATTACGCAGCGCGCATGGCGGCAATGGCGGTGGACCGAGCCATGCAGGCCCCAAGCCGTGGCATCAGGCGCGCCCGGTCGGTCCAGCGTGTCGGGGTCGTTCGCGTCCAGCAACAACAGATCCGACGCGCGCATACGGGCGAAATGCATCTGGTTCGGATTCATCAGGAACTGGGTGCCTTCCTCGTTCACGGCGAGGCTGAAATGGTTCGCGACCGCCTCGTGCATGTTCAGCCGCTCAGTCCAGCGAAAAGCAGCGGCCATCTGCACGCGCTCGGGCCAATGGCCGATATTGGCAATTGCGGGGTTCTGGGATGTCTGTGCCACTTTTTGCTCCTACGTTATGATGTTCTGCGCATCCTGCGCGATTCGCAGGTGTTTGGGCAATGCATCTAGATGCCGGTGGCGTATCATCGCAGGATCAGATGCCATGAAACATGAAACATGAGACAAAACCCGCAAATCCATGCCCCCGGTATCTGCGTCCGAAATTCCCGGCCGCCGATTTTGGCACTGGTCATTCCGTCCGGGCCTGATACGCGAAAGGTGTCATGACCATTCAAACCACGAAAGGACCGTTTCATGCCGGATACATTCAACGAAGACCTTTTTCTAAAAGGGCTGGAACAACGCAAGGCCACGCTGGGGCCCGAGTATGTCGAGAAAAACCTCGCTGCCGCAGATGACTTTACCAGACCTTTTCAGGAGGCGATGACCGCTTGGTGCTGGGGTTTCGGCTGGGGTGACGATGTGATCGCCCCCAAAACACGCAGCATGATGAACCTCGCCATGATTGGTGCGTTGGGTAAAATGCACGAATGGGAAATCCACTGCCGCGGTGCGCTGAACAATGGCGTCACCAAGGAGGAAATTCGCGCAATCATCCACGTGATCGCTATCTATTGCGGCGTACCGCAGGGGGTGGAATGTTTCCGCACAGCGAAAAAGGTGTTGGAAGAAAACGACATCTGAGGCGTCGCCAGAGACCGCCTGCGGCGCCACCGCGATCTTGTGACCAGACACTGATCCGACATGCGCCACAACCCGCGACTCGGCGTCGGGTTGCGTCGTGGGCATAACCCATCACAGCACGCCATGTTGGGCGTGATTCCTGTTTACAGACCGCTCTGATCATACATTTGATGTCGAAATGTGGCACGGAGTAGCGCGGTGCTGCTGTCTATAAAACCTAGGTGTTTCAGCAATTTCAGGTTAAATTGGGGATGCCTTGCCTTGATTGTGTGGTTTAAACGCCACAACCGGGGCAACAACATTGCAGGGCTGGCAGTGCGCGTTGACACTCGGGGGCAAAAAGCTGCATTTGATCCCCAAGCCGCGTCTAGCTTTGGAGGCGGCGGATCATGACACACATATTCCTGCTATTATGAGGAGGGACAACCTTGAAAAAGCATCTGCTTTGCACCAGCGCGATCATCGGTTGCGCAATGGCGGCTCCAGCGACGGCCCAAGAATGGGACCTGAACTGGGGTGGTTACATGAACCAGCACGTCGCTTACACCGATCTGAGCGGTACGCTCGCCGGTACAGGCGCTGGCCAAGTCGACAACGACGGCATCGGCTTCCACTCGACCACTGAAATCATCTTCTCGCCCTCGATCACTCTGGACAACGGCATCACCTTCGGTGTGAACGTTCAGATGGAAGGCGAGAACAACGGTGGTGGTGCCATCGGTATCGACGAAACATACATGACGATCTCCGGTGACACACTGGGTCAGATCATCGTGGGTTCCGAGAACTCCGCTGGTTACAAATCGATGGTTGCTGCTCCTGGCGTAACTTCGATGTACATCAACTCGCCTTCGATCTCCGCGTTCATCCCGCTCTCGGGTTCGACCGGTGGTCCTCTGCCCGGTATCTTCCGCGGCGCGATGGTTTCGGCTTACACCGAAGTTGGTCGTAACAACGACGTTGACCGTCTGACGTACTTCACGCCGTCCTTCAACGGCCTGACGCTGGGTGTTTCGTATGCCCGCAACAACGCCGGTAACGCTCTGACCAACCACAACAACAACAACGTTGCAGCTCTGACCGACATCTTCGACATCGGCCTGAACTACAGCCAGACGTTCGGCACGACCAGCGTCACTGTTGGCGCACGTTACGGCACCGCGGACGCGACTGCTGCTGGCGTTTCCGATCCCAGCACTTGGGGTATCGGTCTGCAAGTTGGCTTCGGCGACTTCACCGTTGGTGGTCACTATGCTGAGAACGACAACGGCCTGGCCGCTGGCGCAACCGACCAAGAAGGCTGGAGCTTCGGTGTTACGTACGACGCAGCTGGTCCTTGGGCGTTTGAAGCTCTGACCTTCCAAGGCGAGAGCAAAGCGACCGGTGCTGGTGGCGCGAACGAAGAGTACATTGCGTACCGTATCGGCGCCAGCCGCGACTTGGGCCCAGGTGTTGATTGGGACATCTATGCCGTCTTCGCAGAAGCAGACGACAAAGGCACAGCCGCAACCGAAATCGAAGGTACCGTTATCGGTACAGCGATCAACCTGAGCTTCTAAGCTTTAGGTACTTCGGAAAAAATTGGACGGGGGGGATGTATTTCTCCCTCGTCTTCTTTTATCTGGGCCTGTCATCACTGAACGCGGGCAAACAAGATGAAAAACAGCATTGTCTGGCTGGCGTCCTACCCCAAATCGGGAAATACTTGGACGCGGATATTCCTAGCGAACTACCTAGCGAATACCCAAGAGCCGATGCCGATCAATCAGGTCAACAAGTTTGGCATGGGCGATGCAATCGCCAAAACCTATCATATGGTGGCCGGTCGTAGGATCGACACGCGCGACTTGGCGTTGACACTTTCACTGCGTGAAAAGGTGCTGCGCGGGATCGTTGCGAACAATGCCGACGTCAATCTGGTGAAAACCCACAATATCAAATCAGTGGCACGCGGGATTGACCTGATCCCGACGAAATACACTCGCTCGGCGATCTACATTATGCGCGATCCGCGCGACATGGTATTGTCAGCCGCGCGCCATTACGGAGAGCCGGTGGAGAAGGTCGTGGCCCGTATTGCGCGCAGCGATAATGCGACGCAAGCGGACGATAACACGGTAGCAGTATTTCAGGGCTCATGGTCCGAGCATGTCAAAAGCTGGACCGGCTATGCGCCCTATCCGGTTTTGACCTTGCGCTACGAGGACATGCTTACCAATCCGCATCAGGAATTTGCCAAGACGCTGACCCATCTGGGTGTCCCGGTCGACGACGAACGTTTGGATCGGGCTGTGCGTCATGCCAGTTTCGATGAAGTGTCGAAACAGGAAACCGAGACTGGATTCATGGAGAAGCCCGCCGGCGCCGAGAAGTTCTTTGCCTCAGGGCGCAGTGGCCAGTGGAAGACTGATCTGGATCCTGCGCTGGCAGATCAGATTTGCAACAATCACGCCAAGACCATGAAAAAATTCGGATATCTGGAATGAACAATCTGCAGCGGATCATCTGGTTGGCCTCGTTTCCCAAGTCGGGAAACACATGGATGCGCAGCTTTCTGGCGCACTATCTGATGCCTCCGGGCGAAGCACCAGATATCAACAACCTGCGCAAATTCACCACCGGCGATGTGCGTCAGGACTTCTTTGATGCCGCAGCAGGGGGCAAGTTTCAGGCCCACAGCCCGGAGGACTGGCTAAAGGTCCGGCCCCGCGCGCTGGAGTTGATTGCCGCATCCAAGCCCGACCACCATTTTGTGAAGACCCACTGTCAGGCCATCAGGTTTCTCGGGCAGGATCTTATCCCGCCGCAAGTAACGGCGGCTGCGATCTACATCATTCGCAACCCCTTCGATCTGGCCCCGTCTTTTGCGCGCCACCAGAACTGCGATATCGACACTGCGATCACCCGGATGATGGACCCGGAAATGATCATGGGCACCCCGGCTGGAATTTACGAGGCATTGGGCAGTTGGGATGGCCATGTGATGAGTTGGGCGCGTGCGCCGGGCCTATCGCGGCATATTGTTCGGTACGAGGACATGCTGGCCAAACCGGGCAAGACATTCAACGACCTGCTGTCGAAATTCCTGCGCCTCAAGGTGGAAAAACCACGGCTTGCGCGGGCGATCAAGGCCACCAGCTTTGCAAGTATGCAAAAGCAGGAACAGGAAAAAGGGTTTTCCGAACGCCCGGAAGGAATGCAGAATTTCTTTGCCAAGGGCCAGTCGGGTGTTTGGCGCGAGGATTTGACCCCGGAACAGGTCGGGCGCATCCGCGAAGCTTTCCTGCCGACAATCGAGGAATGGTATCCTGAAATGCTGCGCGAAACAGAGGCGTTTGCCGCCGGGTGTGATACCGCGTAACCAGCATAGCTGACCTTGTAATTTCCTTGTGAGAAGCTCCATATACGGGCGATCTGTCATAGAGGTGACGTAATGCGAATTTCGGTTCTAACATCCTGCATGGCAATGCTTGGGCTTGCGGCCTGCTCGACCACCACGCCCGCAGGTACTGCCACGCTTGGGTCTGATCCGGTCATGGGCGGCGGCACCTACAGCTCACCCGGCGGGCTGAGCGTGGCGATAGATGTTCAAAATATTGGCGGAAAAACAGGCGTTTGTGGCGTCTGGGCCCAGAGCAAGAGCCAGTCCGTTATGACGCGTGGCAAGGCGCAGCAAGTCATCGGCTCAGGCGCTGTGGTGCTGAATGGCGAAGCGCTGGTGAATGGTCTGACATTCCTGCGTGAGGTTGATCCGGCGACGTCCTATACCGGCCAAACAGGCCATTGCGTGGTCAGTGAGCGGCCTTGGTCAGCAGCGGACGCAGGGCGTCGGGCACAGATCATCATCCCGCGGCAAATCGTGTTTAACGACCTTGATGGCGGAGTAGGCGGCGCCAGCGGCACAGTGATCTATTTCCGTCCGGGCGGCCCGAGTGCTCATCCCTCCGACCCAAAACCGTGGGATCCTGCCTAAATCAAACGCCGCCGTCCCGATGTACCGGATCGGCGGCTTGGCCACCTTGCCAGTCGCACCCGGCGTAGTACCCACTTGAAATAGGCATCGGATCAGGCGCAATCGCTCGCCTGTGTTTCAGTCCACTTTTTCAGCGGCGAGGCAGGTCGTGTCGATCCATTGCGCCAGCGTTTCCGTGGTTGCGGACAGTTCTTGCGCCACCCCCTCAGCGAAAGCCTCGAATTCTGCGCGGTTCAGTGGATTGAGGCCGACCAGTACAGGCACATCCTGTGAAAGCGCCTCGGCAATCAGGGGACGAAACCCTCGCCCGGCCGCTTCATGCTTGCCGAATTTGTTCACAATCAAAAGGTCCGCGCCGTCGACGAGTGTTTTATGGACTTCGACGACGGCTTGCTCCAGCGCGGCGGGGTCAAGCGCACATCCGCTCGCCTCTGGTCCCAGGTCCTGCGAAATGCGGATGATTGGCCCCTTGGGCAATACCTGAACATCCATATCGCAGCGATGCGTTTTGGGACGCGGGGTATTGCTCTGGACGACGCCTGCCACAGTGTGCCCGCGTTCAATCGCGGCGTTGGCGGCTGTTGTCAGTAAACGGTCGGTTGCCCCTTTGTCGGTGGTCGTTACATAGGCGATTTTCATCTGTGGCCTCACTTGATCTATTGAAACGGAAGGAATTCCGCCATGTCGCCTTGGCTCAGGCCGTCGCATTCGGCAGGCAGCAGCACAAAACCATCGGCAGTCAGCGCCTGTGACAGGCGTGCGGAGTGGGTAGCGTTCGAGCAGGTGGCATATTCTATCCCGTCAGGACCATAGCCCGCGATTCGGGCCGGACGAAACTCGCATCGTCCGGGCGTGTGGCGCAAGGACTGCGTTATCCTGATGTGCCGGCAGACGGCCTGCTCTGATCGAGCACCTGACAGACGCGCTGTCATGGCACGTCCAAATACCTGCCACATGGTAAATGCCGCCAACGGGTTGCCGGGCAAAGCCAGCAGGGGCGTCCCGGATATGCTGGCGACGGTCGTTGGCTTGCCCGGTTTGACCGCGATGCCCGATACGTGAACCTGCGCTCCGAGATTTTTTAGCGCGCCAGACAGATGGTCGCGATCACCGACGGATGCGCCGCCGCTGGTGACGATCATGTCATTGCGCCGCGCGAGCTTGAACAGGGCGGCGCACAGCAAATCCGGGTCGTCCGGTAGGCGGATCAGGTCAACGACGTCGCATCCGGCTGCGGTGAGGGCGGCTTGAATCATCGGGCCGTTCACATCCCAGATCGCCGCTTCGGTCAGACGAGTGCCAGGTGCGGTTAACTCGTCGCCGGTCACTAGTATTGAGACTTTCGGCCGACAAAGAACCTGCACGCGCCCCACGCCGGCGCTGGCACAATTGCCGATGGACAGTGCGTCGAGACGATGCCGTGCTTCGATCAGTAGCCCGCCGGTGCGCTGGTCTTCGCCACGCCGACGTATGTGCGAGCCTTTGACCGGCTTTCGCGCCAGCACGATGTCCTTGGCCGCTGTTTCCGTGTTCTCCTGCATCACGACGGTGTCGGCGCCATGGGGCAGGGGGGCACCGGTGAAAATGCGCATCACGGTGCCGGGGCGCAGCGTGTCGGGAGCCTGCCCCGCAGCAGCGACGCCGCACAGGGGTAACGTGCCAAGCGACGCGTCGTCGAACCGCATCGCGTAACCATCCATGGCAGCGCAATCAAAGCGGGGTAGATCAGTCTGCACGTGAACAGGCGCAGAGAGGACGCGGCCCATGGCAAGATGCAGTGGCAGGATTTCGGTCCGGGTGACGGGGGGAACGCATGCCAATGCGTTTGTCAGTGCCACCGGCACCGACGCCAACCGGGGATGCGCAGCGTCGCAGCCGCATCCAGGGGCAGAAATTGGGTCAAACAAACTCATCTAGCGACCTCCTGATCCAAAAAATCCGCGTGAAATCGTGCAATCAAGGTCGTTCAATCGACCATCCTTTAGCCCGTAAACCAGCCCGTGGATGGCGACGTTTTCGCCGCGCGCCCATGCGCGTTGCAGGATCGGTGTTTCCGCGATGCGGGTCACGCCCTCGATCACGTTCAGTTCTGCCAGCCTGTCACGGCGGGTTTCGGCACCTGTCGTCTGTGTCAGATCGACCGCATAGGCGCGGGTCAACCGGCGAATTGGCTCCAGCCAGTGGTCCGCCAGCCCATGGGGCAAATCTTCGGTTGCTGCGCGAACGCCTCCACAGCCGTAATGGCCGCACAGGATGATTTCGCGGATATGCAGCACCTCAACCGCAAATTCGAGCGCGGACAGCAGGCTCATGTCCGTGCTGTGAATGACATTCGCCACGTTGCGATGAACGAACACCTCGCCGGGGTCCAGCCCGGCAATGACATTCGCGGGAACGCGGCTGTCCGAACAACCAATCCAGAAAAAGTCGGGCGTCTGCTGGTCAGACAAGCGCGAAAAATAACCCGATTCTTCGGCGCACCGCTGCTCTGACCAATCGCGATTGCGTTTGAGAAGATCATCCAGCATGGGGTTCGCCCTTTCTGGTATTCTTGACCGACGCTGTGTTGTGCACGCCCATCCCCGCTACTCCGGCTGCTTGGGTAATCCCGAGATATCGGCCTTTGCCATCAACGCTCCGACAAAGCTGCGCGAAGCATGGGCCCACGCGGCCTTTTCCATCGCGGCAGCAATCTGTGGTTTGACAGCGTCAAACGGCAGGGTGTCCCCGTATGCGACAGCGTCCATGCGGATGACGTGCCATCCATGTCGGGTGAGTACTGGACTGGCCGAAACCTCACGGTCGGCCATTTGGCGCAACGCGGATTCAAATTCTGGCACCGCATCGCCGGGGCTCATCTGGCCCAGTTGGCCGCCGTTTGCACGCGACCCGCAATCACTGTGCGCGCGTGCAAGCTCTGCGAAATCCTCGTTACCAGAGGTCGCGCGGATCGCCAGTTCCTCTGCGCGCGATCGGGTCTTGTCGCGCTCGACCTCGTCGCGTGGATCGCAGGCGATCAGAATATGCGACACCTCCCACAGCGGCGGGGCCCGGAACCGGCTGGGATCGTGCGCCCATTCGGCGTACACAGCGTCTTGGGTCGGCGTGTTCACGTTGATCTCGGTTTCGAGAAGGCCCCGGATCAGGGCCTCCTCCTCTGTTTCAAACCTCCCCGGCGACAGCTCGCGGCAATCGGCGGTCATGCCGCGTTTGCGCGCCTCTTGCAGCAGCAGCATGCGCACCGTCAGCGCATGTGCCGCCTTGCGCCACGCGATGCCAGGCTTGCCCTTGGGGCCTGTGTGGTTCTGGGCCTCGGCGGCAATATCCGCATGGGTAACGGTTTCGCCGTTTACAATGAGGTCGGGAAAACGAGCCTTGTTCATCGGGGTTACTCCGCCGGTGTGCTTTTGCGCGAGGGCAGGGGCTTCTGCCGCCGCGACCGGACCACCTGATACCCCGGTCGCAAGAGGTAGCGGAATGGTGCCGCCAGCCCCGAGATCATGTGGACCAGCCGGGTGAACGGAAAGAGCGTGACGATGATCAGGCCCAGCAGGATGTGGAACTTATAGAGCCAATGCACGTCGATCACGTCTGCCCATGCGTTGAGTTCCAGCGTGACCACGCTCTGGCTCCAGGTCATGAAGCGGACCATTTCCACCCCGTCCATATGCTCCAGCGTCAGGATAATTGTGCCCAACCCGACAAAGAGCTGGACCCAGATCAGCACCAGAATCAGGATATCGGCAAAACTGGACGTCACGCGGATGCGCGGATCAAAGAGCCTACGATGCAGCAACATGGACGCACCGATCAGTGCTGCGATCCCGGCAGTGCCGCCGACAATGACAGCCATCCATTGTTTCAGGCCATGCGGGACGCCCAATGCGTCGATCAACCAAATCGGTGTGAACAGGCCTATGAGATGGCCAAAGAACACCGTGAGGATCCCGACGTGAAAGAGGATGGAGCCCCAGATCAGCTGTTTGCGGCGCAACAGCTGGCTTGACGAGGATTTCCATGTGAAAGGATCGCGTTCATACCGTGCAATGCACCCCACGATGAGCACCGTCAGTGCGATATAGGGCATGATCCCAAAGATGAAGTAGTTGATATCGAAATTGGCAAATAGCATGTCTGATCCTCCCTATTCTGCCGCATGCGGCGCGGGGTTGATGGGCGTGTCCATACGCGAGAGCATGTCACGCACCTGCGGGCAGCCAGCGTTGGGATCGGGACCGAAGCTGACTTCGGTTTCCTCCCAGACTGCATCGAGCGCCTCAAGGTCGTTTGGATCGACCTCCTCGGCCTTCAGCATCTCGGCCACGGCAGTTTGGTCCGCCTTGGCACCGGACAACTGCAACAATGCATCGAAGACCGCCGCATAGCTGCTCTCGCGGCGTTCCAGCCGTTCGCGCAGAGCGGCAAAGATATGGGCCGCGTCGGCCAGTATCTCGCGCGCCTCATCTGCGGGAACCATTGACAAGAATTCCAGCAGCACCGGCAAATGGTCGGGCAATTCAGAGGTGGACGGATCAAACCCGTGTTCGCGATAGGTCTCGATCAGCGAAACCATCGCGCCACCCCTGTCGCGGCTTTCACCATGCACATGCTCAAAGAGGTTGAGTGATAGCGTACGCGACCGATCGAACAGCAGCACGAACTGCTCTTCCAGATCATAAATGTCGCGCCCGCTCAACTCCTCCATGAGCGGGCGCAACGCCCGACGCGCTGCTGCTGTCAATCGCCTCTCCGAACTCAGGACGCCTCCGATTTCGGGTATCGCGTGCTGCAGCTCGCGGGTCGGGTAACTCAGTATCAGGGATAGTGCTTTCAGGGTGCGGTCCATGTCACATCGCCTCCGTTGGCATTTTTAGGGGTTTTTTGGATCCGCCAAAGAGCGAACCGTTGGAGATGCCGGATGAGCACCCGTTGCCATCGGTAAAGCCGCAGCCGCCGCGCAAATCATAAGCCTCTTCGACCTGTTCACGGTGGGTGGTAGGGATCACGAAGCGGTCCTCGTAATCGGCCAGAGCCATGATCTTGTACATATCCTCGATCATTCGTCCGGTCAGGCCGACGCGCTCTGCAATGGCCTCGTCCTGCACACCCTCGATGGATTTGGCACGCATGTAGGAGCGCATCGCCAGCATCCGTTCCAGCGCCGTGACCACCGGGGCCTCGTCGCCCGCAGTCAGCATGTTGGCGAGGTATTTCACCGGAATACGCAGGTTTTTGACGTCCGGCATGTCGCCGTCCATGCCGATGGCACCCGCCTCGGCGGCGTTCTGAATCGGGCTGAGAGGTGGGATATACCACACCATCGGCAGCGTCCGGTACTCGGGGTGCAACGGAAAGGCGACCTTCCAATCCATCGCCATTTTCCAGATCGGGCTGTTTTGCGCGCCCTTGATCCAGTCCTGCGGCACGCCATCTGCCTGCGCCGCGGCGATCACTTCTGGGTCATGCGGGTCAAGAAACACACCCAGTTGCGCATCATAGAGATCAGTGGTGTTCTCTACCGATGCCGCCTCTTCGATCTTGTCCGCATCATAGAGCATCACCCCCAGATAGCGGATGCGACCGACGCAGGTTTCGGAGCAAACCGTCGGGTTGCCGCTCTCGATCCGGGGATAGCACAGCGTGCATTTCTCGGATTTGCCAGTGGACCAGTTGTAATAGACCTTCTTGTAGGGGCACCCCGAAACGCACATCCGCCAGCCGCGGCATTTTTCCTGATCAATCAGAACGATGCCGTCCTCTTCGCGCTTGTAGATCGCGCCCGACGGACAGGAGGATACGCAGGTGGGGTTGAGGCAATGCTCACACAGGCGCGGCAGGTACATCATAAAGGTGTTTTCGTACTCGCCGTAGATCTCTTTCTGGATACCATCAAAGTTGTAATCCTCCGATCGTTTGGAGAATTCACCACCCAAAATTTCCTCCCAGTTCGGGCCCTTTTCGATCTTCTCCATCCGCTCGCCGGTGATCTTGGACCGGGGGCGGGCCGTCGGGAACGCCTTCATTTCGGGCGCGGATTTCAGGTGGTCGTAGTCGAAATCGAACGGCTCATAATAATCGTCGATTTCGGGCAGGCTTGGGTTGGCAAAGATGTTTGCCAGAATACGCCACTTGCCGCCCTGTTTGGGTTGCAGCTTGCCCCGCGAGGTCCGTTCCCAGCCGCCGTTCCAGCGTTCCTGATTTTCCCAGTCGGTCGGATAGCCGAGGCCGGGCTTGGTTTCGACGTTGTTGAACCATGCGTATTCGACGCCATCCCGGCTGGTCCAGACGTTCTTGCAGGTGACAGAGCAGGTGTGGCACCCGATGCATTTGTCGAGGTTTAGCACCATGCCGATTTGTGCGCGCACTCTCATTGTGCTGCCTCCTTTTCGGTCGCTGGCTGGTCGAGCCAGTCCACTTTTTTCATTTTGCGCACGATGACGAACTCATCGCGGTTGCTGCCGACGGTGCCGTAGTAGTTGAAGCCATAGGACTGATGGGCGTAGCCGCCGATCATATGGGTGGGCTTCAGCGTGGTGCGGGTGACAGAGTTGTGGATGCCGCCGCGATTGCCGGTCTTTTCCGAACCGGGGGTGTTCACGATCTTTTCCTGCGCGTGATACATGAAGGTGCTGCCTTCCTTGATCCGCTGGCTGACCACAGCGCGCGCTGTCAGTGCGCCGTTGATGTTATAGACCTCGATCCAGTCATTATCGACGATACCCGCCGATTTCGCGTCGACCTCGCTGAGCCACACAACCGGGCCACCGCGGTTGAGCGTCAGCATCAGCAGGTTGTCGGTATAGGTCGAGTGGATGCCCCATTTTTGGTGCGGGGTGATAAAGTTCAGCACCAGCGTGTCACCATCATCCTGCACGGCTTCCGTGATGGTTTTGAGGTCGACAGGCGGGCGATAGGACATCAGCCCCTCGCCAAAGGCCCGCATCCACAGGTGATCCTGATAGAGTTGTTGCCGCCCGGTCAGCGTGCGCCACGGGATCAACTCATGCACGTTGGTGTAACCCGCGTTATAGCTGACCTTCTCGCTCTCGATGCCCGACCATGTGGGCGACGAGATGATCTTGCGCGGTTGTGCGGCGATGTCACGGAACCGGATCTTGTTGTGGTGTTCGCCATCGGCCAAGTGGGTGTGTTTGCGCCCGGTGGCCTTTTCCAGTGCCTGCCACGCCTTGACTGCTACCTCGCCATTGGTTTCGGGTGCCAGCATCAGGATCACTTCGCAGGCGTCAATCGCGGTGTCGATCTTTGGACGGCCTGCTGCCGAACCATCCAGCTGTACACCGTTCAGCGCGGCAAGGTTTTCAATCTCGTCGTCGGTGTTCCAGTTGATCCCCTTGCCACCATTGCCGAGCTTGCCCAGCAACGGACCGAGCGATGTGAAGCGATCATAGATGGTAGAGTAATCCCGCTCGACCGCGATGTAGTTTGGCGCGGTCTTGCCGGGGATCAGATCGCATTCGCCTTTCTTCCAGTCCTTGACCTGATCCTGCGCAATCTCGGCAGGGGTGTCGTGCAAAATGGGCAGCGCCACGATATCGGTTTCCACACCTAACGCTTCCGGCGCAATCTGCTGGAATTTCTTGGCGATGGATTTGAAGATCTCCCAGTCCGATTTACTCTCATACGCCGGGTCTACAGCCGCCTGAAGCGGGTGAATGAACGGGTGCATGTCGGACGTGTTCATATCGTCCTTTTCGTACCAGCTGGCCGTTGGCAAAACGATGTCGGAATAGACGCACGTGGTGGACATGCGGAAGTCGATCGTGACCAGCAGGTCCAGCTTGCCGCGCGGCGCTTCGTCATGCCATTTCGCCTCTTTCGGCATTTGACCGCCATCCTCGCCCAGATCCTTACCCATGACGCCGTGTTGCGTGCCCAGCAGGTGCTTGAGGAAATATTCATGCCCCTTGCCGCTTGATCCCAGCAGGTTCGAGCGCCAGACAAATAGGTTGCGCGGCCAGTTCGCCGGATCGTCAGGGTCCTCGCAGGACATTTCCAGTGCGCCGGATTTCAACTGCTCTGTCACGTAGGCAGGGATTTCCTTGCCTGCCGCCTTGGCGGCCTTGGCCACCTCCAGCGGATTGGTTTTCAGTTGCGGCGCTGAGGGCAGCCAGCCCATGCGCTCGGCGCGAATGTTATAGTCGATCAGGTTGATGTCCCAATCGCCCGCTGGCGCCGTGGGCGACAGGATTTCCTTGGCCTCCAGCGTCTCATACCGCCACTGATCGGTGTGCGCATACCACGCGCTGGTGGCGTTCATGTGGCGGGGGGGGCGGCTCCAGTCCAGACCGAATGCCAATGGTTGCCAGCCGGTTTGCGGACGCAGCTTTTCCTGACCCACGTAATGCGCCCATCCGCCGCCGGACTGACCGACGCAGCCGCACATCACCAGCATGTTGATGACACCGCGATAGTTCATGTCCATGTGGTACCAGTGGTTCATCGCGGCCCCGATGATCACCATCGACTTGCCTTGGGTTTTCTCCGCGTTGTCTGCGAATTCGCGTGCGACGTGGATGATCTTGTCTGCCTTCACGCCGGTGATCTTTTCCGCCCAGGCAGGCGTTCCGGGCATGTCGTCGGCATAGTCTGCCGTGACCCACTCGCCGCCCAGTCCCCGGTCGAGGCCGTAATTGGCGCAGAACAGATCAAAGACCGTGGCGACCTGAACATCGCCGTCGGCCGTCTTGACCGTTTTGATGGGGATGTTGCGTGTCAGTATGTCAGGGTGCTTGGCGTCCGTGGCGAAGTGCTTGGTTGCCACACCGCCGAAATAGGGAAAGTCGACCTGAGCCACATCATCATGGTCCACATCCAAGACGAATGTGGTCTTGAGACGCACATCTTTGCCTTTGGCGCGCTCCTCAAGGTTCCATTCACCATCCTCGCCCCAGCGATAGCCGACTGACCCGTTAGGGGCGACGAGCGCGCCCGATGTTTCGTCAAAGGCGACGGTCTTCCACTCGGGATTGTTATCCTCTCCCAGCTTGCCGTCCAGATCGTCGGCGCGCAGGAAACGTCCCGGCACAAGACGGCCGTCTTTCTCCTCCAGCTTCACCAGCATGGGGAAGTCGGAATATTTACGGGTATAATCGTCGAAATATTCGGACTGCCGGTCGAGATGGAATTCGCGCAGGATCACATGGCCAAAGGCCATGGCCAGTGCCGCATCGGTACCCTGCTTGGCATTAAGCCAGACATCACCGAATTTAGCCGCTTCGGAATAGTCGGGGCAGATGACGGCGGATTTGGTACCCTTGTAGCGGGCCTCGGTATAGAAATGCGCGTCGGGCGTCCGGGTCTGCGGCACGTTCGACCCCCACAGCAGCAGATAACCGGCGTTGTACCAATCGGCGCTTTCGGGCACGTCAGTCTGTTCGCCCCATGTCTGGGGGCTGGCGGGGGGCAGGTCGCAATACCAGTCGTAGAACGACATGCACACGCCACCCAGCAGCGACAGATAGCGTGATCCGGCGGCATAGCTGACCATCGACATCGCGGGAATGGGCGAGAAACCGAACACGCGGTCGGGCCCGTATGTCTTGACTGTATAGGCGTTGGCGGCGGCGGTGATTTCGGTGGCTTCGTCCCATGTGGCGCGTACGAACCCGCCCTTGCCGCGCGATTCCACGTAAGAGGCGCGCAGGATCGGGTCGTTCTGTAGCTTGGTCCATGCCTCGATTGGCTGCATGGTCTCGCGCATCTTTCGCCAGACCTTCATCAGCTTGCCACGCACCAGCGGGTTTTTCACCCGGTTGGCAGAATACAGATACCAGCTATAGCTGGCACCGCGGGCACAGCCGCGGGGTTCGTGATTGGGCAGGTCGGCCCGGGTGCGTGGATAGTCCGTCTGCTGGGTTTCCCATGTGACGATCCCGGATTTGACGTAGATTTTCCAGCTGCATGATCCGGTACAGTTCACTCCGTGGGTTGAGCGCACGATTTTGTCGTGCCGCCAGCGATTGCGATAGGTGTCTTCCCATGCGCGATCTTCGCGAGTCACCTGGCCGTGACCGTTCGAGAATTTTTCCAATTCCTTGGATTGGAGGAAGTTCAGTCTGTCGAGCAGATGGCTCATGTCATTCTCCTGTTTTTGGCGGGCAGCGCCCGGACATGCCGGGCGCACTGGCTTTCAATGGTTCAGCAGGGAACCGGGGCAGACTTGCGGCTGTAGAATACCCAGCAGATCACGGCGCAGATGGCGTAGAACCCGAGGAAGGCCCAAAGCGCGCCGTTTGGTGCCCCTGTCACGGCGATTGAGGTGCCGTAGCTCTTGGGGATGAAGAACGCGCCATAGGCTGCGATGGCCGACGTAAAGGCGATGATTGCAGCACTTTCGCGTTCCGACTGTGTGCGCGTTGCCGCCTCGTCGAGTTCCGGCATCAGGCGTGGTATTTCCTGACGCATGATTGAGGGGATCATCTGGAACGTGGATGCGTTGCCCACGCCGGTCAGGAAGAACAGCGCCATGAAGCAGGCGAAGAAGCCCCAGAAATTGCCCGCCGTGTTTGCCTCGGAGGGCAGGAATTGGAGCACGCCATAGACCGCGACGATCATGCCCGCGAAGGTCCAGAAGGTCACGCGCCCGCCGCCAAAACGGTCTGATATCCATCCCGTGCCCGCCCGGCTGAGCGCACCGACAAGCGGGCCGAGGAAGGCGTATTGCAGCACGTTCACTTCGGGGAACTGGGTTTTCATCAGTAGTGGGAAACCGGCGGCATAGCCGATAAAGCTGCCAAAGGTGCCGGTGTAGAGGATACACATGATCCAGTTGTGCTTGCGGCTGAAAATGATCGCCTGATCGGAAAACGATGACTTCGCCGAAGCAATGTCGTTCATGCCCAGATAGGCCGCGATAGTTGCCAGTACGATAAAGGGTACCCAGACGAACCCGGCGTTTTGCAGCCACAGTTGCCCCCCATCCGAGAGCGGCTGTGGATCGCCACCAAGTGCGCCAAAGACGCCCATCGTGATGACCACCGGCACAAGAAACTGCATGACCGACACGCCCAGATTGCCCAGCCCGGCATTCAGCGCCAGTGCATTGCCCTTTTCCGCCTTGGGGTAGAAAAAGCTGATATTGGCCATCGACGAGGCAAAGTTACCGCCGCCAAAGCCACAGAGCAGCGCCAGCACCAGAAAGATCAGGTAGGGTGTTTCAGGGTTCTGTACGGCATACCCTATCCCCATCGCAGGCAAGAGCAAGGACGCGGTAGAGAGCGTTGTCCAGAGCCGCCCGCCAAAGATCGGGACCATGAAGCTGTAGAAGATGCGCAGTGTCGCACCGGACAGGCCGGGCAGCGCCGCCAGCCAGAAAAGCTGACCCTGTTCAAAGTCGAAGCCGATGGCGGGCAACCGGGCCACCACGACTGACCAGACCATCCAGACCGAGAACGCCAGCAGCAGGGCAGGGATCGAGATCCAGAGGTTGCGCCGGGCGATCTTGCGGCCTTTGGCATCCCAGAATTCGGCGTTTTCCGGCTCCCATTCAGTCAGCACTGCAGCTGCGGGGGCTTCGGGGATCGGCATGCCTTCGAATTCGGGCAATTCCGGTAGTTGCGCGCGTGGCACTGTTGGGTTGGCGGCTTCCATGTTGCGCACGGCAAAGTGCATCCATGTCAACGCGATGCCGACCAGTATGAACAGGAACGCAAAACAGGTGGTGTAGATACCGGTGAGATCCAGAAGCGCACCGAAGATGATCGGCAGGACAAAGCCACCAAGCCCCCCGATCATCCCCACCAGACCGCCGACCGAGCCGACATTATCAGGATAGTAGGCCGGAATATGTTTATAGACTGCTGCCTTGCCCAGACTCATGAAGAAACCGAGCGCAAAGATCGCCAACACAAAGGCACCAAAGCCCATGCGTGTGGAAAAGGTGATATCGCCTGCAACCGCGTGGACCGTGTAGGTGGTCGGCGGATAGGACAGCATGAACAGCATGATCAGCGAAAAGCCGAACGTCCAGTACATCACTTTGCGCGCGCCGAACCGATCGCTCAGGTGGCCACCATACGCGCGAAAGATGCTGGCAGAGAGCGAGAAGGCGGCAGCAGCCATACCTGCGGTACGAATATCGACGCTGTAGACATCCACCAGATAGTGCGGCAACCACAGCGCGAGAGCGACGAAAGCCCCGAAAACAAAGAAATAGTAGAGCGAAAACCGCCAGACCTGCATGTTCTTTAGCGGGGCCAGTTGCTGGAAGATCGTCGCCGCTTTGGCGCCGGATTTGCGGCGCGCCTCGAACACCGGGTCATTCTTGGCAAACAGGAAAAAAACGATTGCGATTGCAGCCAAACCAAGCGCCCAAACATTGGCGACGGCTTCCCATCCATAGGCGACCATTACAAAGGGCGCGCCAAACTTGGTCACGGCGGCTCCGACGTTGCCAGCGCCGAAAATCCCTAGTGCTGTGCCCTGTTTTTCACGCGGATACCAGTGCGAGACATAAGCAACGCCAATCGCGAACGAGCCACCCGCCAGCCCGACACCGAGGGCGGCCAGCAGGAACATTGGATAGGTTTCGGCCATCGTCAGCAGCCATGTCGCCGTTGCAGCCAGCAACATCTGCAACGGGAACACGATGCGACCGCCAAATTGCTCGGTCCAGATACCGAGGATCAGACGGGTCAGGGACCCCGTCAGGATTGGCGTCGCCACCAATATCCCGAATTGGGTTTCACTCAGTCCCAGTTCGGTTTTGATCTGCACACCGATGATGGCAAAGATCGTCCAGACGGCAAAGTTCAACGTAAAGGCGAGCGTACTCAGGCCAAGGGCCCGGCTCTGATCGCTTGACGATTGGGCATGGGGGGACATTACAAATCCTTCCAGATGAGGGTGTGCGAACGCACCCTGTTGTTTGGGAGTGTGATGGCGCCCCCGCCGTGCCACTGGATTGATCGAAGTCAAATATCAGGGTTGACCGGGTCGAAATAATTATTGGTACAAATTTGGTCAGGCCTGGGCTGGGCTCGCATCAAGTCGATGGAAGGCAATCGTCAGGTTTTGAATTGACATTTATCAATGAATTGATCGATTTTGTTCGAAATCAAAATGTGAACGGGTCCCATGTTTGAAACGTATCATCCCGAAATACGCCAGCTTGCGATCTTTTCCACCGTGGCTGAGGGGCATTTCCACGATCTGATGCAAGCGGCCTATGTGCAGAACTTTCCGCAGCATGTGGAGTTGATTACCGAAGGTGATCCCAGCGATTTCTTGCACATCGTGCTTGCTGGTTCGGTAGAGCTGTTCTCTTCCTGGCACACACGGGAAACGTCGCTGGCAACGGTGCGCCCGGTATCAACCTTTATTCTGGCGGCTGCGGTCCGGGATGCGCCCTACCTGATGTCGGCACGAACGTTAGAGAAAAGCCGGATCGCCCTCATTCCGTCACAGGATGTCCGGCGGGTGTTCGGCGAGGACGTCGAATTTGCGCGCGCTGTTGTGAACGAACTGGCCGATTGTTATCGGGCGGTGGTCAAGAACACCAAAGATCTCAAGCTGCGCACGTCACTTGAACGGTTGGCAAACTACCTCTTGCGCGAACAGAACCGTCAGGCGGGTGCACCACAGTTTGCTCTCCCCTATGAAAAGCGACGACTGGCCTCGTTTCTGGGCATGACCCCGGAAAACCTCAGCCGGGCATTCAAGGGGCTCCGTCCCTACGGCGTTGTCGTCGACGGCAACCGCATCAGCATCACGGATCAGGCCGATCTCGTGGCGTTTGCCAAACCAAGCCCCTTGATTGATGACCGTGGGGGGTGATGCCGCTGGTCATCGGCAAAGGTCGGACGGGGACGATCGGCCCGTCGCGTGCCTACAGAACGAGCTGGATTTGTCTCGGGGACCGACCACTGACACGCATTGTGATTAATCCAAGGTGCAGAGCAGCCTCAAACCGCTTACAACGTTGAATAGGTGTTAGACTCGCGGTGCCCGACGGGAGTACAGCCGCACCACCGTCTTCGTATGTCCTCAACCGATTTGGAGGAATTGCCCCGATGAAACGCCTCGTCGAATCCGGCCTCATGTTTGGCAACCTGATCCACGTCTCCTCTCCGGCTCTGGTAGAGCGTTACAACCGCGCGCTGGAGCATCTGACCGGAAAAACCACCAAACTGCCCGATTTCTATATCGACATCTCCGGTTACTCTCCGGAAATCGGCCACGAGTTGGGCGATTACCTCTACCTAAATCATGCGGGTGTGAACCGTCAGTTCATTCTGCTCAGCACCCAGCAAAAGACAGCGCCGTTGCTGGGGGCCAAATTCTCGACATCGCGCGGGATCCTGCGCCAGTTCATCGAGGAAAACGAGGCGGCGCTCTTTGCCCTCACGGCACGTGACGCGGTGGCCGGAGAGCTGGTCAATTCGGTCTTTGATATGTCCTCACCTGAGCGCCTGTTCGATCTGCGCCGCGTGCGGGTCGAGGCGGACACAACCGGCGGCGCAGTCCAACAAGCCGAAAAGCTGAAGGCCAAGACGGACCAATTTCTATCCGAAGAAGACGCATGGTTTGACGACGTGCTGATCGCCGAGATGATAGAACTTGCGGGCCAGACTGGCGATGTGGTGCGCAATCCGGTGCAGCTCAAGGAAATGAGCTTTGAGCAGCGCAATTTCTGGACGGCCCATTTTGGCGGCCTCTACCTTTTTCAGCAAATGGATCATCCCGCGCTGATCACCAGTGGCGACAAGGACGGCTTGGGCGATTTGCCAATCAAGTATGTTTTTGATCTGACTGACCGAAACCGGATCGCAAAGTTCTTGGAGTACAATGATCTGGTGCAACCGGTGGTCAAGGCGCGCGGCGTGAATGCAGGCGCGATCCTGCGGCAAAAGATGGATTTCATTCTGGTCGATGCGTTGGCCGGAGAAGGAATTCCGCTGGCCGGACGGGGGCGGGTCGACATGCGGCGACTGGCCAGCCGCCACGCAAGCGTTCTGCCCGAGGAATTCCATGCGCTCGCATCGCTGGTCAATTGGGTCGAAAACGACGGTCTCTGGCCGCGCATCACATCCGACCACCCGGCCTATTTCTATACCCTGCGTGCCGCCGATCACGCGGATGCAGACCTGATCAACATGCTCCTATCCGAATTGTCGCCAAAGGATATCCGCCAGCTGTTCATCTGCCACAAACCGCTCTTTTATCACCTCTACCAAAATTGGCCCGAAGCGAAAAAAGCCTACGTGGTCGAATTTCTCACGCGCGAATATCAGATTGACAAGGCAGGCGCGCGGCAGGCGCTCTTCGGCCACGAACCCGAAATGGCTGAACCCGAACCGGTTCGTGCGACGCCCAGAGTCAAAGGCCCGTGGGGCTAGAGCAATTCGAACCCGATCAGCCTGCTTCTTCTTGCAGAAAGTATCCTCGGGGGTCCGGGGGTGAAACCCCCGGTCTGCGTGAACGCAGAATGACCCTGTACGCGCCTGTGGCGCGTTCCGACAGGTCATGCTCATTGCGTTGGCAACATTCGGGCAAAAATGGCTTGCCAAACAGGCCGCGCGAACCGCAATATATTCACGTTATTGAATGAGATTGGAGGTTGCCATGATCACGCGCCGACATATGATCGCCGGGCTGGGTTCTGCCGCAGTCATCGGGCTGGCAGGTCGCACCATGGCCGCGACGCGTCACAACATTGGCGCGATGCGACTAACCTCGCTTAGCGACGGACATCTGGTGCTGCCGGGTGAGTTTGCCTTCGATGGTCTGCCACAGGATGAATTGCGCGCTGTTCTGTCACGCTATGATATCTCGCCTGATGAATTGCAGCCGCCCTGCAATGTCACGCTTCTGCGGGATGATGACCGCACCGTTCTCTTTGACGCCGGGGCTGGTGCGGGCTTCATGCCGAGCGCAGGCGCACTATCCGACAGCCTCGACGCTGTCGGTGTCGCGCCCGAAGAGATCACCCATGTTGTCTTTACCCATTGCCATCCCGATCACCTGTGGGGGGTGCTCGACGAATTTGATGACGTCATGTTCCCCGACGCGACCTATATGATGGGGACGATTGAATGGGACTATTGGCGCGATCCCGCGACAGTTGACGCGATCGACCCGGCGCGCGCGGCCTTTGCAGTTGGCGCTGCACGACGTCTGGACGCCATCGAAGAGCGCATTCACCTATTTCGTGACGGTGAAGAAATCCTACCCGGCGTGGCTGCCGTGGCCAGCTATGGGCATACGCCGGGGCATATGTCGTTCGAGCTGCGCTCCGGTACCGAGTCGATGCTGATCGGCGGCGATGCGATCGGGAACCATCATGTTGCCTTTGCCCGCCCCGGTTGGCCCCACGGCGCCGATCAGGATACCGCGCTGGGCGCCCAAACCCGGTCACGGCTATTGGACAGATTGGTACAGGATCAGATCACGCTTCTCGGCTTTCACCTGCCCGGCGGTGGGCTGGGACGGGTTGAACGCGATGGCAGCGCCTATCGGTTTGTAACGGAGGATATGTGATGCGTTGGATTGCGATTTTGATGCTTGCCGCGGGCATGGCGACGGCGAGCGAAGACATTGCCGACAAATACCCTGCTTCACTGCTCTACGATAAACCGGTCGAGGTAATCCCCGGCGTTTTCTCCGCTATCGGTGCCAGCGCCCCGCCGACCTATGAGAATGCAGGTCATAACAACAACCTCAGCTTTATCATCACTGGTGATGGCGTCGTGGTGATCAACGGCGGGGCTGCTTATGGGCTTGCAAAGGCGCTGCATGACGAAATTCGCGCGGTGACGGATCAACCTGTCAAGCTGGTCTTTAACGAGAACGGGCAGGGGCATGCAATGCTCGGCAACGGCTACTGGGTGGAACAGGGCGTGCCCGTCGTCATGCACGAAGACGCCGCACACGAGATTGCGGAATATGGCGGAACGATCCTGGAAGGAATGAAGCGCTACAACCGCGATCAGGCGGCGGGTACCGAAATCGTTGAGCCGACCGAGACGTTTCAGGATGAATACATCGTCGATATGGGCGATTTCCACATCGAGGCACGGTATCTGGGGCCAGCACACAGCCCCGGCGATATTGTCATCTGGCTGCCCGAGCAGAGCCTTGTGATCGCTGGCGACATGGCGTTCCACGAACGGATGCTGCCGATCTTTCCCGACACGCTGACTGCCGACTGGCTGGAAACGTGGGAGGCCGAGTTCGAGCCGTTGGACGCCACCTATGTCATCCCCGGCCACGGCCATCCGACCAACATGGCGCAGGTCCGTCGCTACACCCGTGATTATCTGGTCTATCTGCGGACCAAGATCGGCGAACATATCGACAATGGCGGTGATCTGGCCGAGGCATATTATGTCGATCAGTCACCATATGCGCATCTCGATACGTTCGAAGAGCTTGCGACCAAGAATGCCGGGCGCGTTTATGAACAGATGGAATGGGAATAGCGCCAAATAGGATGATCGTTCAGATTTTTGGAACGATGTTGATCTGATCGTACGCACCCTTGGTTCTATTTGGGTTGTTGTTCCGGATTGTGCAATCATCTAGGAATTTCATCCCGATCCGCGCCCCTTGACCCTGCGACGTGGAGTCCGATTTAAGGCAGAACTGTCTTATTTCGCGGAGGCGATTCCGTCATGCTATTCGATCTATATGACCTGCCATTCGATGTTCAGGCTGCGCATCTCTATCTCGGGCTGGGCTTGGGGCTGTTGTTCGGCATCGCCGCACAGATCAGCCGGTTCTGCCTGCGCCGTGGGCTGGTGGCTGGGCCGGATCGCGCGCCTGCGTTGGGCACTTGGTTGACTGCGCTGGCCACGGCGATTGCGGCAACCAGTGCCGCCATTTGGCTGGGTTGGATTGATCTGTCTGATCACCGTCTGATGACAACAGATTTGCCGCTGCTGGCCATCGTGATCGGCGGTTTGGCCTTCGGTATAGGGATGGTTCTGACGCGCGGTTGTGTCAGCCGCCTGACCGTGCTGGGCGGCACGGGCAATCTGCGCGCGCTGACGGTGCTTTTGGTCTTTGCTGTGGTCGCGCATGCGACGCTCAAAGGGGTCTTTGCTCCGTTGCGTGTGGCGTTGGGCTCGGTCACCACGGAAACCGGCATCGCGTCGCTGGCAGAGCTGCCGGGCGGATTGCTGACATGGGCGGCGCTGGCCATCGCGGGCCTTGTTGCCGCGATTACTGTGCTGCGGCCGCGCCCCTTGCATGTGGCGATGGCAGTGGTGATCGGTCTGTTGGTGGCTTTTGGCTGGGTCGCGACCGGTTGGTTGCTGATGGATGAGTTCGATCCACTGCCGGTGCAATCGCTGGCCTTCACATCGACTTGGGCCGACAGCCTGTTTTGGACGGTTGCCTCGTCCTCGATCCCCGCAGGCTTTGGGGTGGGCATGGTTGCCGGCGTCTTCGGTGGTGCGTTCCTCTCCGCACTGTTGCGGCGCGAGCTGAGCTTTGCCAGCTTTGAGGATGCGCCGCAGACGTTGCGCTATGTCGCAGGCGGTGCGCTGATGGGCTTTGGCGGTGTGCTTGCGGGCGGCTGTACGGTCGGTGCGGGGCTCTCGGGCGTGTCGATGCTGAGCATTGCGGCGATTGCAGCATTGGTATCAATCGGCGTGGGCGCGCTCTTGGCCGACCGCGTGCTAGGGCGTGCACCGCTTATGCAACCGGCCGAGTGATCCCTGCAATCCGGGTGGCGCGGTGGGTCGCCATCGCGCCGAGCCACATGCAAGTGACGGCGATCCATGCGGTTACGGCAAAGACCGCGCCGCCGGACATACCTGCGCCCACGGCGCAGCCCCCGGCCAACATGCTGCCGAACCCCATCAATACGGCCCCGATCAGATACCGCTCCATCGGGGTTTTCGGGCCGAACCGCTCAATGCGCGCCTCGCGGGTCGCCAGCGCCATCAGCGCCGCACCGACAAACACCCCCGGCACCAGCCCGATCCCAAAGCTGAGCGGCAATGCGCGGTTGTTCACCAACCCCATCAACGTATCCGCCGACGGGCCGGTGAATGTAACCGAGGATATCGGCACGACGCCGAACGATGTCTCGGCGATCGCATAGGTCAGCAGCCAGCCCAGTCCGATCGCGCCGCCGACGATAACGGCCGCGATGGTGTGGCTGGCCTGCACCGTGTGTCGCCGCCCCAACCACAGAGAAACACCCAGCGCCACAGCCGAAAGTACTGCCGCGGCACCAGATGTCAGACGAAGATGGCTCAGCAGGTCGCGTGTGCTGCCACCGTCTATTGTCCAGAGATTTGCCAGCGTTTCGCGCAAGGGCGACAGCGCGCCCCGCAACGACATCTGTGCCACGATGGTCAGCACCAGCCCGGTCAGCAATGCCCGCAGGTTTCCGGTGGCCGACAAGACCAACAGACGACTGGCACAACCGCGTGCGAGGATCATACCGCAGCCGAACATGCCCCCACCGATGATCGCACCCGACAAGCTGCCTGTCGTGGCGAGTTGGCGTGACTGCGACGGGTCGAACCATCCCGCCGCCACGAACGCCTGTACGCTTAGGACCGCAGCGCTGAACGCGATCAACCAGATCGCCAGTCGCGGCCCCAGCACGCCATCTGTCACCTCCACCGTGGCAGCGCGCAGACAGAACCGGGAATGCTGCGCGGCTGCGCCAAAGACGAGGCCCGTCAACACCCCGGCGAACGCCAGCACCGTGCCGTCACCATAGCGATCAAGCAGAGCCTCGATCATCGTGCCTCCATCGTTCCGAACTGCTCCAGAACGCTCTGCAACGTGTCAACTGTCCACGCGAAAGCCTGCGCGGAACGCGAGGCGCTCCATCAGTCCAGCGCGTCCTGCACGATCTCGTCCAGCAGCGCCTGCACCTCTTTCATCGGCCCGTCAGGATAGGTGCGATAGCCGATCATCACCTCGCCCTCGCGTTCGGCGACAAAGATGCCGTAGGGACAATGGGCGATATTCATGGGGTCCGCTTCCATCACCTTGCGAGACAGTTGTGCCGAGCAAAAGAGGAACACATCCGCCTCTTTGAACAGCACCGTATCGCTGCCCACGTCGGCGGCAGTACGCGCCAGCATTTCGCCGGTGTGGCTGACATAGTCAATCACCAGCCCGCGCCCGATGATCGCGCTTTCCACAACAAAGGCCGCATCATCGAAACTGCCGGAATAGGGGTAGGTCACGGCCTGATCATCCGCGCTGGCGGGCAGGGTCGTCAGGGCAAGCGTCGCCGCAAGCAATAGGGATTTCATGGCAGCTTCTCCTTGTTCGTGCCCATATTCCATATCGGGTTCGGGCGCGCATTGATCCATGTCACACGCGCGCCCGAAACGTTTAGCCAAATATATCCGCCGTGATTGCGGCGTACCAGCCAACCGACTCCTCGTAGGTGGCCTTGCGGGTCGCGTCATCCTCTCCGGGCTGGCTGATGAAACCGTCGACCTTGGCGATCTTCTCATCTGTCGGCTCGTAGGTTGCGCCGACCTTGACCCCATCGTTCGTGTCAATGAGCGACCAGCATGTGTTCGAGAATTTGGCCGGGAACACCTTTGACCCGGTCAGCGCGCCGCGCACCGCATTGGCGCAGACCTTGGCCTGACTGTTGGCAGAGAAGCCGGATTTGGGCATGTCGCCCTGCTGGCTGGAGTCCCCCAGAACGTAGATATCCGCATTCGCCTTGCTGCTCATGTCGGCGGCATTGACGGGGGCCCAGTTGCCATCGGTCACACCTGCAATCTCGGCAATCCGGCCGGCCTTCTGCGCCGGGATCACGTTACAGACATCGACCTTGGTTTTCTCGCCGTCGATGGTCAGCGTCATCGCATCGGGATCGACCGAAACATTGCCGCCGCCGAAATCCTGCCCGATCCAGTCGATCATGCCGGCGTAGTGATCTGCCCAGCCTTCCTGAAACAGGGCCATCTTGGAAAACTTCGCCTTGGGGTCCGCGATGATGATCTTGGCCGTGGGATTGCTGGCCTTCAGCGTATGCGCGATCATCGAAATCCGCTCATAAGGGCCGGGTGGGCAACGGAACGGATTGGGCGGTGCGACCATCGCATAGAGGCCGCCCTCGGGCATGGCCATCACTTGCGCCTTCAACAGTTCGGTCTGCGATCCGGCCTTGTAGGCGTGCGGCATGGCGTTTTGCGCGGCAACGCTCCAGCCCGGCACACTGTCGTCGATGAAATCAATGCCGGGGCTGAGGATCAGCTTGTCATAAGGCAATACATCGCCCCCCGCGAGGGTGACATTGCTGGCCTCGGCGTTGACGTCCACGGCCCAGTCATGCACCACGTTGACCCCGCTTGCGGCAAGCGTGCCATAGGTGTGGCCCAGATCGCTCATTTCCTTGAACCCACCCAGATAGAGGTTCGAGAAGAAGCAGGTAAAATAGGTACGTGATGGCTCGATTAGCGTGACGTCGATCTCGCCCTTGCTATCCTTGGCGATATAGCGCGCCGCCGTTGCGCCACCCGCGCCACCGCCGATCACAACGACGCGCGGCTTGCCGTGGCCCGCGGCCAACAATGCTGGCGCATGCAGCGTTGCCGCCGCTGCCGCGCTGGTGGTCAGGAACGTCCGTCTGTTAACAGTCATGGTCTTTCCTCCCTTATTGGATGCCTTGAGTTATTCAAGGTCTTTGAAATAGGCCGCCAGTGCCGCGATCTCCTCATCGGATAGCCGACCGGCCATCATCTGCATGACGGGGTGCGGTCGTAGTTTACGCTTGTAGGCGTGCATGGCGATCACGAAATCGTCTGTCGGCCAGAGCGTGATTGACGGGATGCCATTCGCGCTGCCATCGGCGCGGTGACAGGTCAGGCATTCGGTCGCCAGATACGCACCATAGTCCGGGTCGCCCTCCAGTGCGAGGATCGCAGGGTCCAGATCATGATCCGTGGGCAGGGCGGTCGGCTCTGCCTCGGGGATGTCCGCCGGGTCGTCGGAATAGCGGCGCAGATAGGCCAGCAGATCGGCGCGATCGCTTGGATCGGGGATACCGCGAAAGCTCATCCGCGTTTTCGAGACCAGCGCGCGCGGGTTCTCAATATAGGCATCCAGTGTCTCAGCAGTCCAGATCAAGCCGTCCACGCCCGCACGCTGCATCGACTTGGAGTAGGCGAACCCATCATGGGCCGCAGCCGCGCGCCCGAATATGCCGTTCAGATGCGGCCCGATGCGGTCCGTGGCACCCTCGCCAATCTGATGACAGCCCTTGCATTGGGCAAAGAGCATGGCCCCCTTGTCCGCGTCACCCAGTCTATCTGCCGCACCCGATCCAGCCACCAGACAGGCGACCAGAGCCAGCGGGAAGAGCCGGGATGGGGACATGGATTACTCCGTAAAGGTCGACAAATAGGCGGTGATTGCTTCCAGATCGGCCTCTTTGCGCAACCCGTTGAACGCCATCTTGGTACCTTTGAGATAGGATTTCGGCGATGCTAGGAACGCACTCAGTTCCTCTGGCGTCCAGACCAGCCCTTCTTCGGCGCGTGCCGTCAACGGTTTGGAATAGCGGAACCCATCCACCGATCCGGCCGCGCGGCCGATGATGCCGTTCAAGTGTGGACCGATCCCGTTCTTGGCCTTGTCACCGACCTTGTGACAGGCCTGGCACTTGCGAAACACCTTTTCACCCTTGGCCACCAGTTGGGGGTCCGGTCCGACGGCTTCTTCTACCGTCGGCTCGGTCGTTGCCTCGGTTGGCTCTACTGTGCTCTCCGCATCACCCTCGGTTTCTGGCGTCACGTCCAGAACACGCGCCCGCATGGTGATCTCGACCGCATCCTTACAGTCCTGCATACATGGCTCGCCAATCCATTTCGGATACTCGGTCTCGGCCCGGTCATCGACGATGAAACCATCGGCGTTGGGCATGTCCACGTCCGAAAATGTCTCGTTCGAGAGGACAAAGTCATCGTCGACCAAATAGTTGGAATAGAGAATATAGGCGGTGATCGCGTAAACTTCATCGATCTCCAGACTTTGCGCATCGCCGAAAGGCATCGACCGGTTGATATAGTCCCACGTCGTCGAAAGGTACGGCCAGTAGCTGCCCACGGTCTTGACCGGGTCCTCGTCCGCCAACGTGCCGTCACCGCCTGCCAGCTTGGGCCAGTTTCCCACACCTTCGGCAAAGTCACCGTGGCACGACGCACATTTGGCGGCAAAGATTGCCTCGCCGGTTGCCACGTCGCCTGATCCGGCAGGTAGTCCGGTGCCATCGGGATGAATATCCAGATCCCACGCCTCGATTTCTGCGGGCAGGGCAGGGCGGCCAAGGCCAAAGTTTCCGGCCAGTGCCGGAACTGCGATCATGCAACCAAAAGCCATCAGGGTGGCGGGTTTAAGATACTTCGACATTTTCGGCCTCCCCGGTGTCGCGAACCCACCACGTCTGAATTCCGTTGTTGTGATAGATCGAATTCAGCCCGCGCACCTCGCGCAGCTGGTCCTTGGTCGGCTGGACATAGCCGGTGTCGTCCATCGAGCGCGCCTGCAACAGCATCTCTGAGCCGTCCCATTCCGTATCCAGATAAAAGCGGCTCAGCGCCATCTTTTCTCCGGGTTTGGCCAGTCGCGCAGTTTGCCATGTCTTGCCGCCATCGGTGGACACGTCGACACGGGTGATCGCGCCGCGCCCGGACCACGCCAGACCGCTGATGACCAGAGGGCCGGGACCGTGGGTGATGGGCGATTGCGGGCTGGGTGAGGTGACGACCGATTTGGCGTCCATTTCCCACGTCCATTTGCGTGCGGTGCCATCCTCCAGCACATCGGTATATTTGCTGGTTTCCTCGCGGCTTTCCACGGGCGCGTCGGTCACTTCGATCCGGCGCAGCCACTTGATCCACATATTGCCTTCCCAGCCGGGCACGACGAGGCGCACAGGGTACCCGTGCTCTTTACGCAAAGCCTCGCCGTTGGCTTTGAACGCAACGAGCACATCATCCAACGCCTTTTCCATCGGGATCGAGCGCCCGTTCGAGGACGCATCCGCGCCTTCGACATAGACCCACTTGCCCGCCGTATCATATCCGGCCTCCTGCAGCAGGGTGCGCAGGGGCACGCCAGTATACTCCATGTTGTGAATCATGCCATGGGTGAACTGCGCACCATTGAGTTGCGCACCGGCCCACTCCATGCCCGAATTGGCCGCACATTCGCAGAAATAGACGTGGTTTTCGCGTGGGAACCGTTCCAGATCGGCGTAGGTGAACACCAGCGGCGTATCGACCAGCCCATTGATCATCAGACGGTAATCCTCCTTGCGCAATTCGATCGCGCCGGAATGGTGGCGCTCGAACGCGCAACCCTGCGGGGTGATGGTACCGTCCAGCGCGTGGATCGGCGTAAAGTTGATCGAACTGATCGTGTCGGCGGTCAGCCACTCGACATTGCGCCGGATCACATCATCCTCGAACCGGATCGGCGCACCGTAGGGTGTGGCATCCACTCCGTCGCCCAAACCGCTGGCCCAGGGCTGCACTTCGGTAATCATCGGGTCGGGGGTCTGCGCGCTGGCGGCACTTGCCGCCACGCCGACGCCCGTGGCAGCCGCTCCGCGCAGGAACGCGCGGCGCGATGTCGGGTTGCCAGAGAAAGTCTTGGACATAGCGCATGCCTCCTTGTCGTGTGCGGTCAAAGGCCGATGACTTCGACGCTGGTATTGGGGGCGACCGTGACTGTGCCCTGCCGGGCGATGTGATCCTCGACCACGTCCCAGATCATCGGCCCCTCGGTGCCCTCGTTGACCGAGGCCCAGCCAGCCACCACGTAGCTCTTGGCCGGATCAATCGCCTCGCCAGTTTTCAGCAATGTCAGATCGGTGATCCGGCTACCCTGCGGCAGGGAAATGTCGATCCGGTAACCCAAGCCCCCGGTGCGCACCATGTCGCCGCCCTGCTGGTAATAAGGGTCTGGGTTAAACAGGTTGTCGGCCACGTCCTCCAGCACCACATGCAGAAACTCGCCGGTCATCTCGGTGCGGTACGCCTCGCCATAGGTCATTGAAGTGACGTTCCAGATATCTTCGCGGGTGATGTCCTGACCGGGCAGCAGGCTCGGCCCCCAGCGTACACCGGGGCTGAGCGCGATATCGGCTTCGCGTTCGGACAGCAGCGCGTCGCAGATCAGATCGTCCCAGCTGCCGTTGAAATTGCCACGCCGGTACAGCAGGCTATCGGTCTGGCCGATCACCTCGTTCAGTTGATCGGTGTAGGGCGCGCGCTGTTCGTCAATCAATGTGGCCACTTCGGGATCGGGCGTGATCACGTCGGAAAAGATCGGGATCAGCTTGTGCCGAAATCCCATCATGCGCCCGTCGCGCACGTCCAGATCAACCCGGCTGACAAATTTCCCGTTAGAGCCTGAGGCGACGATGATTGTCTCGCCCGCCAGCACTGGTTCGGGCAGCGCGTCATGTGTGTGGCCACTGAGGATCACGTCGATGCCGGTGACGATCCCGGCCATCTTCTTGTCCACGTCAAAACCATTATGGCTGAGCAGCACGACCAGTTCGGCACCCTGACCGCGGACATCATCCACCACTTCCTGCATATGCTCGTCACGAATGCCAAAGGCGTATTCGGGGAACATCCAGCCGGGATTGGCGATGGGCATATAGGGGAACGCCTGACCGATCACCGCGATCTTGACGCCGCCGCGCTCAAAGAACTTGTAAGGCGGGAACAGTTCTGCGGGTTCGTCCCATTCAGCATCGAATATGTTTTGCCCAAGCGCGGCGAAGGGCAGCCCCTCGACCAGCTCGTTCACCCGGTCGGACCCCAGCGTGAATTCCCAGTGAAAGGTCATTGCATCCGGCTTCAACGCGTTCATCACGTTGACCATGTCCTGACCCTCGGTGTGGTAGCAGGTATAGCTGCCGTGCCATGTGTCGCCGCCATCCAGCAACAGCGCATCGGGGCGGTCGCTGCGGATCTGGTTGATGACGGTCGCCACGCGGTCGAGGCCCCCGACACGTCCATATCCCTGCGCTAATGCGGTGAAATCGCCCGAGGAGAGCGCGTAATGCGCCGGGCTGCCATCATCGATCCCGTAGAGACGGCGGAAATCGGCGCCGGTCACATGCGGCACTTCGCCCTTGTTCGATCCGACGCCGATGTTAATTGACGGCTCGCGGAAATAGATCGGCTTCATTTGCGCATGAATATCTGTGACGTGGATCAGAGATACGTTCCCGAACGTGTCGAACTGCGTCAGTTGATCCTGCGTCAGCACCTGCTGCGCGGCCAGACGACCCCACTGACCAAAGGAGGACGCACCTAGGATCGCACTCGCTGCCATGCCGGTTTGCAAAAAGTCACGCCGTGAGATCATCAGAGGCCTCCTCGCGCTATCACATGCGCGATCTTGAATGTTTAGGGTCAAAAAATACCCCGCTCCGATGGCTCGGGCGGGGCATTCGATTGGTTTAGTTGCGGACGGACGGTCCTTCGACCGACAGGCCGTTGCCGCGCGACGCGACATACAGTTCCAGCGCGATGAACTCGTCGCTTCCCGGGCTGTAGGTCTCAGCGCGGGTGTCACGGATGCACCCTTTAAAGCGCGCATGCACCGCGTTCAGCTTGGTATTTTTCAGACGGTAGACGGGAAACCCGTTGATCTGCCCTTGGCTGAGGTGGTCGGCGCGGATCATGTTGCCGTAGTTGTCTTCGTGGCAATTGGCGCAGCTCAGCTCCAGCTGACCGGTGCGGGTGTAATACAGCTCTTTGCCCTTTTCCCACGTCGATTGCGCCGGGCCGTCGGTGGCGACATTTACTGGCAACCCGCGTGAAACGGACGCGATCAGCGCGATCATGTTCTGCATGGTGCCGCTGGTATACTTCCACTTCTCCGCGCCCATACGGTTCTCGCGGCAGTCGTTGACCTGCATTTCCAATGTGCGTACTTCGCCTGCGCCCTCGTTCCATTTCGGATAGACGGCCTTGACGCCTGCCATGCTGTCGGCGCCGTCGTGGCAAGAGGCGCAAGATTTGTCCTCGGTCCCTTCAACCGTGTCCCAAGCATCCATTGCCTGTTCCACAAAGATCATACCGGGGTTGTCGAAATCATCCGCCTGCATCGCACGCGTCTCTGTCCCGCGAAACAGCCAACCTGACATCACCTCGTCCATCGCGTCCGACAGGTGGTCGGGGGCGGCGGTACGGGTGACCATCTCGGTCTCTTCATTCAGGACAAGCGTCGCATCCACCGGGTCCGCCAATGCGGGCGATCCCGCCAGCATCAGCGCGGCGGTCGCGCTCAGGGCCCAATTCGTTTTTATCATTATCGTTCCTCCCTTTGGTGCCCCGGTTTACTCGACGGCGATTTTCTTGGCGGTCTCATAGACCGACCCATCATCGTCGTACCACGTAAACTGGAACTCGCCGCTTTCCGGCACCGTCGCCTCGAATTCAAAGAACGGGTTGGTCGAGATCGCAGGCTCCAGTGTGATATCCACGACGTTCTCGCCGTTGAAATCGCAGGTAAAGCGATTGATGATCGAGCGCGGGATCGGGTTGCCCTCGCCATCCTTGCGCTGGCCGCTTTCCATCTTGTGGCTGATCAGTGTCTTGATCGTGATCGCCTCGCCGACGGCGGCTTTCTTCGGGACTTTGACGCGGGGTTTTACACCTTTGGCCATATCATAATTCTCCTTGAATCTATCAGCCGCCGCAGCCGCCGATTGTGACCTTGACCGTGCTCGACGCGCGGGCGAACGACCCATCTGCCAGTTTGGCGATTGCGACTACATCCTGCGTTCCCGCCAGACGGATACGTGTCGATGCGTTCTGCGATGCCGCGAGCGGGCCGAAATTGAAGGTGGCGACAGGCGGCGTGGGGTTTCCCAGTGCCAGCACCATGATTGCGGTTGCTCCGGGGGCGGAGACCTCGATCGGGACGGTGTTGCCGTTTTCCGCGATTTCGGGCGCGGTCAGGGTGATCCCTTCGCTGCCCATTTCCGCGCCACCCGTAAAGGCCGCGATCTGATCGTCTCCAGCAGCGGCGGCGACGGCCACCGGCAGGCCGGTGGCGACCAGCGCTCCGGCACCGAGGATCATCGCGTTGCGTCGTGTCAGTTCCATTTTTCTATTCTCCTGAACGTGTACCCGATGGTGCGGGCAGGTCATTCCTTGAGCGTGACGAGATACGCCACGACATTCTCGATCTGCTCAGCCGACAATAGCGGGCCGAACGTGTCATCAGCAGCCTTGCCGGTATAGGCTTTGCCGGGACGAATGAACCCTTCGGTCTTGTAGAACGAAGGCATCATCGAGCCGTCGAACATCATCTTGGCGTTGGATACGATGCCGCGCAGGTCGGCCTCGCTCCAGCGCTCGCCCGCGCCATCCAGAGGCGGGCCGATTTCGCCCTGAAATGGCACATCTGCCAGATCCGAGACCACATGGCACGCCACGCAGTTGCCCAGCTTCTTGCTGCCGACGATCTTGCGACCCTCTGCGGCATCACCGGGCGTGCCGGTCAGTGACGTCATTACGGCACCGTCCTCGTATTTAACCTGGCTCGGAGCGACCTCGCCAGCAGCGAGCCCCCCGGTCGATAGCGCCAGCGCCATCGCAGCTAGTATGGAATGTTTCATGCGTCCTCCCGCAACACATATTGTTGTCTTGTTTTGTCCTCACCCTAGGGCAGGGGACGATGCACGATCAACAATAAATTCTGTTTTTTGAATTTATCTTTTTCCGCAGCATCGCGGTCAGTCGGTTTTTCCGTTGTCGCGCTCTTGGATACGCCGCGCGTGGTAACGTTGAAAATCCTCATCGCCATCAAGCGCATAGCGTTTCTCATTCACCCATGTGAACAGGTCCAGCGTTGTGCCAAGCGCAAACGCACCCGGCATCAGAGCCACCGCCGATTGTCCGGCGCTTTTTCCGTCCTCGACCTCTTCGGGCAGAAACAGAATCGACGGGGTGAACAGCAGCCCCCACTTGCGCGCGGCATCTTTCTCGCTCAGCACCTCACCGTCGAGATCGGTGATTTCGGTATCGCCATGCAGGTTGATCTGCACGACAAAAAAATTCTCGCGGATGTAATCTGCCAGCTCAGGCTGCGGGAACACCTCGTTGTGCATCTTGGTGCAGTATACGCAACCTCGCTGCTCGACGATCACCGCCAGCCGTTTGCCTTCTGCATTGGCTTCGGCCAGATCTTCTGACAGGTCCTTGAACGTGTCACGCATCCAATCCGTCTTGTGCAGGCCATCATCGCCCAACTCGACCGCAAGCGCAGGCAGCGCCAGAAACGCGGCCGCGAGGAATGTGAATAGTCGTGTCATGGATACTCTCCTCATCAGATGTTTTGGAAGGCCGGGAACGTCTCCAGCATCCATTGTGCAATATAGTTAACACTGTCCGTCGCGATAAGAATGGCGAAAACGATCAGCAGCAGGCCCATCGCCTTTTCCACCTTTGGCAGATGCTTGCGGAACCGTGCGGCAAACCGCAGAAACGGCGCGATAAAGAGCGAGGCAATGACAAATGGCGATGTCATCGCGACCCCGAAAACCAGCAACAGCCAAAGTCCCTCCCATGCGGTCGATTCCGTACTGGCGGTAAAGATCACCGCCGTCAGCACGCCGCCGACGCATGGTGTCCAACCGGCAGCAAAGGCGAAACCGACGACATAAGCGCCAAGCACCGACATGCCCTTGGTTTCGCCAGCGTCCATCTGAAACATCCGGTTCAGGAACCCGATATGTAACACGCCCAGAAAATGCAGCCCCATGACAAAGACGATGAGCGCCGCCACCAGTCGGAATTCGGTCTGGACCCCGCGAAACAGTTGGCTCAGTCCCCACGCGGCGGCACCCAGCATCACGAAAACGGTGATGATTCCCAATGAGAACATGACCGACGCCAGAAACGCGCGGCGGCGCACGCCGGGTGCCAACGCGCCGTCCTCGCTGATTTCGGACATGGATGCCCCGGCCATGTAGCTTAGGTAGAATGGAACAATCGGCAGAACGCAGGGTGAAAAGAATACGATCAATCCACCAACAATGGCTCCGAAGAAACTGACATCTAGCATCTGAGCGCCCCGCCGCTTGATCAGGTTACATATTCAAGATATTGTATATTTAACCGCAGCGTCAACAGGAGCCGACATGAGACGGGCGAGAGTTACTGTTGTCGCATGTGCAATAACGCTGACGGCATTGCTGCCTGCGCGCGCCGCAGAGTTGATCATGGTCGAACAGGTGGGATGCCACTGGTGCGAACGCTGGGATGCCGAAGTATCGGCGATCTACCCAAAGACGACAGAAGGCCGCCGCGCGCCACTGCGCCGGGTCGATCTACATGATCTCCCCGAAGACATTTTCTTTACCTCGCCGCCCGTGTTCACCCCGACATTCGTTCTGGTCGAGGACGCGCAGGAACTGGGTCGCATGGAGGGCTACAATGGCGATGAATTCTTCTGGTTCTTGCTGGGCCGGTTGCTGGACGCCCACGAAATAGCGGCGGTACCAGCCGAATGATCGGGGCGTGGGGCAAAAGTCGCACTGGCCGAAAACTGACCCGGCCGGAATTGCGCGGTGCCGCATGGGTCGGTATCACACCGGGCACCCAACGCTGGATAGCCCTGCTGATGGATTGCCCGAGATGAGCCTGCCTGTAATCACTGACGATCTGTCCGAGGCCGAGATTGACCGGATGATGCGCAACGCCTGCGAAGCGTCCAATTTCCTCAAGGCGATCAGCCATGAAGGCCGGTTGATGATCCTGTGCCACCTCGCCACTGGCGAGAAATCCGTGACCGAGCTGGAAGGTCTGCTGTCAGCACGTCAGGCGGCGGTATCCCAACAATTGTCACGCCTGCGCAGTGAGGGTCTGGTCAGCCCGCGCCGCGAGGGCAAGGTCATCTATTACAGCCTGACAGACCGCCGGGCGGTTCAGATACTCGAAGTCGTCTACGACCTGTTCTGCAAGGACGGGTAAATACCTGCCATAGGGGCTGGTCAGGGGAGGGGCCAATCCATGATCCAGCATTTGTCTGACGCGTGGCTCGTCGCCCTGATCGGGTTCGGCGGTGGCATGCTTTTGGGTCTTGCGGCCCGGCTGGGGCGGTTCTGTACCTTGGGCGCGATCGAAGATTACCTTTATCAAGGCAGCGATACCCGGCTGCGCATGTGGGCGTTGGCGATCGGTCTCGCCGGAATTCTGACTTTTGCTGCCGCGCTCGCGGGCGGGTTCGATCCTGCACAGTCAGTTTATCACCGCGCCGCATTTTCACCACTCGCGCATATCGTTGGCGGGCTGCTGTTCGGGTACGGCATGTCTCTGGCGGGCAATTGCGGTTTTGGCGCGCTGGCACGGGCCGGGGGCGGTGATCTGCGGTCTTTCGTGATCGTGCTGGTGATGGGGATCGCGGCCTATATCGCGCTGTCCGGGCCGCTGGCGCAGCTGCGCGTGACGCTGGTGGAGGCCACCACTCTGCATCCCGGCGCGCGTGGGTATGCCGACCTGATTGCGCTCGGAAATGGGGGTGCAGAGCTCGTGACCGGGCTGGCGATCTGCACAGCGATCACACTCGCAGCCCTCTGGTCACGCGGGTTCGTGGCAGAACGCGCGGCGCTCTTTTGGTCGGCGATGGTCGCGATCGCCATCGTATCCGGCTGGATCGGTACGCAATGGATCGCCGAGACCGGGTTTCGTGCACAGGCCGTGGCCAGCCATACGTTCACCGCGCCTTTGGGCGAAACCATGCTGTTTGTGATGACCTCCAGCGGTGGCGGGATCAGCTTTGGCGTGGGGTCGGTTGCGGGCGTACTGGCCGGTGCCTTTGCGGGTAGCCTGCTCAAGGGTCATTTCCGTTGGGAAGCCTGCGAAGACCCGCGAGAGCTGAAGCGACAGTTCCTTGGCGCGATCCTGATGGGGTTCGGCGCAGTGTTGGCGCTGGGCTGTACCATCGGGCAGGGGATTTCGGCAATGTCAGTGCTGGCGCTGGGGGCACCGCTGACGTTGGGCGCAATCTTTGTCGGCGCGATGATCGGCCTGCGCCAGTTGATCGAGGGGTTTTCGTCCGCATCCTGAGGTTGCCTCGACGGGCGTCGCCTTGACGGGGCAAAGGCGGCACGGCATCGTTCCCGCGATCCCGTTTACGATGGACCCGATTGAATGCACCCCTTTCTGCGCGTCGCGAAAACCACAGCGCTTATTCTTTTCTCTACATTCGCCGCGCTGTTGCTCTTTGTTGCGCTCGATGTGGCCTATACGCTGGCCACAGGGCAGGACACAGAGGCATTGCCTTACGACCGGCAGGCTGGAGGCTGGTATCAGCTACGCGCCAACTTTAGCGGCCACGACCAGTTCGGTGGGGCGCAATACACCGTCTACACCGACGCGGACGGCTATCGCGCGGGGCCACCTGACGCGCGCCGGACCGGGCCCGCGACGACCATCTTTCTTGGCGACAGCTTTACCTATGGGGTGAACGGCCCGTGGGACGAGACGTTTGTCGGCATGTATGCACAGGCAACGCCCGATCCGGTGATCAATGCCGGCGTATCGTCGTATTCGCCCACCGCCTATCTGCATCGCTACGGCGCCGCACTGCGTCAGGGACGGCTGGCGCCGCAGCATCGGGTGGTGATTGGTCTGGACGTGTCAGACGTGCAGGACGAAGCGGCGATCTGGACCGACGGTCCGGATGGCCCGGTACGCTATTCACATCTGGAAAAATCCGCCCTCGACCTCTGGTTCGATCGCACGTTTCCAAAGGGGTTGGCGATGTGGGGAATGGTCGAAAAGGGGCTCAAGACGTTAAAGGGTCCAGATGGCGACGGCGACGTGGGTACCGTGGCGGGCGCGATGGCGGCGATTGACCGTTCCGCCTTCACCTTTCGCGACTGGCAAACACTGGATGCACGCGCCTATGCGCCACTGGGCGTTGCGGGCGGGCTGACACGGATCGAGACCAAGCTCTCGGAACTGAGTGCCCTAGCGCGCCAGAATGGCGGTGACGTCTGGTTGCTGGTCTATCCCTGGCCCGCGCAACTGGTGCATGACAGTACTGAACTGCGCTGGCCGGACCATGTCCGCACGCTGTGCGCGCGCATTGCGTGCAACGGCGTGATCGACACATTTCCGGCCTTCCGTACCGCACAGGATGCCGGGGACGATTGGTATGACACTCTCTTTCTGCAGGGGGATGTGCATTATGCCAAAGCGGGCAACAGATTGATCTTCGAGGCTTTGCAAAAAACACTGGATAGGTAGTTCTGCCACAGATTTCATTTTGTGCAATTTCCAAGCTTTATTTTTTCGCCTGACCCGTCCTATATGCGGGCGGGGGCGAAGCAGGGGTTATCGGTGCTGGATGGACAGTTCTAATATCGACGTCAAAATGGGCTCGGAACGTGGTTTTGCCTACGTTTTCGCCGCCGTATTTACAATTATCGCGCTTTTTCCGCTGTGGCACGGCAATGACATCCGCCTGTGGGCGCTGGCTGTCGCTGCGGTAATCCTTGCGATCGGGTTGATCCGACCGCAATGGCTGATCGTTCCGAACAAGATCTGGTTTAAGTTCGGCATGCTGTTGGGGGCCATCGTGGCACCCATCGTCATGGCGCTGGTGTTTTTGGTTGTCATCACGCCATTTGGTCTGGTGCGACAACGTCTGGGGCGCAACCCGCTGGCGCCGACGCCGGACCCACAGGCGAAATCCTACTGGATTCCCCGTGACACACCGCTGCAATCTTTCAAACGTCAATTCTAGGGTCAGATCATGCTTTCACTCATTTCCGAATTGTGGGCTTTTATGAAAGTGCGCAAAAAATTCTGGCTGCTGCCGATTCTGATTGTGCTGGGCCTCTTTGGCGTACTGATCGTGCTGGCCCAAGGCTCTGCAATCGCACCGTTCATCTATACGATCTTCTGATATGACGCTGATCCTCGGTCTCTCCGCGCTCTACCATGATAGCGCCGCCGCCCTTCTGCGCGACGGCGAGATTGTCGCCGCTGCGCAAGAAGAACGCTTTACCCGGCGCAAGCACGATCCGCGCTTTCCCGAGCACTCGATCGCCTATGTGCTGCAAGAGGCCGGGGTGGCTTTCGATCAGGTGGATCACGTCGTTTTCTACGACAAACCCCTGCTGAAGTTCGAGCGGCTGTTGGAAACTTATCTGGCGCGCGCGCCGCGCGGCTTTTCCTCTTTCAGGCTGGCGATGCCAGTCTGGCTGCGCGAGAAATTGTTCCTGAAGGATTTCCTGCTCAAGGAATTTCGCAAGTTGCACAAGGGATTCAGTCCCGATCAACTGCAATTCAGTGAACACCACTACAGCCACGCGGCGTCCGCATTTTATCCGTCCCCGTTCGAGGAGGCGGTCGTACTGACACTGGACGGCGTGGGGGAATGGGCCACATCCTCTGTCGCAATCGGGCGCGGTAACACCTTGACCATCGAGAAGGAAATGCATTTCCCACACTCGCTGGGCCTGCTCTATTCCGCGTTCACCTATTACACCGGGTTCAAGGTCAACAGCGGCGAATACAAGGTGATGGGACTCGCACCTTACGGTACGCCGAAATACCATGACCTGATTTTGGACAAGCTGGTGGACCTCAAGGACGACGGGTCATTCCACCTCGATCAGCGGTATTTCAACTATGCAACCGGCCTGACGATGACGAACGACAAGTTCGCCGACCTGTTCGGTCAGCCGGTGCGCAAGCCTGAAAGCGAGGATCTGACCCAGTTCCATATGGATATTGCCGCCTCGGTCCAGAGCGTGACCGAAGAGGTCGTGCTGCGCCTGACCCGCGCGCTGGCAGCGGAATACGGGATTGCGAATCTCTGTCTGGCAGGCGGTGTTGCGCTGAATTGCGTTGCCAACGGCAAGGTGCATCGCGATGGCGCGTTTGAAAACATCTGGATTCAGCCCGCATCGGGCGACGCCGGCGGTGCGCTGGGCGCCGCGCAGGCGATGTGGCACCACGAAATGGACATGCCCCGCACCGTGCAAAAGCGCGATGCGATGAAAGGCTCCTATCTTGGCCCCGCCTTTGACCAGACCCAGATAGAGATGGCATTGGAATCCTGTGGCGCGGTCTACGAGGTGCGGGACTACGATAGCATGATCGCCGCCGCCGCCGATTGCTTGGCCGAAGAGGGCGCCGTTGGCTGGTTTCAGGGCCGGATGGAGTTCGGCCCTCGCGCGCTGGGTGGGCGGTCTATTCTCGGTGATCCGCGCTCGGACAAGACGCAAAAACTGTTGAACCTGAAGGTGAAGTACCGCGAAAGCTTTCGCCCCTTCGCCCCCTCTGTTTTGGCAGAAAGTGTCTCGGACTGGTTCCAGCATGAAGGCGACAGCCCCTATATGCTGCTGGTCGCTGATGTGGTCGAGGAAAAACGTGTGGCGATGACAGAGGCGCAGCAGGCTCTATTCGGCATCGACAAGCTGAACGTCAAACGCTCCGAAGTGCCGGCGATCACCCATGTGGATTATTCTGCGCGCCTCCAGACGGTGCACAAGGATACGAACCCGGCCTATCACGACGTCATTTCAGCATTTGCCAAACGCACAGATTGCCCGATGGTGGTGAACACCTCGTTTAACGTGCGCGGCGAGCCGATCGTGTGCACACCAGAGGACGCATTCCACTGCTTCATGGGCACCGAAATGGACATGCTGGTGGTGGGCAACTGCGTCCTGCGCAAAGCCGACCAGCCCGACGCGCTAAAGACCGACTACAAGAACCGGTACGAGTTGGACTAGGCGCACGGGCTATGCGTGCTGGGGGGATTAACCTTTCCAAACGCGATGAAATCTGCCCCAATAGCTGTGGCAATGGCTGTTTTGTCACCCGTATTGGAGGAATTGCTATGAAAATTCGCCACTTGGCCATGGGGCTGGCCCTGTCACTGGCCGGTCCGGCAACTGCGCAGACGTTGCTGGACGGGCATGGTCCGGACGCTTGGGCGGTGACTGGCGTTGCGTCGAACGATGTGCTCAACCTGCGCGCCGGGCCGTCAACGGACTATGTCAAGATCGGACAGCTTGCGCCCTATGCGCGCGGGATCGAGATGCTGGTTTGCGTCCCGACATTGACCTATCAGCAATATCAATGGCTGTCAGATGCCGGGCACAAATTCCCGCCGCGCTGGTGTCTGGTGTCTCTGGACGGAGAGCGTGGCTGGGCTAATGCGCGCTACCTCGAAGAAGACTAAGCCCCAGTGTCCGACAGTGTCAGCGTAAGTCGGGGCAGGTGGCGCCCGGGGATCGAGCCTGAGGGCGTGGTACCCGCCGGAACCGCGCCCATGCGCTGATAAAACGGCTCTGCATCGGGATCGGCCACGATAACCAGCGACCGCGCGCCATGGGCAATCGCAGCACCTGTAGCCCAGTCAAACAGCCTCCGTCCGACGCCGCGCCCCATTGCGACGGGATCGACAAAGAGCGCCTCCAGCTCGGCAATTCCACCATCGCAGCTAACCTGCGCTACACCCAGCATCCGGTCGCCATCGCAGGCCAACATGCAATCGTCGCGCATCAAATCGGCAGCGGTCATTGTCAATTCCGCCACGCAGGCGCGCATGAAGGTCGCATCGTAACCCCAATGCGCCTTGGACCGCAGCATCAGCGCCGAAACGCGGGCCAATTCCTCTACCCGAGGCGGGCGCAGAATATACGGTTGTGACGCGCTCATTCGCTGTTCAGCAGGACGGCTTCGACACGGCGATTAGCCTCGCGCCCTTCTGCTGTCAGGTTCGGCGCCACAGGTGACAGATACCCCATCCCTTCCGCCTCCAGTTGCGCGCGCGGCACTTCATACGTTTCGGCCAGCCGGTTCATCACCGAGGCCGCACGGCGGCGCGACAGTGCGATGTTGGTGTCCAGATTGCCGACGGTATCGGTATGACCGACCAGTGCAATGCGCCGGGTGGGATCGGATTTCAGGTAGGCGGCCAGTGCTGCGACGGTAGCGAACGGGCCGGGTCCGAGCGTGGCCGAGCCGGTGTCGAATTCCAGATCATGCAGAATGACATGGCCTTGCGTGACCAGCGTGCCCGCGATGGGATCGCCAGCAGAGGCTGCTTCGGCGTTGTCCTGCGCGTTTTGCCCGGTGGCGGGACGCGCGACAGGACGCGCGCCCGGATTGGGCGATACGATTGGGTTGGGACTGCCATCGCTGCCGACATGAATGATCTGGACATAGGCGGTGTTGGACGAGCGGCTGACCAACAAGGATACATATTCCGGCCCCTCTGGCCCGGCTAGTCGAGCAGACAGAAACCGATAATCAAAAAGGTCCACAAACATTTCCGGTGCCGGCAGCACCGGCGTCCCGAACCGGAAATCGAAGCCGCCGCAGGATTGGCCGGCGCATCGCAGCAATGTCTCGTATCCTGCCGCCTCCAACTGGGCCGCCAGCGGTCGCATGACCTGCAATGTCGTGATGCCCTCGATGACGATGCGCCACGCCTGCTGAACGACGCGCCCCGAAACCTCGAGAACGGGTAGCGTGTCCTCCTCCCACGGGCCGACGGGCAGCAGGTAGGTGTCCGGGTCGCGTACGACCTCTCGGGACATGGTCCCGTTTCCCGGCAGGTTCAATTCCAGCGCATGGACCGGGGACAGCCCCGCGCAGAGCGCGACCAGCAGACTGACCAGCAAGCGCCTGTTTCTAGCGTGCGCTGCCATGATATTCCGGGTTTGGTTCCATGCCGGTGGCACTGGCCACGCGGTTCGACATGTTGAAAAAGCCGGTCACATTGGCAATGTCCCAGATGTCACGGTCGCTGAAACCCACATCGCGCAGCGCCGCGCGATCAGCCTCGACCACCTTGGCGCTTTGGGTTGTGACTTTCTCGGTGAATTCCAGCATCGCTGTCTGGCGTGCATCCAGTTGCGCCACACGCCAGTTCATCACCATCGCCTCGCCCAGCGCCGGATCACCCGACAATTGCCGTACCGCGGCACCATGGGCGACCTGACAATACCAACACCGGTTGATCGAGCTGACGACCACGGCGATCATCTCGCGTTCCAGCTTGCTCAGGGCGCTGTCGGCCAACATCAGATCATTGTAGAGCGCGGTAAAGGTATTAAGCTTTTCAATATCGAACGCGTGCGCCTTCAGCACATTGGGGATCATCCCCAGCTTGTTCTGACAGATATCAAAATATTTCTGCGTAGCGTCGGGCAGCGGATCGACCATCGGCAGATCAAGGGCGGTCGGGCGGTCAGAACGGGTCATGGGGCAGGGGCTCCTATCGGATGCTGGCGGTAATGGTAATGTCCCACAAGGCGCATGCCGAGGGAAGCGTAGAGCGCGTTGGCGCCGGTATTGGCGGCTGTGCAGATCACCGACAGATGCGTGGCACCATGCGTGCCTGCCCAGTGGGCCGTGTGGATCATCATGTGACGCCCCAGCCCGCGCTTGCGGTGGCGTGGCAACACTTCGAGCGCATGCACCATGGCCGTGCCATCGTGAATCGCGGCATAGCCCGTCGCCGCAGGGCGATTGTCGTCGCGACCAAAGAGCGCGGTCTTTGGCGTCTTTGCACGGCGCATCACGTCGATGCGTGCGGATCCTATGCCGCCTGTCTGCCAGATATCCAACTGGATCGCCATCGGCTCCCAGATGTCAAAGGTGGCGGTGCGCGGCGGATGCGCGCCGGTCAGCGCTTCGATCGGGCAGACGTAGATATTGACCGGGTCAACGATGGTGTATTCCGCGCTGGCCAGCAGCGCATCCAGATCGCCCTGTTCCGGTCGGATCATAAAGCGGGGCACCTCGCCCAACGCGCGCATCGCGTCCTCGGCGGCAGGCAGATCCTCTGTCGTCACAGGTGCGCGCGCTGTGGCCGCACTGACACGTTTTCCACCGCCGCGCCCGTCGCGGATGGTCCATGGACCAAGCGCGCTGTTGGCAAAGGCGGGCCAGGTATGTTCGATCACGTCAAAGAGGTGATCCGTGGTCGGAAGCTCCATCACCTGCGCCCTTTCATCCGGCCAATGTGACAAGATCGGCCAGCGCGGCCTCAACTGCCCCCGCGTCCTGTCCACGGATCACCACGTTCGTGCCATAGGCTCCGTCCCGTTGAAACGGATAAGAGCCAAAGCTGAGCGTGGGATAACGTGCCGCCAGATCGGCCAACGGCGCGGCAATATCCCCCTCGCCTCGGTGGATTGTCAGGTTGCGTGACGTTAGCGGAGCACCGCCGGTAAGGGTTGGCAGCACAGAGGCGACCATCGCCTCGAATATCGCGGGGACACCGGCCATCACATAGACGTTTCGCAGGATAAATCCCGGCGCAGCGCTCACTGGATTGTCGATCAGTGAGGCCCCCTCGGGGATGCGCGCCATGCGCAGGCGGGCCGCGTTCATTACCAGACCGGTGCGATCATAATGCGTGGCCAGAATCGCGCGGGCATCCGCTCGCACGTCAATCGGCACGTTAAAGGCGGCGGCGATGTTGTCGGCGGTGATATCGTCATGGGTCGGTCCGATCCCGCCAGAGGTGAACACATAACCATAGGCATCGCTTAGCGCACGTACCGCGCATTGTATCGCGGCGGGATCATCGCTGACCACGCGCATCTCGCGCAGATCTATGCCTGCCTCGGTTAGTTGTCCGGCCAGAAAATGCATGTTGGCATCGCGTGTGCGGCCCGACAGGATCTCGTCGCCGATGACCAGCATCGCGGCAGTGGGGTTGGGCATCGCTCGGCCTCCTTGATTGGCGCGCCCCTCTCGTATAGGCCCGCGCCCATGCGGTTTCAAACCCCTCTTCAACCGGCTGTGCTGTTGCGCCGCTACAAACGCTTTCTGGCGGACATCCAGCTGGATGACGGGCGCGAGGTGACGGCCCATTGCGCCAATCCCGGCTCAATGATGGGGCTGGCACAGCCGGGGATGCGGATCTGGGTCGAGCCGAATGACGATCCCCGCAAGAAGCTGAAATATGGCTGGCGTCTGGTCGACCACGGAAGCGGCCATTTCACCGGCGTCGACACCAGCGTGCCGAACCGGGCGTTGAAAGATGCGCTGACCGTGCGCGCAATACCCGAACTTGCCGCTTATGGAACGGTACTGCCAGAGCAGAAATATGGTTCAAACAGCCGGATCGATTTCCTGCTGCGGGAGGATGGGTTACCGGACGCCTATGTCGAGGTGAAGTCGGTCACCTTGTCGCGCACGCCCGGATTGGCCGAATTTCCTGATAGTGTGACCGCGCGCGGGCGCAAGCATCTGGAGGAACTGGAGGCAATGGCGCAGGCCGGGCACCGCGCCGTGATGTTGTTTCTGGTGCAGCGGACCGATTGTAGCGCCGTGACACTTGCTGCCGATATTGATCCGGCCTATGCCGCCGCCTTTGACGCGGCCCGTGCGGCAGGGGTCGAGGTGCTGTGCATCGGTTGTCGGATCACCCCCGAAGCGATTGACCTCGGCGCGCCGATTGCGTTCGCACGCGAGAGGGCAGCACGGTAATGTCAGCGACCGGGCACTGGCATGTCGGGGACAGGTGGCCTAAATAGGGCCAAAACCACGAGTTATGAGGCGCAAAGTGTACGATCAACATCGCGGACGGGTGACACGAGACGGCATTCGCATCCATGAGGACGCGGATTTTGCCGGAATGCACGCGGCGGGCGCGCTGGCCGCGCGTATCCTAGACGATATCGCACCGCTGGTCGTGCCGGGCCAATCGACCAGAGCCATTGATGCAGCGATCGAGGAAATGGTCAACGCCGCAGGCGCAAAATCCGCCACCATCGGCTACAAGGGCTACAAACACGCCAGTTGTATCAGCGTCAATCATGTGGTCTGCCACGGCATTCCCGGCGACAAGCTGCTGAAGGACGGCGATATCGCGAATATCGACGTGACCGTGATCGTCGATGGCTGGTTCGGCGACACCAGCCGGATGTATGTCGCGGGCAAGCTGAGCCGCAAGGCAGAGCGGCTGATCCAGACCACCCATGACGCGCTGATGAAGGGGATCGAGGCGGTCAAGCCCGGCAACACCTTTGGTGATATCGGCCACGCCATTCAGGCCTATGCCGAAGCACATCGCATGTCGATTGTACGCGATTTCTGCGGTCATGGTCTGGGCCGGGTGTTTCATGCGCCGCCCAACGTGCTGCATTACGGGCGCGCAGGCGCTGGTGCGGTTCTCGAAGAGGGCATGTTCTTTACCATCGAGCCAATGGTCAATCTGGGGCGACCCGAGACCAAGGTACTGGCGGATGACTGGACCGCCGTGACGCGGGACAAGTCGCTGTCGGCGCAGTTCGAACATTCGGTTGGCGTGACCGCGACAGGGGCCGAGATCTTCACGCTGTCGCCCGGTGGGCTGTTTCACCCGACCTACACCTCGTAGGATTGCGCCGCGCGAGGCGCGTCGCCGGGGGCGGCCCTGCGGGCCGTTGTTTTCATGCCCCCGGCGGGGATATTTCCGGCAAGAAGATGATCAAGAGGGCGATCAGACTCTGGCGGTTGTCTCGGCAATCGCACGCCCTGCGGCGGCACCCGACGCCCAGGCCCATTGGAAATTGTATCCGCCGAGCCAGCCTGTGACATCCACCGCTTCGCCGATGGCATATAGGCCGGGCATATCGCGCGCCTCCAGCGTGCGTGCTTGCAAGGTGTCGGTGTCAATGCCGCCCAGTGTGACCTCGGCGGTGCGGTAGCCTTCGGTGCCCGCTGGCGTCAGTTGCCAGTTGCGCAGCGTATCGGTGAGAGTCCGAAGCGCAGCGTCGCTCTGGTCGGCCAGATTACCGACGAGTGGCAAATCGATCTGATCGGGCAGCGCTGTCACCAGACGAGAGGGCAAGTGGCGGGCCAGTTCGGTGCTGAGCAGATGGCGTCCCGCGCGCGCACGTTGAGTGCGCAGCGCATCAAGCAGCGTGCCGCGGGGATCAAGGTCCAGTGTGATCGGTGCACCCTCGCGCCAGAACGACGAGATTTGCAGCATAGCCGGCCCCGATAGCCCGCGATGGGTGAATAGCATCGCCTCGTCGAAGGTCGTATCACCGGCCGTCGCCCGGACGGGCAGTGACAGCCCCGAGAGTGCGGCGAACCGGCCATCGGAAAAGGTGAAGGGCACCAATGCAGCGCGGGTTTCTGTCAGGCGCAGGCCGAATTGGGTCGCGATCTCATAGGCCAACCCGGTTGCGCCCATCGTTGGGATGGATTTGCCACCTGATGCCAGCACCAGATTGCGGGTGCGTATCGTGTGGCGTTTGCCTTCGCGTTCCAACACGGCCGTATAGTGCCCACCGTCGTGGGTGATGTCGTGAACGGAGGTCTGCAACCACAGGGCGACCCCCGCGCGATCCATCTCGGCGCGCAGCATCGCAACAATCTGTTTGGCGGACTCGTCGCAAAAGAGTTGCCCCAGGGTTTTTTCATGCCACGTGATGCCATGTGCTTCGACTAATGCGATGAAATCCCATTGGGTGTATCGGCTCAGGGCCGATTTGCAGAAGTGAGGGTTTTGCGACAGAAAATTCTCTGGACCCGCGTAGAGGTTGGTGAAGTTGCAGCGCCCACCACCCGAAATGCGGATTTTCTCACCCGGCGCGCGGGCATGGTCGATCACCAGCGTACGCCCGCCCGCATGGGTTGCGCACATCATGCCGGCCGCACCGGCGCCAAGGATAAGCGTGTCGAATTGCATGTGCTTGCCCCTGCCGCAATGTGGCGGCGCGGTCAAGTTGCTGTGACCGGGTTGCCGCATACGCTGACGAACCTAAGTCGAGTTGTAATGCAATTTGACAGGAGCACGCTATGAATACGCTGGATGCTGGCACGAACTTTCCTCAACAGACCGTCAAACGGATTGGTGGCGGGACAATGGATCTCGGGACACCCCAAGACGGTCGCGATTGGCAAATGGTAGTGGTTTATCGCGGATTGCACTGCCCGATTTGCAAGAAATACCTGACCCGTCTCGAAATGCTGTTGTCGCGTTATCATGAGAACGGGATCGATGTGGTGACCGTCTCTGGCGATCCGCAGGACAAGGCACAGACGATGGTGGACGAGTTGGGTCTGACGATGCCGGTGGGATACGACTTGAGCATTGCTCAGATGCGCGCCCTTGGCCTCTATATCTCGGACCCGCGCAGCCCACAGGAAACGGACCGTCCCTTTGCGGAGCCGGGTCTGTTCGTGATCAATGCGAATGGCGATCTGCACATTGTGGATGTCTCGAATGCGCCCTTTTCCCGACCTGACCTTGAAGGGTTGGCGGGTGGTCTGGAATTCATACGCAACAAGGACTATCCGATCCGGGGCACGCACCGGTCCTGAGCCGCGCGCCGACATTGCGCACTGGACGCTTCCCTCAATCGCCTCTTCCTGCTAGTCTGTGTCCCAGACCCCGCAAAGGGGCGCGACTTGAGGCAGTAATCGGCGGTTGTCATGACAGAGATGGTCTATGGGGCAGTACCCGTTCGCGATGTCGAACCGGTTTTGCCGAAATGGTGGCGGACGATCGACAAATGGTCGATCTCCAGTGTGCTGATCCTGTTCGGGATCGGGTTGCTTCTGGGCTTTGCCGCATCGCCGCCATTGGCGGAAAAGAACGGGTTCGCGCCATTCCACTACGTGCAGCGGCAGGCGTTTTTCGGCGGTATGGCGATGATCGCGATGCTGATGGCCTCGATGATGAGCCCCCTGCTGGTGCGGCGTCTCGCTGTGATCGGATTTGTTGTGTCATTCGTAGCATTGGCATTGCTGCCCGTGCTTGGCACGGATTTCGGCAAGGGGGCCGTGCGATGGTACAGCCTCGGCTTTGCCAGCATCCAGCCGTCAGAGTTTCTCAAGCCCGGCTTCGTGGTCGCAGCTGCCTGGATGATGGCCGCCAGCCGCGAGATCAACGGCCCGCCCGGCCTGTCATGGTCATTCCTGCTGGCGCTGGTGATCGTGGCCTTTCTGGCGCTACAGCCCGATTTCGGTCAGGCGTCACTGGTGCTGTTTTCTTGGGGCGTGATGTATTTCGTCGCCGGTGCGCCGATCCTGCTACTGCTGATCATGGCAGGGTGCGTCGTGCTTGTGGGCAGCTTTGCCTATGCCAATTCCGAGCACTTCGCGCGCCGGATCGACGGGTTTCTCAGCCCCGATGTCGACCCGACGACGCAGTTGGGTTTTGCCTCGAATGCAATCCGCGAGGGCGGTTTTTTCGGCGTCGGAGTGGGCGAGGGCGAGGTGAAATGGTCACTACCTGATGCACATACCGATTTCATCATCGCCGTGGCCGCCGAGGAATACGGGCTGGTGCTGGTGCTGGTGATCATCACGCTTTACACGCTCGTCGTGGTCAGGTCGCTGCTGCGCCTGATGCGCGAGCGCGATCCGTTCATCCGGCTGGCGGGCACTGGATTGGCCGCTGCATTCGGTGTGCAGGCGATGATCAACATGGGCGTCGCGGTGCGGTTACTGCCGGCCAAAGGCATGACGCTTCCTTTCGTCAGCTATGGTGGGTCATCTTTGATCGCAGGCGGGCTTGCGCTCGGGATGCTTTTCGCCTTTACCCGCACGCGCCCGCAAGGCGAGATTGGCGATATCCTGCGCGGTCGGGTGAGATAACGATTTGCGGCGGGGTAATACCCGCCCGAGAGGGCAGACATGAGCGAACGGCAACCACTCCTGCTGATGGCCGCAGGCGGCACAGGCGGGCATATGTTCCCCGCGCAGTCCTTGGCCGAGGTCATGCTGCGCCGCGGCTGGCGGGTCAAGCTGAGCACCGATGCCCGTGGCGCGCGCTATACCGGCGGTTTCCCGCATTCGGTCGAGATCGAGCAGATCAGCAGCGCGACCTTTGCGCGTGGCGGCGTTCTGGCCAAAATGATCGCGCCCTTTCGTATCGCGGCGGGGGTGATCGGTGCGACGGTGCGTATGCTGCGTGACAAACCCGACATGGTGATCGGATTTGGCGGCTACCCGACGATACCCGCCCTTAGCGCGGCCGTGCTACTGCGGCGTCCGCGTATGGTGCACGAACAAAACGGCGTGTTGGGACGGGTGAACCGCGCGTTTGCCAAGCGCGTCGATATGATCGCCTGCGGTACATGGCCCACCGATCTGCCAGAGGGCACCACTGCCGAGCATGTCGGCAACCCAGTCCGCGCGGCCGTGCTGGAGCGGGCCGGTGCAGGGTATATCCCGCCGGGTGATTACCCCATGTCGATCCTTGTGATCGGCGGCAGTCAGGGCGCGCGCATCCTCAGTGATCTGGTGCCACCCGCGATTGCCGCACTACCGATGGAGATGCTGCGCAACATTCGCGTCAGCCATCAGGCGCGCGGCGAGGATCAGGTACGTGTCGCCACCTACTATGCCGAAAACGGCATCGACGCGGATGTCGAGCCGTTCTTTCGCGATGTCCCGCGCCGGATGAGCGAGGCACAGTTGGTGATTAGTCGCGCTGGCGCGTCGTCCATCGCTGATATCAGCGTGATCGGACGTCCGGCCATCGTGATTCCGCTTGCGATTGCGGTGGGCGATCATCAGACCGCAAATGCGCGCCACCTGACCGAGGCTGGCGGCGCGATTCTGATCCCCGAGGCCGCGCTGACGCCCGACGCGTTGAGCGCGCAAATCGAAACCGTGTTGAACCACCCCGAGGGAGCCGCGCAAATGTCGCGCGCAGCGATGAGTTGCGCCATGCCGGACGCGTCTACCCATCTGGCCGATCTGGTGCAGACCCTCGCAGACCAAGGCAGGAAACCGAAATGAACGCAGCCGCGACCAAACTGCCCGGCGACGTCGGCCCCATCCATTTCGTCGGTATCGGCGGCATCGGCATGTCCGGCATCGCCGAGGTGCTGCTGAACCACGGGTATGTGGTGCAGGGCAGCGATTTGAAACGCACTCCGATCACCGACCGGTTGGCCGAAAATGGCGCGCTGATCTTTGAGGGCCAGAAGGCCGAGAATATCGCAGAGGCCGAGGTGGTTGTTATTTCGTCCGCCATCAAACCCGGCAACCCCGAGTTGGACGCCGCCCGCGCGCGCGGTTTGCCCATCGTGCGCAGGGCAGAAATGCTGGCGGAACTGATGCGCCTGAAATCCAACGTCGCCGTCGCGGGCACGCATGGCAAGACGACGACAACCACGATGGTTGCCGCGTTGCTGGATCACGGTAAATTCGATCCCACAGTGATCAACGGCGGCATTATCCATGCCTATGGCTCCAACGCCCGGGTGGGGCAGGGCGAATGGATGGTGGTCGAGGCCGACGAGAGTGACGGCACCTTCAACCGGCTGCCCGCCACCATTGCCATCGTGACCAATATCGACCCCGAGCATATGGAGCATTGGGGCACAGAGGCGGCGCTGCATCAGGGCTTTCTCGATTTTGTGTCCAATATCCCGTTCTATGGTCTGGCTGTCTGCTGCACTGACGATACCGATGTGCAGACGCTGGTGGGCAAGATCACCGATCGTCGCGTCGTGACCTACGGATTTAACAAGCAAGCCGATGTTCGCGCGGTCAATCTGCATTACAAGGCAGGGGCTGCCTATTTCGACGTGCAGTTGCAGACCGAAGGCAAGGTGATCGAAGGGTGCATGTTGCCCATGCCCGGCGATCACAACGTCAGCAACGCGCTCAGCGCTGTGGCGGTCGCACGCCATTTGGGCATGAAGGCGGATGAAATCCGCGAAGCACTTGCCGCGTTCGGTGGCGTCAATCGCCGCTTTACCCGCGTGGGCGAGGTGGACGGCGTCACCATCATAGACGATTACGGCCACCACCCGACCGAGATTGCCGCCGTGCTCAAGGCCGCACGCCAAGCCACCGAAGGCCGCGTCATCGCCGTGCATCAGCCCCACCGTTACACCCGCCTGAGCCATCATTTCGAGGATTTCTGCGCCTGTTTCAACGAGGCCGACGTCGTCGCCATCGCCGAAGTATACGCCGCAGGCGAAGCCCCGATCGAAGGTGCCAGCCGCGATGATCTGGTCGCGGGCTTGATCCGTCATGGCCACCGCCACGCCCGCGCGATTCAGGGCGAGGATGATTTGGTGCGATTGATCCGCGAACAGGCTGGGCCGGGTGATATGGTCGTCTGCCTCGGTGCAGGTACGATCAGCACGTGGGCCAACGCGCTGCCAGATCAATTGAGAAAAGGATAGGTTGATGCCGTTGTCTCTGATCCTTGCGTGCCTCTGGGTGTTGGTCGCCAATCTGTTGGCAATGCGGCCCAGTCGCGATAATCACTGGCGGCTGGCCTATGGGCTGATTGTCATTGGTATCCCGATCCTCGGCTTCGTGACCTATCAGATGGGGCCATGGTGGGGATTGGCCTGCCTCGTCGCGGCGATGTCGATGCTGCGCTGGCCGATGATCTACCTGTGGCGCTGGGTGCGTCGGCAGAGCTGATCGGGATGGAAGGGTCAAGCGATATCCTACCGGTCTTGGTGCGACTTGCCTCGGCATTCCTGTTCGGTGCGATTGCGGCCTTCATGGCGTGCGCTGATTACCCATGGCGTTATGTTTTCGTCGGCTGGATCGGCTGTGCTGCACTCTGCGCGGGGCTATTCTGGGTGGTGACGTCATACGGGATCCGCGCTGACTTTGTTGGCGAGGTACTGGGATTCCTGATGCCTGCCGGCCTGTTGGGCGGTGCGTTGGGGGCAATTTTGGGCCTGATCTGGTATCAGGATTTCTGAGCGATCAGATGCATGGCGATCTTTGTGTCAGCTGCGGTCGCGGCGCCGTGCAAAGCGCCGGGCAATTCTGTCAAACTACACCCGCGCTGCACTTCGCGCAGAACGATCTTGCACCAACGTCAGCAAAACTTTACCCGATGCACATGACCCAACTCCCCACCCCACGCGGCAAACTCTCGCCGAACCGCCGCTTGGCCGACCTCACATGGCTGCGCGTCGGCGGACCTGCCGATTGGCTGTTTCAGCCCGCGGACGAGGATGACCTCGCCGCATTCCTGCGCGATCTCGACCCGGCCATCCCGGTGTTCCCGATGGGGGTTGGCAGCAATCTTATCGTGCGCGACGGCGGATTGCGCGCAGTGGTGATCCGCCTTGGGCGTGGTTTTAACGGGATCGAGGTTGCAGGCGATCACGTCACCGCCGGGGCCGCAGCACTGGATGCACATGTGGCGCGCAAGGCGGCACAGGCAGGCATCGACCTGACGTTCCTGCGGACGATCCCCGGCGCAATCGGCGGTGCGGTGCGGATGAATGCAGGCTGTTATGGCACCTATACGGCGGATGCTTTCGTGTCCGCGCGCGCCGTGACACGGGCGGGTGAGGTGGTCACGCTGAGCGCCGAGGATCTGAACTTTCGCTACCGCCAGACCGATCTGCCCGACGGCTGGGTGATTACGCATGCGGTCTTGCGCGGGCCGTCGGGCGATCCCGATGCGCTTGATGCGCGGATGACCGCGCAACTGGCCAAGCGTGACGAAACCCAGCCCACCAAGGACCGCACCGCGGGCAGCACGTTCCGCAACCCTGCCGGGTTCAGCAGCACAGGACAGGCCGACGATACCCATGAACTCAAGGCATGGAAGGTGATCGACGACGCCGGAATGCGCGGCGCGCGACGTGGCGGCGCGCAGATGAGCGAGAAACATTCAAACTTCCTGATCAACACCGGTGGCGCCACAGCTGCCGATCTTGAAACTCTTGGTGAGGATGTCCGAAAAAAGGTTTTTCAAAACAGTGCAATCCAGCTAGAGTGGGAAATCATGAGGGTCGGTGAACCGGCCCCATCAGAGGGCAAAACGCCCTGAGCAGATAAAAACAGGGCCGAAAACGGCCCGGGACATTGAGGCATAAAGGTGGTTCGTTCGAGCAGAACAACCCCGAAAGTTGCGGTGATATTGGGCGGCCCGTCAGCAGAACATGACGTGTCACTGTCGTCTGGGCGCGAATGCGCCACCGCGCTAAGGGAAGAAGGCTATGACGTGGTCGAGCTTGACGCTGGCCGCGATTTGGCTGCGCATCTGACAGATCTGAAACCCGACGTTGTCTTTAACGCGCTGCATGGCCGTTGGGGCGAGGATGGCTGCGTGCAGGGGATGCTGGAATGGCTCGGGATTCCCTATACCCATTCCGGCGTTCTGGCCTCGGCGCTCGCGATGGACAAGGAAGCCAGCAAAGCCGCCTACCGCGCTGCTGGCCTACCGGTCGTGGACAGCGTGCTGGCACCCCGCGACGAGGTGCGCAGCCGTCACGTGATGACCCCGCCCTATGTGGTCAAGCCCAACAACGAAGGGTCCTCTGTCGGTGTCTACATCGTGCACGAGGCGGCCAACAGTCCGCCGCAGCTGAGCGATGATATGCCCGATGTAGTGATGGTGGAAACCTATGCACCGGGCCGCGAGCTGACGACCACCGTGATGGGCGATCGCCCGCTGACCGTAACCGACATAATCACCGATGGCTGGTATGACTATTCAGCCAAATACGAAGTCGGCGGATCGCGCCATGTCGTTCCCGCGGACATCCCGACCGAAATATTCGATCTATGCATGGATTACGCCCTGCGTGCCCATCGTGCGCTGGGGTGTCGCGGTGTCAGCCGTACCGACTTTCGCTGGGACGAGGCACGCGGCACTGATGGCCTGATCCTGCTGGAGACGAACACCCAGCCCGGCATGACCCCCACATCGCTAAGCCCTGAACAGGCACAAGTGATGGGCATTTCGTTCGGCGCGTTCTGTCGCTGGATGGTGGAGGATGCCTCATGCCCGAGATGAAGCGCCGCGCCGGACGTGCGCAGATATCCCGCTCCGATCCCGCGCCGTCGCGGTGGTCCTACCGCGTGCACCGTATCCTGCTGACCCCACTCTACCGGCGTCTGCTGCGCTTTGGCATTCCTTTCACGATCTGTTTCGTGGGGGCGACCAGCTATTTGTCGCAAGCCCATGTTCAGCAGAAAATATGGCTGACGGCCGTTGATCTGCGCGAGCAATTCGAAACGCGCTCGGAATTCATGGTCAAATTGCTGGCGGTCGAGGGTGCAAGCACGGCCGTGGCCGAGGCCATTCACGACGGGTTTCCCTACCGACTCCCCGCCAGTTCCTTTGACATGGAACTTGATGATGTACGTCGCGCCGTCGAAAACCTGCCTGCGGTGGCGTCGGCAGCTGTGCGCCTGCGTCAGGGCGGCGTTCTCGAGGTGCGGGTCCAAGAACGCCAGCCCGTCGCGCTGTTGCGGACGCGGGCGGGCTTGCAGGTCATTGATATCGACGGCGTCGTTATTGGCGTCGCACCATCGCGCGCGGCGCGGCCTGACCTGCCGGTGCTGACCGGCAAAGGGGCCGATGTGCATGTCGCCGAGGCGCTGGAAATCCGAAATGCAGCCGGTCCATTGCGTCTGCGCCTGCGCGGCTTGGTTCGGATGGGCGAACGACGCTGGGACGTGGTTTTGGACCGTGATCAGCGGATCATGCTGCCGGTCGAAAATCCGATCCGCGCGCTGGAGCGCGTGATCGTGCTGAATGAAAGTCAGGAAATGCTAGAGCGCGACATCGCGGCGGTGGACATGCGTCTGGCTGCGCGGCCGACGCTGAGAATGCGGGAGCGCGCCGTCGAAAGCTGGTGGAGCGTGCGTAACATGGGTGTGGGACAGGTGAGCAATGATTGAACTATACAGAATCCCAACGCGCGATGCGCAACATGCGCCGTGCGGCGATGCAGCGCGGCGTCGTCGCGGTGCTGGATGTTGGCACCTCGAAAATCGCCTGCTTGGTGCTGCGGTTCGATGGCACCGATGGGCTGACTGAGGCTGACGGCATCGGCGCGATGGCCGGGCAGGCGGGGTTTCGGGTGATCGGTGCCGCCACAACCAGGTCGCGCGGTGTCCGCTTTGGCGAGATCGAGGCGATGCAGGAAACCGAGCGTGCCATTCGCACCGCGGTACAAGCCGCGCAAAAGATGGCCAACATGCGTGTCGACCATGTGATCGCGTGCTTTTCCGGCGCGCAACCGCGCAGCTACGGATTGGCAGGGCAGGTGGAACTGGAAGGTCAGGTCGTGACGGAACAGGACGTTAGCCGCGTTCTGAGCGCATGTGATTTGCCCGACATCGGAGATGGTCGTGAGGTCCTGCATGCCCAGCCGGTAAACTTTGCACTGGATCATCGGTCCGGCCTGATTGATCCGCGTGGCCAGTTAGGTCAGACGCTGGCCACGGATATGCACATGCTGACGGTTGACAGCATCGCGATCCAGAACCTCGCCCATTGCGTTAAGCGCTGCGATCTGGAACTCGCCGGTGTCGCCTCGTCGGGCTATGTCAGCGGCGTCTCCTCATTGGTCGAGGACGAACAAGAGTTGGGCGCTGCCTGCATCGACCTTGGGGGCGGGTCTTCCAGCATATCGATCTTTATCAAGAAACATATGATCTACGCGGATTCCGTGCGCATGGGCGGTGATCATGTCACCGGCGACATCTCGATGGGCCTGCAAGTACCGACCTCTGTGGCTGAACGGATCAAGACATTCTACGGCGGCGTCGTCGCCACCGGCATGGATGATCGCGAGATGATCGAGATCGGCGGGGATACCGGCGACTGGGATCGCGACCGCCGCACCGTCAGCCGCGCGGAGCTGATCGGTATCATGCGCCCTCGGGTCGAAGAGATACTGGAAGAAGTGCGCGCACGTCTTGATGCGGCCGGGTTCGAATATCTGCCGAGCCAGCAGATCGTGTTGACCGGCGGAGGCAGCCAAATTCCGGGTCTGGACGGGCTGGCCAGTCGTATCCTTGGACAGCAAGTACGCCTCGGACGACCCCTGCGGGTGCACGGTCTACCACAGGCCGCGACCGGTGCGGGATTTGCCAGCGCGGTGGGTATGTGCCTCTTTGCGGCCAATCCTCAGGACGAATGGTGGGACTTTGAACTGCCGGTGGATCGTTATCCGGCGCGGTCCCTTAAGAGAGCCGTGAAGTGGTTCAAGGACAACTGGTAAACGCAATATGCGGTGTGATCGGCGAAATCCCGCGGAAACATCCAAAAAAAGGTCCATATTTTGCGGGTTTTTCGTGTTTTTTTGGTGACGATCACACCCCTCATGGGTAATAATGACGGGTATAGGCAGAAAAAAACGGCCCGAAACTGCGGGCGTAACATCAGGCGGACAGAGCAATGACATTGAATCTCACAATGCCAGGTCGTGAAGAGCTGAAACCCCGGATCACCGTATTCGGTGTCGGCGGGGCAGGTGGCAACGCGGTCAACAACATGATCGAAAAAGAGCTGGATGGTGTCGATTTCGTCGTTGCCAATACCGATGCTCAGGCGCTTCAGCAAAGCAACGCGGAAAGCCGCGTGCAGTTGGGTGTCAAAGTAACCGAAGGTCTGGGTGCAGGCGCGCGGGCCTCTGTCGGGGCCGCTGCCGCCGAAGAGAGCATTGAACAGATCGTCGACCATCTGGCGGGCGCACACATGTGCTTTATCACTGCCGGTATGGGTGGTGGCACGGGTACCGGGGCCGCGCCGATCATCGCGCAGGCCGCGCGTGAATTGGGCGTGCTGACCGTCGGTGTCGTGACCAAACCGTTCCAATTTGAGGGCGGCAAGCGGATGAAACAGGCCGAGGACGGGGTGGAAGCCCTGCAAAAGGTCGTTGATACGCTGATCATCATCCCCAACCAGAACCTGTTCCGGCTGGCGAATGAGAAAACCACATTTACCGAAGCCTTCTCGATGGCTGACGACGTTCTTTATCAGGGCGTCAAGGGTGTGACCGATCTGATGGTGCGCCCCGGGTTGATCAACCTCGATTTTGCCGATGTCCGTGCCGTCATGGACGAGATGGGCAAGGCGATGATGGGTACCGGCGAGGACAGCGGCGAAGATCGCGCGATTCAGGCCGCCGAAAAGGCGATCGCCAACCCGCTGTTGGACGAAATCAGCCTGCGTGGCGCCAAGGGTGTGCTGATCAACATCACCGGTGGTCACGATCTGACCCTGTTCGAACTGGACGAAGCTGCCAACCGCATCCGCGAAGAAGTGGACGCAGAGGCGAATATCATCGTCGGTTCCACGCTTGACCCCGCGATGGAAGGTTCGATGCGCGTCAGCGTCGTCGCCACGGGTATTGATGCCAATGAAAATGTCACGGACATCCCCGTGCCGCGCCGTTCTCTGGCCGAACCTCTGCGCCAGCATGTTCCCTCCGAGGAACATCACGCGCCCGAGGAAGATGTTCGTGAAGAAATGGCAGAACCCATTGCTGCCAGCGCCGAAGTCTCAGAAGAACCTTCGCTGTTCTCTCAGGTAGAGGCAGAACGCGCTGCCGCCGAAGATCAGATGGAAGACATCTTTGAGCCGCAGAACGCAGGACACGAGGCCCCCGCGCGCATGGCACCCGCCGCGCGTGCGCAGGCCGATGACCTGCCCCCGCCAGCCTATGTGCCGCCTGCCGCCGCTGAGCGTACGCAGCATCACGAAGAAGATCTGGATGCTTATGTTGCCCCTCGCGCCCCTGCCGCCGGCACCCCATCGCCCGAAGCGATGGCACGGTTGCAGGCCGCAGTTGGCAATGCTTCGCCGCGCAGCAATCCGCAAAAAACGCAACAGTCCGAGCCTCAGCGCGCTGCTGAAACACAGGCAGAGCGCCCACGTTTTGGGATCAATTCGCTGCTCAACCGGATGACCGGCCACGCACAAGAATCCGAACCGCAGCGCCCTGCACGCCAGCAACCATCGATGCAGGCACAGCCCGCACGCGCGGAGCCGGAAGACGAGCGTGACGAGCAAATCGAAATCCCGGCCTTCCTGCGTCGTCAGGCAAACTGACGTCGGGGCATGTTCTGGAATCTTTGAAATTGGGCCGCCCAAGGCGGCCCTTTTTCTGTTTTAGCCGCAGAAATCGTGCCGCGTAACGCATGGTAAACAAATGGGTTTATGGCATTCGGCAAAAAACTGCCGAGCTTTGTTACATGGATGTTTCATTCGGTTGCAAAGATTGAGTTGAGGCTTCGGCACCCGTTCATTACTTCATGCGTTACCACTTCAGAGATACCACTCACTCTGGCGTATGAGGACAAATTGCAAACCACTGTGAACACCCCAATCCCCTTCGACGGTGTCGGCCTGCATTCAGGCCATGCCGCGCGTATGGTGATCCGCCCCGCTGGAGCGGATCATGGGATTGTGTTCCGCCGCGTGGACTGTGCATCGGGCACAGGTGATATTCCTGCGCTGTGGGACCGCGTGTTGCAATCACCACTCTGCACCCGTCTCGAAAACGACAAGGGTGTTCAGGTATCTACGGTAGAACACGTGATGGCTGCGCTGATGGGCTGTGGCGTTCATAACGCGCTGATCACCGTCGATGGTCCCGAAGCACCGATTCTTGACGGCAGTTCCGTCGAATTTGTGCGCGGCATTCTCGCTTGTGGCCTGCGCCAACTCTATCGCCCGGTACGGGCGCTGCGTGTGCTGAAGCCAATCGAAGTGCGCCGTGGTGATGCCGTGGCGCGTCTGACCCCACAAGATGCGCTGACGATCGAATTCGACATTGATTTCGCGGACGCCGCTATCGGTGTGCAAAAGAAAACGCTGAACATGGCCAATGGCAGCTTTGTGCGCGAACTGGCCAGCAGCCGCACATTTTGCCGTAAGGCGGATGTAGACGAGATGCGCGCAAACGGTCTTGCGCTGGGTGGATCGCTGGAAAATGCCGTTGTCGTTGACGGCGCGGATGTTCTCAGCCCCGGTGGCTTGCGTCACACAGACGAGGCCGTGCGCCACAAGATGTTGGATGCACTGGGCGATCTGGCGCTGGCAGGGGCCCCCATACTGGGCCTTTATCGTGGATCGCGTGCCGGTCACGCCCTGACGAACGAACTGTTGCGCACGCTCTTTGCAACACCCGACAGCTACGAGTGGGTGACCTGTGACGCCTCTGTTGCAGCCACTCTGCCCGGCGCTGGTGTACATTGGGGCGAGTTGCCGCGCGTCGCCTGACAGCACGTCAACCCATGTTCGTAACCTCCCAGCCGCAGCTTTTACAGCACGACCAGAATGCTTCCTTTCGGTTGAAACCCTCCGGGCGAAACACCACGGGAAATTTCAACCTGACGCCTGCTATTGAGAAACCGAATCCCGGCAGTGGGCGGGATTGCACCAACACCATAGCAAACAAGAGATTTCTTCACTGGCACAGCCGTTATGATTGGGCTACAAAACCTCTACTTGGGTTAGGGGACCGGTCCGGCATGATGCGCGGCAAAGTTTACGGCAGAATCGCGACACGGACGGCGGCGGCACTTGTGCTGGCGCTTGGCCTGACGGCGTGCAGCGGTATCAATAGCAAGCTTGAACGCGGCGACGTGGACTATGAGAACTTCTCAGCCAAACATATCTTTGAGCGTGGCGAATACGATCTGGCGCAGAACAACCCGGAATTGGCTGCGCAAAGCTTTGCCGAGGTTGAACGGCTATACCCGTATTCCGACCTGACCAAGCGCGCGGTCATCATGCAGGCCTATTCTTATCACCTTGATGAGGATTACGAGGCCAGCCGCTCTGCCGCGCAACGCTATATTGATTTTTACCCGACGGACGAGGATGCGGCCTATGCGCAGTATCTGCTCGCCCTTAGCTATTATGACCAGATCGACGAAGTTGGCCGCGATCAGGGCCTGACCTTTCAGGCGCTGCAATCGCTGCGCCGCGTGATCGAGGTTTATCCCGACAGTGAATATGCCCGCTCTGCGATTCTGAAATTCGATCTGGCTTTTGACCACCTCGCCTCCAAGGAAATGGAAGTCGGGCGGTACTATCTGCGCCGCGATCATTTTACCGCTGCGATTAACCGATTCCGTGTGGTGGTCGAGGATTTCCAGACCACATCCCACACAGCCGAGGCGCTGCACCGCTTGGTCGAAGCCTACGTATCACTTGGCCTGACGGACGAGGCACAGACCGCTGGTGCGATTCTGGGCCACAACTTCCGCGGCACGAAATGGTACGAGGATAGCTACGAATTGCTGACTCGGCGTGGTCTGGCACTGGAGGCGCGCGGCGACAACTGGCTGCGACAGGTCTATCGCCAGATGATCAAGGGCGAATGGCTGTAACACGGGCGGTGGGCTAAGGCCCACCCTACGGGGCAAAACGATGCTGCGCCATCTGGACATCCGCGACATGCTGATCATCGACCGGCTCGAGCTGGGCTTCGCGCCCGGTCTGAACGTGCTGACCGGCGAAACCGGCGCGGGGAAATCCATCCTTCTCGACAGCCTCGGCTTTGTTCTCGGATGGCGTGGCCGGGCCGAACTGGTGCGCAGTGGCGCAGATCAAGGCGAAGTGACTGCCGAATTTGACCTGCCGGATGACCACGCCGCCCATGCAGTGCTCGCCGAGGCCGGATTGCCGGGCGGTGACACGCTGATCCTGCGCCGTATCAATGCCGCTGACGGACGCAAGACAGCTTGGGTCAACGACCGACGCTGTTCGGGCGAGGTGCTGCGCCGGCTATCCGACACATTGATAGAACTACACGGTCAACATGACGACCGGGGGTTGCTGAATCCACGCGGCCATCGCCAGATGCTCGACTCGTTTGGCGCGCTTGACGCCGTGCGGGCAGAGGTCCGAGCCGCTTGGAAGGGCTGGAGCGCAGCGCGCCGCGCCGAATCCGATGCCGAAACGGCACTGGCCGCCGTGCGCGAAGAAGAAGATTTTCTGCGCCATGCCGTCACTGAGCTGGACGCGTTGAACCCGGCACCGGGCGAGGAGGCCGATCTCGACAGCCGCCGACGGATGATGCAGGGCGCGGAAAAGATGCGCGGCGACGTGCAGCGCGCGCAGCAGGCGCTGGGGCTGGAGGGTGCCGAGGGGGCAGCATCCGATGCGCTGCGCTGGCTCGAGGGTGCGGCAGATGCCGTAGAGGGGCGGCTTGATGCGCCACTCGCCGCGCTGGCGCGGGCAATGGTCGAACTGGACGAGGCAGGGCGCGGTGTCGCCGACTGCCTCGACGCACTCAGCTTTGATCCGCTCGAGTTGGAAGCCGCCGAAGAACGGCTCTTTGCGATCCGCGCGCTGGCGCGCAAACATGGTGTGGCCCCGGATGATCTGGGCGATTTCGCCACCGAATTGCGCACGCGCCTCAGCGCGCTTGACGATGGCGATTCCCATCTGGCCACGCTGCGCGCCGCCGCGCGGCAGGCAGCCGAGACATACGCGACGGCCGCGACCACGCTTCACACAGCTCGCGTCGAGGCCGCAACCCGGCTCGATGCGGCGGTTATGGCAGAACTTGCCCCGCTCAAGATGGAGCGCGCGGTCTTTGAAACCAGCATCATCGAGACGGACCCCGGCCCCGAAGGCACTGACGAGGTTGCCTTTCGCGTCGCCACCAACCCCGGCGCGCCGTCAGGACCGCTGGCCAAAATTGCATCCGGGGGCGAGCTAAGCCGCTTTCTGCTGGCGCTCAAGGTGTGTCTGACCGGCACACAAAGCGGCCTCACATTGATCTTCGACGAGATTGATCGCGGCGTGGGTGGTGCCACTGCCGACGCCGTCGGTCGGCGTCTCGCGCAATTGGCACAGGGTGGGCAGGTCTTGGTGGTCACCCATTCGCCACAGGTCGCGGCGCTGGCCGGGCACCATTGGCGCGTCGAAAAGCGTGTGACGGGCGAACAGACGCTCTCGACCGTGACACCGCTGAACACTCAGGACCGCGTGGACGAGATTGCCCGCATGCTGTCGGGCGATCGCGTGACCGACGAGGCCCGCGCAGCCGCCGAGGCGCTGATGGGCTGATCGCCTGGCGACCTGTTTGGATAACGCCGGCTGAGTGCCTTCTGCAAAGATATCCGGAACCGGTAGAAAAAAAAGGGCTTTTTCTTGGTCGAACTACCCCGGGGGCGTTGCGTTTTCATTGAAAATTCAACGTGGGAAAACTTAACGTGGGGCCGAGCCCCATCCTGTGGTGAACTCAGACCAGACGCGACGTCTCGATCGCCGCGCGCACGAAATCGGCAAAGAGCGGATGCGGCGCAAAGGGTTTTGATTTCAACTCGGGATGGAATTGCACCCCGATGAACCAAGGATGATCGGCCCATTCGACGATCTCGGGAAGCCGTCCATCGGGCGACATGCCCGAAAACCGCAGACCGCATTTTTCCAGCTTGTCCATATACTTGATGTCCACCTCATAGCGGTGGCGATGACGTTCCTCGATGGTGGTTGTGCCATAGACCTTCGCGACCTTTGACCGCTCCTTTAGGGTGGCGTCATAGGCGCCCAGCCGCATCGTTCCGCCCTTGTCGTCGCCGACTTTGCGGCGGACCTTGGCATTGCCCTGTACCCATTCCTTGAGGTGGTAAACCACCGGCTCGAACCGCTTGCGCCCGGCCTCGTGGTCGAACTCCTCGGACCCCGCCGCCTCGATCCCCGCGACGTTGCGAGCCGCCTCAATCACCGCCATCTGCATACCGAGGCAAATGCCGAGATAGGGAATTTTGCGGGTGCGGGCAAATTCGGCAGCCTTGATCTTGCCTTCGGTGCCGCGCTCGCCAAAGCCACCGGGCACGAGGATTGCATGAAAGCCTTCAAGGTGCGGGGCGGGGTCTTCGGTATCGAACACTTCGGCGTCGACCCATTCGACGTTGACCTTGACCCGGTTGGCCATGCCGCCATGCGTCAGTGCTTCTTTGATCGATTTATATGCATCTTCCAACTGGACGTATTTGCCGACAATGGCGATGTTCACAGTGCCATCGGTCTTGTGAGTCCGGTCGACCACATCGCGCCAAACGTCCAGATCGGGGCGTGGGGCAGGTGATATCTGAAACGCATCCAGAACAGCCTGATCCAGCCCTTCGTGGTGGTAGGCCAGTGGCGCTTCATAGATGGATTTCAGATCGTATGCAGCCACCACCGCCTCTTTGCGGACATTGCAGAACAGGGCGATCTTCTCGCGTTCCTTTTCCGGGATCGGTTGCTCGGATCGGCAGACGAGGATATCGGGCGCGATGCCGATGCTCTGCAATTCTTTGACGCTGTGCTGGGTCGGCTTGGTCTTCAGCTCACCACTCGCCGCCAGATAGGGCAGCAGGGTGAGGTGCATGAAAATACACTGACCACGCGGGCGATCATGGCTGAACTGGCGGATCGCCTCAAAGAACGGCAGCCCTTCGATATCGCCCACAGTACCGCCGATCTCGCAGAGCATGAAATCCACTTCACCATCGCCCACATCCAGAAATTCTTTGATCTGGTTGGTGACATGCGGAACCACCTGAATGGTCTTGCCCAGATAGTCGCCGCGGCGCTCTTTCTCCAGCACATCCGAATAGATGCGTCCGGAACTGACGGAATCGGTCATGCGCGCAGGCACGCCGGTGAACCGTTCGTAATGGCCCAGATCCAGATCGGTTTCGGCACCATCGTCGGTCACGAACACTTCGCCATGTTCGAACGGTGACATCGTGCCAGGATCGACATTCAGGTAGGGATCGAGCTTGCGCAACCGGACGGAAAATCCGCGTGCCTGCAACAGCGCGCCGAGTGCAGCCGAGGCCAGACCCTTGCCCAGAGAGGAAACCACGCCGCCTGTGATGAATATATAGCGCGCCATGCGTCGGCGACCCCCCGTGTTGTTTCTGGCCCAAGCCTCGTCAGATCAGCAACAAAGCATCACTGGTAGCGTGCGGAATACCGCAGCCCACGGGATTTAAGCCTATCAGGATTCGGCCCTGTTGTGCAACCGCGCCGCAACATGATGTTACGGAAATTCGGTATAGCCCAAGGCCTAGTTGTATTACTCCGCCGTCGGCAGAAGTGGTGCGTCGTCGTCCGCCGCAGGCGGCAGCAGGCTGCCACCGGACAGGCCGGGCGTTTCTTCCTCTGCCGCTGAGGGGGCCGGACTGTCAACGATCCGGTCCAGCACCGAACTGCCCGCCGCGTTGCGTGCGGCGATCACGGTCAGCGCCATTGACGTGCAGATGAATGCAATCGCCAATATCCATGTCAGCTTGCCCATCGCCGTTCCGGCCGAGCGACCCGCGGCAGCACCGCCACCTCCGCCCATGCCAAGTCCGCCCCCTTCCGAGCGTTGCAGCAAAACTGCGCCGATCAGCGACAGTGCCAGAAGGAGATGGATGATGAGAACGACGTTTTCCATGTAACGGCCCGCATTGGATTGGTTCAGGCGCTATCTATGCAATAACGTGCCGCCCCGCAACCCGACAATCACGGCAACTGCCTTCAGCTAGGGCAGGGGCAATCTGTCGATCTGATCAGTCGCCCACGTCATCCATATCAGATTGCCCGCTCAGGCGGCGGCGTACATGGCTCCAGCTCAGGCCGATACCCAGCACTGTGGCCAGAGTGGCAAGCCCCAGCCAAACCATTTCGTCCTGACTGTAAAGCGTCAGAACCCCGTAATCAAAGAGCACCCACAGCACGGCGCCAATGATGGCCGCGATCAGCAACATGCCAAATCCTCCGATGGACCGCAGAGTCGCACGCAGGTAGATGATGTAGCCGACCATCAGCAACAACCCGATCAACACCGCCAGCGGCATTTGCTCCGAATAATTCTGTGTTGCCCAGTGGACATAATTCCACTCGGTCGGATTGAAAGTGGCGGCCAGCAATACGAACGCCACGCACCAGCGAATAATGAACCCCATATGCCCTCTCGGATGGCTCCCGCGCCTAAAATGATCCCAACCACGGGGTCGTGTCCAGAGGGGCGCGACGATTTAACGGTTTCGCCGTCCGGTATGCCCCGCTATACCGACGCGGGTTTGACCGCAATTCAAGAGGATCAGCATGGCCAATGTCGTTGTCGTGGGCGCTCAATGGGGCGACGAAGGAAAAGGCAAAATCGTGGATTGGCTCAGTGAACGCGCTGATGTGATCGCGCGCTTTCAGGGTGGGCACAATGCCGGGCATACGTTGGTGATCGACGGCAAGGTATACAAGCTGAACGCGCTGCCTTCGGGCGTGGTGCGCGGTGGCAAGCTGAGCGTTATCGGCAATGGCGTCGTGCTGGATCCTTGGCATCTGGTCGAAGAGATCGCGAAGATTCGCGAGCAGGGCGTCGATATTACGCCAGCGACACTGATGATTGCGGAAAACACACCGCTGATTCTGCCGATCCACGGCGAACTGGACCGCGCCCGCGAAGAAGCGGCCAGCAAGGGCACCAAGATTGGCACCACCGGGCGCGGCATTGGCCCGGCCTACGAGGACAAAGTGGGCCGTCGCTCTGTCCGCGTGGCGGATTTGGCTGACGCGGCCACGCTTGAGGCGCGCGTTGATCGCGCATTGCAGCACCATGATCCGTTGCGCCGTGGCCTTGGGATCGAACCGGTTGACCGTGACGCGCTGATCGCGCAGTTGCGCGCCATCGCGCCCGAGATTCTGCAATACGCGGCCCCGGTCTGGAAAGTGCTGAATGACAAGCGCAAAGCGGGCAAACGCATCCTCTTTGAGGGCGCACAGGGCGCATTGCTGGACATTGATTTCGGCACCTATCCTTTTGTCACCTCGTCGAACGTGATCGCGGGTCAGGCCGCGACGGGCGTGGGAGTCGGGCCAAACGCCATTAACTATGTGCTGGGCATCGTCAAAGCCTACACCACCCGCGTCGGAGAAGGTCCGTTCCCGACCGAACTGGAGGATGACGATGGTCAGCGTCTGGGCGAGCGCGGCCGCGAATTCGGCACAGTCACCGGGCGCAAGCGGCGCTGCGGCTGGTTCGACGCGGCACTGGTGCGCCAGACCTGCGCCACCAGCGGTGTCAAGGGCATCGCCCTGACCAAGCTGGATGTTCTGGACGGATTCGACGTGCTGAGGGTCTGTGTCGGTTATGATCTGGACGGCACACGGCTTGATTATCTGCCCACGGCGGCGGATGCGCAGACCCGCTGCACCCCGATCTACGAAGAATTGCCGGGCTGGAGCGAATCGACTGAGAGCGCGCGCAGCTGGGCCGACCTGCCGGCCAACGCGATCAAGTATGTGCGCCGGGTGGAGGAACTGATTGATTGCCCGGTCGCGATGGTCTCGACCTCGCCCGAGCGTGACGACACGATCCTTGTCACTGACCCGTTCGCTGACTGATGGCGCTCAGTTACAAAGCCCGCCGTCGCTGGTCACTGGTGATCCTGTTGATCGGGTTGCCTGCCTATATCGTGGTGGTCATCAGTCTGGTGGCGATGATGGGTGACTTGCCACGCTGGGTGCAACTGCCGCTCTATGTCGTACTCGGGTTCGCGTGGATCGTGCCGTTCAAATTCGTCTTTCTCGGGGTGGGCAAGGCCGACCCCGATGCGGATCAGCCGCCCCAAGGCTAGGCCGCTTTCGGTATCGATCCGTCACTTGCAACCGCGGGTGCGATATGCTCACGTCTGGCCTGTATTCCGTTAGGTTTCAGGAGGGCGGCCCGCGATGCATTCCGAAGACAGATCAGACGACGACATACCGGGCGACGATCCCTGCTATCAACATCTCATTATTGCCGGCCACGCCATTGATCCGGCCACCGCCCGCGATGTGTCCCGCTTTCGCAAGGCCGAGCGCGCGCGCCTCTATGCGCTGCGCAACGCGGGCACTGCCGAGGATCGCGCGCAATTGTCGGATGCGATCGCGACCGAGCTGGACCGCGAACTGACCGATCTGGCAGGTCGCATCATCGCTGCCTACTGGCCGATCCGGTCCGAGCCTGACCTGCGCGACTGGATGACGCGCGCACATGAGGCGCGCGCGCGTATCGTCCTGCCTGTGGTGGTCGAGAAGAACGCCCCCCTGATTTTCCGCACATGGGCACCACGCTGCGCGATGGAGCGCGGTATTTGGAACATCCCCGTGCCCTCTGACGGGGCAGAGGCTACGCCCGATATCGTGATTTCACCGCTGCTGGGCGTGGACGAGGCAGGATACCGTCTGGGCAATGGCGGTGGGTATTATGACCGCACCTTGGCAGCGATGGAAACGCCACCCCTCATCGTCGGAATCGGCGCTCCGGACTGTCGGATAAAGACGATCTATCCAATGCCGTGGGATGTGCCTATGACCATGACCGTGCTGGGCGATGGCAATACGCAGCACTATCCGGCATCCGCCTGAGCGGTGCGCGACCTAACGCTTTTGCCGCGCGGCCATGACGTCGCGCGCCAGTGACAACGTGTAACGCTCCAGCTCTTGCAGCGCGCCATCGGCAGCGGCGGCATCGCGCGCTTCCAGCGCGTCGGCGATACGGGTGTGCAGCGCGATGATCGCGCCGCGCGACCGGGCGGTAAAGGTGATCATGTTCATCAGCGGCTGCATCGCCTCTATCGCCCCGGCCAGCTGGTAGCCCAGCACCGGGTTGCCCGCCCCGTCCACCAGCGCGCGGTGAAACGCTACGTCTGAGGCGCAGAACCCTTCGTCACTCAGCCCCGGTTGCCCCTGTCGATGAATTTCCGCCCGCATGCTGGCCAACTGGTCCGCCGTGCAGCGCAGGGCAGACAGCGGCGCACAGGCCCGTTCCAGCGCATAGCGCGCCTCGCAGGCCACATCAAAGCTGACGTCATTCATGCTCAGCAGCAGTGTCGCAGTGGTGATCTGCTGACCATAGGCCTCGGAATAGCTCAGCCTATTGACGAATGCCCCACCAAATGCCCCGCGCTGGGTACGGATCAACGACTGTGCCGCGAGCCGCTTTAGCGCCTCGCGGACAGTCGGGCGCGAGACGTTGAATTGCTCGGCCAGTTCAGCCTCAGAAGGCAGCCGCTCATCCACGATCATCTCGCCCGAGATGATCGCATCGCGAATCGCCGTCGCAATCTGTGCGGACAAGTCCGATTTCGGCGCGGGTTTGGAGGCGGATACAGATTTCATTTGTCAGACGTTTAAAGGTCTGACATTTTCCCGGCAAGATGTGAATTGCGACTCAGCAGAGGAAAACCATCCGTGCGCACCATTCTTGCAACGCCGCTTCGGAACGTGCTGTGGCTCGGCTTCTTCGCCGCGATCCTCGCTGCGTGGTGGATGATGTATGTGATGGCGATGCAAATGGACCTCGATCTGTTGGGGCGGCCGGGCACGCAGGGCGCAATGATGGCGGCTATGGACCCGCGGATGCCGATGGACATGCCGATGGCGCGTTTCGGTCCGCTCTTTGCCATGTGGGCGATTATGATGGCCGCGATGATGCTGCCGACACTGGTGCCCACACTGCGCAGCTACGAGGATTTGATGGTCTCCGCCAATGGCAGTCGCGCCGGGTGGCTGGGCGTTGTGGCGGGATATGGCATCGTCTGGGTCGGGTTCGCCGCCGTGATCACCGGCGTTCAACTCGCGCTGCTTTATGGCGGTGTGGTGGACATGCTGGGCATTGCCAAATCGCCGCTCTTTGCCGGGGGATTGCTGATCGCAGTCGGCGCGTTCCAGTTCACTCGCGCCAAAGAGGTCTGCCACGGCGTCTGCCACAGCCCGATGACCTACTTTTTGGGTCACTGGCGCAGCGGCGCGGCCGGCGGATTGCGTATGGGGCTGGGGCTGGGTGCATTCTGTGTCGGCTGCTGCTGGGGCTTCATGGCGCTCGGCTTTGCCGGCGGCGTGATGAACCTTGCGTGGATGGGACTGGCGACCCTGTTCATGGTGATTGAGAAACTGCCGCAGATCGGCCACCGGGTGACGCGCCCGATGGGCCTGATTTTGATTGTTGGTGGTCTGGCTGTTGTGGCCACGCCACTGTTCACCGGAGGATAGAAAATGTCAGCAAACCCGAAACCCGACAACGCGCCTTTGCCCGAATGGGCCATCAAAGGCGAATTGTTTCTGAACTGCTCGTGCGATGTGTTCTGCCCTTGCGTCGTCAGCCTTGGGGCGCACCCTCCCACCGAGGGGCATTGTCACGCATGGATGGCGATTGCCATCGATCAGGGCGAATACGACGGTGCCGATCTGTCGGGGCTGAACGTGGGTATTCTGGCCGATATTCCCGGTCGCATGGGCGAAGGAAACTGGAAGGTCGCGCTGTATGTCGATGATCGTGCCAGCGACGCGGCATTTGACGGTATTTGCCAGATTTTTTCCGGCGCGGCAGGCGGGACAACCGGCCTCTTTACCATGCTGGTGTCCGAAATCATCGGGGTCCAGCGTGAACCGGTCGAGATCGTCCGCGAAGGCAAGACCCGCAGCATCCGCATTGGCCGCAAGATTCAGGGCGAAATTGAAATGATCGACGGCGCCAACCCCGATCAGCCGGTCACGATCACGAATTCGCAATACTGGATGGGCCCCGACATCATCGCTGCCAAAGGCAAGAAAAGCCGGGTGCGCGATTATGGCCGCATCTGGGACTTCGGCGGAAAATCAGCAGAGATCTGCCCGATCGACTGGAGCGGCCCGGGCAAATGATTGTCTCGCCCTCGTTCTGCGCAATGATGGCGCGCTACAATATGTGGCAGAACGCGTCGCTTGTGACAGCGGCGGATCAGCTGAATGAGGGCGCACGCGTTGCGGATCGTGGCGCATTCTTTGGGTCGATCATGGGAACATTCAGCCATCTGCTCTGGGCGGATACGATCTGGATGTCGCGCTTCGATGGCTGGGATGCACCCGTGGGCGGTATTCCGGGCAGTGCCGCGCTGCACCCTGACTGGACTGCGTTCAAATCCACACGCACGCGCGCCGACCGCCGGATACTCGGTTGGGCCGACCGGTTGGATACCGACGATCTGGAGGGGGAACTCAGCTGGCATTCCGGCGCATTGGGGCGTGATGTGTCCCGACCCTATGCGATGTGCATCGCGCATTTCTTTAACCACCAAACCCACCACCGCGGGCAGATACACGCCATGCTCACCGCTGCGGGCGCGGGCCCCGGCGATACGGATCTGTTCGTCATGCCAGAGGATATCGGATTTTGATCACACCACTCCTGTCCCCCTCACGCCGGTTGCGGCGTACCCCCTTGCCGCCGGTGTCGAGGCCGAAGGGGTCAAAGCCTATACGGTTTACAATCGCATGCTGCTGCCGACTGTGTTCGAGAGCGTTCAAGCCGATTATCGCCACTTGAAAGAGCATGTGCAGGTCTGGGATGTCTCTTGCGAGCGACAAGTGGAATTGCGCGGCCCGGACGCCGCGCGACTGATGCAGATGCTGACGCCGCGCGACCTGCGCGGGATGACTGCCGGGCAGTGCTACTACGTGCCCATCGTGGATGAAACCGGCGGCATGCTGAACGATCCGGTGGCGGTCAAGCTGTCCGAGGACCGCTGGTGGATTTCGATCGCCGACAGTGACCTGCTGCTCTGGGTCAAGGGGATCGCAAACGGCTATCGCCTCGATGTGCTGGTGGATGAACCCGACGTGTCGCCGCTGGGTGTACAGGGACCCAAGGCGGATGACCTGATGGCCCGCGTTTTTGGCGATGCCGTGCGCGACGTGCGGTTCTTTCGCTACGGGATGTTTGATTTTCAGGGTCGCAGCATGGTGGTGGCGCGCTCGGGCTACTCCAAACAGGGCGGATTCGAGATCTATGTCGAGGGCGGCGATATCGGTATGCCGTTGTGGGACGCGCTGTTTGAGGCCGGGCGTGACCTGAATGTGCGGGCCGGGTGCCCGAACCTGATCGAGCGGATCGAAAGTGGCCTGTTGAGCTATGGCAACGACATGACGATGGCCAACACCCCACATGAATGCGGGCTGGGGCGGTTCTGTAACACCCATACGGCGATTGGATGCATCGGCCGTGATGCGCTGCTGCGTGTGGCCAAGGAAGGCCCGGTACAACAAATCCGTGCCATCGAGATTGCAGGCGATGCGGTGCCCGGTTGCGACCGACCCTGGCCGCTATATGCAGGCGATGTGCGCGTAGGGCAGATCACCTCGGCGGCGTGGTCGCCCGATTTTGACACCAACGTGGCCATCGGAATGGTGCGGATGACCCATTGGGACGCAGGGGCCGAATTGCGCGTCGATGTACTGGGCGCGGATCGCGCGGCACGGGTCCGCGAAACGTTCTGGGCCTGAGCGCCGCGGGTGCGCGTGCCGCATCGGATATTTTTGGAACATTGAAAGACACTGAAAGAGGAGAACGGCATGTTCAACGCATTGGTTGTTGAAAAGAACGAAGAGACCGGCAAGACGAGCGCCGCCGTGCAGCAGATTTCCGAAGACGCGCTGCCAGACGGAGAGGTGACTGTCGCGGTCGAATACTCGACTGTGAACTACAAGGACGGGCTGTGCATCGGGCCGGGCGGCGGGCTGGTACGCAAATATCCGCATGTGCCCGGTATTGATTTCTCCGGCACGGTCGAGACGTCCTCGGATGACCGGTATCAGCCCGGCGACAAGGTTGTGCTAACCGGCTGGCGCGTGGGAGAGGCTCATTGGGGCGGGTATTCGCAAAAGGCGCGGGTCAAGGCCGATTGGCTGGTACCATTGCCCGACGGGATTGATGCGCGTCAGGCGATGGCGGTGGGCACGGCAGGGTTTACCGCGATGCTGGCTGTCATGGCGCTGGAGGATCACGGAATCAAGGATGGTCCGGTGTTGGTCACCGGGGCTGCAGGCGGTGTTGGTTCGGTCGCAACCGCCATTCTGGCGGGGCTGGGCCATGAGGTGGCCGCCGTCACCGGACGCCCCGAAACCGGTGATTACCTCCGGGGGTTGGGTGCGACGCAGATCGTCGCGCGCGACGAGATCAACGAAACGGTTAAACGTCCGCTGGAGGCCGAAACCTGGGGTGGGTGTGTTGATGCGGTCGGCAGCGCCATGTTGGCGCGTTTGCTGGGGCAGATGAAATACGGCGCTTCTGTCGCGGCTGTCGGCCTTGCCGGTGGGGCTGACCTGCCGGGCACGGTGATTCCGTTCCTGCTGCGCGGTGTAAATCTGCTGGGGATCGACAGTGTCATGCAGCCCTATGACAACCGGTTGCGCGCGTGGAAGCGGATTGCCAGCGATCTGCCGATGGACAAGCTGGAGGCGATGGTCCAACCCGCAACGCTGAGCGAGTTGCCCGGACTGGGCCGAGATATCCTCAAAGGTCAGGTCAAAGGCCGCGTGGTCGTCGACGTTAACGCCTGATTCTGCCGGATCAGGGCGGGTAGGGGCCTCGGCGCGCGTCGCCGGGGCCCTTTTCCATTCATTTTCGGGAAATCATGGGAATGGCGTGGCTGAGAAGGGGATCCAAGCCTTCACAGCAGGCTGTCGTGTCGCGACTCGTCCGATTCGGGGCGATTCACAGCGGGATTGCGGTGGTAGATCGTGTGATTTTCTGCGCATAGAGGCGCGCGCGGAACCATCATCGGGCGCCAAAATGCAAAAAAGATCGAAAAATTCGGGAAAATCTGGCAGGTTTTTGGGGCTTTCGTCGATCACTACATCTTGTGTTTTTGCGTCTTGATTGCGCTAGGTTCTGCGTAAATCCGGTTTCCGCGCCCCACAGCATCTTGTTTTTCTGAACCTTCCAAAACAATATCCAGTAGGTTTTGGGTAAGTTTTCCATTGATTTCCATGAAGTACCATGGCAATCATGTTTACACGATGAGGACGGGAACAAGGGGCACCAAACGACCCCGAATAAAACAACCCAAGTCAGGTTTCATACAGGCACTTCCGCTTCATCATGACGAAGAGATCCGGCGCGCGAGCGAGCAGACATCCCCCCAGGTGGCGCGCGCAGTCGGACACCCCGCTAGAGCGGGACGAGGGCGGCGGGTTGATCAGTGGCAGCAGATCAACCCGTCGTTTCGTGTTTAAGGGGTCATTAACGGGGGGAGAGAGGCGAACGGGACAGTGGTTCTCAGCTTCAGAGGCGAGTTCAACCAGAAGGTTGACGGTAAGGGTCGGATGTCGATCCCTGCCGATTTTCGCGCTGTGCTGGCGGATGGCGACCCAAAATGCCCCGAGGCCGCGCTGCCCCGTTTGGTGGTACTGCATGGCCCGCACCTGAAAAATTGCCTTCACGCCTATACCATAGATGCCATGGCTGAAATCGAGGCCGGTATCCGCAAACTGCCGCGCGGCTCGGTCGAGCGCAAGCGCGCCAGCCGCATGATCTTGGGCAAATCGTGGAGCACCGAAGTGGACAAGGACGGGCGGATCGTACTGCCGCAGCGTCTGCGTCAACAGATCGGCCTGGAAGGCGAGGCTGTCATGGCCGCTATGGGCGAATACTTCGAGATATGGAATGCGCAGACCTATGATGTGGTCGAGGCGGCAGAGACCGAGGAATGGCTGGACGATCAGCCGGACGATTTCGATCCGCTGACACTCATCCCCCTGCCGTCAGAGGGCTGACCGATGGGGAGCGACGCCGCAAACAGCCCCCACGTTCCGGTTCTCATCACCCCGCTGATCGCCGCCTGCGCACCAATAGCCGGACATTGGATCGACGGCACGCTGGGGGCGGGGGGCTATGCGCGTGCCCTGCTGGACGCGGGTGCCGATCAGGTAACGGGGGTGGACCGCGATCCGATGGCAATCGAGATGGCCGCCGAATGGGCGGACGCTTACGGCGCGCGGATGACGGTTGTTCAGGCGCAGTTTTCGCAGATGGATCAGGTCGCGGACGCCGCCGATGGGGTCGTGCTGGATCTGGGCGTGTCGTCCATGCAGCTTGATCAGGCGCGGCGCGGGTTTTCGTTCATGCGCGACGGGCCGCTCGATATGCGAATGAGCCAGTCTGGCCTGACGGCGGCTGATCTGGTCAATTCCGTGGACGAGGGCGAATTGGCCGATATCCTCTTTCTCTACGGCGAGGAACGCGCCAGCCGCCGCATCGCCCGTGCCATTGTGCGCAAGCGCGCCGAGGTGCCGATCGTCAGCACATTGCAACTGGCCGAGATCATCGAGGGATGCTTGCCGCGTGCCAAACCGGGACAGGCGCATCCGGCGACGCGCAGCTTTCAGGCGATCCGCATCGCGGTAAACGATGAGTATGGCGAGCTGATCGGAGGGCTGGAAGCCGCCGAGCGTGTCTTGCGCCCCGGCGGGCATCTGGCAGTCGTCACCTTTCATTCGATCGAGGATCGCATGGTCAAACGGTTCTTTCAGTCGCGCGCAGGCGGCGGCGGCGGCAGTCGTCACGCGCCCGAGCTAGAGAGTTTCGCACCGCAATTCATCCAAGCCAGTCGCAAGGCCATCTCCGCAGACGAGGCTGAATTGGCCAGTAACCCGCGCGCGCGTTCGGCCCGGCTGCGGGTGGGAATGCGCACCGATGCGCCACCGGGTGTCACCGACCGCAAGGCGCTGGGTATGCCGCTGCTGAAAGGGGACTACTGATGCGCAGTTTGTTCTATGTTCTCAGTGCTATGGCGGTGATCGGTCTGGCCTATTGGGCCTACCATGAAAACTATCGCACTCAGGACGCCCATGCACAGGCCGAAGCACTGGAAGACCAGATTGCGATAGCCCGGCAACGCTTGCGCGTGCTCAACGCTGAATGGGCCTATCTCAACCGTCCCAGCCGTCTGCGCGAACTTGCCGATATAAATTTCGAGCGGCTCGGCCTGATGCCGTTGCAGCCCTACCAGTTCGGGCGGATTGATCAGGTGGCGTTTCCGCCGGCTGAACTGCCGTTGGTTTTTGACAAGTCAATCGACGTTTCCGATCAGGAGCAGATCCAATGATCCGCACCCCGCTTCGCCCGCTCGCCCGTATTCTGTCCGCCCGTGACAAGGGTGAAAACCCCGACGCCATCGAGCGCGAGAATATCCGCCTGCGTCACGAACAGATGCGGGACCGATCGCGCCGCCGTGCCGAAAGCAGATTGCTGATGCTGGGGGCAATGTTCTTCTGCGCCTTTGCCTTGATTGGCGGGCGTATGGGCCTTTTGGCCCAGTCAGAGCCGTCCGAGCCGCGCGCCAGCGCCGCAGGCATCGACATTCTGGCGCAGCGGGCTGACATCGTGGACCGCCATGGGCGTATCCTTGCGACCAATTTTGACACGCACAGCCTATATGCCCAGCCACAACAGATGATCGAGCCAGAGCGCGCCGCGCAAAAGCTGGTCGAAATCTTTCCCGATCTGGATCAGGCGCGTCTGCTAAAGGACTTTACAGGGAAACGTAAATTCCTGTGGATAAAGAAAAAAATCAGCCCCGAACAGCAGCAGCTTGTGCATGATATTGGTGAACCGGGTTTGCTGTTTGGCCCGCGTGAAATGCGGCTATACCCCAATGGAAATCTGGCCGCGCATGTGCTGGGCGGCGCGGGTTTTGGCCGCGAGGGCGTACATGCCGCCGAGGTGATCGGCGTCGCCGGGATCGAAAAGTTTTTCGATGAACGTCTGCGCGATCCGGCTTATGGGGGTCGCCCTCTGGAACTGTCACTCGACCTGACCGTACAGGCGGCAACAGAACGTGTGCTTTATGGCGGCATGAGCATAATGAACGCCAAAGGTGCCGCAGCGGTGCTGATGGATGCGCATACCGGCGAAGTCATCGCCATTGCCTCGCTGCCTGATTTTGATCCCAACGACCGCCCCCGTCCTCTGACCAAGGGCGATGCAGGCGACAGCCCGCTCTTTAACCGCGCGGTGCAGGGCGTCTACGAGCTGGGATCGACGTTCAAGATTTTTGCCGTGGCGCAGGCTCTCGAACTGGGGCTGGTCAACGAAAACACCATTATCGACACCGCAGGCCCGATGAGGGTCGGTGGCTTTCCCATCGGGGAATTCAACAACAAGAATTATGGCAAACTCAGCGCGTCCGATGTCATCGTCAAAAGCTCGAACCGGGGGACCGGTCGCATTGCGCTTCAGATCGGGCCAAAGCGACAGCAGGAGTTTCTGAAATCTCTGGGTTTCTTTGAACCCACCCCGCTGGAAATCATCGAGGCCGGAGGCGGCAAACCGCTATTGCCACAGCGTTGGACAGACCTATCCACAGTCACCATCTCCTATGGGCACGGGTTGTCCTCCAGTCCGCTGCATCTGGCGGCAGGATATGCGGCCATCGCCAATGGTGGGCGCATGATTCAGCCGACGCTGATCCGTCGCGACGCACCACAGGCGGGGACGCGGGTGATGTCAGAAAATACCGCTGCCGCCGCGCGCCGTATGCTGCGCAACGTTGTGGCATCGCCGTCTGGTACAGCCAGCCTTGGCGAAGTGCCCGGCTATGCCGTCGGCGGCAAGACTGGCACGGCGGACAAGCCCCGACCGCGCGGCGGGTATTATGAGGACAAGGTTATCGCGACCTTTGCCTCGATCTTTCCGGCGCACGACCCGCGCTATGTGCTGATCGTCACGCTGGACGAGCCGGTAGAGACGTCTGGCAGCAAGCCGCGCCGCACTGCGGGCTGGACCGCTGTGCCGGTGGCCGCCGAAATCATCACGCGCGTAGCGCCGCTGCTGGGCCTTCGGCCCACGATTGAACCCGCGCCGCTGACTGGTATAACGCTGACATCGAATTAGACCTGAGGTGGCGGGCAGATGTCGGCAGGACAAGATAAATCACTGGCGGAACTGGGGCTGACCGCTCAGGGTGGCACCGGCGCCGGAGCGCAGGTGCGCATCACCGGTCTGGCCGTCGACAGCCGACAGGTTCGTGACGGCACGCTTTTTGCCGCATTGCCTGGCACACGGGTGCATGGTGGCGAATTTATCCAATATGCGTTGCGGCAGGGGGCGTCTGCGGTTCTGACTGATGCCGAGGGCGCGCGCATCGCCGCCGATGAACTGGCGGCCAGCGATGCAGCATTGGTCATCGCACAGGATCCGCGCCAAACGCTGGCCTATGCCGCTGCCTTGTGGTTTGGGCTTCAGCCCGAGGTGATGGTGGCCGTGACCGGCACCAACGGTAAAACATCCGTGGCCAGCTTCACCCGTCAGATCTGGTCTGAGCTGGGCCATGCGGCGATCAATCTGGGCACCACCGGCGTTGAGGGTGATTATACCGCACCACTGGCGCACACCACGCCAGAGCCGATCACCCTGCACCGAGTACTGGCAGAAGCCGCCCGCGCCGGCGTAGACCACGCGGCGATGGAAGCCTCCAGTCACGGGCTGGAACAGCGCCGGTTGGACGGTGTTCGGCTGGCGGCTGCCGGGTTCACCAATTTCACGCAGGACCATCTGGACTATCACGCCGATTTCGGGGCCTATTTTAACGCCAAGGCGGGGCTTTTTGACCGGGTATTGCCCGAGGATGGCATCGCCGTGATCAACATTGACGACCCGCGCGGGTCGGACATGGCGCTCATCGCGCATGATCGCGGTCAGGAAGTGATCACTGTTGGCCGCAACGAGGCAGCAGACCTGTGTTTGCAGGCCCAGCGGTTCGAGGCGACGGGCCAGACCATGCGCTTTGCCTGGAATGGGCAGCAGCAGCAATGCACGATGCAGTTGATCGGCGGGTTTCAGGCGGAAAACGTGTTGATGGCGGCTGGATTGGTGATCGCTGCAGGGGCCGACCCCAAGCGCGTGTTCGAGACATTGCCGCACATGCGCACCGTGCGTGGACGCATGCAGTTGGCTGCCACCCGCGAAAGCGGCGCGGCGGTTTTTGTCGACTATGCCCACACACCCGGTGCGGTCGAAACGGCCATTCGTGCGTTGCGCCCCCATGTCATGGGCCGCCTGATCGCCATCGTCGGCGCGGGCGGTGATCGCGACACTGCGAAACGTCCGCTGATGGGGGCTGCGGCGGCGGAAACGGCTGATCTGGTCATCGTCACCGACGACAACCCGCGCAGCGAAGACCCCGCCACGATCCGCGCGGCCGTCATGCAGGGATGTCCGGACGCGACCGAAGTCGGCGACCGCGCCGAGGCGATACTGCGGGGCGTTGACGCGCTTGGGCCCGGCGATGCGCTGCTGGTGCTGGGCAAGGGACATGAGACAGGCCAGACCGTGGGCGACGACGTGTTGCCCTTTGATGATGCCGAACAGGCCAGCGTTGCCGTGTCGGCGCTGGACGGGGGCATCGCATGAGCAGCCTGTGGACCGCCAGCGAGGCCGCCGCAGCGACCGGCGGGCGGGCTGTGGGGGATTGGCAGGCAAGAGGCGTCTCGATCGACACACGCACGTTGGTGGCCGGCGATCTCTTTGTGGCGCTTCAGGCCGCCCGCGACGGCCATGATTTCGTCGCTCAGGCGTTGGAGCAAGGCGCTGCTGCTGCCTTGGTCAGCCACATACCCGACGGAGTGGCGGCAGATGCGCCGCTGCTGATCGTCGATGACGTGCTGAAGGGGCTGGAGTCATTGGGCATCGCTGCCCGCGCGCGCAGCACCGCGCGCGTGGTGGCCGTGACCGGGTCTGTTGGCAAGACGTCCACCAAGGAAATGCTGCGCGAGGTGCTGGGCAGGCAGGGCCGCACCCACGCCGCCGAAGCCAGCTACAACAACCAGTGGGGCGTACCGCTGACACTGGCGCGGATGCCCGCCGACACTGAATTCGCCGTGATCGAGATCGGTATGAATCACCCCGGCGAAATCGCACCCCTCAGCCGTCTGGCGCGCCCGCATGTCGCGCTCATCACGACCGTCGCCGCCGCACATCTGGAAGCGTTTGAGAACATCGACGGGATCGCGGTTGAAAAGGCAGCGGTTTTCGACGGGCTGGAACCCGGCGGCACCGCCATCATCAATGCCGATCTGGACACGTCGCACCTGTTGCTGACCGCCGCCGCCGCACAAGGGGCCAAGACGGTCACTTTCGGTGAGACAAGCGATCAATATTGGTTGATTTCCGCAAAGCTGAGCGATGACAGAACGATCGTACAGGCCGATTTGCGCGGCACGCCGGTGACGTTCAAGCTGACCAGCGCCGGTCGCCACTTCGCGATGAACGGCCTTGCGGTGCTCGCCGCTGCCGAGGCGCTGGGCGCGGATGCGGGCGTTGCTGCCCCTGATCTGGCCTGTTGGCTACCGCCTGCCGGGCGCGGCACCCGCGATACGGTGCTGCTCGACCCCGGTGATGACAGCTGGACGATTGATCTGATCGACGACGCGTTCAATGCCAATCCGACTTCAATGGAGGCTGCGCTCGAAGTGCTGGCCGCCAGCACACCCCATGACGGTGTGGGTCACGTCGCAAGAGGCCGCCGCATCGCGATTCTGGGGGATATGCTGGAACTTGGCACAGGCGAGGCCGAAATGCACCGCGCATTGGCCCGGTCGCCGCATCTCGATGCGGTGGCGCGGATTCACTGTGTCGGCCCGCGTATGCGGTTGCTATACGACGCACTGCCAGAGGTGAAACGCGGCCGCTGGTCTGATACCGCAGAGGCACTGGTGCCCCATGTGCTGAGCATGGTAGACGCGGGCGACGTGATCCTGGTCAAGGGGTCAAAGGGCAGCAAGGTCAGCCTGATTGCCGAGGCTTTGCGCAAAACCGGGCGGCACAGTCGCTCACACACAAGGGACGACTGAATGTTCTACTGGTTGACCGCACTTTCTGATGGCGGCGATGTCTTCAACCTTTTCAGGTATATCACGTTCCGCACCGGCGGCGCGTTCCTAACGGCGCTAATCTTTGGCTTTCTCTTCGGGCCGCCCCTGATCAACGTGCTGCGCAAAAGGCAGGGCAAAGGGCAGCCGATCCGTGACGACGGTCCAGAGGGGCATATCGCCAAGGCAGGCACACCGACGATGGGCGGGTTGCTGATCGTAGGTGCTTTGCTGACCTCGACATTGCTCTGGGCCCGGCTCGACAATCCGTTTGTCTGGCTCGTCCTGTTTGTCACCATCTCCTTTGGCCTGATCGGATTTGCCGATGACTACGCCAAAGTGTCCAAGCAGAATGTAACTGGCGTATCGGGCAAGCTGCGGCTGGGTCTGGGCTTTATCATCGCGGGGATCGCGGCCTACTGGGCGACGATGTACCATCCGGCTGAATTGCAGAACCAACTGGCCCTGCCGGTATTCAAGGACACGCTGATCAACCTCAGCTTTCTCTTTGTGCCCTTTGCCACCATCGTCATTGTCGGTTCCGCTAATGCGGTGAACCTGACCGACGGGCTGGACGGGCTGGCAATCATGCCCGTGATGATCGCTGCCGGAACGCTGGGCATCATCGCCTATGCGGTCGGGCGGGTCGACTTTACCGAATATCTCGATGTGCATTACGTGGCGGGGACGGGCGAAATTCTGGTCTTTGTTGCGGGCTTGATTGGCGGCGGCCTTGGATTCTTATGGTACAACGCCCCCCCGGCGGCGGTGTTCATGGGCGACACCGGTAGTCTTGCCTTGGGCGGCGCGCTGGGCGCCATTGCCGTGGCCACGAAACACGAGATCGTGCTGGCCATCGTCGGTGGTCTCTTTGTGGTCGAGGCACTGAGTGTGATCATTCAGGTGCTTTACTTCAAACGCACCGGTAAACGGGTGTTCCTTATGGCCCCGATCCATCACCACTACGAGAAAAAGGGCTGGGCAGAACCGCAGATCGTCATCCGCTTCTGGATCATCTCGCTGATCCTCGCGATGATCGGACTGGCGACGCTGAAGGTGCGGTAAAAGCAACTTATCCGCCCTCAGCGGATGCCCGACGTCTGGCACTTTCCTTTTGAGGATTATCAGATACCTTGGCCGTATTCAGTTGGGGTGTTAAATGCTGGAAACCCTTCTCGGCATATTGTCAGATTACGCGATTCCATTGGGTGCCGTCGCGGCTGGTCTGGCTATTGTCGAGACCGTGTTCGCCCCATTTCGCAAGCTCTTTCGAAAGGCCGAAACTGTCGAACTGGGGCAGGAAACCCGCGAAGCCCTCAACGCGCCAAAGGCCAAAGATGGCCCCGCCCTCACGGTCGCCGAATTCATCCGCATCCGCCGCGAGCTGAAAGCCGAGCTTGAAGCCGAACTGACAGGCGCATCCCAAGATGAAAAACAACAACTGCTTGCCCGTATCGCTGAACTCGAATCCCAGATCGCCGATCCCGAACCGGCGCTGGCCGAGTCCAGAAAACGCATCGCCGAACTCGAAGCCTTGCTGGAACGCTCCGGTAACGACATCGGTGGTGATCGCCTGAACGCCGCCCGCGCGGCGCTGGAAAAGGGCGACTATTCCATCGCGGATGATCTCTTTGCCGAAATCGAGGCCCGCCGCGAGATGGAAGTGCACGAAGCCGCCCGCGCCGCCTATGGCCGTGGAGAGATCGCCGAGGCGGAAATACGCTGGGCCGATGCCGCCACGCACTATGCGCGCGCAGCACGGCTGCACCCGGAATTTGATAGCCTTTATAAAGCGGTTCACTTCTCTCAACTGGCCGGGGAGTATCATCAGGCCGAGCGTATCGCAGAAGATTTGGTCACCCTGGCACGCCAAGACGCAAATGATGCTGCGCGTTCCCGCGCTTTGGATTTGCAAGCAACCGTTCTTTGGCGTTTGGGGCGTAATTTCGAGGCGGAACCGATATCTCGCGAGGCGCTGGAGATTGACCGCGCCACGATAGGCGAGGCGCATCCGGCCTATGCCACCCGCCTCAATAACCTCGCGGGCGTGGTTCAGGCGCAGGGCCGCTACGCCGAAGCCGAGGGGCTGTACCGCGAGGCGCTGGAGGTTGGCCGCGCCACGATAGGCGAGGCGCATCCGGACTATGCCACCCACCTCAATAACCTCGCACACGTGGTTCAGGCGCAGGGCCGCTACGCCGAAGCCGAGGGGCTGTACCGCGAGGCGCTGGAGGTTGACCGCGCCACGATAGGCGAGGGGCATCCGGCTTATGCCACCCACCTCAACAACCTCGCGCTCGTGGTTCAGGCGCAGGGCCGTACTGAGGAAGCTAAGGGGCTATGCCGTGAGGCGCTGAAGATCGTCACAGCCACACTTGACCCGGATCACCCCACCACGAAAACACTTCAATCCAACCTCGACGATCTGCTCAAACCCCAAGCCCCGCCTCCTGCATCTGACACCTGACCGCCGCCTGCGGCACCGACGCAATACCGACCCGATACCGACGCAATACCGATGCGCCAAAATCGCGCCGCTCTGGACGCCGCCTGCGGCCTCGGGTAGCTCTGGACATCAGGGCACAACGAGGGGCGCAGCATGATACCGGTGGTGGGATTTGCAAATCAAAAGGTCGCTATTCTGGGCCTTGGCCGCTCTGGCCTCAGTGCCGCCAGGGCGTTGCGCGCGGGCGGGGCGCAGGTGCTGTGCTGGGATGATAACGCGCTGGCACGGGTGGCGGCAGAGGCCGAGGATTTCGAGGTCCGCGACCTTGGCCGCGATGGCGCGCTGGATGGCGTGGCCAGCCTGATCGTCAGCCCCGGAATCCCGCATCTCTACCCCAACCCGAACAAGACTATTACGATTTCCCAACAGCTTGGCATCCCTGTCGATAACGATATCGGTCTCTTCTTTCGCTCATTCGCCACCAGCGGTTGGGAGGCGTTTGAGACCCCCCCGCGTGTCATTGCCGTCACCGGCTCCAACGGCAAATCCACCACTTCGGCGTTGATCCATCACATCCTGCTCGAGGCAGGCAGGACGTCGCAACTGGCGGGCAATATCGGGCGCGGTGTACTGGACATCGATCCGCCAGAAAATGGCGGTGTCGTGGTGTTGGAACTCAGCAGCTACCAGACCGAACTGGCCCGCGCCCTGACCCCCGACATCGCGGTTTTCACCAACCTCACCCCCGACCATCTGGATCGTCACGGCGGGCTGGGCGGATATTTCGCCGCCAAACGACGCCTCTTTGCCGAAGGTGGTCCCGACCGCGCGGTGATCGGCGTAGACGAGCCGGAAGGGCAGTTTCTGGCCGGGCAACTCAGCGAGGGGCCGGGCGACGATCGGGTGATCCGCGTATCATCGGGGACCAAGCTGACAGGGCCGGGCTGGCAGGTTTTTGCGCGCAAGGGGTTTCTGGCCGAATACCGCAAGGGGCGTCAGGCAGGCAGCATTGATTTGCGCAAGATCAAGGGGTTGCCCGGTGCGCACAACCATCAGAACGCATGCGCCGCTTATGCGGCATGCCGCAGTCTAGGGCTGGCTCCCGGCGTGATCGAGGCGGCGCTGCACAGCTATCCGGGTCTGCCACACCGCAGTCAGGTCATCGCGGAGGCGGGTGGCGTGACCTATATCAACGATAGCAAGGCCACCAATGTCGACAGCGCGCTCAAGGCGCTGATGGCGTTTGATCGGGTGCGTTGGATTTGTGGTGGGTTAGAAAAGGAAGGCGGGCTATCCGCTCTTGCCCCGGCGCTGGATCGCGTCGCAAAGGCCTACGTCATCGGGCGCGAGGCGGCCGGTTTTGCCGTGCAGTTGGACGGAGTCGAGGCCGAGGTCTGCACCACGATGGAATCTGCCGTGGGGCAGGCAATCAACGACGCGCAACCGGGCGAGACAGTGCTTTTGGCACCGGCCGCTGCCAGCTTTGATCAGTATGACAATTTCGAGCAGCGCGGTGATGACTTTACCCGTCTCGTCCGCGCGGCACTCGGCTCTGGTCAATAGTGGCGCGCTGCGCTATTTGCAGGCGCAAATGTGAGAGGCCCCATGACAGAAAACGCGCCATATCAGAAACCCGGACCGGTTGAGGCCGATCTGCGCGGAGCGATCTCAAGCACCGAAGAGATTATCGCCGAGGCAAAAGCCGGACGCATGTATATTCTCGTGGATCACGAGGACCGCGAAAACGAAGGCGATCTAGTGATTCCGGCCGAATTCGCCGATGCTGCAGCCATCAACTTCATGGCGATACACGGGCGGGGGTTGATCTGCTTGCCGATGACGGCCGAACGGATCGAGCATCTGGGCCTGCCGATGATGGCAGTCAACAATTCCTCGCGCCACGAGACGGCATTCACCGTGTCGATCGAGGCGAGAGAGGGCGTAAGCACCGGGATTTCCGCTGCTGATCGGGCGCTGACCGTCGCAACGGCAATCAATGACCAGAACACCGCCGGTTCCATAGCGACGCCGGGCCACGTCTTTCCTCTGCGGGCTCGCAATGGCGGGGTGCTGGTGCGTGCAGGCCATACCGAGGCGGCCGTCGATATATCACGCCTTGCCGGGCTGCATCCTTCGGGCGTGATCTGCGAGATCATGAAAGAAGACGGCACCATGGCGCGGTTGCCAGACCTCATCGAAATCGGTGCGAAACACGGGTTAAAGATCGGTACGATTAGCGATTTGATCGCCTACCGGCACAAGCATGACAATCTGGTTCGCGAAACCGGGCGTGAAGTCGTTGAGTCGCATATCGGTGGCACATGGGATATGCGCATCTTCACCGACCAGATCAGCGGCACCGAACATATCGTGCTGGTCAAGGGTGACATCACCTCCGGCGGGCCGGTTCTGGCGCGGGCACATGCGCTGAACGCGCTGGAGGATGTACTGGGTATCGGTGGCGCGCCGGGTGGCAAACTGCCGCGCGCGATGCAGATCATTGCCGATGAAGGACGCGGCGCGATCTTCCTGTTCCGTCAACCGCGACCGAAGCTTGCCGGTGAAATAGACGATGATGGTCCGCGCACGATCAAACAGACCGGGCTGGGGGCCCAAATCATGTCCACGATGGGGGTGCATGAACTGGTCTTGCTGACCGACAGTCCGGATACAAGGTATCTTGGTCTTGATGCCTACGGGATCACCATCACTGGCACCCATCCTCTGAGCAAGGGATAACCAATGGCCGAGAAGGAATACAACCTGCCGCCTGCGACATTTGACAAGCCGGTGAAGCTGTTGATCGTGGTTGCACCATTTTATCGCGATATTGCCGATAATCTTATCACGGGCGCCAAGGCGGAAATCGAGGCATCGGGCGGTACTTGGGATCTCGTCGAGGTGCCCGGAGCACTGGAAGTGCCTACCGCCATCGGTATTGCCAACCGGTTGAGTAACTTCGATGGTTTCGTTGCGTTGGGCTGTGTCATTCGCGGCGAGACGACGCATTACGAAACGGTCTGCAACGACAGTTCGCGTGGGATCACGCTGTTAGGGTTGCAGGGATTGTGCATCGGCAATGGCATCCTGACCGTCGAGAATCGCGCGCAGGCTGAGGTGCGTGCTGATCCGGCGGAAATGAACAAAGGGGCAGGCGCTGCCGCAGCGGCCTTGCATCTGGTTGCGCTGAGCCGTAAGTGGGGCGCTCCGCGCAAAGGGGTCGGTTTTTTGCCCGACGCTGATGAATTGAAGATCGCGGGCACGCCCAAGGATACCCCGACTGCATGACCGAACCAGCCACACCCCTATCTGGTAATAAGAAGCGTCAGATGCGCTCTGCGGCGCGGCTATATGCTGTGCAGGCGCTGTTCCAGATGGAACATTCCAATCAGGGCGTGGACGGCGTCTATGCCGAGTTTCTGGATCACCGTTTTGGGGCTGAGGTGGATGAAGACACCGACATGATCGACGGCGATATGGATCTGTTCCGCACATTGCTGGATGTTGCCGTGGATCGGCAGGCCAAAATCGACCAGATGACCGACCGGGCGCTGGTGGCCAAATGGCCCATTGACCGAATTGATCCGACATTGCGGGCGCTTTTTCGTGCGGCCGGTGCCGAGATGGTTTCGAAATCCGCCCCGCCCCGCGTGGTGATCAGTGAATTCGTGGATATCGCCAAGAGCTTCTATCCCGAGGGGCGCGAGCCGAAATTCGTCAACGCTGTGCTAGATCACATGGCACGCGAAGCTGTTCCCGAGGCGTTTTAAGGCCGCTGCTGCGACAGATCGGCCAATGTCCGCGCATCCGCTGGAGCAGCGTCCCGGTTGGGCTATAGTTACATATGAACGCATGACGAGAGGGACAAAATGCCCAAGCTCATCCGCCTTTATATCACACATGTCGCCATCGGGTTTGGCATTGCCGCAGTGTTTGTCGGCATGCTGTTATGGTTCAATATTGCCAATCTTTGGCATCTCATCAGCACGTCGGACAAAGGCTGGTTGGCGTTGCTGGTGCTGTGGTTCGCTAATGGTATTGTTTTTGCCGGTGTGCAATTCGCCATCGCGGTGATGCGGATGAAGGACGACGATGATGACGAGCCGCGCGGCGGTCGTCGTCAGCGGGTCATGCGCGCGCAGCCTCAGTTGATCCCCGTTCGCGTCGAAGCGGGCCGGGACCAGCGGTTCGTGCGGAAAAACTAGGCCATAGTCAGGATCGTGCGGGGGCGATCACCCGCTTTTCCGCCCGGCCAATCGCGCGGGCAGCGGTTGCCGTGCGTCGTCCGTATATCTGGAAAAGATCGAGACGTGAGATTCCGCAGCGACCTCGGCATCGCCGTCGAACCACAGACAGGCCTGATGTCGTGGCAATGACGCAGTTAAAGTGGCGGGCCCGCACGCAACCGTTTGGTTCTCTCATTCCCGAGGACCTGTATGTACAGGTGGGTGCCGGGTAACCGAACCAGGGCTCGGACAGAGCCAGCTCCCTCGGAATTGCTTAAGGCCACCGGAATGCAACCGTTCACGAGAAGGGCAGAACCCGCCATTGCTCAATCTAGGATGCACAGGTGTCCGCTACAAGGGGGGATGCAAGGGTTGCATGTGTTCATCTTTTGTTCATTATTGCACTATGCATGACGCGACCTTCATCTCAACCGTACCGACCCTAACGCCCGGTCAGCTGTTGGCGCGGGGGGTGTGTCGCCATCTGCTCAGCCATGACTTTTGTCCACTGGAAGAATACGTGCCACAACGGGGTAAACGGGTTGACGTGATGGCGCTGGGGCCGAAGGGCGAAATCTGGGTGGTCGAGTGCAAGTCGAGCCGCGCCGATTTTATGACCGACTCCAAGTGGGACGGCTATCTGGAGTGGTGTGATCGGTTTTTCTGGGCAGTGGATGCAGATTTTCCGACCGAAATTCTACCCGATGAAACGGGCCTGATCATCGCGGATGCCTATGGCGGTGAAATCGTCCGCATGGGACCGGAGAGCAAGCTGTCCGGCGCGCGTCGTACTGCCATTACCCGCAAGTTCGCGCGGGACACGGCGCGGCGTCTACAGGGCCTGCGGGACCCACGGCTGTCAGCGTCTTGATGCGGCCTTGGCGGCGGCCATGATCTCGGCGGCGATCTCGTCCGCTTCTTCCGGGGTGAAATCCATTGGAATCTCCGTGCCTTGGGATTCCACGAAAATGCGCACCATGCCCTGATCTGTCGGCCCGATCTGTAGGTTCGCCTCGACGTCGCGTTCGGAATTAATGCCCATGGTTTGCTCCTTGATCTGCTAGCGGGGCATAGGCGGAACGTCCTTGTTTTGCAAGCATGAGCGCAAATGTTGTGCCGTTGCATCGCGCTTGCTAGGCTGCGCATAGCGTATTGTGGTGATCCGGCTCTGAAGCGCGAGTGACAACAATACGCTTAGGGCGGGAGAACCACGTCAGCACGGAGGGCCGAGACCGATGACATATCCACCCACCATGTTACGCAGTCTGCTGTGCGGCGTCTCTGTGTTCGGGGTGTCGGCTGCCATGCCATCACATGCCGCTGAATGGGAGATCGGTCTAGGGGCCTATGTTGAGCAGAGTCTGGCCTATGCGTCCTATGACAGCGATACCGCCAGCGATTTCGACGGCATCGATTCGGTTGGTTCCGGCGAGGCGTTTTTCCTGCCGTCGATCACATTGGACAACGGGATCAAGATCGGCGTGAACATCCAGATGGAGGGCCATGTCGGCGAACGCAACGCTGGAGCAGACATAGACGAGGCACATATCTTTGTAAAAGGCAGCTTTGGTGAGCTGCTGATTGGTAAGTCGGATACGCCGGGCAATCATATGAGTTTTGGTGCGCCGATGGGGTATGGCCCGGCGACCAACTTTGGCGGGATCAGTTCCGGTTCACTGGGATCGTATATTCCATTTTCGGGCGTACATAACAGCCAGATGATGGGAGATGACCTGATCCGGGGCACGTTGGGCAGTACCTTTGTGTCCAATATGGGGGAGGAAACCCAAGGGCGGATCACGTATTTCACACCGCGTTTTGCGGGTTTTCAACTGGGCCTAAGCTATGCGCACGAAGAGCCGAATGCTGCGCCGAACCGGCAGGACTTTTTTGATATCGGCGCGAATTACGTCAATAGTTTCGGGGATTTCGACGTCGGTCTGTCGGCGAAATGGGGCATTGCCGACAACACGGCGGACCCCAATGCAAGCCCTGAATATTGGGGCGCGGGCGCCAATCTGGGATATGGCGGGTTTACCATCGGCGGCAGTTTCGCCGAGAGCAACAACAGCTCTAACGGGGTGACGGACGGTGAAGCCTACGATGTTGGTTTGTTGTATCAAGCCGGGAAGTTTGGCTACAGCATGTCCTACCTACACGGGCGCAATGTAGATAACGAACATGCCGGGTTCGGACCAAAGGAACGGTTTCAGGCGATAACGGCGGCGATAAACTATTACGCGACAGGCCATCCCGAGCGTCCGGTGCAGCCGCCACGCCCCGGAGCGGGGTACGATACCACCTACGGATTGCAGAAGGGGGTTGGGATCAACGCCTTCGTCTTTGCCTCTTATGTCAAATTCGATGAGGATGTGGGCGATGGTGGTTTTGGTACGCCGGGTGATGATGTCGACGGTTTCGTCATCGGGACCGGGCTCAAGCTGAGCTTCTGAAGCACAATTCACGGCAGGGTCGTCATACGCAGGTTCGTGGATTCCGATGGACCTTGGGTCGTTGCGCAGCATGGCCAGCTATATGCACGTGACGACGGGTTCGATGCCAGTTTCGGGAGGCTGGTCGCCAGAATCGTTGCCGATTTCATAGCCAATCACGATTCGGAGTATGAGGCCGGATGGGTGGCGGAGCGGGATGGTGCGCCAATGGGGTGCATTTTTTGCGTGCGACTAGATGCGCAGACGGCCAAGCTGCGGATGTTTCTGGTCCTGCCGGAGGCCCGTGGTAGCGGGCTCGGCGCGCAACTACTGGATACCTGCATGGCATTCGCCCGCGTGGCTGGTTATCGGCGCATGCAGCTTTGGACGCATGAAAGCCACCGTGCGGCTTGTGCGCTGTATGCAAAGCGCGGCTGGAGCTTGACAGACAGCCGCCCCGTGCATTCCTTCGGTTGCGATCTGGTGGAACAAAGCTGGGAAATTGCGCTCCAATAGGCTTGCATTTATGATGCATGGCCGCTAAATCGACGGCCAGTGCCGCCTTAGCTCAGTTGGTTAGAGCGCTTGATTGTGGATCAAGAGGTCCCTGGTTCGAGACCAGGAGGTGGTACCATCCCCCATTTTCAGATCACAGGTTTTCAGGTGGGTTATTCCGCGATCACGGCCTTGGCCGGTTCCGTCGCCTGTTTTGGCGGTACATATGAGGCATCCGGTGCGGGTCTGCCTAAATTGGCGTAGACGATGAGGCCGACAATCAACAGCACCAACCCGACAGCAAGCAGGACAGGTATACGACTAAGCCAGCGTCGCCATGTCCCTTTGTTGAAAACCCGGCCCATGCCCCACAGCACGATGGCAACGATGCCGGCGGCGATCTGGAACTGAAAGAAGACCATCAGCCGGTTCATTCCCCGCAGGAAACTGTCACCGGTGGGCGCGGTGTGATGCGCGACAATGAACGACGCGGCATATAGGCCCGCCCAAAGTGCAAAGAGTATCCAGACCCAAGTGATGCGTTGCATGACATGTCCCCCAATCCGCAGGGTGCCAGCAATGCGACGGTTTGTGAAGTCAGTCGATCTGCAACGTTTGGCGCAACACGCCCGTCTCACGATCATAGATCAGCACTTGGTCGTCCTTGGTCACCACTGCGTACCAACTCGCGCCTTGTGTAAAGGCCAGCGGCTCTGACCCGTCGGGCAGGGTGATCACATCTGGCAAATCCGGTCCGAACGCGTCCGAGAACTTGGTGACAAAGAGCACGACGATCACTATGAACCCGATCACCATCGTCGCCGTCAGGATCGTGACCAGCAGGCGCAGGTATTTAACCATGCCCGGATCAATCGGCTGATGTTGAGGAGTGTCTTCCATGGGGTCCACCACGCTGAACGTTGAAATCGGGCCGAACCCGCCGCCGCGCCTTGATAAGGCACTGGCACGCGATGTGCCAGAGGCCGCGGCGCTGTCGCGCACGCGACTGGCGCGGCTGATCGCCGAAGGACGCATTGTAGTGAACGATGCGGTGGTCACTGACGCCAAGGCGCGCGTGGCGGAGGGCGACACAGTCGAGATCACAGTGCCCGTGGCTGAGGACAGCCATATCGCGCCTGAAGACATCGCACTGGATATTGTCCATGAGGATGATGACCTGATCGTGGTGGACAAGCCTGCGGGCATGGTCGTGCATCCGGCACCCGGCACACCGTCGGGGACACTGGTAAATGCCCTGCTGCACCATTTTGGTGGCAACCTGTCGGGGGTCGGCGGCGCGAAACGTCCCGGTATTGTGCATCGCATCGACAAGGAGACCAGCGGCCTGTTGGTGGTGGCAAAATCTGACCGTGCGCATCACGGTCTGGCGGCCCAGTTCGAGGCGCATGATGTGGAACGGAAGTATCTCGCGGTTTGCAATGGTGTGCCCGATGCCAGTGATCCGCGCTTGCGCGGGTTGCGCGGTATTAGTTTCGAGCCGGGAAACATCATGCGAATCGAGACCCGTCTTGCACGTCACAAAACCGACAGACAAAAGCAGGCGGTCTGTCAGACTGGTGGGCGGCACGCGGTTACCCGTGCGCGCATCGTCCAGCGATTTGGCGCGCCCGAAGTGGCGGCACTGGTCGAATGCTGGCTCGAGACGGGGCGCACCCATCAGATTCGGGTCCATATGGCCTATGCTGGTCACGGGCTGATCGGCGACCCGACGTACGGCGGACGGCGCAAGCTGTCGGCAAAGGCACTGCCAGAGGTCGCGCTCGCGGCGGCAGGTAACTTTGATCGGCAGGCTTTGCATGCGGCGCATCTGGGGTTCGAACATCCGGTTTCGGCCGAGATGATGCGGTTTGATGCCCCCTTGCCACAGGATATGGACAGATTAATTGCGGCGTTGGCGTCGTAATTATGTCAATCCTGCACGCTTGTGTGAGGTGCCGACACAATGCTGGCAATCGGAACCAACAGGATTCATTTAGCGTTAACAAATGAGGCGTATCCGCCTTGAAATGAAAAAGCGGATGCCTAAATACATGTTAACACCCTAAACATGGGTGAATCTGGAGGGTCAGTTACATGGGCAATTATGCAAATCTGCCGGCACCGACGCCGGAAGGCGGTCTGAACCGCTATATGCAGGAAATCCGCAAGTTTCCGCTCCTGGAGCCGGAAGAGGAATACATGCTCGCCAAACGCTGGGTAGAGCAGGAAGACACCGAAGCGGCGCACCGAATGGTGACGTCACACTTGCGGCTCGCCGCCAAGATCGCGATGGGATATCGCGGTTACGGACTGCCGCAAGCCGAAGTGATCTCAGAGGCCAATGTGGGTCTGATGCAGGCCGTGAAACGGTTTGACCCCGAAAAGGGGTTCCGGTTGGCGACCTATGCGATGTGGTGGATCAGGGCGAGCATTCAGGAATATATCCTGCGGTCGTGGAGCTTGGTCAAGTTGGGCACAACATCGGCGCAAAAGAAGCTTTTCTTTAACCTGCGCAAGGCCAAGTCCAAGATCGGTGCGCTGGAAGATGGTGACATGCATCCCGACAACGTCAAGAAGATCGCGACACAGTTGGGCGTAACCGAGACTGAAGTGATCTCGATGAACCGGCGTATGTCGGGAGGTGATGCGTCGCTGAATGCCACCGTCGGTTCCGAAGGCGAAGGCACGATGCAATGGCAGGACTGGCTGGAGGACGAAGATGCCGACCAAGCCAGCGACTATGAGGCGCGGGACGAGTTGCATGCGCGTCGCGAACTGTTGGCAGAGGCGATGGATGTTTTGAACGACCGGGAAAAGGACGTGCTGACCCAGCGCCGGTTGAGTGACAAGACTGTTACGCTAGAGGATCTGAGCGGCCAATATGACGTGAGCCGAGAGCGCATTCGCCAGATCGAGGTGCGCGCGTTCGAGAAGCTACAAAAGCGGATGCGCGGGCTTGCTCAGGAAAAAGGCATGCTTGCCAGCGCGTGACAGCTTGGCGTGAGCGCGGAAAACCGATAGCCTCCATGGGATTGCCTATGGGGGCTTTTTTTATGTCTGCTGCTAAATATCGCGTTCAATTTTCCTTGGTTCATCGCCGTATCATAGGCGCACTGTTGTGTGTGTTGCTCGCCGCCTGTGCGCCGCGTGAAACAGCGCAGTTTGCGGCACCCAGCCCAGAGGCCACACCCTACCCGATTTATGTGGCCACGCAGCGCAAGCTGGACCGCACAGGCCCCTATTTCGGCGAGAAACGCCCCGAAGGGGTGCGATTCTTTCGCAATGTCATCTCGGTGCCGCCGACCCATACGCCGGGACATATCGAATGGCCTGAAGGTCCGGCCGATACCGCTGTGGATTTTGCGGTGACGGAAACCGAAGTGTTTTCCGGTATGAGCGAAATGAGATCGCATATACGTGCCCGTCGTTCTGGCAAGGAAACGTTGGTCTTCGTGCATGGCTATAACAATACGTTGTCGGATGCGATGTACCGGTTGGCGCAGATTCAGAGTGATTTCAAGACTGGCATGCCGGGTGTTCTGTTCTCGTGGCAATCTGCCGGGGATGCACGTGGCTATATCTATGATCGCGACAGTGTATTGCATGCGCGCGACGATCTGGAGGAAGTGCTGAACGGTCTGACGGCAGCACCGGGCGAGAAGGTGTTCCTGCTAGCTCATTCGATGGGATCGCAATTGACGATGGAAGTGCTGCGACAGGCGGCGCTGCGCGGGAACCGGCGGTTGTTGGACAGGATCAGCGGCGTCGTTCTGATGTCACCTGACATTGATCCGGATGTTTTCCGTCATCAGGCCAAAACCATTGGCAAATTACCCGATCCTTTTATGATTTTTGTCTCGCGGCAGGACCGCGCGCTGTCGCTTGCGGGCTTTATCACAGGTCGCAAGCCACGGCTGGGGGTGATCGACGGACCGGAGCAAGTGGCGGATCTGGGCGTGACCGTGGTGGATTTTACGGCGCTGAGTGATGGTGAGGGTCTGAACCATATGGTGCCTGTCGCATCGCCTGCCGCAGTGTCTGTCCTGCAGGGCATGTTGGCACAAGCGCAGAGTGGTGGCACACCGTTTAACGATTACCTGATCCTGGACGCGCCGATCCTGAAGACTGGAAACCCATAAGGGCCGGAAAGGTAAAGACGACCATTCCCCCTTGGCAATCTGCCTTGGCGATCCTAGCTTTGATCAAGAGCAAGGAGGTGCCGCATGGCCGGTGGATGGGCGCGCGATGGCGCGGTAAATGAGCAGATAGAAGCGTCGATCGCAGATGAACTGGCCCGTCTCAAGGCGCGACGGACGGCAACAGGCGAAAGCCGAACCCACTGTGCCGAGTGCGAAGAGCCTATCCCCGAAGCGCGCCGGATTGCCCTGCCGGGGGTCAAGCTGTGTATCGACTGCATGCAAGAGCGCGACAGCGCAGCACAGGCGCGCGGTGGCATCAATCGGCGCGGCTCGAAGGACAGCCAGTTAAAGTAACGGCTGCGGTGCGCCTGCGGCGCGCTTTTCAGATTTGCGTTGAGGCCACTCAGACCTTGGGGGCTTTGCCCCCAAACCCCCAGGATACTTGCAGCAAGAAGAAGATATGGGCTGGGGAGGTCATGGGGGGTGTGTCAGCAGCGGCGTGCCAGACCGCTGCACTCATCAGTCCTCCATCGCTTCCAACTCGTCGATCATGTCGGAGATCATGCTTAGACCTTTGCCCCAGAACGCGGGGTCGCTGGCATCAAGGCCGAATGGGGCTAGAAGCGCCTTGTGATGTTTGGAGCCGCCTGCCTTGAGCATATCGAAATATTTGTCCTGAAAGCCGTCGGGGTGCTCCTCGTAGACGGCGTAGAGTGCGTTTACCAAACCATCGCCGAAGGCGTAGGCGTAAACATAGAAGGGGGAATGAACGAAGTGCGGTATATAGGCCCAGAATGTTTCGTACCCTTCCATGAACTCGAAGGCGGGCCCGAGGCTTTCGGCCTGAACCGACATCCAGAGGGCATTGATGTCTTCTGGTGTCAGTTCACCCTGACGGCGTGCGGCGTGCAGTTTGCATTCGAAATCGTAGAATGCGATCTGGCGGACGACAGTGTTGATCATGTCCTCGACCTTGCCTGCCAGCAGGATCTTGCGTTCGGCGTCGTTGGCTGCGCCGTCCAGCATCTTGCGGAATGTCAGCATTTCGCCGAACACGCTGGCGGTTTCGGCCAGTGTCAGCGGTGTCGAGCTCAGTAGCTCGCCCTGTTCGGCGGCCAGAACCTGATGAACGCCGTGGCCCAATTCATGCGCCAAGGTCATGACATCGCGGGGTTTTCCAAGGTAGTTGAGCATCACGTAAGGGTGCACATCCGTCACGGTGGGATGGGCAAACGCGCCGGGTGCCTTGCCGGGTTTTACGCCTGCGTCGATCCAGCCTCGGTCGAAAAACGGTTCTGCCAGATCGCCCATGCGCGGATCAAAGGCGGTGTAGGCCTCCATGACTGTGGCGCGGGCGGCGTCCCACCCGACGGTTTTCGTCTCTTCCATGGGCAGCGGAGCGTTGCGGTCCCAGACCTGCATCACGTCGAGGCCGAGCCACTTGCGCTTTAGTTCGTAGTAGCGGTGGCTCAGCCTGGGGTAGGCGGCGACAACGGCGTTGCGCAAAGCCTCGACCACTTCGGGTTCGACATCGTTGCTGAGATGCCGACCCGTCTGCGCGGTGGGCATGCCGCGCCAGCGGTCCAGCACTTCCTTTTCCTTGGCCGAAGTGTTGTGAACGCGGGCAAAGGTGCGGATATTTTCACCAAAGACGCGGGCCAGTTCACGGCTGGCGGCCTCGCGTTTGCTGCGATCCTGCTCGGTGAGAAAGTTCAACGTCGCCTCGATCCCGAGCGTTTCACCGTCGATATCAAACGTCAGCCCGGCGATGGTTTCGTCAAAGAGTCGCTCCCAGGCGTCGCCCACAACCCCCAGATCATGCAGGAATTTCTCCAATTCATCGCTGAGTTGGTAAGGTTTCATCGCGCGGATGCGATCCAGTACGGGGCGGTAACGGGCCAGTTCGGCGTTTTGGGCCAGAAGGGTCTCTAGGTGGGTGTCTTCCAGCCGGTTCAGCTCCAGCGTGAAAAATACCAGCGGCGTGGTGTAGTTGGTGATCTTTTCCTGTGTGTCGGACAGGAATTTGGTGCGGCCGCCATCTGTGGTCAACTGGTAGTAGCGCAGGCCAGCAAAGGACATGATGCGCCCTGCGGTGGTGCTGATCGCCTCGTTGCGCTTGATACAGGTGAGCAGGCCATCGGCGTTAAGATCGGCCAGTTTGCCCTGGTAATCACTGGCAAAATCGGCGCAGGCCGCTTCGAGCCAGTCCAGATCACGCTTTAGCTCGGGCGCGTCTTCGGCGGTGTAGAGATCGCTCAGGTCCCATTCCGGCAGCTTGCCGAGGTCGTCCGCGCCAGAGCTGGCATTGGCGTCATAGGCGGGGGCGGGGGACTGGATCATGGGTGGCTCTCCTTTGGGTACGGACCAGACATAGGGGCGGGAGGCGGCAGGCTCAAGGCGGTGTTTTGGAACGTCGGTATTACGTCGGTATCCTGTCGGTGACGCGTCGGTGGTGTTTCGTGCTAATCAGTGGGGTCGCGCGCATCGGTTTGCACCGCAGGGGCAAAGGCCGCAGATGAGCTGCGGTTAAGCGGATATTTCAGAGGGATCATGCGACGGGTTACGGCAGGCTACCTGTGCGTCATAGAGCGCACCGATACGGTCAAACAGGTCGTCCCGGACTGTGGCCGTATCCATCAGAACCTCGTGTCGCCCACCGTCGACAATATAGAGCGTGCCCTTTGGCCAAGCGCGCATTCGCTGTTTGATGCGGGGCATGTCGACGATCATCTCGTCGCTGCCCGCGACCGTGAGGCAGGGCAGGTCGGGTGAAGGGCGGCGCGACAATATCAGACATTCACGAAGAGCTTCGTGCAGCCAACGCAGACTGGGCCCGCCGAGGCCAAGTTCGGGATGGGCGCGGGTCTGATCGACCATGTGCTGATACATTTCCGCGTCGTTGGTCAGTTTGTTCGAGGCAAACGGTTCCTTGAGCACATAGCTCTCGGCGGCACCGCCGGGGGCATAGACATGTCCCATGCCCAGCCGTCTACCGCTCCACGACAGGGACCAGGCGACGGGACGCAGGGTGGCGGAGATCTGGATGCCCCACATCGGACCGGAAAAGGCGCAGGAGGCAACCGGTAACCCGTCCATCACCGCACGCAAGCCGATGCAGCCACCCATCGAATGTGCAAGCAGGTGCAGCGGGTTGGGGACATCAAGGGCGCGCGCGGCTTCAAGCATGGCGGCCACGTCGCGCTGGTAGTCGGCAAACAGGTGCACGTGACCGGCCATCTGATCTGTCGTCAGCCGATCAGACAGACCCTGACCGCGCCAGTCGATTGCCAGAGTTGCATAGCCGCGCGCGGCAAGGTCGGTAGCTGCGCGGCTGTATTTCTCGATATATTCGGTGCGTCCGGGGTAAAGCAACACCGTGCCCTTGGCACCATCGCAGGGCCAATAGCCGATGCGCAGGCGCACCCCGTCTGACGCCGATACCCACCACGCCCCCCCGTCCGGGGGACCGTCGGCCACATCGTCGAAATAGGGCGCGCGCTCCATCCTGATCAGCTGAGAACGCTGCCTAGCTTCATCGCCAGTCCCATGTCACCATCGACGGCCAGCTTGCCCGTCATAAACGCGGCAGTGGGATCTAGATCGCCAGACAGGATCGATTCGAATGTCTCGGTGTCGGCGGTCAGCGTTACATCGGTGTCCTCATCACCCGCATGGGCGCCATTTTCGTCGATGATCACGGCACCTTCGCCTTCGATCATAAACTTGGCCGATCCGTCAAAGGGGCGGCCTGCCATTTTTTCATTCAGGGCGTCCACCGCCTTGGTCACAACTTCGCTCATTTGATGTCCTTTCTGCTTGTCGGTTGCCGGAGGGGGTTTGCATTCCGGCAAGCTGCGCTACACTCTTCTTTGTTATGAGCGCAGATCGTCCAAGTCTCAACAGTACCGTCACGGCATTTCTGCTGGCAGTCCTGTTTTCCGTCCCCCTCAGCGCCGAGGAAGGTCGACGGCTGGACACACTCTATGCCCAGTTGAAACAGGCCGAAGCAGCGGATGCCAAGCGGATCGCAAGCGAAATTCAGTTGGAACAGTCGAAATCCGGCTCTGCGGCGATGGACCTGTTGCTGAAACGCGGCCGCGATGCGATGGAAGCGGGTGATTTCGACCTAGCGATCGAACATTTGACGGCGCTCACCGATCATGCGCCGGATTTTGCCGAAGGCTGGCATGCGCGGGCTATCGCCTATGCACGGGTAGAGCTATATGGCCCGGCGCTGGGTGATGTGGAACGCGCGCTGGCGCTGAACCCGCGGCATTTCGATGCGATTGCGTCGCTGGGCGCGCTGTTGGAGGAGGTTGGTCAGGACCAGCTGGCACATGAAGCCTATACGCAAGTACTGGCTATACATCCCTATTTCGAGGACGTAACCACGGCACTGGGGCGTCTGGACGCCGAACTCGGCGGATCTGATATCTAAGATTCCGCACATTTTGATACTGGAGGCGGGCCAATGGCCGATCCGTCAAGAACGCTCGCGGTTCTGGGGCCCACAAATACCGGCAAAACGCATTACGCGATCGAACGAATGCTGGGGTATCCCACGGGCATTATCGGCCTGCCGCTGCGCCTGTTGGCGCGCGAGGTCTATGATAAAATCGTGGCGATACGAGGTCCGTCGGTGGTGGCACTGGTCACCGGCGAAGAACGTATCGTGCCGCCGCGCACCAAATACTGGGTCTGTACGGTTGAGGCGATGCCGGAGGGGATGGGCGCCGATTTTGTCGCGATCGACGAAATACAGCTATGTGCCGATCCAGAGCGGGGGCATGTCTTTACCGACCGGTTGTTGCGGATGCGCGGGCAGCGCGAAACCCAGTTTCTGGGCGCGGCAACGATGCGGGGTGTCATTGCCGCGCTGGTGCCAGAAGTGGAATTCATACCACGCACACGTATGTCGCAATTAGTGTATTCAGGTTCGAAAAAGATAAGCAAGCTACCGGCCCGCACGGCAATAGTCGGATTTTCGGTTGAGAATGTATATGCAATCGCAGAGCTGCTGCGCCGTCAGAAGGGCGGTGCCGCGGTCGTTATGGGGGCGCTAAGCCCGCGTACTCGCAACGCGCAGGTCGAGCTGTATCAGAACGGTGAGGTAGACTACCTCGTGGCCACGGATGCCATCGGGATGGGGTTGAATCTGGATATCAATCACGTCGCGTTTTCGGCACTGTCAAAGTTTGACGGGCGGCGCATGCGTGCGCTGATGCCCAATGAGCTGGCACAGATTGCAGGCCGCGCGGGCCGGGGCATGGCGAGTGGTACGTTTGGTGTCACTGGCGAGGCCCCGCCGCTCGCGGACGAGGTGGCGCAGGCTGTGATGGATCATCGCTTTACCCCGATTGCAAAATTGGAATGGCGCAACGCGGATCTGTCTCTGGGCAGTGTGAGCGCGCTGATTGCATCGCTGGAGGCCCGTCCGGGGCATGAATTGCTGGCCCGTGCGCGTGATGCGGATGACGTGATCGCGCTGCGGACGCTGGCCGAGGTGCCTGACGTGCATATGCGCGCAGCCGATGGCCCGTCGGTGCGTTTGTTGTGGGATGTGTGCCGCATTCCTGATTTCCGCGGGATCAGTCAGGCCGAACATGCCAGCCTGCTGGAAACGATCTATTGCGACTTGCACGAAACCGGGCGGATACCCGACGACTGGCTGGCGCGACAAATTCGCCGGATCGACCGCACCGACGGAGATATCGACACATTGTCCAAAAGGCTGGCCTATATCCGGACGTGGACTTATGTTGCGCAACGAAAAGGCTGGGTCGAGGACGAAAGCCATTGGCGCGCTGCGACCCGCGCTGTAGAAGACCGACTGTCGGACGCCCTGCACGGGGCGCTGACCCAACGATTTGTGGACCGGCGCACATCCGTGTTGTTGCGGCGGCTCAAGCAGAAGGAAGCCATCGTGGCCGAAGTGAATGATCAAGGTGAAGTGACTGTCGAAGGCGAATTTGTCGGGCGGTTGGACGGGTTCCGGTTTCTGGCGGACAATTCCGCGACCGGACAGGAGGCCAAGACACTGAGTCAAGCGAGTTTGCAGGCACTTAGCCCGCATTTCCATCTGCGCGCTGACCGGTTCTACAACGCGCCGGACACCGAGATTGATTTCACCGAGCAGGGCGGCCTGATGTGGGGCAGTCAGGCAGTGGGTAAGCTGGTCAAGGGGGCTGATCCGCTGAAGCCCGTGATCAAGGCGTTTGTCGATGACGAGGCTGGCGCGGACGTGGCGCAGAAGGTCGAACGTCGTCTGCAACATTTCATTGATCGCAAGATCGCGACTCTGTTCGAACCACTTCTTGCGCTTGGTCGGGATGAGGCACTGACCGGGCTTGCGCGCGGTTTCGGGTTTCGCATGGTTGAGGCACTGGGTGTCATTCCCCGCGGCGAGGTCGCCGATGACGTCAAAGCACTGGATCAGGACGCGCGCGGCGCGTTGCGCAAGCATGGCATCCGGTTCGGTCAGTTTACCATCTTTATGCCGTTGCTTCTGAAGCCTGCGCCGACGCGTCTGAGATTGGTTTTATGGTCCCTTTACAAGGATTTGGACGACTTTCCTGAAGCACCACCTCCGGGGTTGGTGACGGTACCGGCCGGATCCAGCCCGCAGGGTTATTTCACAATGGCGGGCTACCGCGCCGCAGGCGAGCGGGCCATCCGTATCGACATGCTGGAGCGACTTGCGGATATGCTGCGGGCAAAAGACAGCCGCGCCGGGTTCGAAGCGGATGCCGACATGTTGTCAATCACGGGCATGACGCTGGAGCAATTCGCCGACCTGATGCAAGGGCTGGGCTACAAGGGCGTGCGCGCCGAGCGCGAGAAGGTCAAGCCTGTGGATCAGGCCGTAGCCGATGCACCGACGCAAACGGATGTCACGCCCTCCGAGGCGACGCCCGAAACGGCTGCTGATCAAGCGGCGGAAATCGTTGACGAAGGTGTTGCCCCGATTGCGGTTGAACCGACTGAAGAAGCCGCTGTACCGGCGGATATTCCCCCAGCGGCCGAAACCGAGAGCTTGCCCGGCGATGCGCCCGCAGACAAGGTCGCGCCGGAAATAGAAGTCTACTATACCTTTACCTGGGCTGGCCGCGCCCGTCGTCAGGGTGCATCCGATGGTCCGTCACGAGGACCGAGCGGCGCACGGGGCAAGCCGCAAGGTAAAGGCCGTCCGAACAAGGGTAAAGGCAAGGGCAAGCAGCGTGGCGATAACGATCACGGCGCCAAGTCATTCTCGGCGAAGCCCGTCAAGAAGGACCGGATTGACCCGGATAACCCATTCGCCGCCGCATTGATGGGGTTGCGGGATAAAACCTGAAGTTTGCCGTGCAGGATACTGATAAAGATCAGAAAATTCGGATCGACAAGTGGCTTTTCTTTGCTCGGTTCTTTAAAACCCGATCGTTGGCAGCAAAAGAGGTCAGCGCCGGGCATGTCAGGGTCAACAGTGAACGGGTGGTGAAACCGGCGACGGTTGTGCAGGCCGGGGACGTGTTGACCTTTGCCCAAGCACGGCAAATCAGAGTGGTGCGTATCGTCGCACCCGGCCAGCGTCGCGGCCCAGCCCCAGAGGCACAGGCGCTTTATGAGGATCTGAAGCCAACTCAGGAACACAAGAGCGAGAACACTGTTCCACAAAATCCCGGCTATGACGGAAAAGGACGCCCGACCAAGAAGGCGCGCCGTGATCTCGATCTCAATCGTTCCAGAGCGCTTGAATGATGCTGGCTGCTGGATTAGGAGTGCCCAGAACGCCACGATGACGCCTCACGCGAGAAACCGGACATGACCTATATCGTCAACGATGCCTGTATTGCCTGCAAATACACCGACTGTGTCGAAGTGTGCCCGGTCGATTGTTTCTATGAGGGCGAGAACATGCTGGTCATCCATCCGGATGAATGTATCGACTGCGGCGTTTGCGAACCTGAGTGCCCGGCCGACGCGATCCGTCCCGACACCGAGCCGGATATGGAAAAGTGGGTGGAGTTCAATCGCAAGTATGCGGAACTCTGGCCGGTGATCATAACCAAGAAGGACGAGCTGCCCGAAGCCGCCGAGCGTGATGGCGAAGAGGGTAAGCTGGACAAGTACTTTTCCGAAAAGCCCGGCGAAGGTGGCTGAACTAAACGGTCTGATTCGGAAAACGGGCTGAAAACGCTTTCATTTCACATGAGGGTGACGCGCTAAGTCTATGAGTTCTAAGCTATGATCTGTCTGACGCACCCCTGTCTCTTTCGGTGGGTCAAAAATTATGATATATTACCGTTACAAATGTAGAGTCTTGCCCGATATCCATCTGCCCTTGCTGCCGCCTGGGGATGGGTTTCTTTGCGCCACAGACAGACCGATCCAAAGCAGGGGGTTCTCCCTCTGGTCTGTTTCTTGCGCAAACGCGGCTGGCGTATGAGGAAGATCTGAATGACAAAATCGAAGAAATCCGAATTCCGTCCTAATGACTTTGTGGTGTATCCCGCGCATGGCGTTGGCCAGATCGTGTCGATTGAGAGCCAAGAGATTGCCGGGATCGAGCTGGAACTGTTCGTCATCTCGTTCGAAAAAGACAAGATGACGCTGCGCGTGCCCACACACAAAGCGACGGAAATCGGTATGCGTGGTCTGTCCAGCCCTGATGTGGTGTCGCGCGCGATGACCACACTCAAAGGCAAGGCCAAGGCCAAGCGCGCCATGTGGTCGCGCCGTGCGCAGGAATACGAGCAAAAGATCAACTCGGGCGACCTGATCGCCATTGCCGAAGTGGTGCGCGACCTGCACCGGACGGACGATCAACGCGAACAGAGCTATTCCGAGCGCCAGCTATATGAGGCGGCGCTGGAGCGTTTGACTCGCGAAGTCGCTGCCGTTAGCGGTGACGGCGAAGTAGAAGCCGCCAAGCAGGTTGGCGATGTGCTGATCTCGCGTGCGGCTGCCTGATCACAGGTAACTGACGCATTGAGGGCCGCATCCTGCTAAGGGTGCGGCCCTTTTGCGTGGCTGGGTTAAATCGTAGATGGGGATGGTCAGGCGATGATGGCCGTAAGTACGACAATTTCGACCATCTGCTGCGTTGCGCCCAGAATATCGCCGGTTTGGCCGTTGATCTTGGCACGGGCGATCTGACGCACAACCAATGTCACGCACCCGGCGGCGATGATTGCCGGAAGGGCGGTGGATAATGTCAGTATGCACGCTGCAAAGGCAGCGATGGCCAGCCCGATCAGCACAGATTGGACGGAAGGGGCCCCGACGCTGTGTGACAACCCGTCTGCGCGCGCGTGGGGCAGTGACCACATCAGCACCGGCATGGCAGCCCTTGAAAGGGCCGCTGCGACAGCGATCGCCGCAGGCGCGGCCTCGTGATTCAGATCAAACAAGAACCAAAGCAGCACCCATCGACAGGTCAACGAAAGACAAAGCGCGATCACACCATAAGATCCGATCTGGCTATCCTTCATAATTTCCAGCCGCCGCGTGCGGTCCCAACCGCCCCAAAGGCCATCGACACTATCGGCAAACCCGTCCTCGTGCATGGCCCCTGTGATGATGATCTGGCACGCCAGCGCGGCAATCGCAGCAAGCGCGGTCGGCAGTCCGAGATAGACGGTCAGATGACCGGCTGCACCGGCGATACCGCCAATCGCCAACCCGGCCACGGGGTAGGCCCAGACCGCCGCGCTGCCGCGTTTGCCTTGTGATGCTATCGGCAGGCGGCTGAGCAGGGTCAGCGCCTCGGCGATGTCGGCAAGGTTGATCAGGGGAGCGTCGTTTTTGGTCATTGGGTCGGCCAATCGGGTGTCTTGCAGGGGGCACGACTGCGATACATAAGGCAGAAGGCAAACACAACGGAGGCGTAGATGGGGCAGGATTTTTCGCAGCTCGCGGAGGTTCAGGGCATCTTGGGTGCTTTGCAGGGTTCAGACGACGTAGCGCGCGCGGCGGCAGAGGCGCGCAACGGCCAGCTGACCAAGCCGCCGGGAGCGCTGGGCCGACTGGAAGAACTGGCGATTTGGTATTGTGGCTGGCGCGGCGATGGACGCGCGCGGATCGAAGCCCCGCAGATCATTGTCTTCGCTGGTAATCATGGGGTAACGGCGCGCGGTGTGTCTGCCTTTCCTGCCGAAGTGACCGCGCAGATGGTGGCCAATTTTCAGGCGGGCGGTGCTGCCATCAACCAGTTGGCGCGCTGTTTTGGCGCGCGGATGGATGTGCATGCGCTGTCGCTGGACGTGCCGACAGCGGATTTCACCCAAGAGCCCGCGATGACCCAAGCAGAATTGGTCGCGGCGATGCACACCGGATGGGATGCGGTCGATCCTGCCAGTGATTTGCTGGTCACCGGCGAGATGGGGATCGGCAACACGACCAGCGCCTCGGCGATCCTGCATCTGCTCTATGGTGGGCAGGCGGGGGATTGGACGGGCGAGGGGACCGGAGTCGATGCGTCTGGGCTGGCCCTCAAGACGCAAGTGGTAGAGGCGGCGGCGAAGTTGCATGCCGGTGCGACTGGCTTGGACGTGTTACGCCGCGTCGGTGGTCGAGAGTTGGCTGCGATGGCGGGGGCAATCCTGCGGGCACGGGTGCTGCGCATCCCGGTGCTGTTGGATGGGTTCATCTGCACGGCGGCGGCGGCCTGTCTGGAAAGCGAACAATCCGGCGCATTGGATCACTGCGTCGCTGGCCACGTCAGCGCCGAGACGGCACATGCGCCCGCGTTAGAGCGATTGGGCAAGATGCCGCTATTATCGCTGGATATGCGGCTGGGCGAGGGATCGGGTGGCGCGTTAGCGATCGGCGTGATGCAGGGCGCGTTGGCGTGTCACAGTGGCATGGCGACATTTGCCGAGGCGGGCGTAGCGGGCGGATAGGGCGGGCCATATCGCCAGTCGATGTGGCGCGCCATGCCGTGGGCGCGGGTTGCAGCCCGACCTACGCGCGACGTTTCTTGGTCGTGCTGACCTCGGCGCTTTCTTCCAGCTGTGACAGCAGCATTGTCTCCAGCTCTTTTTCCAGTTCCTGCGCGCGGGCGATATAGGGCTCGTTCTTGATCGTCGGCACGTCCGGATTCCATAGGGCAGCCAGTTCGCGTACTGAATGCCGGTCGTGGTGATAGAAGGTTTCCTCCATCTCGGACGCCTCATATTCAGAGAGACCGATGTTTTCCAGCACGTAGCGGCCTGCACGCAGGGAGGCGTCGAACATCTCTCGGACGATGTCATTGGCCCCGGCCTGATAGAGGCGGAACACATGGGTACGGTCACGGGCGCGGGCGATGATGTGCAGATCCGGCCGTTCGCGTCTGGCAAAAGCCACCAGCCGGGTGGCGGCGTCGGGATCGTCGATCGCTGCAACCAGCACCTTGGCGTCCTTGAGGCCCGCGGCGTGAAGCAGTTCGGGCCGCGTCGGATCGCCAAAGAACCCCTTGACGCCAAAACGGCGCATGCGCTGGATAGCCTGAAGATCGTGATCAAGCACCACGGTGCTGTATCCTGCAGAGCGCACCAGCCGATTGACGATCTGGCCAAAGCGACCGATGCCGACGATGATCACCGGCCCCTGATGGTCGATCTTGTCCGGCTCATGGGTCTCTGCGATTGTTTCAATCCGTTTTGACAGCCAGTCGTATAAGATAAAGAGCAGTGGCGTGATCAGCATCGTCAGGGCCACCACCAGCAGCAGAATCTCGGTCAGGGCGGGTGGGACGACATTTTGCTGGGATGAGAATGAAATCAGGACAAAACCGAATTCACCTGCCTGCGCCAGCGAGAGGGTGAACAGCCACAGATCGCGCCCGCGCAGATTGAAGACGCGGCCGAGCAGGTAAAGGATCAGCCCCTTGGTCACGATCACCAGCAGCGCCAGCCCTAGAATGAGGAATGGCGCGCCAAAGAGGATGGCAAAGTTGATCCCCGCGCCCACGGTGATGAAGAAGAGGCCGAGGAGCAGCCCCTTGAAGGGTTCGATATCCGATTCCAGTTCGTGCCGGAATTCGCTGTTGGCCAGAACCACACCCGCCAGAAATGCACCGAGCGCGGGTGAGAGGCCGACCAGATACATCACGAAGCTGATGCCGCAGACAATCAGCAATGCCAGCGCGGTATACATCTCGCGCAGGCGGGCAGCATGAATAAAGCGAAAAACAGGTGCGATCAGATAGATGCCGGTGAGGATGATCGCCGCGACCGCCCCTATCGTAACCAGTGTGACGCCCCAGCCGGGCAGCCCCTGCACCAGTGAAAAGCTGGCGTCGTGATGGCCGGACACCGCATGGGCCACTTCGCCTACAGGGCGCTCCAGCGCATCTGCCAGTACCATATCGGACGGTTTGGGCAGCGCCAGTAGGGGCAAGAGAGCGAGGATCGGGATCACCGCGATGTCCTGTGTCAGCAGCACCGAGAAGGCCGATCGCCCCCCGCCGGTCTGCATCAAGCCCTTTTCAGACAGGGTCTGTAGCACGATCGCCGTCGATGACAGCGCGAATATTAACCCGACAGCGAGTGCCACGCTCCAGCTTTGGTCCAGCAGCATCGCACCAACCATGACCGCCAGTGTCGTGATGGTCGTTTGCATGCCGCCGAGACCCAATAACCTGTGCCGCATGTCCCAGAGTGCCTTTGGCGACAATTCCAGCCCGATGAGAAACAGCATCATCACCACGCCGAATTCTGCAAAATGCTGTAACTCTTCGGTTTCGTGCCCAACGAGGCCAAAGACCGGCCCAATGAGTATCCCCGCTGCCAAATAGCCCAGCACTGATCCGAGCCCCAATCGCGCCGCGATTGGCACCGCAATCACTGCTGCGGCCAGATATATCGACGCTTGGTAGAGGAAACCTTCCATTGAGGGTCCTTTTGGGTCAGGTGGGCAGCGGAGCGTCCGCCTTGAGCTGGTTCATAACGATTTGGCTATGCACTTTTGCGACGGCGCTGTGGGGTAATAATACCGCGTGAATCAAATGGTTCAACGCAGGAAGGTCCGCGCAGTAGACCCTGAGCAGGTAATCGGCATCCCCGGTTAGGGTCCACGCACTGACGATCTGGGGCTGGGTGGCGACCAGTCGGGCAAAGCTGGCCGCATCATCGGGTCGGTGGCTGGTCATTGCGACCTGCACAAATGCCTGCACGTCCAGTCCCGCAAGTGTCGGGTCGAGCCGGGCGGTATAGCCGGCGATGATGCCGGATTGTTCAAGGCGCTGCCTGCGCCGTCCGGCCTGACTGGCCGACAGGTTCAGGAGCGCGCCCAATTCGTGCACGGTGAGATAAGCGTTCTCCTGAAGGGCCTGAACCAGCCGGGTATCTGTGTCATCGAGCATGCGAAATATATGTATTAATATGAAAGTATATGCAAATATTTTGCGCATAAATGGGATGTTGGGCGCTAAATGCGCGAATTATGTACATGTTGCGTGGTATTATGGCGTAGGTCAAAGACAGGAGGAGGCTGCCCCATGGGACCGTTCCCGCATGATACCCCGCAAACCGGCATCACCACTGACAATCCCGCAGGCACGAACGGGTTTGAATTCGTTGAGTTTACCCATCCGGACCCAGAAGAGGCGCGTGCGCTCTTTGCGCGGATGGGGTTCATCTGCACTGCCAGACACAAGCGCCGCGATGCGGAGCTGTGGCAGCAGGGGGATATCACTTACATCCTGACCAATGATGCAGACAGTTTCGCACATGATTTTCAGGCCGAGCACGGACCGTCGGCGCCGTCGATGGGCTGGCGCGTGGCGGATGCACCCAAGGCGTTGGCCCATGCAGTCGCGAAAGGGGCGGAGGCCTATGATGGCGGTGGCAAGGCGCTGACCGTGCCGGCGATCAGGGGTATAGGCGGATCGCTGATCTATTTCATCGACGAAACCGACCCGCATGCTGTCTATGGCGGAGAGTATGAATGGCTGGCCGCGCCCAAGCCCGAGGGCGTCGGGTTCTACTATCTCGATCACCTGACGCACAATGTTTACAAGGGGAACATGGACCGATGGTTTCGGTTCTATGGCGACGTGTTCGGGTTTCGTGAGATCCGGTTTTTCGATATCAAGGGAAAATTCACCGGCCTCTACAGCCGCGCGTTGACGTCGCCCTGTGGACGTATCCGTATCCCGATCAACGAGGATCGGGGCGAGACCGGGCAGATCGTATCCTATCTGAACAAGTATCGTGGCGAAGGCATCCAGCACATCGCAGTCGGGACCGAGGCACTCTATGACGCGGTGGACGAGATCGCGACACGCGGGCTGCGGTTCATGCCTGCACCGCCCGACGCGTATTACGATCTGAGCCATGACCGCGTGCCGGGTCATGCAGAGCCGCTGGACCGGATGAAGGCCCACGGCATCCTGATCGACGGCGAGGGTGTGGTGGATGGCGGTGAGACGCGCATCCTGCTGCAAATATTCTCGAAAACCGTGATCGGGCCGATCTTTTTCGAGTTCATCCAGCGCAAGGGGGATGACGGATTTGGTGAGGGCAATTTTCAGGCGCTTTTTGAATCGATCGAACAAGAGCAGATCAATGCGGGCGAACTGGAGATGACGACCGGGGAGTGACGGCGCATCGATGGGGATGGTTGAGGAGGCGGATCAGCCCTTGGGCATGCGCAGGGTCAGGTTCTGGCCCTTCTTCACGTAGCGCAATTCGCTATCGCCAATGGCCGCGACCTTGCCGCCATCCAGCCGGTCGCCAACCTTGACCTTCTTGTAGCGCCCGTTCGATAGGCGCACCAGCGCACGGCGACTGGCGGGGGACCCGTAGACGCCGATCAGATTGACCGCGCGCAGGTTCAGCACGTTACGTTCTGTCGCCTCCTTGGCCACCGACGCGGTCGAGGGCAGGGACGGGGCCAGCACCTGAGCCGCCGCCACGGGCTGCGCTGACGCGCTCTCGCGGGCGCGTTCGACGATGGCGGCGAAATTCTTGGGCCGGGTTAACGGCGTCAGCGATGCGGTCACGGCTTGCTCTGTCGCGTTCTCAAAGAGCGTTTCGTCGCGTTCTTCGCCCGCGTCCTCTGCATCGGTATTGGCATTTGCCGCCGCCAGAGCAGCCTCAACGGCATCAGCATCAGCATCTGTGGTTGCGTCGGTGTCGGCGTCTTCAGCCGCATCTGCGGTGATGCTGTCTGGGCGTACCCGAGGACGGAACGCTGCAAGGGCCGGGTTGACGGCAACCAGTGGCGCGGCATCGTCATCGGCTGTGCTTTGCGGATCGGTTTCTGCGTCGGCTTCTGACTGGGCTTCTGTATCGACTTCCGATTCGGCTTCTGTTTCGGCAACTTCGGCCGTTTCAGAGCTGATTTCAGCATCCGTTTCGGGCGTGGTCTGCGCCTCGGGGCTCAGGCTGTCAGGGCGCGGACGCGGACGAATTGCGGCCAGAGGCGAGGTCGGTTCACTCAACTCGGGTGGGGATTCTTCTTCTGCGACCTCTTCCTCAGCCTGTTCTTCGGTTTCCTGTCCTTGGACCTCAGCTGGGTCTGGTACGACGGGGGTCGCAGGCGTGCGGCCCTGCATGACGGCGGGTGGCTCTAGCGTGGGACGTCCGGCGAAAACGCGGACCCCCTGCGGTGTCATCGCCCCTTCGGGGGTGGCGCGTACCAAGCCATTATCGTCAATATCGAAGGTCACGCCCGGCGGCGGAGGGTCGGCTGGCGTATCGGGGGGGGCATCGCGTTGCGGTGAGGTGGCACCGGGCAGCAAGGCGGGGTCATCAAAGCGGATATCCGGATCGACCGAGATCTGGAAAATCCGTTCGGCATCGCCCGTCGCGCGCGGTGAAGCGGGCGGCTCGGGGGGCCATCTGCCAGATACCGGTTGCGGCGTACCGGGCGAGGGAGGCGCTGGGCGTAAGCGTTTCGGATGAGGCGGGAGTATCGGCAAGTGAAGCGGTTTCTTCTGCTGCCGGGAGCGTGGGTGCCTCTGGCACAGTTTCTTGCGGCACGCTGTCGGACAGTTCGATCGCTGCCGTGTCCGCGGACTCCGATGATGTGCTGGTCTGTGGTGTTTGCGGGACGGCTATGCGGATCGGTTCATTGTCTTCGGATTCAGGCGCGCCCGGCATTTCTGCAACATTGATGTCCTTCGGGCCGCCAAACAGCCGCGCCAATCCGTCATCAAGGAATATTGACGCCCACGCCGCGACGCCGACCAGAAAGAGCAGCAAAACTGCCATGAGAATCAGGCCGAGAAACCGCGGCTTGCCGCCAACCTGTTGGTGGCGCGCACCAAAAACGGTCATGCGCTGTTTTTCGTCCTCAAAGCGGGTCTTGGCGTTGCTCTCGGGGATACGCTTGACGCTGCCCGAGCGGGTGTTGGACCGGGCCGAACGTGGCTTTCGTCCGCTAAAGAACGTGATTTTGGGGGCTTTGTCTGGATCTGGCGCTGGTTCGGATGCGGGTGCCGTATTTTGCAGGCGTTCTGCGGGATCGGGTCGCAAACTGGCCGCAGCCCGTGCGATCTGTGCAGTGTCCGGCGTCATCTCGGCACCGGGCGAAGGCAGCTCGGGCGCTGATGTCTGGTCCATATCGGCACTGCCGGGACGCAGCGCGTCATCCTTGCGGTTTGCGATCAGGCTGCGCAGACGCGAGGGCGCATCCAGCTTCGGTGCCGATCCAAGGGGGTCGGCGCGGCTGGCGCGGATGCTGGTGAAAGGCCCGGCCACCTCTGAATCGGATTTCTTCGTGCCTTTGGGGGGCGTTTTGTCTTTTGGCTTTGATTTTGACTTTTTCGGGGATGCGTGTTCATCGTCAGGCTGTTCAGGTGCCGTGACAGCGGGCTGGTCAGGTGTTGCGACCGTGTCCTCGTCTGCGGTATCGTTGGGGGCGGCCGGGATCGCAATATCCGCTGCCGGTGTTGCCTCTGGCGCAGAGTCAAGCGTCGGTGGCTCGGCCTCTTGTGCCGCGTCCACCGGCGATACGGGCGACGCATCCGTGACAGGTTTGCTGACACCGATAATGCGGATTGGGGTCTGGTCACGCGTTACGGTCGCACCTTTGGATAACAGGCTGCGCGCATGTGCGGTTTCTCCAAAGAACGGTTCGCCGCTGAAATCGCCATTCGCGGGGATTGCTACAAAACAAACCGGGGCAAAGGCATGATCAACGGCAAACGCTTCGGCCTCATCCAGCGTTTCTCGGGCAACGGCGGCAATTTTCAGGTCTGAGCCGTCCACCGACCAAGCGTAGGACAGTTCATCGACCGGATAGGGCGTCGCCCCCTCCAACGCCGCACGCGCGGCCTGATCGCGGCTGTTCTCATCGCTATCATCGGTGGTGGCGATGGTGATGTATTTGATCTGATCGTTGGGGATGACCAGTTTGGCGCGCAACCCGGACGGGTCGAGCGCGATGGCCTTGGCGCGCAATTCAGCCAGCGCGGCTTGAAGATCGTCCGTGTCCAGACTGACCTCGTCCACCAATGTCCAGCCGGGAAACCGGCGGTGCAGAAGGGCAATGCCGTCAAATGACAGAGAAAGGGCAAAATTTGGTTTCATATCAGGCGTTCTAACACCGCTGTCACTACTCGGGGAGTCCCACTATCACAGCATGGAAGTCTATAGCAGCTTCCTGCCGAGGGGAAGCCATGGTGCCCGCACCTGTCCCGGCGTAATTGACCGGGGGCGCGGCAATCGCTGGCGCCCCCGGAATATCTGACGAACAGTGGCAGGAGTGGCGGGATCAGCCCGCCTTGGCCAGTGCCTGTTCAAGATCGGCGATCAGATCGTTCGCATCTTCTGTTCCGATCGAGATACGCACCATATCGGGGCTGGCACCGGCTGCCTGTTGTTGTTCCGGCGTCAGCTGACGGTGCGTGGTCGAGGCCGAGTGGATCACAAGGCTACGGGTATCGCCCAGATTGGCGACGTGGCTGAACAGCTCCAGACTGTCGACCATTTTCACACAGGCGTCATAGCCACCCTTGAGTTTCACGGTGAAGAGCCCGCTGGCCCCACGCGGGCAGTATTTGGCGACACGGTCATAGACCGGCGAACTTTTGAGGCCCGCGTAGGTCACGCCTGCGATACGGTCATGCTGTTCCAGCCATTCCGCAATCCGTGTGGCGTTTTCCACATGCCGTTCCATCCGCAGACTCAATGTCTCGATCCCCATCAGTGTGTAATGCGCCGCCTGTGGATTCAGCGTCATGCCGAGGTCGCGCAGACCGATGGCGATACCGTGGAAGGTAAAGGCGAGCGGGCCGAAAGTCTCGTGAAACTTGAGGCCATGATACGCCGGTTCTGGTTGGCTGAGCGAGGGGAACTTATCCGAAGCGGACCAGTCGAACGTGCCGCTATCGACCACGACGCCACCGGTGACAGTGCCGTTGCCGGTCAGGTATTTTGTCATAGAGTGCACCACCAGCGTCGCGCCATGCTCGATCGGGCGGCAGAGGTAGGGCGAGGCCGTGGTGTTATCGACGATCAGGGGGATGCCTGCCTTGTCCGCGACATCAGCGATAGCGCGCAGATCGGCGATATGCCCGCCGGGGTTGGCAATGGATTCGCAGAATACGGCGCGCGTGTTGTCGTCGATGGCTGCGTCAATGGCGGCCATGTCGTCGATATCGACGAAACGGGCCTCCCAGCCGAATCGTTTCATCGTCTGGCTGAATTGAGTGACCGAACCACCATATAGACGGGTCGAGACCACGACGTTGCACCCCGGCTGCATCAGCGGAAAGAGCGCCATGATCTGCGCGGCATGCCCCGAAGAGCAGCACACAGCGCCCGCCCCGCCCTCAAGCGTCGCGACGCGTTCCTGCAAGGCGGCAACGGTGGGGTTGGTCAGGCGCGAGTAGATGTAGCCGACTTCCTGAAGGTTAAAGAGCGCGGCGGCGTGTTCGGCGTCGCGGAACACATAGGCGGTGGTCTGGTAGATCGGCACCTGTCGCGCGCCGGTTGCCGGATCGGGGTGTGCGCCCGCGTGGATCTGCAATGTGTCAAAGCCGTAGGCCATAGTCGGTCCTCCTGAAGAAATGCGTTGCCCAAATCTGTAAGGGATCGCTGACGCAACGACAACTGGCTATGGGGGATAGGTCATCGCAGGACGGCGTGCCCGGCGGCACAACCGGGCGTGCGACGGCAATCTAGCGCATCCAGAAACCATTGCGTTTGATTTTGTTACGGATGGCCTGCTCCTTGCGGGGCAGGTCGTTCTGGTCAAAGAGGTCGCGCACCTTGAAGCCGCGTCCCTGATAGACCATCCGTTTGATCGGATCGTACTCCTTGAGCACTTTCTTGATCCGGTTGGGGGTCGTTACCTCGTGCAAAACCTCGACCACATGCTCGCTCTCGCGCGCATAGAGCAGCGGCAACAGGCGGTAGTGGCAGGTAATGTCGCCGTCCAGCAATCCGCCGGGCAGCGTGTCACGCCCACCGCCCAGACTGTGGATGACGAGGGGTAGCGCGACCTGATCCAGCCACGGGTCAAGCTCTTGGCAGATCAGCTCTGCCGGGGGATCATTGCGGATCGCCAGCGCGTATTCCTCGAACCGTGCGCCGAATTCGGCTGGGCAGCGATAGTAAAAGAAACCGGCGTTGAAATAGAGGTAGCGTTTCCAGAATTCATCGGGCTGGGTGGTATCGAGTGAGCTGTCGAAATCCAGCCCGAAGCGATCGTAGAGCGATTTCCAGATGTCGGTGTAGCCGGGGCCGTACAGGTCCGGTTTGGGCCATGTTCCCTCGCGTCGCAGCGATGCGCTGGGGCGGTCAAAGTCAAACGGCACGCTCATCAGGTCGCCCGTCACAAGCGTGTCGGTGTCGAAGAACACGAACGGCTCACCCGCTGGCAGGATGCGCAATGCCTCGATCTTGTTGCCGTACGGATAGTCCTGACCGAAATGGCGGCTTTCAAACGGGACGATTTCAGCGCCCAGCTCTTCGAGCAGAATGGCTGTCTCTGCGCCGTTGATACGCGGATCCCCCTTCCACAATGGGCCCGGTTGCGGCTCTGCCACGATCAGGCGTCCGTCAAAATCGGGCGTCGTTTCACGCAGCGAGGCGCAAAATATGATAGCCTCATATTGCAATCGTCCGCCCTGACCGACGATCACGATGTTGAAAGGCTGTCTTTTGTTCGCCTGCGCCACCATACTGGCCCTATCCCACCTGTTTTGACGCGCAGTATAGGAGCGATCCGGGCGTGGCAGAAGGGGGCAGGTGCGGGGAATTTGTTAAAATCGGGATTTTGGCAAAAAGGAGATTGAAGGATGATTGATTGGGTCTTTATCGCGATTGCTGTCGCGTTCGGGGGCGATGATGCTGGCGGGGGCGAGCCACCGGCGCAAGATGCGGTTTTTCTGGCCGAACCACAGACGCCCTCGGGTAAGTTCACCACCGCCACGGAAGTGAAGCCGATTTTGGGCATGACCAAGGGCAACTGGGTCGCGGTGCGTGAATATGACGGTCAGGATCTGCTCTATTTCACGCATTTGCTGAGCTGGCGCTGCGGGCTGCACCAGATCCGTTATAGCCTGAATGGCGGACCTGTTCAGGTCTGGCCGATGCCACCCTGTCTGGACGGGACGTCGATGCCGAATGCAATCCGCACCGAGGATGGCATGCCCTATATCGCGCAACCTCTGGGCAGTATCGGATCGGTGCGGGTGGAATTGCTATATGATGATCTGAGCGAAGAATCGGCGGAGTTTTCACGCAGTGACGTGCTGATGCCCTGAGCTGTATAGGCAATTGCCCGCCGCATGAACCGCCGCTGCACCGCGCGTTGACCAAGCGTCACCGAATGTTCCGGGATGGTGTCAAAAGCCCATGGTTTCCACTTGTTCAGGCGCGATCGGGGGAACGATCATCTGCTTTTGGAGCGGATGTCACAAAAATTTCCTTTGAGAAAGCATCCGATCACATCTAGCCTCGTGCAAAAAATGGGAGAATGACGATATGAAGATGACTTCAACACTTTTGTCGGGCGTGGCGCTGGCGTTCAGCATGACGCTGGGCGGGGCGGCTGCCGCACAAGATTGCCCGCATGGTACACTGGACAAACGGTTCTGTGACACCGACGGCGACCTGATCGCGGACACACCGACGGATGAGGCGCAACAGCTTGACCCCGACACGTTGATCTTTGCCTATACCCCGGTCGAGGATCCAGCGGTCTACAAAGAAGCATGGGCCGATTTTCTGACCCATCTGGAAGAGGCGACCGGCAAGGATGTCGTGTTTTTCCCAGTTCAGTCCAACGCAGCCCAGATCGAGGCGATGCGCTCGGGGCGGCTGCATATTGCGGGTTTCAACACTGGATCGAATCCACTGGCTGTGAACTGCGCGGGCTTCTCGCCGTTCACCATCATGGCGTCAGAGGACGGCAGCTTTGGCTACGAGATGGAAATCCTGACCTACCCCGGTTCAGGGATCGAAAAGGTTGAGGATATCAAGGGCAAGCAGCTGGCCTTTACCTCGCCCACGTCGAATTCGGGCTTCAAGGCACCGTCGGCGATTTTGAAAAGCGATTTCGACCTGCTGCCAGATCGCGATTTTGAGCCGGTCTATTCGGGCAAGCACGACAACTCGATCCTTGGCGTTGCCAACAAGGACTATCCGGCGGCGTCCATAGCCAACTCGGTTTTGGCGCGTATGCTGAAGCGGGATGTGGTGACAGAGGATCAACTGGTGTCGATCTACAAATCGCAGACCTTCCCGACCACGGGCTACGGGGTCGTCTACAATCTGAAACCAGAGTTGCAGGACAAAATCCGCGCGGCATTCTTTGACTTTGATTGGGCCGGCACCAGCCTGGAAGAAGAATTCAGCAAGAACGGCGAAGCCCAGTTCATCGAGATCGACTACAAGTCGTACTGGGATGTGATCCGCAAGATCGACTCGGCCAACGACGTCAGCTACGCTTGCGAATAACACCAAACTGAGTAACGGCAAGGGGCGGCCCGAGAGGACCGCCCCTTGGCTATGTTGAATTCAGCGCCGGGAGGGCGTGCATGCTGCGGCTTGAAAAGCTAACCAAGACATACAAAACCGGGGATCAGGCGCTGAAGGCGGTCGAGCTGGAGGTGCCCGAGGGGCAGGTTCTGGCCCTCATCGGCCCATCGGGTGCGGGTAAATCCACGCTGATCCGCTGTATCAACCGGTTGGTCGAGCCGTCGTCAGGCAAGGTGTATCTCGGCGATGTCGAATTGACCGGGCTTTCTTCTGGTGGATTGCGCAAAGAACGCCGTCGCATGGGGATGATTTTTCAGGAATATGCACTGGTCGAACGCCTGTCAGTGATGGAGAACGTCCTGTCGGGGCGTTTGGGCTATGTCAGTTTCTGGCGCAGTTTCCTGCGGAAGTACCCGCAATCGGATGTGGACGAGGCGTATCGCCTGCTGGACCGTGTCGGGCTGCTGGCGATGGCGGACAAGCGCGCCGATGAACTGTCGGGCGGACAACGGCAGCGCGTGGGCATTTGCCGGGCGTTGATCCAAGACCCGGCGCTGCTGTTGGTGGACGAGCCCACCGCGTCGCTGGACCCCAAAACATCGCGGCAGATCATGCGGTTGGTGTGCGAGTTGTGCAAGGAGCGCGGACTGGCGGCGATCATCAATATCCACGATGTGGCACTGGCGCAGATGTTCGTGCAACGTGTGATCGGCCTGCGCGCCGGTGCGGTCGAATTTGATGGCCCGCCTGATGCGCTGACCCCTGATGTCCTGACCACGATCTATGGTGCTGAGGACTGGGAGGCGACGATCGACAAGGTCGACGAAGACGATGACGATACGCCGGAGGCTGCTGAATGAGCACCGAATTGGCGGCGATTGTCGGAAAACCGTGGAAAAAACCACCATTTGTTCAGCGGCCTTGGTTGCGCTGGGCGCTGATGATCGGGTTTGCTGCCTATCTGGTGGCGGCGTTCCTGACGATAGACGTCAACTGGAGCCGCGTTTACGAGGGGTTGGAGCGCGGCAAGCAATTCGTGCTGGCCTTTACCAGCCCCGATTTCACCTCGCGATCAGGTGATATCTGGGACGGGATGCTGGAAAGCGTCATTATGACGGTGGCGGCATCCGTGGTGGGGATCGCCATTTCGATCCCCATCGCGCTGGGCGCAGCGCGCAACATCGCCCCGCTGCCGATCTATTTAATCTGCCGGTCCATCATCGCGGTCAGCCGCGCGTTGCAAGAGATCATCGTGGCGATCCTGCTGGTCGCCATCTTTGGGTTCGGCCCGCTGGCTGGTTTCCTGACCCTCAGCTTTGCCACCATCGGGTTCCTGTCGAAATTGCTGGCTGAGGACATCGAAAGTATGGACCGGGTGCAGGCCGAGGCGATCAAGGCGTCAGGCGCGAAATGGTCCCAATGGATCAACTACGGGGTGCAACCGCAGGTCATGCCGCGTCTGATCGGTCTGTCAATGTACCGGATCGATATCAATTTCCGCGAAAGCGCCATTCTGGGCCTTGTGGGGGCAGGGGGCATTGGGGCGACGCTGAACACCGCATTCGACCGCTATGAATATGATACGGCAGCAGCGATCCTGCTGATCATCATCGGGGTGGTGATGGCGCTGGAATACCTGTCTGGGATCATCCGCGAGAGGGTTCAGTAATGCCGATGCGCGAAGCAGGGGGCCAGAAACTCTGGCAGCGCCGGACGGGGCGTGAATCGCTCTTTCACTGGGTGCTATGGCTGATCGGGATCGCGATATTCGCCTATTGCTGGCAACAGATTTCAGAGGCCACGACGTGGTTCTTCGTCTGGGATGCGCCGCGCATTGCGGGCGATATCTGGGATCGGGCGACCCCGCCGAAGTGGGAATATATCACCCAATTGGGCGAGCCGATCTGGGATACGCTGAACATCGCCACGCTGGGCACGATCATCGCGCTGCTGCTGGCGGTGCCGGTCGCGTTCCTCGCGGCGCGCAACACTACGCCATCGCGCGTGTTTATCCGCCCCATTGCGCTCTTGATTATCGTCTCGACCCGGTCGATCAATTCGTTGATCTGGGCGCTCCTGCTGATTGCGATCATCGGGCCGGGTGTCTTTGCCGGGGTGGTGGCGATCGCGATCCGTTCGATCGGGTTCTGTGCCAAGCTGCTGTATGAGGCGATCGAAGAGATCGACCAGACCCAAGTGGAGGCGATCACAGCCACAGGTGCATCGCGCTGGCAGGTGATGGCATATGGGATATTGCCGCAGATCATGCCCGCATTTGCCGGGATTGCGGTGTTTCGCTGGGACATCAACATTCGCGAATCGACGGTGTTGGGCTTGGTCGGGGCCGGGGGTATTGGGCTGCAACTGTCGGCATCACTGAATGTACTGGCATGGCCACAGGTGTCATTGATCCTGTTGGTGATCCTGATGGCTGTTGTGATCTCTGAATGGGTTTCGGCCAAAGTGCGCGGCGCGATCATCTGACGCGATGCCTTAGGCACAGGACCGACTATGACCACAGAGCTACAGGACACATCCTCTGTCTTTGACCGATACGAAGCGATCCGTGACCGATTGCCTGTGGCGTCGGGATGTGGGCGCAATCAAGCCATCGGGTCGTTGATGGATATCACAGACCGCGTGGATGTCTTTGTGTTCGATGCGTTCGGGGTGCTGAATGTCGGTGAAACCCCAATACCGGGCGCAGCAGAACGGCTGGACCATTTGCGCGCCGCTGGCTGCCAGATCCGCGTATTGACCAATGCCGCCAGCTATGACCGTGCCGGGGCCATCGCCAAGTTCAAACGGCTGGGCATGACGCTGCACGATGATGAAATCATCACCAGCCGCGAGGCCGCTTTGACTGCCGCCGGACCACACCACTGGGGCGTGATTGCAGCCAAAGGGGATGCACTGGGCGATGTGCCGGGCACCGTCACCCGATTGGGCGACGAAGTGGCGGATTATGATGCCGTCGACGGCGTTCTGTTCCTGTCGGCTGCGGACTGGAACCCGGCCCGTCAGGCCAAGCTGGAAGCCGCGCTGATCCATCGCCCCAGACCGGTGCTGATTGCGAATGCCGATCTGGTCGCGCCACGCGATGACGGGTTTTCGCTGGAACCGGGGTATTTTGGCCATTTGATCGCAGACCGGACACAGGCCGTGGTCAGTTTCTATGGCAAACCCTTCGGCGACGTCTTTGCCATGGTCAGCGCAACGCTGGACGGTGTCACAGCAGAGCGGATCGCGATGTGTGGCGATTCATTGCATACCGATATTCTGGGCGCCCGTGCGGCAGGCTGGCAATCGGTGCTGGTCACGCAAGACGGATTGTTTGCAGGGGCCGATATCGCGGCGTTCTGCGCACGTTCCGGCATTCATGCGGATTGGCAGTTGGGCCGGATTTGATGCGGCGAGCCATGTTCAGGCAGGATCGCGCTCAGGTCTCGGGGTAGGTCGCAAGAATCAACTTGTCACGCAACTGCGCCCGATCAGGCAGTGATAGCCCGCACAGATCGGCAAGCCAGACACCGTCAACGGCCAAGCGGACGACCGCCAGATCCATGCTGCCATCGGTGTGCTGACCTTTGTCGAGCCATGTGTCGAACCATTCTGCCCACATCGTACGGAGCCTGGGATCAACGAGCAATAACACCGACAGAGCCGACAACAGCCCGCCTTTTTCATTGGGATCCATATCAAAGATTTCGATTACGTAAGCGCGGGTAAATGACCCCTGCGGCGTCGGATCGGCCTGCGCGCGCGTATGAAGGCTGTTTTCCAGATCATTCAGCAAGTCCTGAAACACGGCCTCGATCAACGCTTGTTTGTTGGGGAAGTGGTGGGTCAGCCCCCCCTTTGTGACGCCCGCGGCATCTGCGACGGCCTGAACTGTGACGGCTGCCATACCTTGCTCGACAGCGAGACGAGCAGCCTGATCCAACAGGGCGCGGCGCACGGTCTCGGGCTGTTTTTTGCGATGGTAGAGGTTTTTCATGTCAGTGTGTTGCGCTGTTGGACAGCAGGTTCATTACAAGTACGCCGGAAACGATCAAGCCGATACCCACGATTGCCCAGACATCCAGCGTGAAACGAAAAACGACTACGCTGATGATGCTTGTCAGAATGATCCCGAGGCCGCCCCAAATCGCGTATGCAACACCAAGCGGGATGGCTCTGAGTGCCAGCGAAAGAAAAAACAACGATGCGGCGAAGCATACGATCATGCCGATGGTGGGGAGCGCGCGCGTGAATTGCTCTGATCGCTGAAGGAGCGACGTTCCGGTCACCTCGCAGACGATGGCCGTCGCGAGTGCTGCGTAAGCTGTAAAGATCGGGTTCATGATTCGGCCTCTTGATCCTGTGATGCCCGTTAGATACCGAACGTTTGGTTTCTTTGGAAGGGATGAAACACACGGAGCCTCGCGCATGATTTTGTTTTCAGGTGATTATGCGTGTCGGATCACGGCACCAGAAGAGAACGTCGCAAGCCGGAAAAGGGCGGAGCAGCGTGGCGTATCTGCGCCGTCGCGACCATTCCGAACGCTGCTGTTGGAGAAGGGGGGCAGTCCGCGCGGTGCGCAGTCCCGGTCAGGTCATAAGCGCGTCAAAAGCACTGCGGCGGCGACCGCTGATCGCACTTGGGCGGCGCGTGGTCCGGTCGACATAGACATGGACAAAGAACCCTTCGGCCGAGGCCGCTGGTTCGTGATTGCGGAACAGGCCGATTTCAAACCGAACCGACGTGGACCCGAGATGCCCGATCCTCAGACCTGCATGAACCGTGTCCGGAAAGCCCATCTCAGCGAAATATTTACAGCCGGTTTCCACGACGAGGCCAAAGCTGTCGCTGGTTTTCGGATCAAGCAGTCCTCCTTCGATCAGCCAGCCATTCACCGCAGTATCGAACAGCGAATAATGCACCACGTTGTTCATGTGGCCATAAACGTCATTGTCCATCCAGCGCGTCGTGATCTGGCGAAAGACGCGATAGTCGGCGCGGGTCGCGCGGGGGTCTGCCATCACCACGCCGCCCGATAGACTGCCAGTGCGTCCTGCTCTGACATTTCGCGCGGATTGTTCACCAGTAACCGGGTCTGGAGCATCGCGTCTGAGGCCATCTTGTTCAGCGCGGTTTCGGGGATGCCGACTTCGCGCAGGCGCGTCTGCATGCCCAACCGTTGGGACAGGTCGGCCAGTGCATCGATAAAGGCGGCGCAGCGCGCCTGCCTGCCTTCGATCTCTGCCAGATGGGGAAAGGCGTCGGCGGCGATCTCGGCATAGGCGCCGTAGGCGACGGGCGCGTTGAACCGCAGCACATGCGGCAAAACCAGCGCGTTTGACAGCCCGTGCGGGACATGAAACGTGCCGCCGATTGGATAGGCCAGCGCATGCACGGCAGCAACCGGCGAGTTGGCAAAGGCCTGACCGGCCAGCATGGACCCCAGTAGCATCGCGCCACGCGCCTCGGCATTGCCGGGTTCCGCGACGACGGTTTCTATATTGGTCCCCAAGAGGCGCAACGCTTCGCGGGCGAGCATTTTGCTGAGCGGATTGTTATTGGCATTGGTCGAGGCATAAGCCTCGATTGCGTGTACCATCGCGTCAACACCCGTCGCGGCAGTAATCGGGGCAGGCAGACCCAGCGTCAGGTCGCAATCCAGAATGGCGATGTCGGGCAGCAGGATAGGCGTGGAAACACCGCGCTTTTCCTCGGCCCCGACGGTAATGATGGACACTGGTGTGACCTCGCTGCCGGTGCCGGCGGTGGTTGGGATCAGCACAAGTGGCAGGCGCGGTCCGCGAGCTTGTCCAACGCCCCATGCGCCGTCCAGATTCTCGCCTGATCCGAGCAGCAGCGCCGCAACCTTGGCCACGTCCAGCGACGATCCGCCGCCGAAACCGATGACGCCCGTCACCTGCGCCGCACCTCCTGCGGCGGTCGCCGCTTCGAGCGTGGCACGAGAGGGGTCGGCCTCGACCTGATCGAACACAGTTACGGTGATACCCGCCGCCTCAAGCGACGCCAGAGCACCATTGCACAGTCCCAGTTTGCGCAGGCCTGGATCGGTGATGAACAGAACGTCCGTCCCCAGCGTCGTCCCCGCGATTTCGGCCAGTTCAGCCGAGGCACCTGAGCGAAAAACGAGTGATTTCGTGGTGTTGAATATGAATGGTTGCATAAGGTCCTCAGGCATTTTCGGGTTGGGTATAGCCGTCACGCAAACGAAAGCGCATGATCTTGCCAGAGCCAGTCCGGGGAATCTCGGACACTGCGACGACATCATGCGGCAGTTTATAGTTTGACAGCGTTCGCGCGCAAAAATCTTTGACGGCTTGCAAGGTGGGCATTTCGGCCTCCGGTACGACAAAGGCGACTGGTACTTCGCCCAATGTTTCGTGCGGGATGCCGACGACGGCGCAATCGCGCACACCGGCCAGTTTCTGAACTGTATCCTCGACTTCGGCGGGCGCGATGTTTTGGCCGCCCCGGATGATCAGCTCCTTGAGCCGGCCGGTGATGGTCAGATAGCCCGATGCGTCTGACCGGGCGAGATCGCCGGTACGATACCATCCTGCCTTTAATGCGGCTTCAGTCGCCTCGGGTTTGCCATAATAGCCTTGCATGACGTTGGGGCCGCGCACGATCAGCTCGCCCTCATCCCCGAACGGCACGTCGTTGTCGTCGCTGTCGACCAACCGCACGGCAAGGCCCGGCAGAGGCAGTCCGCAAGAGCCCGGTACGCGCGCCGCATTGGCCCAGTTCATCGTGACCATGGTGGAGGTTTCCGTGATGCCATACCCATCGAGCAGTTCGATGCCGAAGCTGTCCTCGAACGCGTCGTTCAGCGATGCGGGCATGATCGCGCCGGCAGACACGCAGCGGCGCACCGAATGGAAGGGGTTCCGGCCTTCCTCCTTTGCGGCCAGCATCAGGTAATGAAACATGGTCGGAACGCCCGGCATGATGGTAAAGTTGCCCTGTTCCAGCAGGTCCATCGCCTCGCGAGGCGAGAACCGTTCCATGACGTATTCGCTGGCACCGGTGGCGATGATCGACAGAACCGAAAAATTGAGTGCGTAGGAATGAAACAGCGGCAGTGGTGACAACACCCGGTCGTCAGGACCCAGCCCGACCACGGATGCCCAACAGGCCGCGTTGACCCAGAGCATCGAGCGCGTCGTCAGCATGACACCCTTGGGCTTGCCGGTTGTGCCAGAGGTGTAGACGATCATCGACGTTGCGTCGATATCGTCGGGTGGTAGCGTGATACCCACAGCGGCTTCGGCGCACAGCGCCCGCAAATCGGGCCGTTCTGCGTTTGGGTCGTCGTCAGCCAGAATTGTGACATCGGGCACTGCGCCACCCAGATCGGCCAGCGCGCCCGCTTTTTCGCTGCGCGTGATGAAAATGCCCACACCCGCATCTGCGACGCGGTAAGCCATTTCATCCTGCCGGGCATCATAGGCGATCGGCACCGCGATGCCGCCCGCGCGGATCGCGGCCAGAACCGAGACGATCCAATCGACGGAATTGGGCAGCCAGACGCCAACCGCGCCGCCCGGCTCCAGCCCCATCGCGCGATACTGGCTGGCCAGCGCCGCGACCTCTGCTGCGAGGGCGGCATAGGTGATGGCGCGATGCCGGTCATCGAACGCCACCTTGTCTGGATAGGCCGCCGCCTGTCGGGGCAAAAGCTCGGCCAGCGGGGCGATCAGGTCAGTGCGGATCATGTTGTTTCCTCCCTAATTGGTCTGCAATCAGACCATGCTGAAACCGCCATTGGCGCTGATGACCTGCCCGGTGATCCATGATGCTTGATCAGAGGCGAGAAACGTCACAAGGGGCGCGATGTCATCTGGTGTACCGATACGGCGCAGCGGATAGGCGCGCACGATCTTTTCCATATTCTTTTCCAGAAACTCGGCATCCGAATGCGCCGTTTGGACCAGCCCCAGCGAGACGGCATTGACGCAGACATTGTTGCGTCCCATCTCGCGCGCCAGCGATTTTCCGAGCGCCACGGTTCCTGCACGGGTTGCAGCGGCCATCGACAGGTTTGCCTCGCCGATGCGAGAACTGTCACCGATCAGGCTGATGATGCGCCCCCAGTTGTTATCGATCATGTGCGGCGCGACAGCATGGCAACAATGGATCGCGCCATAGAGGCAGACATCCATCTGTGCCTTCCAGTCTTCGGGGGTCGAGTCGACAAATCTACCGTATTTCACATAACCCGCGTTATTGATCAGAATATCGACCTTGCCGTGGTCTGCAACGATGGCCGCGACCATCGTCTTGACCTGATCATAGTCGGAGATGTCGGCCTGATAGGCCTTGGCGGTTCCGCCAGCCGCCTCGATATCCGTCACGACGGCGGCCGCTTCGTCCGCCGAGCTGCGATAGTTTACCGCGACGATGGCACCCTCTGCCGCCAAAGAGCGGGCGATGTCTCCGCCGGTGTCGCGCCCGCCACCCGTTACAAGGGCCACGCGGCCGGTCAGTCCGAAATTCATGTTGTTACTCCGTTTTTTGATTATCTGCGATCAACCGGTTCAGTTTGCTCGGTGTGATCGGAAGTTCGTTTATGCCCAGTCCCAGATGTGCCACAGCGTCGGCAACGGCGTTGGCTATGGCAGCAGGGGCACCGATGGTGCCGCCTTCGCCCATGCCGCGGAACCCGCCGGGGTTGTCAGGCAGTTCGGTTTCAAGGTGGTGCACTTCCAACTTGGGCACCTCTGCCGAGGTCGGCACGAGGTAGTCGGCGAGGCTGGCCGACAACAATTGTCCTGCCTCATCGAAATGCAGCTCTTCCAGCAGCGCCACGCCAATGCCCTGCACAACGCCACCATGCACCTGTCCGTCCACGACCATTGGGTTGATCATCCGCCCGCAATCCTCGGCGACGAGGAACCGGGTCAGTCGGATTGCCAGCGTTTCGGCATCAATCTCGACCTCGGCGATGTGGGTGGCCGCGGTGGTGGTGCCTAGGAAGGGATCGTAATTCCCTTGCGCCTCCAGCACCTCGCGCGCCTCCATCGGCAGGGTGGTCATGTCGGAATAGACCGCGCGCGCCAGATCACCAAAGCCGATGCGGTGGTTGGTTTCGGGGACGTAAATTTCGCCATTCCCGGTCTCAACCTCTTCGGGGGTCACATCGAACAATCGGGCCGCCACCCGCTTGACCTTTTTCAGCAGTGTGCGCGTCGTGACGATGGCCGCGCCGCCGCCAATCACAGCCGAACGGCTGGCATAGGTGCCAGTGCCATGCGCCGTGGTGCCGGTATCGCCCTGCACAACCGTGACATCGGCGGGGCGCACGCCCAACTCTTCGGCCACGATCTGCGCCAGCGTGGTTTCGAGACTCTGCCCATGCGAGGCCGTGGCAAATACGGCCGTCACGCTTCCTGTCGCGTCGATACGAACCGACGCTGTCTCGGCTCCGGTATTGATCGGCATGCCGGGGGCCACGGCGATACGCGATCCGATCCCGGTCAGTTCTGCATAGGTACCGATGCCCAGACCGAGCCAGCGCCCCTCGGTGCGCGCCTTGGCCTGACGGGCGCGAAAACCGGTGATATCGGCGACCTCGACTGCCTTTTCCAGACATTCGGCAAAACCGGAGTGATCCCAGCGGATACCGGACCCGATGCGGAAGGGGAAATCCTGAGGTCGTACCAGATTGCGCCGCCGGATTTCTGCCGGGTCCATCCCCAGCTTTGCTGCGGCCATGTCCACCAGCCGTTCCAGCGCGAACACTGCCATCGGACGTCCGACACCGCGATATGGGCCGGTTGGCGGTTTTGGTGTGCATACGCCCCGGACCCGCCCGCGATAGGCGGGGGTGCGATAGGGGCCGGGCAAGAAGCTGGCCACTTGGACCGGCTCCAGCGCGGCAGTCCAAGGGGTGATCGAGTAGGCCCCGATGTCACCGATGATTTCAGCATCCAACGCCAGAAACCGCCCCTCGGTGTCAAAGCCCAGCCGCGCCTCGACGATCTCATCAAAGCCCTGACTGGTGGATGTCAGATCCTCCAACCGGTCCGAGACATACTTGACCGGGCGTTCGAGTTGCCGGGCGAGGGCGGTCACGATGACCTCTTCGGGATAGACCGATCCTTTGCCGCCGAAACCGCCGCCCACATCGGGTGCGACGACGCGAAGCCGGTTGCCGGGCAGATCCAGCAGCCGCGCCAGTTCATCGCGGACGACACCGGGGACCTGGGTCGAGCCGTACAGCGTTATCGCGTCCCGACCGCGGTCGTAATCCGCGACATAGGCGCGGTTTTCGATGGCCAGCGGTGATTTGCGGCGCAGACGAAACCGACCCTCGACCACATGCGGAGCGGCGGCGATGTCGGCGGGCGCGTCGCCGGTGGCGAACGTCCGTTCCAGAACCAGATTGCCGGGGACAGTGTCATGCAGCGCGACCGCGCCGGGCTTTATCGCCTCGACAGGATCCGAGGTCGCGTCGATCGTATCGTAATCGACCGTGACCTGCATTGCGGCGTCTTCGGCCACGTATCTGTCGCGCGCCACGACCACGACCACCGGTTCCCCCACATAGCGTACGACATCACGGGCCAGAACCGGGCAATGGGTGGCGTGGTAATCTTTCATCCGCGATGGCGCGGAGAGGTCGGGAATATAGGCGAAATCCTCTGCGGTGAAGACAGCGATCACACCGGGCATGGCGCGTGCGTCGTCGGCATCGACGCTCAGGATGCGGGCATGGGCCTGATCGGATCGAACAAAGGCCAGATGCACCATCCGGTTCATACGGATATCGGCAACATAGCGTCCCGCGCCGGTCAAGAGACGCGGATCCTCTAGGCGCTTGACCTTTTCGCCGATGTATTTCGGGCGGGTGATTTCTGCCGGGACGCTGCGGGTGGGCTCATTCATACCCGTCGCTCCCTTTGCGCAGGCTCTGCCATTGGGCGTCGTCATGGCCGCAGATCACCATCGCGCCCTCAGCCTCGAACGCACGGATGCGGGCGTAGGATGCCAACAGCGCCGCCGGATCGCCTGCGTTCTTGGGCACCTCGTCGTGATCTAGGTTGCGGCGCAGACTGACGGCATCAGAGACGCAGAGCACGCGCCCGGTCTGTTCCAGCACCGCCATCAGCCCCATCAGCCCCGGTGTATGGCCCGGAAGATGTATGCAAATCAGTCGCCCATCGCCCATGACGTCGTGGCCTTCGGCGACGGTATCCATCGGCATGGGATGATCCCATTCCTGCGGCATGTAGCCCTGCGCGGCAGCATCGTCGGCACGGGCGGCGTCAAGCTCTGCCTCGTGGACGATAAAACGTGCGCCGGTAAAGAATTCGTTGCATCCGCAATGATCGGGATGGAAATGCGAATTCACGACCACGTCGATATCGTCGGGCGACAGACCCTGCGCTGCAAGGCTGTCAATGACATTGGCGGAATGATCCCCGATCGGCGTCATCACATTGGCCAGTTTGCCCCAGCGCGCCTCGGCATCCTCTGACACGGAAGGATGACAACCGGTGTCAAACAGCACATTGCCATCCGGGTGGCGAAACAGGATCGCCATGACGGGCAGTTCGATCATCTCGGTCTTGTCGGCGTCAGGGACGTAGATGCGCCGCCGCATCCGCAACCGTCCACCATCCAGTACATGCATTTTCATGCCGCTATCCCATCTCTTTCATTCACCAGATCGCGCACGGCGCGGATGATGTGCTCATACCCCGTGCAGCGACATAGATTGCCCGACAACGCCTCGCGAATATCAGCGTCGCTCGCCAATGTTTCGGTTTCCAGTATCTCGGCCACCGTCATCAGAAAGCCGGGGGTGCAAAATCCGCATTGCAACGCATGATGTTTGCGGAACGCCTCTTGGATGCGGTGCATTTTGCGAGGTGATCCCAGCCCCTCGACTGTCATAATGTCGGCTCCTTCGAGCTGTGCTGCGAACAACAGGCAGGATCTGGCGGTGGTGCCATTCAGCCGGATCGTACAGGCCCCGCAAACGCCATGCTCGCACCCGACATGCGTGCCGGTTAGCCCCAGCACATCGCGTAGGAAATCGCTGGCCAGCATGCGGGGCTCGGCCTGTTCGGTCACTTTCATGCCATTGACGGTGAGTGTGATGTTTATCATGTCGTTCCTCCTGCGCGGTCTGCGGCGCGTTCCAGCACCCGGCGCGCCAGTACCGGTGCCAGCCGTTTGCGGTACGCCACAGAGGCATGCATGTCCTCGTTCGGCTCCAACGAGTCGGCGCAATTCGCGACGATCCCGGCAATGTCATCGGGGGCTTGACCGATCAGTGCTGCCTCAATCTCGGGCAGTCGCAGCGGCGTATCGCCGAGGCCGCCAAAGGCCAGACGGGCACTGGTGATGCGGCCAGCTTTCAGTGTCAGAGTTGCGCCGCACGAAACCACGGCAAAATCCCCCGCACGCAAAGCAACCTCGTCAAAGGCCATGCCGGTTCCAGCCTCGGGTATCGGCAGAGTCACACCGGTTAGCACTTCATCTTCGGTCAGATCGGTGACGAGTGGCGCGATAAAAAAATCTCTGGGTGCGGCGCTGCGCATCCCATCGGGGCCGAGTATCTCCAGTGTGCCATCCAGCAGACGCACAAGCAGAGGCCATTCCGCGGACGGATCGGCATGGACCAGTGAGCCGCCGATGGTGCCGCGATTGCGGATGGCCATGTGGGCGACATGCGCCATCGCTTCGGCCACCACGGGCAGATGCCGGGCCAAATCCGGGTCGCGCGCGGCCTGAACATGGCGGACCAGCGCGCCGATCTGTAGCGTTTTCCCGGACATGGTGATGTCAGCGAGTTCAGATATGTCGTTGATGTCCACCAGCCGTTCCGGTGTGACCAGCCGGAAATTCATCATTGGAACAAGGCTCTGCCCGCCCGCGATGATCTTGGCGTCGTCATGGTCCAGTGCCGCAATCGCGTCGTTCAGCGTGGCGGGGCGGAGATATTCAAAGGGGGCCGGTTTCATCTCAGCATCCCTTGAAACGAGGTGCGCGTTTTTCAGCAAACGCGGCGCGGCCCTCGCCGTAATCGTGGCTGGCGGCGGCAGCGTCGATGAGCGCGTCTGCATGTCCCGCGTCAAATGTGCCGAGCGCCGCGCCGTTCAGGATGTATTTTGCGCCGCCCTGCGAAAGGGGGGCAACGTCAGTCAGCGACCGGGCATACGCCATCGCCTGGGCCATCGGGTCATCGCAGACACGATCGGCAAAGCCCATGTCCAGCGCCGCGCGTGCATCAAAGCGTTCGCCCGAATACAGGATGCGCTTGGCATTGGTCAGCCCGACCAGAGACAACAGTTTGCGCGTTGCCTGAACGCCATAGACGATAGAGAGCCGCGCCGCCGGAATGCCGAATTGGGCGTCTGTGTGGACAAACCGAAAATCTGCGGACATTGCCAGATGCGCGCCGCCGCCCAAAGTGTAGCCGCAGTTCACCGCGATGACAGGTTTGGCCGCATGGGTGATGCCCGCGCAGCCATAATCGACAGCAACCTCGTAGTCCTTGGCCTTGTCCGGATCGTCGCGCACGGTGGCGAACTCGGCAATATCGGCCCCGGCGGAAAAATCACTGCCTGCACCTGTCAGCAGGATCGCACGCACATCACGATCGGCGGATAATGTGGCGAACACATCGCCAAAGTCACGCCACATCCTGTAGGTCACGGAATTGCGCAGGGCAGGGCGGTTAATCGTCACCACGGCGATGTCGTCCTCGCGGCTGATTTCGATATCGCTCATGGTTTCGCCGCCACAGCATCCGCGTCGGTTTGCGAGACACACGCGCGGAAACTGTCGAAAAACTGTCGCACCAGCTTTTGTGCGGTGGAATCCAGCAGTCGTGACCCCAGTTGCGCCAGCTTGCCGCCCACATCCGCAGACGCATCATAATTCAGAACAGTTTCCTGCGGTGCCACCTCGTCCAGCCACACACGGGCCGATCCCTTGGCAAACCCGGCCACGCCGCCTTTGCCTTCACCGGTCAGCACATAGCTTTGGGGGGGGGTGATGTCAGTCAAGGTGACGTCGCCGGCAAAGCGCGCCTTTATCGGTCCGACCTTCAGCACGACCTTGGCGCGCAGATGGTCGGGGGCGTCCTGCTCCAGCACTTCGCAGCCCGGAATGCACCGGCGCAGTACATCAGGATCATTTAGCGCGGCCCAGGCGGTCGCCCGGTCGCAGGGGAGTGTGACGCTGTCTTGCAGTTTCATGGTATTATCCGTTCGATGAACGCCGGGGCGCGATTGCCCCGGCGTAGTGGTTTTAGTCCGCGGTCTTCACCAGCGGGCACTCGCTTTCGGAGAGGGGGCGGAAGGCCTGATCGCCGGGGATCGTCTGGACCAGTTTGTAAACATCCCAGTCGCCGGTCGATTCTTCGGGTGTCTTGACCTGATAAACATACATGTCATGCACCATCCGACCGTCCTCGCGGATGTGTCCGCCTTTCGCAAAGAAGTCGTCGATCGGCATTTCACGCATCTTGGCCATGACGGCCTGCGCTTCGGTGGTGCCTGCGGCCTCGACTGCCTTGAGATAATGCAGTGTCGAGGAATAATCGCCCGCATCCCCCATGTGCGGCATCACATCCATCCGCTCTTTGAAGCGTTCGGCAAAGGCACGGCTTTCGTCGTCCTGATCCCAATAGAATGCGTTCGTCAGGATCATGCCCTGCGCCGCATCCAGCCCCAGCGCTTTGACGTCGGTCAGCCAGACCAGCAAGCCGGCGGTCAGTTTGCCGGTGTCGGCCAGACCGAATTCACGCGCGGATTTCACCGCGTTGATAAAGGTCGTGCCGGAACCGGCGATCGCAACCACGTCAGCCGGTGACGCCTGAGCCTGAAGCATAAAGGCTGAATGGTCCGAGGTTTCGATCGGGTAGAGTACGTTGCCCACGACCTCTCCGCCTGCCTTGCCGACGATGGCCGAGGCGTCACCCTCGAGCGCGTGACCGAACGCATAGTCGGCAGTCAAGAAGAACCAGCTTTTTTTGCCTTGCGAGACCAACTCGTTCGCAGTGCCGTTGGCGAGTGCAAAAGTATCATAGGCGTAGTGGATTGAATTGGGGGTGCAGCCTGCGCCAGAGATCCGAGAAGACCCTGAACCGGTGACGATGGCGATGCCCTTCTTGTCGGCTGCGATCTGCGCGACGGACAGCGCAATGCCCGAGTTGATGAGGTTCCCGATCAGTGTGACGCCCTCTCCCTCATACCACTCTTGTGCAGTGGCTGCCGCGATTTCGGGCTTGTTCTGGTGGTCACCGACAAGCACTTCGATTGGCTTGCCGAGCACGGAGCCACCAAAATCCTCGACAGCCATTTCGATGGCGGTGACGGCGCCTTGTCCGGATTCGTGGCTGAACTGTCCGCTCATGTCGGTCAGCACCCCGATCTTCACTTGACCGTCTGCGGCAAAGCCCGGCGCTGCCGCCAGCGTGGCTGCGATAGCTCCACCCAGTATCTGTGTTGTGATTCGTTTCTTCATGTCGTCCTCCCTGATGCCGAAGATCGGCGTTTAGTGAATTGCTCTAATGAACTTATAGCCGGAGGTACTTGAAATACTTTAGGCTTCTCGTGCGTACATATGAGCGATTAGATTCTATATTATAGAGATATAGAGTTGCGGTAGGCGCCTCCCAGTGATTATCGTTCATCGTTAGTTTTAATATTTAACTTGCACTATTAGACTTACTGCGGGTAGGTTCGTCAAGGCAAACGTTAGAAAAATATCTGCGGCCCGCGCAAACTTGGCGGTCCCGCAGGAGACAAGGGGGGGCAATGGATAGCCATCCGGCAATATTGGAGACGCGCGGTCTGACGCGGGAATTCAGCGGTTTCGTGGCCGTGAGCGACGTGAATTTCACAGTTCGCTCCGGCATGCTTCACGCCCTCATCGGGCCTAATGGGGCGGGCAAGAGCACCTTGTTCAACCTGCTGACACGGTTTCTGGCCCCCAGCGCGGGGCAGATTTTTTATGACGGCCAAGATATTACCAAAGCGCGTCCAGCGTCATTGGCGCGTCGAGGGCTGGTGCGGTCGTTTCAGATTTCATCGGTTTTCCCACATCTCAGCGTGCATGAGAATGTTCGCGTGGCCTTGCAATCGAAGCACGCGGAAACCTTTGGTTTCTGGAAGTCCGACGGCGGGCTGAGCAAGTATGATGACGCTGTGGATTCTCTTTTGGCGGATGTCGGGCTGGAGCCCTACGCGCAGCGGATCGCGGTTGAATTGCCCTACGGACGCAAGCGCGCACTGGAACTGGCGACGACGCTGGCAATGGAACCGCGGGTGATCCTGCTGGATGAGCCCATGGCTGGTATGGGGCAGGAGGATATCCAGCGAACAGCCCAGTTGATTCAGCGGGTCGCCAAGGGGCGCACCGTGGTCATGGTCGAGCATAATTTGTCGGTGGTTGCTGATATTTCGGACCGAATAACCGTCCTGCGGCGCGGCGAGATCATTGCCGAAGGGGACTATGATACCGTCTCGGCTGATCCTGAAGTCCGCCAAGCCTATATCGGGGGCAGCCATGACTGAGCGTCGTCTGAGCGTAGAGGACCTGCACAGCTGGTACGGCGAGAGCCATATCCTGCACGGTGCCGATTTTCATGTAAACCGGGGTGAGGTCGTCACGCTGCTGGGCAGAAACGGTGCCGGCAAGACGACCACCATGCGCGCCCTGATGGGCGTGGCGCGTCAGCGCAAGGGGACCGCCAAGCTGGATGGACATGATCTGCTGGCAACGCCGCCGCATCGTGTGGCCGGTCTGGGATTGGGGTACGTGCCCGAGGAGCGCGGCATATTCTCGTCGCTGAGTGTGGCGGAAAACCTGCTGCTGCCGCCCATCACCCGCCCTGGCGGGATGAGCATCGCCGATATTCACGATCTGTTTCCCAATCTCAAGGGGCGCGATCGGACCATCGGCACACGCCTGTCGGGCGGCGAGCAACAGATGCTGGCGATTGCCCGCATCCTGCGCACGGGCGCGGATTTCATCCTGCTGGACGAGCCGACCGAAGGGCTGGCGCCGGTGATTGTCGATGACATCTCCCGCGCGCTGGGCACGCTCAAGTCGATGGGCCTCACGATCATTCTGGTTGAACAGAATATCCGCTTCGCCACCGCGAATGCCGACCGCCATTACGTAATGGAGCAGGGTCGCATCGTGGATGAATTTACCAATGACGCGCTCATGGCAGATATGTCGCGCATCGACGCCTATCTCGGCGTCTGACTGGGAGGAAATACATGCCTGACATTTTTGGCGTGCCCGTGGTGGTCCTGTTAGGACAGATCATGTTGGGGCTTATCAACGGGTCATTCTATGCGGTTCTCAGCCTCGGGCTGGCCGTTATTTTCGGGATGCTGAACGTCATCAACTTTGCCCATGGTGCCTTTTACATGCTTGGCGCATTCGTGACATGGCTGTGCCTGTCGCAACTGGGGCTGAATTACTGGGCCGCACTCATTATCGTGCCGATCGTGGTGGGTGCCGTGGGGGTGGCGGTCGAGCGTTTGGCGTTGCGACATCTCTATCGGGTGGACCACCTATATTCGCTGCTCTTCACCTTTGGGCTGGCGTTGGCGATGGAGGGGCTGTTTCGCTACATCTATGGTTCCGCTGGTAAACCGTACCCTGTGCCAGAGGCGCTGACCGGGATATTCAAGCTGGGATTCATGATCCTGCCGGTCTATCGCGCGTGGGTCATCCTCGCCTCTGTCACTGTGTGTCTGCTGGTCTGGCTGGTCATTGAAAAAACGCGGTTGGGCGCTTGGCTGCGCGCGGCGACCGAAAACCCGTCGCTGGTGACCGCATTCGGAATCAACGTGCCGCTGCTGCTGACGCTGACCTATGGGTTTTGTGTCGGGCTGGCGGGATTCGCCGGAGTTCTGGCCGCGCCAATCTATCAGGTTGGCCCGGGCATGGGGGCGAACCTGATCATCGTCGTCTTTGCTGTGGTCGTCATTGGCGGTCTGGGCTCTATCGGCGGGTCAATCCTGACCGGGCTGGGGCTGGGGGTGATCGAGGGGTTGACCAAGACGTTTTATCCCTCGGCTTCGACCATCGTGATCTTTGTCGTGATGGTTCTGGTATTGATTGTCCGTCCCGCGGGCTTGTTCGGACGGGAGGCGTAAATGACCACTCTTTTAACATCGACACTCATCACACTGAACCGGCCGTGGCTGAAATGGGGCGCGTTGGCCGGGCTGGCCATCGGGCTACTGGCGGCGCCATTTGCAGTTTATCCGCTGTTTCTGATGAACGTATTCTGTCTGGCGCTGTTTGCATCGGCTCTGAATCTGGTGCTGGGCTACGCAGGCTTGTTGTCGCTGGGGCATGCGGCGTTTTTCGGCGGCGCGGCCTATGTCACCGCCCATGCGGCCAAGGCATGGGGGCTGCCGTTCGAGTTGGCGGTGCTGCTGGGCGTGGGGTTTGCCGCGTTGCTGGGGCTGATCTTTGGGCTGATCGGAATTCGGCGTTATGGCATATATTTCGCCATGATCACGCTGGCTCTGGCGCAAATGATTTACTTCCTAGCAGTCCAGATGCCCTTTACCAACGGTGAAGACGGCATCCAGTCCGTACCGCGCGGGATGCTGTTTGGTTTGATTGATCTCAGCGAAATTCGCACGATGTACTATGTCGTGCTTGTGCTTGTGGTTCTCGGCCTTATGGCGATCTGGCGCTTCGTGCATTCGCCGTTCGGGCATGTGCTGGCTGCGATTCGCGAAAACGAGCCACGCGCGGTGTCGCTCGGTCTTGATGTGGCGCGCTACAAGCTGATCGCTTTGGTGTTGTCGGCGGGGCTGTCTGGTCTGGCCGGATCATTGAAGGTGCTGTCATTCCAACTGGCCGCACTCAACAATGTCTCTTGGCACCTGTCGGGCGAGGTGGTTCTGATGACCTTGATCGGCGGTTTGGGCACATTCTCTGGGCCGATCATCGGGTCAGCATTCGTGGTGGCGCTGGAGCATTTCCTGACCACCAGCGGGCTTCCTGTTTCTCTGGTGATAGGCGTTATCTTTATGCTGTGCGTGATGTTGTTTCGGCGCGGATTATGGGGCGAAACGCGGGCGAGAATCATCGCCTTGCTGGATCGGGATCGTCAGAGCTGAGCCTCAGAGTACAGTGAGATCGTAACGCAATTCATACTCTGTCTCATGCGCGTTCAGGGGCTGTTTGCAACCGCTGCACACCACCAATGGCGTGAAGTCCTGACCGCATGCCCGGTGCCGTAGCCGTAACGGCGCTGCACCGGGATTCAGCCAGCGGTCCCCCCAGGCCATCATCACGATCATCGGCTTATAGAGTGCGCGACCCTTTTGCGTGAACCGATATTCTGATCGACCGGCACCGGGACCATACGGCACCTTTTCAAATACGCCAGCCTCTACCAGTCGTGCCAATCGGTCCGCCAGAACATTAGATGCGATTGCCAGTTTCTCGCGCATCTCATCATAGCGGCGGACGCCAAAATATGCTTCTCGCAGGACAAGAAAGCTCCATCTGTCGCCGATGATCGCCAAGGATCGTGCGACGGAACACGGGCGCACGCGTTGCAGAACATTGGGATCCGCACTGCGCCGCGTGGCCTGTCGGGACGTGGCGACGGAATACCCCGCGCCCGGTCCATCGCGAAAATGAACGTCATGGGTCTCGACCGGCTCCAAACACTCTGAACAGACCGTGATCGGATGCACGTGCTGGCCGCAGAGGGTGTGGATCATCTGAAGTGGCGGTTCATCATTGCCACGCAGCCAGTTATCGCCAAATTCCATCAGCGACAACATGCTCTGAAACAGATCCTTGCCACGCTCCGTAAAGAAATACTGCCTCCCTGGTTCTCCTTCTTTGCGTCCGAGCACGAAAATATCGTTTTCGACAAGGGCCATTAAGCGCGTCGTCAGTGTCTGGCGCGGGATGCCCAAACGCTCTTGGAATCCGCTGAAACGCCGGACACCGAAAAATGCCTCGCGAATGATCAGGAACGACCAGCTGTCGAGAACAATCTCGACGGTGCTGCGCACCGAACAGTTTCGCTCCAGCGTCGCTTGGCGTGGTTTCTTGGTCGGCGCATTCATTTGATCATGGTATTCCAGAAATGACCCGGCGCCGGTTTTCGACTGCCTGACGATCCGTAAATTTGAAGAGCCATCTTACGACCCCTGCGCACCGTATGCAAAGCGCGTTGTCGCGTCGCGGAAGGCTGAACAACGGTACACCCGCCAGTGACGTCTACTTCGGATGAGGCGAAGCCATTTCACGATAACGAGGGCCTGTTAAACGAGAGGGCCTCGAAACGTGCCGTTTGGATCACAGACAGCGAGCCGCATAAAAGAGCAACCAGATGAGCCAAACTCTCTCTTGCTGCTGGCGGCCTGCGGTTGACGTTTTCCGTGATCGGTTGAATGGCATTAGCTGTGGTTGGGTGCCCCCTGCGCTCAGGGAGTGTAGTTTCGGATAGCACTTCTGGCTCTATGACGTTGACGGCTGGAAGGCTCTTGATCAATGCTTCGGCGCTTTGCTCTAGGATTGGCAAGCATCGGTGGCGCGTCCGCGAGCAGTTTCGGGAGAAAACCACGTTGCCGGGGTGGTCCGTAACGGCCAGAAAATCCTGTGCACGCGACAGTCTGACCTGTTGGCCGCTGGAGTCCGTGATTTCATTGCCCTTGGCAAGAGGCACGCCTCATCCGGGCTGACCTGCGACCCAACCCGTCTCCGCTATTTTAAAGAAATTGTCGGGTGATTTTTGGAGGCTGCGCCAGGCGATTCTGGAGATCCCCGTCGTTATCTCACCCCACGGCTCACGGAAAAACAAACACAGATCAGAATCCGCGTGGATGCAGTGGTGTAAGGAGGATTGAGTGGTGGGCGACCCTGGAATCGAACCAGGCGTGCGTCTCCGCGAGGGAGTTACAGTCCCCTGCCACACCTTGCGGCCTGTCGCCCACTGCCGGAGCGTGCCCCGGACGTGGGCGGTTATTACGAGCGGGCATCGGACCCGTCAACCGGAAAATGCCTTGCACGCACGGTGACCTGCGCGCATTAAGCGGCGTTAACGGTAGGGAACGAGGCGCGCAATGAAAAAACCCCGGTGGGTCATCGACAAGGAGCAGGCCAAAAAGGCAGCGGCGGCAGAGACCGTGTGGCTGTTCGGGCTGCATGCCGTACGTGACGCGCTGGTCAATCCCGCGCGTGAAAAACTGCGACTTATCGTGACGTTGAACGCCCAGACCAAGCTGGATGAGGCCATCGTCGCTTCGGGGATGACGCCAGAGGTTGCTGACGCGCGCAAGTTCACTGCGCCGATTGATCCGCAGTCGGTGCATCAGGGGGCTGCGCTGGAGGTCAAGCCATTGGATTGGGGGGATCTGGCCACGTTGTGTTTGGGCGATGGGCAGCGCCCGCCGCGTGTGGTTTTGCTGGACCGGGTGACTGATCCGCATAACGTCGGCGCGATATTGCGCTCTGCCGAGGTGTTCGGTGCCTGTGCGGTCATAGCCCCGCGCCACCATTCCGCACCCGAAACTGGCGCATTGGCCAAAACCGCCAGCGGCGCGTTGGAGCGCCAACCCTATGTGCAGGTGCGCAACCTCAGTGATGCCATCGTGCAATTGCAAGCGATGGGATATCTGGTGCTGGGACTGGATGGCGAGGCTGAGGCAACGATCGAGACGGCGCTGGAAGGCTTGCGTGACCGGCCCGTGGCGCTGGTGCTGGGGGCCGAAGGGCCGGGCCTGCGCCAGAAAACCCGCGAAACCTGCGACAGATTGGTAAGGATCGACTTTTCCGGCGGTTTTGGTTCACTCAATGTCTCGAACGCGGCGGCGGTGGCCCTATATGCTTCACAGGCCCGGTAGGATCCGGGCGCGACAAGCCGGGGAAACATGCCGAAAATCGCGACCTGTTGTTACTGTGGGACCCGCGCCGCGCTCGTGATCCGTTCGGAGGGGCGCCATGAGCTGTCCTGTGCGGCATGTGGTGCGCCCTTGCGGGAAATGAAGGCAATGCCTGTCGGCGGTGGCGCGACACGCGATCTGCGTACCATTTATCCCGCGTTCGAGGCCCGGCGACACAAGCGGGATAAGGCCAAGCGTGATTCTGTACATCATGCGGACAAGCATGGGCGCGGTTCCAAGCGCAGAAATTCGGGCATGCACTTCATCCGAGAGGCGATCGAGGAGGTGTGGGACACGCTAGAGGATGTATTTGACTGAAATTGATGTCATATGACGCGTTTCAGGCCGGAAATGTTTCAATTTCCGGCGCGATGTTCACACCTCTATTACAATGTCTTTTTAAGTTGCTCAGGGTACCTAAATACATCCCAGAGGCGGCGAGTTGGAACTGCGCTGCTTCACTTCACTGTCCCTCGTTCCGCGACTGGCGCCCAAGGTCCCCCTTGGGCGCTTTTTTCTGGAGATATGCCTGTAGCATCGCCGGTCAGTCTGTTTTCCAGTCGCCGCTCTTGTTCCACCAGCGATGCGGGTTGTGCTGATCATCCAGACCTTTGCACAGGCTGCGTAGAACTTCGGTCACGGTGATGACTGGCTCGTAGTAGCTGTGTACGGCATAGATTGCCTCGATTACCTGACGCAGCGTGGCTTCGTCGCGGGGCAGGAAAAACCGCATCTCGTCGACGCCGGGACGGTGGCGCGTTTCCTCCTCGGCGCCTGTGGGTGTTCCCGCGCGCGGGCGATAGTATTCCTGCCCGCTGGGCGCACGGTATCCGTTGCGGTCGGTTTTGCCCTGAGGCAGGGGGTATACGGCGACGATAGCATCGAAAATACGATCCACGTCCTCGACCGGGGCCTGAAATGCAACTTGCCACATCGGCAACATACTGATTGGTGCGGTTTCAAACCCGGTTTGCAGAATTGTCATGGTCTCTCTCCTATCTGGGATATCGCGAGCCTTTTAATCCAGGTCTGCTGACAGCAATCTGGCAGGAGATCGCGGATACTTGCGCATGTCGTGGAAGCGATTAGGGTGCCGAGTATGGAAGAGACCGATAGCGACGCATTCCTGAAGGATATTCTGACCCGTACCCGGCGCATCGCTGTGGTGGGCGTGTCGATGAATGAGGTGCGTCCCAGCTATTATGTTGCGCGTTATCTGACGCTTAAGGGGTTTGACGTAATTCCGGTCAACCCCGGTCATGTTGGCAAGTCGCTGTTTGGTAAAACTGTCGTGGGCGCGTTGCACGAGATTGAGGGCGACGTGGATATGGTCGATATTTTTCGCCGGTCAGAACACGTACCGCCCATCGTGGACGAGGCGCTGTCTCAGTTCCCTGATCTGCGGACGATCTGGATGCAGATCGGGGTGGTGCATGCCGAAGCGGCAGAGGTGGCGCGCGCGCGTGGCGTTGACGTGGTGATGAACCGATGTCCCAAGATCGAATATCAGCGGCTCTTTGGCGAGTTGCGCATGGGCGGTTTCAATACCGGCGTGATCTCTTCGAAATTGTGATGCTGGGCGCGATGGTAGCGCGTTCTTTGTCCAAATTTGCAATTTGCGGCTTTAGACGCTATCTCTGTGCTCAGGCGAGCAGAATAATTGAGCACTATCAGCATGATCAGATTTCTTTCGGCGGCGTGGGGTGACTACGTGCGCCCTATGTTCCAGCGTCCCAAGCGCCTGCAGGTTGCAGCGCTGTGTCACCGCGGTGTCGGTGACAACGCTGAAGTGCTGCTGGTGACGAGCCGGGGCACCGGTCGCTGGATCATTCCCAAGGGCTGGCCAATCCGGGGGCTTAACTCGCCAGAAGCGGCCTTGCAGGAGGCATGGGAAGAAGCGGGCGTGCGGGGTATTGCCGCAAATGACGGCCCGATTGGCAGCTACAGTTATGATAAGATCATGCCGGCTGGACTGGCCGTCCCAGTAGAGACATTGGTTTATTCCGTCTCGGTGGACGAGATCGAGACACGGTTTCCCGAAGCGCATGAACGCCGCCGCCAATGGATGAAGCCGCGTGTCGCGGCGGAATTGGTGAACGAGCCGGAATTGAAATCTATCTTGCGCGATATGACCTGAAACATTCTGTGCGTGTCGGCGGTTAACCCATTATCGACACGGGCATTTGCCTACGCACTTGGACCTTGGGAAGCAACGATATGCGCGCTGCCAATGATAATGACCCTCGCCATCTGGAAACGCTCGATCGCGATCTGGAGCGATACTCCAATCTTGAGCTTGCGACCAGCTATGTGTCGCGGCCGATTGTGGGGCCGGGGCTGGCGCTGGTTTTCGTTATCTTGGCGGGTCTGGCGGCAGCCCTGTTTCTGGGACAAGCCAATAACACGCTGATCGTGGTTATCGCTGCGTGCCTCGGGGCCTATATGGCCCTGAATATCGGGGCAAATGATGTCGCCAACAACATGGGCCCCGCGGTTGGTGCGAATGCGTTAACAATGGGCGGCGCCATTGCGATTGCTGTCATTTTCGAGAGTGCCGGCGCTTTGATCGCCGGGGGCGATGTCGTCTCGACCATTGCCAAGGGCATCATCGCACCTGAAAGCATGGCGACGGCCTCGGTGTTCATCTGGGCGATGATGGCGGCGCTGTTGGCGGCGGCATTATGGGTCAATCTGGCGACTTGGATCGGGGCACCGGTTTCGACCACGCATAGTGTCGTTGGTGGCGTGATGGGCGCAGGCATTGCTGCGGCTGGGTTCGCTGCGGTCAACTGGTCCACGATGAGTGCGATCGCCGCCAGCTGGGTTATTTCGCCCGTGTTAGGGGGGATTATCGCGGCAGCTTTCTTGTGGCTGATCAAGTCGCGGATCATCTACCGTGATGACAAGATCGCGGCGGCGCGGCGCTGGGTTCCTATACTGATCGGAATCATGGCGGGGGCCTTTGCCAGTTATCTGGTACTCAAGGGATTGAAGCGGGTGCATTCGATTGACTTGGGGACGTCGCTGCTGGTGGGGCTGGGTATCGGACTGGTTACATGGATCGTCATGATCCCGCTGATTGCCCGCCAGTCTCGGGGGCTGGAGAACCGCAACAAATCGCTCAAGACGCTCTTTGCCATTCCGCTGGTAATCTCGGCGGCGTTGCTCAGCTTTGCGCATGGGGCAAATGATGTGGCCAACGCGGTGGGACCACTGGCGGCGATTGTGCAGGCGTCGGCCTCGGGTGACTTCATGGGGGATGTCAGTATTCCGGTTTGGGTGATGATCATCGGTGCGATGGGCATCTCCTTCGGGTTGTTCCTATTCGGCCCGAAACTGATCCGCATGGTCGGTGGTCAGATTACCAAGCTGAACCCAATGCGCGCCTATTGCGTGGCGTTGTCAGCCGCGATCACGGTGATTGTGGCCAGTTGGCTGGGTCTGCCGGTCAGTTCGACCCACATCGCAGTGGGCGGTGTGTTCGGCGTCGGGTTCTTTCGCGAGTGGGACGCAGAACGACGGCTGAGGAAGGCGCGCGCAGCAATGCCGGACCGTGCGGTGTATTCCAAGGAAGAAAGACGGCGGCGCAAGTTGGTGCGGCGCTCGCATTTTATGACCATTATCGCGGCGTGGATCGTAACCGTGCCCGCCGCCGCCATGCTGTCGGGGGCAATTTTCTGGGGGATCACGCTGGTTCTGGGCTAGGGCAGACTATGTCAGCGGCAGATCAGATGTGAAATCCGCAGCAATGCGCATTTCGCGCATGGGGCGCACATGGGCGGTGCAGGCCGCATAGGTTGGATGCGCCTTGAACGCCGCGAGCGCGGACTCGTCGGCGAATTCCGCATAGACCACCAAATCGGGAACCGGCCCGGCTATGGGGTCAGTTTGCAGATTTCGACCCACCTCGAACCGCAGCGCATGCGGGATTTTTGAGAGCATCATCAGTCCTTCGCGAACCTCTTCGATGCGCGACGTGTCAGTGGCGCTGAAAAAGACGATGTGGCGTATCATTCAGCTGGTCCCGCGAGCTGCCTTTTCGGCCAGCCCGGACTGGGCCTGACGGCGTTCCAGTTCAGCCATGACGTCTGAAAGGGCTATGTTGCGGGATTGCAGCATCACCAGCAGATGAAACAGCACATCAGCGGCCTCAGAGGTCAGCGCGGCGCGGTCGCCCTTTACCGCTTCGATGATGGCCTCAACCGCTTCTTCACCGAACTTTTCGGCACATTTTTCGGGGCCTTTGGCCAATAGCTTGGCGGTCCAGCTGCTATCGGGATCGGCGTCCGCGCGGGCGGCGATGATCGTGGCGAGATCGTTCAGGGTCATGCGGCCAACCTCATCGGGATACCGGCGGCAGCCATATGGTCCTTAGCCTCTTGAATGGTGAATTCGCCGAAGTGGAAGATCGACGCCGCCAACACTGCGCTGGCCCCGCCCTCAAGCACACCTGCAACAAGGTGATCGAGCGAGCCGACACCGCCCGAGGCGATCACCGGGATATCCACGGCGTCACTGATCGCGCGGGTGAGCGGCAGATTGAAACCCGCGCGTGTGCCATCACGATCCATCGAGGTCAGTAGGATTTCGCCGGCGCCATTGGTTGCGGCCAGCCGGGCGAATTCGACCGCATCGATACCTGTGGGTTTGCGCCCGCCATGGGTGAAAATCTCCCACTTTCCCGGCGACACGGTCTTGGCGTCGATCGCAACGACAATACACTGGCTGCCGAACTGATCGGCGGCGGCGCGCACCACGTTGGGGTCAGCGACGGCCGCCGAGTTGAAGCTGACCTTGTCCGCACCAGCCAGCAGCAGCGCGCGTACATCAGCGGGCGTGCGGACCCCACCGCCCACAGTCAGAGGGATATAGCATTGCTCTGCGGTGCGACTGACCACGTCGAACATGGTGCCGCGATTTTCGTGTGTGGCGTGAATATCGAGAAAGCACAGCTCGTCGGCCCCAGCAGCGTCATAGGCGCGCGCGGCATCGACCGGATCGCCGGCGTCGCGCAAACCGACAAAGTTCACGCCCTTGACCACACGGCCATCGGCCACGTCGAGGCAGGGGATGATACGGGTTTTGAGCATGGTTTTGCCGCCCTTTGCATGTCACGCAATCGTTTATGGGCAATCGCCGGAGGATGCCAGAGGATAGAGGAGAAATCAGATGGAGGGATTGGCGATGAAACGGATTATTGCGGCACTGGTGTTGTTGTGGGTGACAGGTCCGGCACTGGCTATGTCGGATGATATCGTAAAGGTGAAATCGGCGCAGGACGTGACGGCCACGATGGACGCATTGGAGGCGGCAGTAACCGGGGCAGGGGCCACGGTCTTTGCCCGCGTGGATCACGCTGGCGGTGCGGCGTCGGTGGATATGGCGCTGGACCCGGCGCAACTGTTGATCTTTGGCAATCCCAAGCTGGGCACACCGGCGATGCAGGACGATCCGCTGGCCGGACTTTACCTGCCGTTGCGGGTGCTGGTCTATCGCGACGGCGCCGGGCAAGTCTGGCTGGCCTATGCGGATCCGCAGGCGATGCTGTCCGGTCTGGGTGGGATCACACCCGATGCGGAGTATATCGCCAAGATGACCGGCGCATTGGGCAAGCTGACGGGCAAGGCGTCAGGCATGTGACGTCGCGTGTCGCGGCAGGCTGGTGTTGGATCAGGTCCGAGCGGCCCGCGCGACACGCGCCAACATCTGCCGGGTGATAAAGACGTGAAGCGGCATGATGACAAAGAGATAGGCGCGGCCCAGCCAGTTATTGCGCCGCACCCATGTGCCGCAATGCACATGGCTGCCGGTCGAGAAGATGGCGATACGGAAATCGAGATGTTTGTCGTTGAACCCAAGGATCATCTCGCTGTCCGACTCTTCGGTCACCGGAAAGATTGAAATGGTATCGCTGCCAGCCGCGCGCCCTTTGAGCCCAAAGGGCCACATCACGATCTGCCGCAGCCCCATCAGGGCGTAAACCCATGCCGGGAACTTCATTGCGATTTCAGCCGCTTCGCGTGGTGTGAACGGGGCCGCGACGCGGTAGCCGTCAATGAAGTCACCGTCGTCGTGGAATGACCACAGGCGGCACTTCGCGGGCAGCGGGACAGTTTTTACGTCGGGGTAGAACATCAGCTTGCCAGTGTCGTCAGCGCCTCGCGCAAATCTAACGCGCCATCATATAGCGCCCGGCCCGAGATCGCGCCGTTAAGTGGCGCTCCGCAATCGCGCAGCGCGATCAGGTCTTGCAACGAACTGACGCCGCCCGAAGCGATCACCGGGATGCTGACCGCGCGGGCCAGTGCCGCCGTGGCGTCGATGTTCGGCCCCTGCATCGCGCCGTCGCGGTTAATGTCGGTGTAGATGATCGCGGCTACGCCAACATCCTCGAAACTGCGGGCGAGGTCGGTCACGTCCACATCCGTTTCCTCTGCCCAGCCCTTGGTTGCGACGCGTCCACCACGAGCGTCGATGCCCACGGCGACCTGACCGGGAAACGCGCGGGCGGCCTCGCGCACCAGATCGGGGTTCTCTACCGCGACCGTGCCAAGGATCACGCGGGCCAGCCCCTTGGACAGCCACATCTCGATCGTGGCCATGTCGCGAATACCGCCACCCAACTGTGCGGGCACCTTGCAGCGTTGCAAAATCGCCTCGACTGGCGCGGCATTCACCGGTGTACCTGCGAATGCGCCGTTGAGGTCCACCAGATGTAGCCATTCGCAACCGGCCTCGACAAATTGTAATGCTTGCGCCGCCGGATCGTCGTTGAACACGGTGGCCTGTGCCATGTCTCCGCGCAGCAGGCGCACGGCTGCACCGTCTTTGAGGTCAATAGCGGGGTATAGGATCATGGGTCTGTCCTGAATCGTGTTTGTTACCCTGCTTCTAGGCATGAGCTCGCCGGGAATGCAACGCGACCCAACGTCATTGTTGATCCGCAGGGGTGGTTGCCCGCAAGGTCCGACCCACAAACGAGGAGGAAACCAAATGAACAAATTTGCATTGGCCGCCGTCGCGGTCTTGATGGGCGCGGGCATGGCGACAGCCGAACCGCTGCTGGGCACATGGCGTACGGCTGCGGATGACAACGGTAATTCGGGGTTGATCAAAGTTGATCAATGCGGTGCCAAACTGTGCGGTACGCTAGTCAAATCGTACGGTCCGGATGGTAAAGAGATCAAATCCGACAATATCGGACGCAAGATCATCTCCGAGACTGTGAACAAAGGTGGCGGCGCATATACCGGCAAGGTCTATTCGCCGGACCGTGGCAAGACCTACAAATCCAAGCTGCAACTCAATGGGGCCACCTTGAAAGTCAGCGGCTGCGTCTTGGGTATCTGCCGTGATGGCGGAACCTGGCAGAAGGTCAAGTAATCTGGCAGCTGCGCCACAGTCGGGCGGGAAAAATTGCCCCTGTGCCCGTACCCGTATGATTCTTGTGGACGGGTGGGGCGCATGGCCCTAAATCCTCGCGTGTTCCGGCAACAGAGTCGGGACACGCGCCCTCCGGCCGAGGGTTCGCTGGTGGAGGATACGCCGGTGAAAACAACTCTTTTCTCACTGATCGCCGTTGTTGTGCTTGCAGCCCCTGCATTCGCCAAAGACCCTGTCGAGGGTGTCTGGCAAGCACCGCCCGACGCCAAGGGCCAGATTGGCCATATCGAGATCAAACCCTGCGGCGCCATGATGTGCGGCACAATCATCAAAGCCTACGCACCGAACGGCCAAGAGGTCGTAACACCCAACGTCGGCAAGCGTCTGTTCTGGGACATGTCGGTGCAGGGCGGCGGAAACTATGGCGATGGCCGGGTCTACGTGCCCGCGCACCGCAAGGAATATGATGCCAAGATGAAGCTGAGCGGCAACAACCTGAAAGTGAAAGGCTGTGTTGGCCCAGTGTGTCAGGGGCAGATCTGGAAGCGGGTGAAGTAAGGACGCCGCGACCGTTGCGGGCGCAGGGGTGCAGACCCTAGCCCGCAGCCGCGCCGAATACTGACCATCCGGTGAGATCCGTCAGGCGCTGCATCGCTTCTGTTCCCAGCTTGGAATTGCCATAGCGGTTCAACCCCGGCGCCCAGACGGCGATGGAGGCGATGCCGGGTGCGATGGTCAGGATACCGCCGCCGACGCCGCTCTTGCCGGGCAGGCCGACGCGGTAGGCATAATCGCCCGAACCATCGTAATGTCCGCAGGTCATCATCAGCGCGTTGATCCGGCGGATTCGGCTGGGTGATACCATGCGTGGCGCGCCGTCGCAGGCGGTCAGGAACAACCCTGCATCGGCCAGCTGTGCGCAGTTCATCTCAATGGCGCATTGGTGAAAATACGTGCCCAGCGTCAATTCCGGCGGGTGTTGCAGATTGCCATGCGACAGCAGGTAATGGGCCAACGCAAAGTTGCGGTGCCCGGTAGCGATCTCTGATTGTGCCACGCTGTCGTTGATATGGATGGCATCGTCGCCTGCCGCCTCACGCACAAATCTCAGGATGGCGGCCAATGCTTCCTTGGGTTCGGAGCCTTCAAGAACGGCGTCGGTGGTTACGATGGCACCGGCGTTGATAAACGGATTACGCGGGCGTCCCTTTTCCTGCTCCAGCAAGATCACACTGTCAAAGGCCTGCCCCGAGGGTTCGCGCCCGACACGGTTCCAGAGCCGATCACCGAGTTTCCCCAAGGCTACGGCGAGGGTGAAGACCTTGGAAACCGATTGAATGGAAAAGGCTTTTTGCGCCCGACCAGCGGTCAGCGTCGGGTGGCCGGGACGGGCAACAGCGATGGCGAATTGGTCAGGATCAACGGCAGCCAGTTCGGGGATGTAGTCGGCGACGCGTCCCTTGTCCGCAGTAGCAAAGGCCGCGTCAGCGACCTGATCGAGAATACGCTGAAGCTTATCCTCCTCCACCGTCAGGGCTGCCAGCGTAGAAAGTTGGCGATCAGAGACAGCCCGGTATGCTGGCTCTTTTCAGGGTGAAACTGCGTGCCGATGATATTGTCGCGCCCGACGATGGCGGTTACGGGACCCGCGTAGTCCACATGCGCCAGCAGATGCGCAGGGTCGGCCACCTGAAACTGATACGAATGTACGAAATAGGCGTGCTGCCCGGTCTCAACTCCTGCCAGGACCGGATGGCTCTGGTCCACGACCAGATCGTTCCACCCCATATGCGGTACCTTCAGCATACTATCGCTGGGGATGATCGGCGCGACGGTACCGCCGATCCAGTCGAAACCGGGCGTCTCAGCGTATTCCAGCCCACGTGTGGCCAGCATCTGCATTCCGATGCAGATGCCCAGAAACGGACGGCCGTGCGTGATTACAACCTCGTGGATCGCCTCATAGACACCACGATGATCGAACAGCGCCGCACGGCAGGCCGGAAAGGCACCGTCGCCGGGCAGCACGATGCGATCGGCTGCCAGTATCACCTCGGGGTCCGAGGTTACGACAACATCGCCAGCGTCGCCTTCGCGTGCCATGCGCTGAAACGCTTTCTCGGCGGAATGCAGGTTGCCGCTCTCGTAATCGACGATGACGGTGCTCATGTGGCCTACAGCGCCCCCTTGGTGGACGGGATCGCGTCCGATTTGCGTGGATCCGTCTCAATCGCCGACCGCAGCGCACGGGCAACTGCCTTGAACGCTGCTTCGGCGATGTGGTGGCTGTTGATCCCGTGCAGGGCATCCACATGCAGTGTCATACCGGAATGAGTGGTAAGCGCCTGAAAGAATTCGCGCACCAGTTCGGTGTCGAACGAGCCGATTTTGGCGGTGGGAAGGTCAACGTTCCAGACCAGATAGGGGCGTCCGCTCAAGTCCAGTGCGGCGCGCACCAACGCATCATCCATCGGCAGCAGGCAACTGCCATAACGGTGGATGCCGCGTTTGTCGCCCAGTGCTTCGTTCAAGGCCTGACCCAGCGCGATGCCGACGTCTTCGACAGTGTGATGGTCGTCGATATGCAGATCCCCCGCGCAACGCACGGTCATGTCGATCAGCGAATGGCGTGCGAGTTGATCCAGCATGTGATCGAAGAAACCGACACCGGTTTCATTGTCATACATACCAGAACCATCGAGGGCGATTTCGACAGTAATATCAGTCTCGTTTGTCTTGCGGGTCACTGTGGCACGGCGCATGGTGATCTCTTGTCCAAGGGAATGTGCCGCCCTTATAGGGACAAGCCCCTGTCACGCCAAGGGCGAGCAACATGCGGATTGCACCATTTGCCAATGGTCAGCTTTCCGCGTCCTCGGCTGTGTCGGTGATCGCCTTGCCAGCCGATTGGATGTCCTTGCCGGCACCTTGTACGGTTTCGCAGGCGGCGAGGCCAAACAGAGTCATGGCGGCGATCATACAGCGTAGCGTCGAAGTCATTGGATGCTCCATTGGTTTATGGCTCGTTCTACAGACAGAACGCGCTGCACCGGCAATGGTTCCGGCGCTACGGGCGTCGGGATCAGTAATCGACATGCTCTGAACTAAGGTCGGCCTCTTGTGCCTTGAAAGTGACATGCACTTCGTAGCGGTGGGGCAGGTCGGTCACCTTAAGTTCTCCGTCGAGCTGCATCACAAAGGATTCGATCAGTTGCGAGCCGAGGCCCGACGGTGTGCCATCATCAATAGGTTTTGCCGTTTCATCGCGGGAGTTTACAACGCTGAGGCAATAGATGTTGTCGCCTTCATCATGCAGGATTACTTGCATCCATGCGGGTTTTCCATGGCTGGGCCCCGCGTATTTGACAGCGTTCATGGCAGCCTCTGTCGCCAAGAGGCACAGTGGCACAGCCTGATCCGGGGTGATCTCTGCCGGGCAAATATAGGTCGAGACCGAAATGTGACGGTCGCCATCCTCGGTCCCGCCAACTTTGACCAACTCGCCGACAATCGTCTTTAGCAGATTATCGGCGGGTACCACCGATAGGGTGCGCGCGGTGTATAATGTGCGGTGAATTGCAGCCAGAGCCATCACCCGATCCTGAACCCGGCGCAAGAGCGTGCGTGCCTCCGGGCTGGATGACTTGCGGATTTGCATGTTCATGATGCTGGAAATTAGTTGCAGGTTGTTCTTGACCCGGTGGTGGACTTCCTTGAGCAGAATAGTTTTTTCCGCCAGATCCTCTTCGCGGCGGCGTTCGTGGTCACTCAGCTTGCGGGCCATTTTGCGAAATGCTTCGGCGACGACTTCCAGCTCTTCAGGGGCGCTGTCGAGCTTGGCCTCGCTGAAATCAATACGCCCTGCTGCATACATGCGCATCCAGTTGCGCAGCCGGCGGATGTGCCGCACCACCAACCGATTGATGCCGAAATAGGCCACGATCATGGCCGCTGCCCACATCAACAGTGGAAAATATAGCGCAATGGCCGAGGTGGCCCCAAACAACGCGCCGCTGCGTTGCGGTTCCCAACTGCCCAGACCATAAACGATACCTTCGACAATCGGGACCACGGCAAAGTCGCGCTCTACCCCGGCGCGATTTTGATGCTGAAATGTGCGGGCCTGCCCCGGTACGAGGTCGATCAATCTCATATCGGCGGGCTGGGACATGCGCCGATCATCGTCAAAAGTTTCGGTTGCCAGAACCTCTCCTCTGGAATCGAAAATCAAGAGATCGACAGCCTGATCGTCACCTGTCAGCAGCTGGTTTGCGACCGTGTAGGGAATCGCGATCCAGACCGCGCCAAGGAATGCGCCATTGTCAATTACCGGCACGCTGACACTGAGTACGATCCGACCACTCAGAACCGCGCTGGAGCGGGTCTCGACCCGCGGTTCAAGATTGGCCTGATGGTCGGCGAAAACGTCATCTTCTGACAGCTGCTGGTGTTCACCGGAAGAAGAGCACCGCAGTTCTCCTGCCTCGGTGACGTATCCGGCAAACACATAGCGCGCTTCTTGCTGGACGAGTTGGGCGAACACCTCGTCGCATGTGTCCGTACTGGAACCCAGTACAGATGCGGCCGAGGATATTGCCTTGGCTGCACCGATTGCAGACTGAATCAGCTCGCGCTCTGCTGCCGTGATTGACTGGGTTTTCTGCAACAACGCGGTCGCCGACAGCGACCGCGTTTCGCGCAGCACGTTAGAGGTCTGATAGACCGAAATCAAACCCAGCGGCAGTATCGCGATGCTGAGGATCGCAATCAACTGTACGACCAGCCGCATCTGCGTCCGCGTTCCGTCTGCGCGAGGCAGACGGTTCATGCTGCTGGCTTGGCCGTTATGACGGCTATTGTTGCAGCGTCGGTCATTTCCAACTCGTCCTCGTCATCAACATTCATCAACTCTGCCAGCCTCTTGCGGGCGCGGTTGGTGCGGCTTTTGATTGTGCCGACAGCGCAGCCGCACATTTCGGCGGCCTCCTCATAGGAGAATCCTTCTGCCCCGACCAATACCAGCGCCTCGCGTTGTTCGTCATTAAGCTGGGCGAACGCGGTACGGAAGTCGTTCATGGCCAAACGCCCGTCATGTTCGGGCTTTTCTGACAGTTGATCCGCCATCACCCCATCAGGATCCTCGACTTCGCGGCGGCGCTTGCGGTGCAACGAGTAGAAAGTATTGCGCAAGATGGTAAACAGCCACGCGCGCAGATTAGTGCCGGGCTGGAACTTGTCAAAATTGCTCCACGCCTTAACGACTGCGTCTTGTACCAGATCGTCAGCGGTCGCTGCGTTGCGCGTCAGGCTCATGGCGAAGGCCCGCATTGCGGGCAGATGTGTCACCAGCTCGTCCTTGGGGTCCATATATTCGGTCACACCTGATGCCCATCCTCTCGATCTTCACTTTCCTGTTGACGCAATTGCTCCAACAGTTTGGTAAATCGGTCGGGGACCTGCTCTTGTACCGCTTCGCTGTATACCCGGCGAAGGTTGTTATCTATGTCATCTTCCAAACGTTTTACTCTGCTTTTTTTTGGCATATTTTCGAACTTCTTCTGTTCGTTTCATTAGATCCGCGCTGCACGAACGGTTTTTTCGCTTACCGATGGGAACCTAACACGTTGATCGGCGTTCGGTTCCCGATAACATAGAAAATAATTGAGGACGACATGACGCAAACGATGGGACACGCAAACATAGCGGACTTGATCGGACAAGAGCTACCTTACCTTCGCCGCTATGCGCGCGCACTAACCGGCAATCAAAAAACCGGAGACACCTATGCCGCGGCCACGCTAGAGGCCATTCTGGAGGACCGGAGTCTGTTCGACGCTGGTCATTCCGCCAAGGTTGCGTTGTTCAAGGCGTTCAACCAGATCTGGGTGTCCTCCGGGGCACCGGTCGATCAGGCGGACGGCGAGGGCGACGGATCACCCGAGGCGCGGGCGCAATGGCGCATGGCCGGATTGACCAAACACAGCCGCGAGGTTCTGCTACTGCATGCCATCGAGGGGTTAACCACAAACCAGATTGGTGAGGTCATCGGCGTCGAGGAAGACGAAGCCGTCGAACTGCTGCGAATTGCACGTAGCGAAATGGCCAAAACCGTGACGGGGCGCATTCTGGTGATCGAGGACGAGGCGATCATTGCGATGGATATAATGGCCATCGTCGAGCAGATGGGCCACCATGTCACCGGCAATGCGCGTACGCGGGATGCTGCGATCGAAATGGCGCGCAAAGACCCTCCTGATATGATACTGGCCGATATTCAACTGGCGGACAAATCTTCCGGCATCGACGCGGTGGCGCATATCCTGAAAGAGCAGGGCGACGTGCCGGTCGTGTTCATCACCGCTTTCCCCGAGCGACTGTTGACGGGCGAACGTCCGGAACCCGCGTTTCTGATTACCAAGCCATACTCTGAAGAGCAGGTTCATTCGGCAGTAAGTCAGGCGATGTTCTTTGCCAGCAGTGCCTCTATCACCACCTGATAGGGTTGAAGACCACATTAAAAAGGCCTCCTTGTCGTAATTGGGGGCCTTTTGTTGATTCCGATGGTCACGGACGGATGCCTTACCTCTCCAAGAGATGCACGACGTAGGCCACCAAGAAAAACCCCAGAAAGACATAGAACAGCAACTGCGCCACCCCGGCAGAGGCTGACGCGACGCCCAAGAATCCGAACGCACCCGCAAGGATCGCGATCAGGAAACAGATCACGGCCCAGTACAGCATTTTGCGCTCCTTTCATCATGTCCTGTTGAGTCTGCAACCCCTGTCGTCGGCATGAAGTTCCAAAGAACGTTGGTCCCGGCAAGCAAAGCCGCGGCAGAATGATTGGTGAGCATATTCAAGGGAACTATTGCAGCGGGTCTGCGTTACCGAACCAGCACAATCGCAATGTTTTACTGAAGATGGAGAATACCAAATGGCACAGTCCAAAACGACCAGTAGTTCCGGTGACACCAGCGTTGCTGATCTGACGGATCAGATCCAAACGCTGAAAGGCGACATCGCCAAAATCACTGAGATACTGGGAGAGATCGGTGTTGAAAAACGCGATCAGGCCACGGCCAAGCTGCGCGAGACAGCCTCTGAGGTCAGAGCGCAAGGAGAACGGCATCTACGGGATGCGCAAGCACGGGCCGAGGATGTGGGCGCGCAGGCGGCAGATGCAGTTCGTCAACAACCTGCGGCTGCCATCGGCATTGCCGTCGGCGTCGGGTTTTTGATCGGCCTTGTCACATCGCGGAAATAAGGGATGTTTGGAATCGTTGACTCATTGCGACAAGATGCCCGCGCTGCGGCCCGAACTGCTGCGCTGGCATCCGCCGGGGTGTTGTTAGGGATCGTGGGGCTAGGGTTTCTCACCGTCGCCCTGTGGATGTTCATTGTCATCGTCTCAACCCCGCTGACCGCAGCCACGGTGATCGGTGCGCTCTATAGTGGCGTCGCGCTGATCCTGCTGGCGATCGCTTCTTCTCGGCGGTCGCGGGTCACGACTGATCCTGCGCCTGCTGCCGCACCGCCGCCACCCCCACCGGCAGCCCCGTTCGTGCAGATGGCCGAAGGGTTTGCAATGGGGATGCAGGCCGGTCGCGCGGCCCGGTCACGTCGCGATTGACGTCCATCCGTCTGCTTCAGTGGGGCGGCGACGCCCCAGCTGATTTGCGCGCGGTCTTTAACGCGTCGAGAATCATGGCTTCTGTGAAGGGGCGGACGAGGATCGTTGCACCGACAGGCTGAGTACCATCAGAAGGTTGTTCGCCGCGGGTCAGGATCAGACCCGCGCCGCGCGACCGCAGAAATCGGTCTAGCCCGCTCTGAATCAGCTCTTCTTCGCCTAACTCAAGGAAAGCAGCGTCGATGCAGTCTGTATCCGACAGCTCTTCTGACAACTGCAATAGCGACTTGGCATGGATCACCCGGCACGCAAACGTGGTCTCAAGGGTTCCGATCAGGTCCGCGGCGATTATCGGATTGGATTCCAGCACGACATAGACTCGCACGATCTGATCCAGAGTCTCGCTAGGGACCTCTTGGCACATGATATCGGACATCTCTCATCCCCAGAATGTTGCTCAATGATGGAACAAATCTGCCCGTCGCGCATTAAACTATGACGTATGCACAGGAGCGTGATTATGCCGACGGAATGCCAGAACTGCCCGCTGAGAAAACTTTCTTTGTTCGTGGATATGTCGGATCAAGAAGTGGACTTCATGCAGCGGTTCAAGTCTGGCGAACTGGAGGTCGAGGCGGGAACGACACTTATGATGGAGGGATCCAATAGCCCGCAGCTCTTTACCGTGTTGCAAGGCATGGGCCTGCGCTACAAGACGTTCGAAAACGGTGAGCGACAGGTTATAAACTTCGTTTTACCGGGTGATTTCATAGGCTTGCAGGCTGGCGTGATGCGCGAAATGCAGCACTCTGTCGAAGCGACGACGCCAATGACATTATGCGTTTTCGATCGCAAAGCGGTCTGGGCATTGTTTCGCGATCAACCGGAACGCGCGTTTGATCTGACCTGGCTTGCTGCGGTAGAGGAACATCTCTTGGGTGAAAGTTTGGCGATTGTCGGCCACATGAACGGTATGGGGCGGGTGGCACGCGCCTTTGTGAGGCTGCATGACCGGGCGGATGCGTTGGGTCTTTTGACAAATGGTGAGATGCATCTGCCGTATAAGCAGCAAGATCTTGCCGATGCTTTGGGTTTGTCGCTGGTTCACACCAACAAAACGCTAAAGAAATTGCGCGAGCAAGGCGTGGCAACTTGGCGCAATAGTCGACTGAAGATTCTATCCTATCCCAAGCTCTGCTCGTTGGCAGAACTAAGCGAGAGCCGCGAGCCGATGCAGCGGCCTCTGATCTGAACGGCCTGATCGTGACAAGCGTAGGCTGTCCATCCTAACTACTACTGCGGCAGCCGTTGAAAGGTGTCCATTATGTCCATTCGATCTGACCGCGACGCGGCGCAACGCACTGCTCTGGTCGTTGTGGCGTTGATCGCCGTTTTTGTTGCATTGAAGCTGGCCGAAGACATCCTTGCTCCGATGGTTCTGGCAATTGTGACGGGGGTGATCCTGTCGCCGCTGAGCCGCATCTTTGAACGGTTGGGAATGCCGAAGGGGCTTGTTGCGTCGAGTGTCGTGTTGCTGTGTGTGATTTTGGTGGGCACCATTGCGTTTCTGATCGAGCCGTTGATTTGGCGGCTGGTCGAAGCGATGCCAAAAATTCGCTGGGAGTTACGCGATTTTGTTGATCAGTTTCGCGATCTCATCCGCGGGCTTTCAGAAATGAACCAAGAAGTCGAAGAAGCATTGGGCACCAGTGCCGGCACCGTTGCGGAGAAGGGCGATGACGTGGCCGAAGGCATGCCGAAATTGACCGACGCACTGTTTTTTGCGCCGGTGATCGTGGCGCAGGCATTGGTGTTTCTTGGCACGTTGTTTTTCTTCCTGCTGACTCGACGGGGAATATATGACTGGGTTTCTGACAGAGTGACCAGTAGCCCTGCGGATGCTGGCCGCGTGCGCCAACGGTTCGGAACGGCCGAATCGCTTGTTTCGCGTTATTTCCTGACAGTGACGGTGATCAATATCGTGCTCGGGTCGGCACTGGCGGGTGCTTTGATGATTGTCGGCTTGCCCGCGCCGCTTGTCTGGGGGATCGCCGCCGCCGGCCTGAATTATCTACTCTATCTCGGGCCGATGGTCGTTACTGCTGGCCTGTTGCTGGCAGGGATCGTGGCGTTTGACGGTCTGATGGCTGTGGTGCCTCCGCTCATCTTTTTGTGTCTTAACCTCACTGAGGGACAGTTTCTGACGCCCGCGCTGGTGGGTCGGCATATGTCCGTAAACCCATTGTTGGTGTTTGTCTCGCTCGTCGTCTGGCTATGGTTGTGGGGGCCGATTGGCGGCATTATTGCAATTCCAGTGCTGGTGATCACAATGGCGATGCTGGACATTTTCGACACGGATGACGACGCGCCGGACCAAGCGACCGGCTAAGAGCAACGCCAGATCCCAAGCGAAACATTTCAGACGAGTTCATCTGGCATGCCCGGCACAGCCATGGCCGCATCACGCGCGGGGGCTGTATCATAGGGCACGAGAAATCCGTTGCGATCCTCCGGTGCCGCCTTGGCGTTGGCGGCCACCACTGTTGCCCAATGTTCAAACCGGGCAGCATGGTTTCCGTCGCCAGTGTCGGGCACCCAATGGCGCATGGCACGGTTGGTTAGCGCGCCAACATGTGCCGGGTTCGTCAACTCTAACCCTGCTTCAGTATCCCACCTCATACTGCGTCCGTTCAGATTGGCAGACGACACTATAGCCGCATGATCGTCGAAGATGGATAGCTTGGCATGAACATAGATCAACGGCGAGCCGGCCAATGTATCACGCCCGTCACTGTCATCCGCGCGTTGTTGTACTGGCGACGCGACGATCAACCGATCTGCCCCAAAAGCCCGTCGGAGGATCCGCAGGCAGCGGGTTTGCAGATATTCACCAAACTTCACATCGCTGCCCATATGCCCGGAAAAGGCAGCACCCTGCGGTGCGGCTGGCAATATCAGGATCAATCGCAAGTTGGGGCAGGCCTTGGCCCGTTTGGCCAAGGCGCGGGCAAGCTTTACCTGCCGAAAAAATTGCGTTTCTAGGTAGATAAGGTTCTCCGCCTTGGAAATATGGCGCAGATGTGCATCCTCGATTTCGCGAACGCGCGTTCGGGGGGACATGTAAATTATACTGCCGACACGCCCGGAAGAGAGCGTGCGCAAAAACCCTGGTACGGCTGGGGAAGGGGGCTTTGCGCCGCTGATGACATCGATAAAGTTATTCAGATGGGCATTCGCCGCAGCAACGACCGGACCACAAGCGAGAACCTGAAGATCATACCACGTGTCCTCGGCGCTGCGGGCGTGCTGAAGCGTATCATACCGCCGCTCGTTCAGGTCCAGCCCGCCGATATACAGGGTTTCGCGATCGAACACCGCCAGTTTCTGATGATGCGATGCAGGATACAGGTTCGGCAATCCGGGTGCGCAGCGGACTTCCTGACCGTCGAATTTGGTCAGGCCGCGCAGGCGTGTAGCGTCTTGCATGAAGCGACGGCGAGGGGCCAGCGACAGGCCGTTGATCCAGCGAACCAGATCGCCCAGACGCTTGCGTGCGATTGGATAAAACAGCAGCCTTGGCAGCAGGCCGACACGCGCGGCGTGCATGTCCATGACTGTTTCCAAGGTTCCCGCACCGGCCAGTTCCTGTGCCGCAATCATCTGCCGGCGCGTGCGACTGCTGAGCCGATGCAGATGTGGTGCACCTATCGGGTCGAAGTCAGAGATGACGAAGCGGATCGATACGCCCCTGCGCAGCGTGTGAACGAGCAGATCGAACCAGTCACAGCCGATCTCGCGCGCTTCATCTGAATAGAGCGGGGTGCCCGGATCAAAGACCCGGAACCCGGCATTGATTTCAGTACGCGCATTGAGAAAGGCACGTTCGAGCACCGGATAGGCCTCTTGCGCGGTCAGCATGATTTTAAGCGACGTGACGGGTGCGCCAACCTCGCTCTTGTCTTCTTGCTGTTCAGTTTGAGGTTTCACAGGCGTCTCCAGAAATACGTCGGATGATCGCGGGTGCTCATGCCGAATAACAGCTTCGGGAGGGCGAACAGGATATGCGCGAAGCAGGTCGGTATATAAAACAGTTTCTTGATCCCACATTATCTGAAGCGGTCACGATGCGCGAATAGGATGGACGAATAGCAGGCAAATATCCCGGATCAACAACGCATCTAATTGTTGTCGGTTCCACCCCGGGGGTCCTCAAAATGATGAGGCACATGAAAAAGCCCCTGCCAAGGTTATGGCAGGGGCCGACGCGCAGTCCGAGGGACAATCAGCTACGCTGGGACGAGAACCCGGGCTATTTGGGGAAACACCCGGGCGAGACGCGGCGGGACAGAAAGCCGGTCTGCTAATGTAACCAGCAGTGCAGGAAATGGTTCCCGTCAAAGCCGGAGTTTTTTATCAGGCTCGATCGGCGGATCCTCTGTAGGACCAGCGTCGGCGGAATGTGCCGTGCTGGCCAGATGGGGGTTACCATCTTCATCCAGTACATGATCTGCGACCCAAGCCTGCCGCTGCCCGGCAGGAGCGGGGTCGCCAATGGTCGAATCGCGCGTTGTCGACAACTCCAGCTCGGCGTTCATCTGCGCGCCCAGCAGCACCACATAGGCGCTGAGATAGAGCCAGAACAGCAGGGCCACCACAGCCCCGAGCGAGCCGTAGACTTCGTTAAAGCTGCCGAAATTGCGCAAATAGACAGAGAAGGCTGCCGATCCTGCCGCCCATAGGAACAAGGCCAAAAATGCCCCTGATGTCAGCCATGGCACCCGCGCACCGCGCCGGTTGGGACCATACCGATAGAGCAGGCAGATGCCAAAGAACACCACCAGCAGCACAACTGCCCATTTCAGGAGCGAAATCACGGCCTCTGTCAGGGCAGGCACCGCCAGAAAACCGAGCAGGGCAGGCAGGATAACGACGCTGGCAAAAGCAAACACCGCGACTAGTATCAGCAGCACCGTCAGCAAAATCGCCACCACATACCGGCGCAACGGATTGCTGCGATGTCGTGCACGGTAGATCGAATTCAGTCCCCGGATCAGCGCGGCGATCCCGTTGCGCGCGGTCCAGACTGCCAGCACCAGCGACAGAAGGCTGGTCAGTTGCAGGGTAGAGTTGTTGGCAGTGACAAGTGCGCTGACCTGATCGTTCAAGATGGCAAAGGCGTCCTCGGGCAACAACTGTCGCGCAATATCCATCTGCTCTCCGATCATCACCGGGTCGGCCACGTACCCCCAAAGTGCGATGATCGCGGCGAGAGCGGGGAAAATTGACAGCAGGGCGTAGAATGCGACACCTGCCGAAATCAGACCTAGATTGCGTTCGTCGGCTTGCGCGAAGACGCGCCGCACCACACGCCACCAAACTCTCCAGCCAAATTCTGACGGACGTTCCGCATTGGCATCTGATAGGATTGCGTTTTGAACGGGGGCGTTACTCATGGTGACAGTCTAGCACGGCTCATACGCCGCGCACACCACGCGGTCCGGCGATTAGCCAGATGATGAATCCCAGCAATGGTAAAAGCAATATTAGCAGGATCCACAATACCTTGCGCCCAGTGCTGACAGAAGATCCGACCACCGAAACAATGGCCCACAAGTCAAGGATCAAAAGGACGAGGCCGCCTAGGCCAGTGATTTCCAGCATAGCGTGTCTCCTGTGCTTTGTATGCGTCGTTCAGTCAACGCATACAAAGCACAGAGGTTCCGCAACGGTGCCCCGTGGGCCCGAAGGCCAATTATACTAGATTATCTGTTGAATTTTTGGAGCGGGTGATGAGATTCGAACTCACGACATTTACCTTGGCAAGGTAACGCTCTACCCCTGAGCTACACCCGCGTCCTTGGGTAGGGCGGAGATATAAACTCCGCGCGGCGGTGGCAAGAGCAAATCGCGTCACGGCGGCAATTTTTTGCTACGTATCTGCTTGCGGTAAACATATTGGGGTTTAGGGGTAACCCCCAGTGCCTGCATGGCCTGAATGCTGACTATGGGTCTGCGCCGCAGGCGCGCCGTTGGATCAATCGTAAAATAGCACCCGACGTCCGGGAATGTCGAAATCCTCGGAATGAACGACCACGCCCGTATCCATCAGATAGAGCAGGCCAAAGGCCCCCGGTTCGTCGATCGAAGTATGTTCATCCATCTCAGGGCGCATGATTGGTGATTGGTGGCAGCTGCTTTTGAACAGAGCCGTGGGGATGCCCCCCGCGCCGCCCGAGATTGTGCGGTGCACGTGGCCGCTGATGATCTGACAGACATTCGGATACGCGCCCAGCAACGCCAGCAACTCGGTCTTGTTGGTCAGGCCTATCCGGTCCATCGCGTCAAAACCCACATCCATTGGCGGATGATGGGTAAAGACGATGACCCGGCGATCCCCGGAGCTGTCCAACGCGGCGCGCAACCACGATAAGCGGTCTGCACATAGTCGACCGCTATGTTCGACCTCAGCCTGCTCATCGAGCGTATCAAGCAGGATCAGGCGAAAATCACCAGTGTCGATAACTTGTTGTACATGGCCTGTCGATGTTACCGGTGCGTCCGGGAATGCCGCGCAGAAGGCCGCGCGGCGGTCGTGGTTGCCAATCATCAGATGCACGGGCAGCGGGCAATCCGCCAGTGCGGCACGCAGGCGTTCGTATTGCGCGGCTCGCCCGTGATGGGCCAGGTCGCCGCAGATTACGATCCGTTCGGCATCCGGCACTTCGCCGAGTGCGTGGCGCAGCCCCGCTAACAAACGTTCTTCGGGATCGAGATGGCCAATGCGCTGGCCATGCTCGACGAAATGTATGTCGGTGAACACTAGGATTTTACGCATTGGGTTTCTCCGTCGTGATGGTTTACTCGAATTCCACCAGCAAGTCCTTGGCGTCAATCTGGCCACCCGGATGGATATGGACGGCCTTTACGATGGCATCACGTTCAGCATGCAGGCCGGTCTCCATCTTCATCGCCTCAATGGTCAGCAGCAGGTCGCCTTCCTTGACTTCGGCACCGACGCTGGCTGAAACGCTGGCCACCACGCCGGGCATCGGGGCGCCGACATGGTTCGGGTTGCCCGGCTCGGCTTTGGGTCGTGCGGCAGTCGTCGCCTTGACCAGTCGGTTGGGCACACGAATCACGCGCGGCTGGCCGTTCAGCTCGAAGAAGACTTTGACCTCACCATCTTCTCCGGTCTCTCCGACCGCTTGCAAGCGAATCTCGAGGGTCTTGCCGGGGTCGATCTCCGCAGTGATCTCTTCGCCCGGCTGCATCCCGTAAAAGAACGTATGCGTCGGCAGGCTGCGCACCGGGCCATAGAGGCGGTGACGGCCCATGTAGTCGAGGAAAACCTTGGGATACATCAGGTACCCGCTGAGATCCTCGTCATCGACGGACTTGCCCTCCATCTCGGCGATCAGATCGGTGCGGGTCTGGTCCAGATCGACGGGTGGCAGGTGTTTGCCGGGGCGTTCGGTGTTGGGGACCTCATCCTTCAGCACTTTTTTCAGCATCGCTTCGGGAAAGCCGCCGGGAGGCTGGCCAAGGTTGCCGCGCATCATGTCCACGACGCTGTCAGGGAATGACAAATCGCGCGCGGGATCTTCGACCTCAGAACGGCTGAGGCCCTGACTGACCATCATCAGGGCCATGTCGCCCACGACTTTGGAACTGGGCGTGACCTTGACGATATCGCCGAACATCTGGTTCACATCGGCATAGGTCTGGGCCACTTCGGGCCAGCGATCTTCCAGCCCCAGTGAACGGGCTTGTGCCTTGAGGTTGGTGAACTGCCCGCCGGGCATCTCGTGCAGATAGACCTCGGAGGAGGGCGCCTGCATGCCACTCTCGAATGCGGCATAATGCGCGCGCACGGCGTCCCAGTAATCGGAGATTTCGCGCACGGCACCGATGTCCAGTCCGGTATCGCGGTCAGTATGCGCCAGCGCCTCGACGATGCTGCCGAGTGTGGCCTGACTGGTGTTGCCGCTGAGTGCGTCCATCGCACAATCCACCGCATCGACGCCCGCATCGGCGGCAGCAAGGATGGTGGCACACGCGATGCCGGCCGTGTCGTGGGTGTGAAAGTGGATCGGCAGCCCGGTTTCCTGTTTGAGCGCACGTATCAGGACGCGGGCAGAGGCAGGTTTCAGTAGGCCAGCCATATCCTTGAGCCCCAACACATGCGCGCCCGCAGCTTCCATTTCCTTGGCCATGCCGACATAGTACTTCAGATCATACTTGGCCCGGTCCGGGTTCAGGATGTCGCCAGTGTAGCAGATCGTGCCTTCACAGACCTTTTCCGCCTCGATCACCGCGTCCATCGCCACGCGCATGTTTTCCACCCAGTTGAGGCTGTCGAACACGCGGAACACATCGATGCCGGTATTGGCGGCGACGCGCACGAATTCCTGCACCACGTTGTCGGGATAGTTTGTGTAGCCGACACCATTGGAGGCGCGCAGCAGCATCTGGGTCATCAGGTTTGGCATAGCCGCGCGCAGGTCGCGCAGGCGCTGCCACGGACATTCCTGCAAGAACCGATAAGCCACGTCAAAGGTGGCACCGCCCCAGCATTCCATCGAGAACAACCCACCCAGATTGGCGGCATAGGCCGGGGCCACCTTGATCATGTCATGGCTGCGCATCCGCGTGGCCAACAATGACTGGTGCCCGTCGCGCATGGTGGTGTCCGTGATCAGCAGACGCTTTTGCTTTTTCATCCAGTCGGCGACCGCCTGCGGGCCTTCTTGTTCCAGCAGGTTGCGGGTGCCCATCTGTGGTTTGGCGCGCAGCGCGGGCGGGCGGGCATCGCGCAAATCCGCACGAGGGCGCGGGCGGTCCTTGGTTTCTGGATGGCCGTTCACCGTGATGTCAGCGATGTAGGTCAGAACCTTGGTGCCGCGGTCACGCCGACGGTTGAACTGAAACAGCGCAGGCGTCTCGTCGATGAATTTCGTGTGATAGGTATTGTCAAGGAACGTGGGGTGTTTCAGCAGGTTCTCGACAAAGGCGATGTTGGTGCTGACGCCACGAATACGGAATTCGCGCAGCGCACGGTCCATCCGGGCAATCGCCGCTTCGGGGGTCTGCGCATGTGCCGTCACCTTGACCAGCAGGCTGTCGTAGAACCGCGTGATCACGCCGCCCGAATAGGCGGTGCCGCCATCAAGGCGGATGCCCATACCCGTCGCCTCGCGGAACGCGGTGATGCGTCCATAGTCAGGGATAAAGTTGTTTTGCGGGTCTTCGGTCGTGATACGTGTCTGCAAGGCGTGGCCGTTCAGGCGCACATCCGCCTGTGACGGCTTGCCGGTGGCCTCGGCGATAGTCTGGCCTTCGGCGATCTTGATCTGGGCCTGCACGATGTCGATGCCGGTGACTTCTTCTGTCACTGTGTGCTCGACTTGGACGCGCGGGTTTACTTCGATGAAGTAGAACTGCTCAGTGTCCATATCCATCAGGAATTCGACGGTACCCGCACACTCGTAATTAACGTGCTTGCAGATTTTGTAGCCAAGCTTGCAGATTTCCTCGCGCTGCGCATCAGAGAGGTAGGGGGCGGGCGCGCGTTCGACCACCTTTTGGTTACGCCGCTGGACTGAACAATCCCGCTCGTAGAGGTGGTACATATCGCCGTGCTTATCACCGAGGATCTGCACCTCGACATGGCGTGCGCGCAGGATCATCTTTTCTAGATAGCCCTCGCCATTTCCGAACGCGGCTTCGGCCTCGCGGCGACCCTCCAGCACCTTTTCTTCCAGCTCTTTTTCCGACTGGATCGGGCGCATGCCGCGTCCGCCGCCGCCCCAGCTGGCCTTGAGCATCAGGGGGTAGCCGACTTTCGCCGCTTCGGCGCGGATGGCATCCATATCATCGCCCAGCACTTCGGTTGCCGGGATCACGGGCACGCCCGCTTCAATGGCGACGCGCCGCGCGCTGGCCTTGTCGCCCAATGCGCGCATGGTATCGGCTTGTGGGCCGATAAAAGTGATGCCGTTGGCGGCGCAGGCGTCGACGAAATCGGGGTTCTCGCTGAGCAGGCCGTAACCGGGGTGGATCGCGTCCGCGCCACATTCGCGCGCGACGCGGATGATTTCATCAATCGACAGATAGGCGGCGACGGGCCCCAGACCTTCGCCGATCCTGTATGCTTCATCCGCCTTGAAGCGGTGCAGGCCCAGCTTGTCCTCTTCGGCAAAGACAGCGACGGTCCGTTTGCCCAGTTCATTGGCGGCGCGCATGATGCGAATGGCGATTTCGCCACGGTTGGCAATCAGGATCTTCTGAAAATCAGTCACTGGCCTATGTCCCCCCTTAGCCGATTCTTGGCGCTTTGGATCACTGTGTAGCCGAATATTGCCGCAGTGCAGCGCGATTTCTGAAGGTTTGTAGGATTTGTGAAAGGTTTTCGCAATGCCGGGCCGGGCTGCTTTGCCCGTCGGGGCCAATTTCTTGCCCGGACGGGTAGGGGGCATTACCCGTGCATGCGGCGTGTGGTGACTTCCTTTAGTGTCCGGGTGCCCAATTGTCCCATGTTCGCAATCAGATCAAGGCGCAGCATGTCAACCAAATGGGTCAGCCCCACCGGGCCAAGGGCGGCCAGCGCATAGTGCCAAGGCCGCGCCATCATCACGAAATCAGCACCAAGTGCTAGCGCGCGCAGAATATCGAGTCCTCCGGTCACGCCGCCGTCAAAGATGATCGGCAGGTCGGTTTGCGCGCGCAGATGTGGCAGCGCGTCGATGGTGGCGGGCGCGGCATCGAACTGTCGGCCACCATGGTTGCTGGTCCAGATCGCATCGACGCCGGCCGCCTCCAGCCGAGGCACGGTTTCGGGGTCGAGCACACCCTTGACCACGAATGGTCCATCCCACGCGTCACGCAACCAATGCAGGTAATCCCAGTCGGGTGAGGTCCGCAGCAGATAACCGGCGTGCTGGTTGGATGGCAGGCCGCTGGTCTGGCCTGCATAGCTGTCGATCATCTTCATCCGGGGCATGCCGCGTTTCGCCATGCCAGCAGCCCATGCCGGACGCATCGCCACCTGCGCCATCAGGCGGGGCGTCAAGCGCGGCGGTTGCGTCAACCCGGAACGCCCCTGTCGTTCGCGACGCGATGCGACGGGCACATCGACCGTCAGCACCAATGTGCCAAAACCCGCTGCGCGCGCTCGGTTCAGCATGTCGGTGCGAATGTCGGGGTCACGGGGCGGATACATCTGGAACCATGCATGGTCACCCGCCTGTGGGCCCACATCCTCGGGTGTTTGGCTGGCCACGGTGGAGAGGGTGTAGGGGATGTCCGCCTCTGCTGCCGCGCGCGCCAGATGCCCCTCGGCGTCGGGCCAGATCAGGCCGGACATGCCCACCGGCCCGATCCCGAAAGGAAGGGGGAGCGACTGACCCAGCAGATTAACCCCGAGGTCGGGCGCGAATTCACCATGCAGGATGGACGGCATAAGGGTCACGCGAGAGAGCGCACGCCCGTTTTCGGCACTGGTCCATTCCGTACCGGTGCCACTGTCTAGGTATTCCCACACAAATCGTGGAAGGCGCTGGCGTGCGCGGACCTTGAGGTCGCTTATGGCTGGGTATTTTGCATGTAAGATCATGAGCAACATTTGCCCTCGGTCCACAACTTTGTCCAGCGGCCCTGCACATGCGCTGTGCGGGACTGTTGGTTGGCGAGTGCGGCGGGAGTGCTGGCTCTATGAGTAGAGAAGGACGATCGCGTCGCGCCCGCGAGATATGCGAAAAGAATATCAGATGCGCTGGAATCCGATGTTGGAGCCACAAAACCCCACCGCATGTGGCGTTGACGATATCGAGACGTTGATCGTACCGCGCCGGCGATCTGGGAGGCTTCGAAGTGCGGCGCGCCTTGCCCGCGCCCAACCGGCATATGGTCGGCCCCTTCATTTTCTTTGACCAGATGGGCCCGGCGAAGTTTCTGACCGGGCAGGGGATCGACGTGCGCCCGCATCCGCATATCGGGCTGGGTACGGTCACATATCTCTATGAAGGTGAGTTTCAGCACCGCGATTCGCTGGGCACGAACCAGATGATCCACACTGGCGCTGTGAGTTGGATGATCGCAGCGCATACATTACTCACGGTGCCGTCGAGATCGCGGGTGAAAGGTTCAAGGCCGGGCGCATGATGGTGTTTCGTCCCGGCGACGCAATCACATTGACTACCGGTCCCGAGGGCGGCCGGGTGATGGTTCTGGGGGGGAGACTATGAACGGGCCGCGCTACATCTGGTGGAATTTCGCCGCCTCCAGTCAGGAACGGATAGAGGCCGCCAAACAGGCGTGGGCGGCAGGGGGATGGGAAAGTGGTCGCTTTCGGCTGCCGCCGGACGATGATCAGGTGTTCATATCACTGCCCTGAGACGCAGGAGCAGGGCAGGTATTTGTAGAAAGATGAAAGGCATAGGCGGTTCAGGCTCGACATTGCTGTGTCAATGACCTTTTGTGCACCTATGCATACCCGCGCACCCTCTCGTCCCGGCTGGGGCATTTTCTGGATGATCGTCACCGGGACACTCTTTGTCGGCGTGACAGCATTGGTCAAGGTTCTGGGTCCGCGCATCCCGGCCGCGGAAGCCGCATTCCTGCGTTATCTGCTGGGGCTGGTGTTTCTCATCCCGATGGCCCGGTCATTGCTGCGACTGCGGATGACGCGGCGGATGACGGGTGTCTTTGTCGCGCGGGGCATGGCGCATACGCTGGGCGTAGTGCTGTGGTTCTTTGCCATGGCGCGCATTCCGCTCGCCGATGTGACAGCGATGAACTATCTGTCCCCGATCTATGTCACGCTTGGGGCGGCACTGTTTCTAGGGGAAACACTGGCGCTGCGGCGTGTTCTGGCGGTCGTCGCGGCGCTGGTGGGCGCGCTGATCATCCTGCGCCCCGGATTTCGTGAGGTCGGACCGGGGCATTTGGCGATGCTGTTCACCGCCGTCTTTTTCGGAGCGTCCTACCTGCTGGCCAAGTTGGCCAGTGATGACATGCCTCCGAGCATTGTGGTCGGTATGCTGTCGATTACCGTGACAATCGGGCTGGCGCCGCTGGCAATCCCGGTCTGGGTGACGCCGACCTTGTCCGAGTTGGTGATCCTGTCGGGGGTGGCCTGTCTCGCGACTGCTGGACATTACACCATGACGCTGGCGTTTCGCGCGGCCCCGCTATCCGTGACGCAGCCGGTGACGTTCTTGCAACTCGTCTGGGCGGTGCTGCTGGGCGCGGTGTTCTTTGGCGAAGGTGTCGATCCCTTTGTTATTCTGGGGGGGCTGGTGATCGTGGGCGCTGTCAGCTTTATCTCGTGGCGCGAGGCGATGCTGAAGCGCAAGGCCGTGACCCCGGTGTTTCACCAGACCAAGAGCTGATCCCGGCTGGTGAATGTGAAAAACCCCGGTGCGATGCACCGGGGTTTCCCAATCTTGGTAAGAACCTGACAGTTCTGGCTTATGCGAAGGACCAGCGTTCTGCCCAGCGTTCGCCATCCATGTCCCAGTTCGACGCGAGGGCGTCGGACGTCTTGACCTTTTCAGAGGTCGCGAACACGTAGTTGGCAAACATCGGGATGATGATCGCACCTTGGTTCGATACGATCTCTTGCATTTCCCAATACATGTCCTTGCGCTTGGCCGGATCCAGTTCGGCGCGGGCTTCGACCATGATGTTGTCGAATTTCTCGTTGCACCAGAAACCATCGTTCCACGAAGCACCACAGGAATAGGCAGTCGCGAACATCTGATCCTGCACAGGGCGTCCCGACCAGTAGACAGCCGAGAATGGTTTCTTCATCCACACGTCCGACCAGTAGCCGTCGTTGGGTTCGCGCACGACTTTCAGATCAATTCCAGCGGCCTTGGCCGAGTTCTGATAGAGAACGCCCGCGTCGACTGCACCGGTAAACGCGGCATCAGCAGCCGAGAGGCTGACCGACAGGCTGTCCATGCCAGCCTCTTTGAGGTGCCATTTTGCCTTGTCCGGGTCGTATGTCTTTTGTTCCAGTTCGGTGTTGTAGAACGCTTGGTTCTGACCAATCGGAACATCGTTACCGACCGAGCCGTAGCCAAAGAGGATCTTCTCGACCAGCTCTTCACGGTTGATCGCGTATTTCAGGGCCATACGCACGTTGTTGTCATCAAACGGTGCCTGATTGGCTGACATCGCAAAGGTAAAGTGCTGCGTGCCTGCAACCGAATTGATGTTGATTGACTTGTTACGTGCCAGCAGGCCGACAGTCTTGAGGTCGATCCGGTCAACCACATCCACGTCCCCGGATACGAGTGCCGTGGTGCGCGCGTTCTGGTCGACCAGTGCCAGCATTTCAATGCTGTCAAAAAAGGCAACATCGTCGCGCCAGTGGTTCGGGTTGCGCTCCATCGTGCATGAGACGCCGAAATTGTGCGACTTCAGCGTATAGCTGCCGCAGCCATCCGCAGATTTCCAGTCGATGCTGTCATCTTTGGCGGGGTGGATGGTCAGGTGATAATCGCTCAGGATGAACGGGAAGTCGGCATTGCCGCCCGAGAGTTCAAACACGACGTTCTGGCCGTCGACGCGGATATTTTCGACCGGCGCAACCAGAGGACCGGCCGCTGATGTCGAATCTTCGCCACGGTGGAAGTTGATCGAGGCGGCCACATCTTCGGCGGTGACGGATTTGCCCGAGTGGAAAGTCATGCCTTCACGCACTTTGAAGGTCCAGACTTTCGCATCCGGCGTTGCTTCCCAGCTTTCGGCGACTTCGGGTGCCAATGTGCCGTCTGCTTTCACTTCGGTCAGGCGGCCGTGGATGGCCATTGCCATACCGATGGTAAAGCCGTTTTCCCATGTGCCGGGGTTCAGCGTGTCGGTTGTCTGGCCGTGGGCCTTGCCGACGCGCAGGTGTCCGCCACGCTTGGGTGCCGCGAACGCGCCGCCCATGGGCAGTGTGGCGGCGATTGCGCCCGCCGCCGTTGTCTTGAGAAAGCCGCGTCGGTCTAGCCGTCCGCCGTTAATAATAGACATGAGGTATCTCCCTGTTTGTTGTCATTCATGCAACTGGCCCTGTCACCCCGTACGGGTGCTGGGCCACTTTTGGTTTTGTCCCTTGGCAGGCTAGAACTGGCAGCATCGTGTCGTTCAAATAAACTGGGCCTCGCCAACCGTAGGTATGGATTGCACAGAGCGACGTTATTATGACGCTATGCCCAAGTGCAATGCCATAGTGCAGTTTCGATCAAATCAGACCGGACTTTCGAGAACATGATTTTTATTGACTGGCGAGTCAATAAAAAGTTATCTGCCACTCGGTGATACTGTGGGGATGGCAAATTGCCCAAGCTTGGAATGGAACCTTTGCGACGTTCTGCATTGGTCGATGCCACGATTTATGAGATTGGTGCGCGTGGGTCGCTGGATGTCACGGTCAGCCAGATCGCGCGGCGGGCAGGCGTATCAAGCGCGTTGGCACACCACTATTTCGGCTCCAAAGAGCAGATTTTTTCGGCCACGATGCGGCATATCCTGCAATTATACGGCGCGCAGGTGCGCGGCGCACTGGTCATGGCACGCACCCCGCGCCAGCGGGTCGAGGCGATCGTACGCGCCAGTTTCTCCTCGATGAGTCAGCGCCCCGAAATCATCGCGGCATGGATGAACTTTTATGTTCAGGCGCAAAAAACACCCGGAACTGCCCGCTTGTTGGCGATCTACCAGCGCCGACTGCATTCGAACCTCTATCATGGGTTTCGCCGGATTGCGCCTGATCGGGCCATGGTGCTGACACAAGGTGTCGCGGCAATGATTGATGGGCTCTATTGTCGTCAGGTGTTGCGGACTGGCCCGCAGGTATCCGAGGACGCCGTTAATACGCTGCTGCACTACATCTCCCTTGCATTGAACGAGGCCACACAAGAATGACCCAGCCGAACATCCTGATATTCATGGTGGATCAACTCAACGGTACGCTCTTTCCCGACGGCCCGGCGGAGTGGCTGCATACCCCCAACCTCAGGAAACTGGCGGCACGCTCCACCCGATCCGCCAATGCCTACACCGCCAGCCCGCTCTGCGCGCCGGGGCGGGCCAGTTTCATGTCCGGGCTGCTGCCGTCGCGCAGCCGGGTCTATGACAACGCCGCTGAGTTTGCCGCAGATATTCCGACCTATGCGCACCATCTGCGGCGGGCAGGCTATCAAACCTGCCTCAGCGGCAAGATGCATTTTGTCGGGCCTGATCAGATGCACGGTTTCGAGGAACGCCTGACCACCGACATCTATCCAGCCGATTTTGGCTGGACGCCGGATTATCGCAAACCGGGCGAGCGGATCGAATGGTGGTATCACAACCTCGGGTCTGTGACCGGCGCGGGGGTGGCGGAAATCAGCAACCAGATGGAATACGACGACGAGGTTGCCTACAACGCCACGCGCAAAGTCTATGACCTGGCGCGCGGACATGATGCGCGGCCGTGGTGCCTGACGGTCAGCTTTACCCACCCACATGACCCTTATGTGGCACGGCGCAAGTACTGGGATCTCTACGAGGATTGCGAACACCTGCTGCCGACAGTGCCTGCCATGCAATACGATCATCACGATCCGCACTCGAAACGTATATTCGACGCCAATGACTGGCGCAGCTTTGACATCACCGAAGACGACATTCGCACGTCACGCCGGGCCTATTTCGCGAACATCTCATATCTGGACGACAAGATCGGCGAAGTGATGGAGGCGCTGGAGGCAACACGGCAGGAGGCCACGATCCTCTTTGTGTCTGATCACGGTGATATGCTGGGCGAGCGTGGACTATGGTTCAAGATGAGCTTTTACGACGGCTCTGCGCGGGTGCCTTTGATGATCGCGGCGCCGGACATGGCACCGGGATTGGTGACAACGCCGGTCAGCACCATCGATGTTTGCCCGACGCTGTGCGATCTGGCCGGTGCCGACATGGAGGAAATCGCACCGTGGACCACTGGCGAGACGCTGGTTCCCATGGGGAAGGGGGCGGTGCGTGATGCGCCGGTGGCGATGGAATACGCGGCTGAGGCATCCTATGCGCCGATGGTGTCGCTGCGCTATGGCCGATGGAAGTTCAACCGGTGCGCGCTGGATCCTGATCAACTGTTTGATCTGGACGCGGATCCGCATGAATTGACCAATCTGGCCGACGATCCGGCCCACGCGGGTACGCTGGCACAATTGCAGGCCAAGGCCGAGGCGCGTTGGGATCTGGCCGCGTTCGATGCGGCAGTGCGCGAAAGTCAGGCACGCCGCTGGGTCGTGTACGAGGCGCTGCGCAAGGGCGGGTATTATCCGTGGGACTACCAACCTCTGCAAAAGGCATCGGAACGTTACATGCGCAACCATATGGATCTGAACGTGGTCGAGGAAAATCAGAGGTTTCCGCGTGGGGAATAGCGGTGCGGAGGTCTGGGGGCTGAACCGACCTTGAATGAGGCCGGGAATGCCCCGCGGATTTGATCCCGGTCAAAGCCGCTCTTGCATGGTGGTTCTAGGGTGTTCGTTAAACAGACATGGAAGGAACCGACGATGTCATCGCATACCCCTCACGAGTTGCACGAAGAATTCCCCGACAAAGCCGGGAAGATCACGGAACTAAAGCAATCGGATGCCCATTTCGCGCGATTGGCGGAAGAATATCATGCGGTCAACCGTGCCGTGCATCGGGCCGAAACCAATGTGGAACCGATGGGCAATCTGGCCGAAGGCGAGATGCGCAAGAAGCGCAGTGCGCTCAAGGACGAGATTTATCGCATGTTGGCAGACTGATCGTCGATAAACGACCACAGGCGCGGCATCACGGTGCTGCGCCAGACATTGTGATGGCCCGCACCGCGCACGGTGACAAACCACTTTTGCCGCGATCCCGCCGCATCGAATACTGCGCGACCCTGGGCGATGGGGATCAGCGGATCATTCTTGCCGTGCAGCACCAATAGCGGCGCGCGCAGTTTTTTTGCATGGGTGGCGCTGTCCCAGATATTGGTCATCTGCGGGATCAGCGGCGTCAGCCGTGGCATGCTGGCGCGGACGACATCGGGAAGCGAGGAGAAAGGCGCCTCCAGCACCACGCCAGCGGGCTGGCTGCGAGGCACGGCGGCGGTCAGCTTCAACGCGACGCCAGTCCCAAGGCTTTCGCCGTAAACGATGACACGGGAAGGTGTCAGTCCGGGGATGAGTGCGCCGAGATTGGCGTATAATTGCTGCATGTCGGCAGTGATGGTGACCTCGGACGGGGTGCCAGTGCTACCCGATGAGCCACGATAGGCCGGTGCGATCAGCCCATAACCGCGTGTGGTGAAATGGTTGAACCGTCCCGCGCGTAGCGCCAGATTTCCGGCATTGCCATGAAAGTAAAGGATGACAGGCTTGCCCGGTTCCGGCGCGGCGACCCAGATGATGGTGCTCTCGCCGTCACGGGTCTGCACGACCTCTCGGACCCGGTGTGCCCCGGCCGCCTGCGGCGACACGCGCGCGCTGTCGAAGGGATAAACCGCCTGCGCCTCCAGCGCGGGCAGGCTGAGCCAGCCGCCGGTGGTCAGGATCACAAAGAAAAGCGCCAGTTTAACCATCACCCTCATCCAACATCATAGGGCAGCAATCCGCGTTCGTCCGGGCGCACCTGCAACCGCCGCTCTAACGGGGGGATCGACCGCTGATGGCAATTGGTGCGCTCGCAGATGCGACAGGAGATGCCGATTGGCTCGAATGCTGCCGGGTTGCTGAGGTCCAGATTGTCGGCGTAAACCAGCGCTTCGGCGTGTTTTACCTCGCATCCCAGCGCGATGGCAAAGCGCCGCACCGGTGCCCCAAAACTGCCACCTGGTTTCGAGACATCCCGCGCAAGGCTGATATAGCGCACCCCATCCGGGGTTTCTGCTAACTGGCGCAGGAAACGACCCGGCGTTTCGAACGCGCGATGAACGTTCCACAAGGGGCAGGCCCCGCCGTAGCGTGCGAACTGCATCAACGTGGCCGAATGTCGTTTGGTGATCGTGCCAGCCTGATCGACCCGTACAAAGAAGAACGGGATGCCCTTTGATCCGGGGCGCTGTAGGGTCGAGAGGCGATGCGCGACCTGCTCGATCGACGCGCCGAAGCGGTTGCCGAGCAACTCCAGATCGTGCCGACATTCCTGTGCCGCGGCAAGAAAGGGCGCATACGGCATCATCGTGGCACCGGCGTAGTAATTGGCGAGCCCGATCTTGGCGATGGCGCGGGCCTCTTCCGACTGAAACCGGGCAAAATCGAGCGTGGCCTCAAACAGTTGGTCCTGCGTCAGCAGCGCCAGTTGCAGCAGCATCTGAAACGTGCGGGTCTCGGGGGCTGCGCGCGACGACAGGTATAAAACGCCATTGCCACGATCAAGGTGGCGCAGCTTGTCACTATCCACGTTGATGACGGATATGCCGATCTCTCCGAGCCGGGTCATAACGCGGTCCTGCGCGCTTATCCGGGGCGCGCCACTGGTGCCGAACCGTTCCGCAGCGCGGTCCACGGCGTCAATGTAGTTATCACAGTAGTGAAAGAAATCGCGCACCTCGTTCCATGGGCTTTGCTGGGTCTGGGCATCGTCGCGTCCCAGTGCCTCATCCAGCGATGCCAGTCGTTCGTGGGTTTGCCGATAGGCGCTATGCAGTTCCAGAAATGCGCGCGCCAGTGCCGGGGCGTTGGCCGCAGTCAGGCGCAGATCGGCCAGAGGCGGCGGATCGCTAAAGACCGGATCGGCCAGTGCCTCGCGCATGTCGCTGACCATGCGTTCGGCGTCACCGGTGCTGAGTTCGGTCACGTCAAAGCCGAACTCCTGCGCCAGCGCCAGCACGACCGTGGTGCTGACGGGGCGGTTATTGTTCTCCATCTGGTTGAGATAGGGCAGCGACACGCCCAACCGTGCAGCAAAATCCTTTTGCGTCAGCGACAGGCGCTGGCGTGTTTCGCGCAACTTGGCGCCAGCATATAGCTTCTTGGTGGCCATGGCTGCCCCGATGGTTTGCAACTTTGCTCCGGGTGCAGGGTAGGTTTGCATAGTGCAGTTGGCAAGTGGTGCGCCGATGATTTGCAATCCCGCCTCTGCGCGCCATGCGTAGGCCGGGCTTCAGCCCGGCAGCAGCCTAGCGCGCGATGACCTGTCGCGTGCGAACTATGACAACAAGGATCGCGACGATCGCCAGAAATGCGCTGATCAGCATCAGCCACAGCAGCGGCGTCGCCCCGCTATCTGGTGTCAGCAACCATCCCGCCAGCGCCGACAGTGCCGCTCCCCCACCAATCATCAACGCCCCCGCCAACCCGCTGGCAGTACCTGCCAGATGTGGACGCACAGATAGAGCGCCAGCCGTGGCATTCGGGATGGTCATGCCGTTGCCCAACCCCATCAGCGTCATCAGGCCAAAGAAACTGTTGGCCGTGCCCATCCCGGCATAAAAAAGCCCAAGGTTCAGTGCGATACCGACCGCATTGATCAGCGTCCCCCAATACACCATCCGATCAACGCCGATCCGCACCGAAAACCGCCCGGATATGAAATTCCCAAGGAAATACCCAACCGCAGGTGCCCCAAAATATAGGCCAACTTTGGCAGGGGTCATCCCGAACACCTGATCGCCCACATACGGGGCACCGCCCAGATAGGCAAAAAAAGCACCCGATGAGAGCGCCGCAGCCATTGCATACCCCCAGAAGCGTGGCGAACGGAACAGCACCGGATATTCGCGAAACTGCTGGGACAGGGTGAATCCGCTGCGCTGGGCGGTCTCCCCCAGATCAGCCCACGACATCCAGAATACGGCAATACCCAGAACCAGCAGTAACCAGAAATTGGCCTGCCAGCCGAATTGCTGATCCAGAACGCCGCCTATAGCTGGCCCAATCATCGGCACGACGGCCATGCCCATCGTGACATACCCGATCATGCTGGCGGCCTCGTTCTGCGGCACCATGTCCCGTACAATTGCGCGGCTGAGGACCATCGCGGCCACGATTGTGGCCTGCATCATTCGGAAAAACAGGAACATGGTCACATTGGTGGCCAACGCGCAGCCGACGGTCGCCACAAGGAACACAGCCAACCCGCCAAGGATCACGGGACGGCGCCCCATCTTGTCGGAAATTGGCCCGATCATGATCTGCAGGACAGCGTTCACCCCCAGATAGAGGGCGACTGACAATTGCATCAGCCTGTAATCGGTGCCGAAGTACTCGGTCATGCCGGGCAGACTGGGCAAGAAGATGTTCATTGCAAGCGCCGCAAGTCCCGCCATGAGGATCAGCGTCACGATATGTGGCGGCGTGTTTCTGTCTAGAAACCGGGGTTTAACGGCAGAGGGCATTTGATTTGGCTATTCCTGTGATTGACAAGAGTCCATGTGTCTATGGCCGTCTATGCAATTTTGCATATTAGCCAAATGATATTTCCAGAAATTTGCAAATTTGCCGAAATCTGCTTTCGGTGGAGGCGATTCCCAGTGTACCTTGCGTCAAACGCGAGGGGGATCACCATGAAAGATATTTTGCAAACACTCGAAGACCGCCGCGACGCCGCGCGTCTGGGTGGCGGCGCACGCCGCATCGAGGCGCAGCACGCCAAGGGCAAGCTGACTGCGCGCGAAAGGCTGGAGCTGTTGCTGGACGATGGCAGCTTTGAAGAGTTCGATATGTTTGTGGCCCACCGCTGTACCGATTTCGGCATGGAAGACAGCCGCCCATATGGCGACGGGGTCGTGACCGGTTGGGGAACGATCAATGGTCGCATGGTCTATGTCTATAGTCAGGATTTTACCGTTCTGGGCGGGTCGGTTTCGGAAACCCACGCCAAGAAGATCTGCAAGATCATGGATATGGCGCTGGAAAACGGCGCGCCTGTCATTGGTCTGAACGATTCCGGCGGCGCGCGCATTCAGGAAGGCGTCGACAGCCTCGCGGGCTACGCCGAGATTTTCCAGCGCAACATCATGGCCTCGGGCGTGATCCCGCAGATCAGCGTGATTATGGGGCCTTGTGCGGGCGGGGCGGTCTATTCGCCTGCGATGACCGATTTCATCTTTATGGTCAAAGACAGCTCTTATATGTTCGTCACTGGTCCCGACGTGGTCAAGACCGTGACCAACGAACAGGTCACGGCCGAAGAGCTGGGTGGTGCCTCGACCCATACCCGCAAATCATCTGTCGCCGACGGCGCGTTCGAGAATGACGTAGAGGCGCTGGCAGAGGTGCGCCGTCTGGTCGATCTGCTGCCCGCATCCAACCGCGAAAAGCCGCCCGTGCGCCCGTTCTTTGACGAGCCGGGTCGGATCGAGCCCTCTCTCGATACGCTGGTGCCGGACAATCCGAACACGCCCTACGACATGAAGGAACTGATCACCAAGCTGGCGGATGAGGGCGACTTTTACGAGATACAGGAAGATTTCGCCAAGAACATCATCACCGGGTTCATCCGGCTGGAGGGGCAGACCGTCGGTGTCGTGGCCAATCAGCCGATGGTGCTGGCCGGCTGTCTGGATATTGACAGCTCGCGCAAGGCCGCGCGCTTTGTCCGGTTCTGCGATTGTTTCGAGATCCCGCTGCTGACGCTGGTGGATGTGCCCGGCTTCCTGCCCGGCACGGGCCAAGAATATGGCGGCGTGATCAAGCACGGGGCCAAGCTGCTCTTTGCCTATGGCGAGGCGACAGTACCGATGGTCACGGTGATCACCCGCAAAGCCTATGGCGGGGCCTACGACGTGATGGCGTCCAAGCATCTGCGCGCGGATTTCAACTATGCGTGGCCCACCGCCGAGATCGCGGTGATGGGGGCCAAGGGCGCCGCCGAGATCATTCACCGCGCCGATGCCGCCGACCCGGACAAGATCGCGGCACATGCCAAGGACTATGAGGACCGGTTCGCCAATCCCTTTGTCGCCGCAGAGCGGGGATTTATCGACGAGGTGATCATGCCGCATTCCACGCGCATGCGCGTCAGCCGCGCCTTTGCGTCCCTGCGCAACAAGAAGGCGCAGATGCCGTGGAAGAAGCACGATAATATTCCGCTGTGATGTAATTTATAATGGCAAATGCAAATTGGGTATATACGCTAATACGTGCGCTCGACGACTTGGGTGGAGCTGCTCATGTCAGTCAGTTGGCGCAAAATCGTTTTGTGTTCAATGAGCAAAATGAACAGAAAGACTTACAGGCAAGCATTCGCGGTTCTATCCATGACTACTGTTCAGATCATTCAAGTGGAGAGCGGAAAGGCGCAGCAAACGGAAATGCGCGAGACGTTTTTGCGAAAGTCGGGCCCGCAAAATGGGAAATCAGAGATTATCGCAACCCTTTTGTAAAATTCGCCTTAGGCAAAATTGACTCTAGCCAAGTCCTTGGTGAGCTAGAGGAATCTGGCGAGGATCGGACTAAGATTGAGCAACTGATCGGTGAAATGGAGGACGACAAATCCGTATTCGTTCGGGAGCACTGGCGGTCATCTCCACAACATCCACGCTATCAAAACCAGGCCTTCACCATCGCTCACGCCGATGATGGCAAGTTCGTGGGTCAAGGTCTGCGTGCCTTCTTCGAGTATCGCGATCTGGGGATCAACGCGGCGACCAAGGGCAAATTCGGCGCGCATGTGATCCGCGCGGTTCCCGGCGAGGAAAGCCCCGGCGCGTGGCATAGCCATGATCTTGAATTTCAAATGGTTTACGTCACCCAAGGCTGGGTGGTGTTCGAGTATGAGGGCGAGGGCGAGCATACCCTGCGCGCCGGATCCTGCGTGCTGCAACCACCGGGCATCCGCCACCGCGAGGTGCGGCATTCGGACGATATGGAGCTGATCGAGATCATCAGCCCGGCAGAATTTTCCACTGTCCCCGAGGACGCCCCGGAATGAGCCGTAACCGCTGGCATATGCTGCGCGACGACGACAGTGTGACGCTGGCGCGGCGCGTTCCTGTACGGTTCGATCTGGTGGTTCGTACGAAACTGCCCGCAGCGCGCAAGGACCGCATCGCACATCAGATCAGACAGGACTTGTGGCGGGCGCTGCGTGGTCTGCGCGGATTTGCCCCCGCCGTGCAGGTGACAGACACGCAGGATGGTCTGACAATCGCAGCAGGCGGCGAGGTGTCCGGGCGGTTCCCGCAAGCCGAGGCCGAGTCGCGGTTGCGCGCGGTGCTGGAAGATGCAGCCAATCGCGCCCGCTGGGTTCGGTGCGCGACATGAGAGGGGCAGGGGCATTGGCAACAACGGCCGTGGCAGCCACGGCAGAGGCGGCGGAAACGGCGCTTGTGCTGCCATCGGGCCTGAACGCGCGGTTGCACGAAGTTCTGACCGATCGCCCCGGCGGCGGATTGGTCTATCGGTTTCGGTTCGTGGCCGACGGATTTGACCCGCGCGCCGATCAGGTCGAGGTCGTATTGGACGATCTGACCTATTTGTGCCGTGAATATGCGTTGGCTCGGGTGTCGGACATCGGACCGCACCCACGCCAGATCGTTATTTCGCTGGCGGACAAGGAAACAGAATTCGGCGTTGCCGACCCGACCGCACGGCAGGTCTTTGAGGCCTTTGCGATCGAGAACAATACCTGCATCTGGGAGATGTTTTGACTATGGCACAATATCTTGCGGGACAAAGTTCAGTTTGGCGGGTTTGTGAGGCTTTGCAGCCACAGCCCCCCTGCAATCGTCCGTTTTCGTATCAATTGCCGATGAATTGTTCTATCTTCACCTCCGGATGCACCCAAGCAATCCAAACCTCGAGTCGAGGGCATGGGGTGGGCTCTGCCCTTACATCACACCTAGGAAGTGACAGGAGTAAAATATGTCGAACGTTATTAAGGGCCTTTTCGCGGTCGCACTGGTTGCCGTTACAAGCGCATGTGCACAGCAAGAAGAAGAGTATGTCGTGGTTGAACCCGAGCCAATCACGGTTGAGCCAGTGTCGACCGGCAAGTACGGCGGCAAGTACTAATACGCGACGACGCGTAGCACGACCGGGACAGGCCTCTTGGCCTGTCCCGATTCTCCCGCGTGATGTGCTGGCCCGAAATGGGGGCGCATCATGATCAAGCATCGCGGGTTTCCCGGGCGTTTGCCCAGTTCTGATTTCCAATTCACAATTCGCCGTGCCAATCCCAAGGGTGCCACGCCATTGGTTGCGCGCGAGCGGTATCGCGACCGGCGCCCGCCGGACCGGCGCGCCGATACCGGCTTTGTCGCCGCACTTTGGGCGTGTTTCGGGAACGAACCGTTTGAACGTGGCAATCTGGATGCCGGGCGGCTGAGCTGGCTCTTCGGGCGCGAAGTGCTGCCGGCTGAAGACCCGTTTGACCCGGAAAGCTACGAGGCGCTGCTGGTTCTCGACGAGGCGGCTGCGCGCCGATCTTTTCCCGATGCATTCGGACCAGAGGGCAAGTGATGCCGGGCAGTGTTCATTTCACCGCCCGAAATGAGGGGCGCAATGTCGCGCGCTTGCGCCGCGGTGGCACGAATTCGCGCATGACGTGTAATTTTACGCGGAGTTTGGCCGATCCCTGCCGCCGTAATGCCGTACGCTTGGCGTGTGGGCGTTTTGCGGGCAGCGTTGATATTGTAGTGGCGGGTCTTCCCCAAGGGCCCGAGACATTTCGTCTGAACCGTTACCCTTCCCCTGATGGGCGGCTCTGCGCATTGTTGCGCAAGCCGCCCTTTTTTCATGCCCCGAGCAGCCCATCGCAGCGTCGGCGGCGGTATGGTGCCAATGCCGTTGGCGGCACCCGGCGCAGGGAACTATTCGGCCCGTCCCGCGTTGATGTAACCAAGACGGGCGACGTTGCCCGCTTTCAGTTGAAAGGTGGTTCATCATGCGACAGTATCTCAAAATCTCAGGCGCGGCTTTGGCATTGCTCGGCCTTGTGGCCTGCGGCGACACGGCCGGTGAGCAAGCCATCATCGGTGGCGCGGCTGGCGCTGGTACGGCGGCAGTGCTCAATACCAACATCCTTACCGGTGCAGCGGTCGGCGCGGCAGGTAACACCATTTTCTGTCAGACCAATCCGGGTAAATGTAGCTGACCTGACTGACGCATCCCTGCGGTGCGTACCTGATTTTTGCGAGACCATCGGCGGAGTTTCCGCCGGTGGTCTTTTTTATGCCAGACGCGGGCCGGGAACGGCCCGCCAAGACCATCAAGGGGACGTGCAATGTTCAAGAAAATCCTGATTGCCAACCGTGGCGAAATCGCCTGCCGGGTTATCAAAACCGCGCGCGAAATGGGCATCGCGACGGTTGCCATCTACTCGGACGCTGATCGCAACGCCCTGCATGTCCGCATGGCGGACGAAGCGGTGCATATCGGCCCGCCCCCCGCAAACGAGAGCTATATCGTTATCGACAAGGTGATGGACGCGATCCGCCAGACCGGCGCCGAGGCCGTGCATCCCGGCTATGGGTTTCTGTCGGAAAACAGCAAATTTGCCGAGGCGCTTGAGGCCGCAGGTGTTGCCTTTATCGGGCCGCCTAAAGGGGCGATCGAGGCAATGGGCGACAAGATCACCAGCAAGAAGATCGCGCAGGAGGCCGAGGTTAGCACTGTCCCGGGTTACATGGGGTTGATCGAGGACGCCGATGAGGCTGTCAAAATCTCGAACCAGGTCGGCTACCCGGTGATGATCAAGGCCAGCGCCGGCGGTGGCGGCAAGGGGATGCGCATCGCGTGGAATGACGACGAGGCACGCGAGGGTTTCCAGAGTTCCAAGAACGAAGCGGCCAACAGCTTTGGCGATGATCGGATTTTCATCGAGAAGTTTGTCACCCAGCCGCGCCACATCGAGATTCAGGTGCTGTGCGACGCGCATGGCAATGGCATCTATCTGGGCGAGCGCGAATGCAGCATTCAACGCCGTAACCAGAAGGTCATCGAAGAGGCACCCAGCCCGTTTTTGGACGCCGAGACCCGCAAGGCGATGGGCGAGCAGGCCGTCGCATTGGCGCAGGCGGTGGATTACACCAGCGCGGGCACGGTCGAATTCATCGTGGATGGGGACCGGAATTTTTACTTTCTTGAGATGAACACCCGTTTGCAGGTGGAGCATCCTGTGACCGAACTGATCACCGGGGTCGATCTGGTCGAACAGATGATCCGCGTCGCCAATGGCGAGGCGCTGAGCATCACGCAGGACGATGTGAAGCTGAACGGCTGGGCAATGGAGAGCCGTCTTTATGCCGAGGATCCCTATCGCGGGTTCCTGCCTTCTATCGGGCGGCTGACGCGCTATCGTCCGCCGGAATCCCTGAACGTCGAAGGGGCCATCGTGCGCAACGATACCGGTGTGTACGAGGGCGGCGAAATCAGCATGTATTATGACCCCATGATCGCCAAACTCTGCACTTGGGGGCCAGACCGCGCGGCGGCCATTGAAGGGATGCGCAACGCGCTTGATGCGTTCGAAGTCGAAGGCATCGGCCATAACCTGCCGTTCCTCAGCGCAGTGATGGATCATCCCAAGTTTATCTCGGGCAACATCACCACGGCCTTCATCGAAGAAGAATATCCCGATGGGTTCAATGGTGTTGATCTGGACGATGACGCGCTGCGCCGTATTGCGGCCTCTTGTGCTGCGATGCACCGGGTTGCCGAAATTCGGCGCACCCGCGTGTCGGGCCGGATGGACAACCACGAGCGCCATGTTGGCGAGGATTGGGTCGTGACGCTGCAAGGGCAACGCCACGCGGTTTCGATCAACGCCTACAAGGGCGGCGCGACTGTGCGTTTCGAGGGTGGCAGCGAGGTCAAGGTACGCAGCGACTGGACGCCGGGCGACCAGTTGGCGACGCTTGATGTGGACGGGACGCCACTGGTGCTGAAGGTCGGCAAAGTGTCGGGCGGGTTCCGCATCCGCAGCCGCGGCGCGGATATGAAAGTGCACGTGCGCACGCCGCGTCAGGCCGACCTGGCCCAGCTGATGCCCGAGAAAGAGGCACCTGACACGTCGCGGATGCTGCTGTGTCCGATGCCGGGTCTGATCGTCAAGGTCAATGTGGCCGTCGGCGATGAGGTGCAGGAAGGGCAGGCGCTCTGCACGATTGAGGCGATGAAAATGGAGAACATCCTGCGCGCCGAGCGGAAGGCGGTCGTCAGTAAGATCAACGCCGGTGCAGGCGACAGTCTGGCGGTGGACGATGTGATCATGGAATTCGAATAATTGTTATGCTTGGGAACGCCGCAGAGCATTCGAGCCGAGACAGGCAAGGCCATTCGCAGGGCATGCAGCATTGTGCGCCGGAATGCCTAGCTCAGCCTGCCTCGCGGCGTTCGCGGATTTCCTGCTGGCGCATCGGCAGTTTGTCGATGGTGCGGGTGATTTCGCGCACGTCCCATGGAAACGGCTTGCGCAGGTATATCGTGCCGTCCTTAACGATCAGCGCCAACATGAAACCACGCGGGCGCAACCGCTCGCGCAGGGGGCTTTGCGCTGATGGGTCGGTGTCGGTCAGAATGACGACATCACGCTCTGCCAGTTCGTCCAGCCGTGCGTTCAGTAATTCCATCTGCCGAACAAAACGCTGGTCGAATTCACTATCGGCAAAGATCACAAGCGGGCGATTTTTCCATAAAAATTCATTCAAATCGACGTCTGTACCATCGACGAAAATACTCTGCTCAGGCACCACGGCAACCTCTTCGGCCGCCAGAGGCGCTGCGATAATGCAAGCAATAACAAGGGCCAGCAACTGTTTCATCATCTCTCCTGTCAGGCTAGATATAGGGCCTGACCCGCTGATTACGATCCCAAGCATCGGCAGTGGAGCGGAAAAATCAATGTTAATCGCATCCCAAGGATTGGCGGCGCAAAAAAGGCGGGAGTTTTCCCCCCGGCGACCGCACGGTGCGGCGTCCTTGCGAAAGGCGCGATCTGACATGGACATCATCCTGCATCCCGGTGCGCATCGCACGGCCTCGACCAGCTTTCAATACTATATGCGCCAGAATGCAGCCCCGCTGCGCGCGCGCGGAACAGCCTTTTGGGGGCCTGCGGAAATGCGTGCCGGCCTGCTGACTGGTGTTGTCCCGCGCCCCGGTCTGGTGCCTGCCTCAGAGCAGCTGAGGCGTGCCCGTGGGCGGGTCGCCCTACAAATGGCAAAGCTGCGTGATGCCGGGGCTGAACGCCTGATCATCAGCGATGAGAACCTCATCGGCTCTCCATTACGCAACATTCGCGATATGCGGCTCTACCCTGCAATTGGCGAACGGATGGCACGATACCGTAATGCGCTGGGAGGGCGCATTGACAGGGTCGTGTTCAGTATCCGGGCGCAGGATGCGTATTGGGCATCGGCGCTGGCCTTTTCGATCCCCCGTCACGGTGCCATTCCGGGCGCCGTCGCATTGGATCACATGGCCAACAGCCCGCGTAGCTGGAAGGGGGTCATCACGGATCTGGCCTGCGCACTGCCCGACGCTCAAATTACCGTGCTGTTACACGAATCCTTTGCAAGTGTACCTGAGCGCAAGCTGACAATCATGTGTGGTCTTGCAAAACCCCCGCAATGCCATGCGCGCGAGTGGCTGAACCGGTCGCCGGACCTGGACACTCTGCGCGGGCATCTGGCCGAGCGTGGGCAGGATCCCGATCAATTGCGGCACGCCGGGGACGGTGGCTGGCATCCCTTTACCAAAGAGCAGCGTAGGACGCTGCGACATCGCTATTCCGACGATCTCGACTGGCTGCGCGCCGGGGCGGATGGTCTGGCGCAACTGACAGAGAACCCCGCCGGGGCCGACACGGTGAAAACACCGGCCGCCGCTGGCAGCAGAAGAGGACAAACCGATGACATCGAACAAAGACGACTGGCATGATCTGGCCGCCAAGGAACTACGCGGGCGTGCGCCCGAAGATCTGATCTGGCACACGCTGGAAGGGATCGACGTCAAGCCGCTCTATACCGAAGAGGACACTGCCGGACTGGACCACATGGGCGGCATTCCGGGGGCGGCGCCCTTTACCAGAGGCGTCAAGGCCACGATGTATGCCGGGCGTCCCTGGACGATCCGCCAATATGCCGGATTTTCCACGGCAGAGGAATCGAATGCCTTTTACCGTCGTAATCTGGCCGCCGGTCAGCAGGGTGTGAGCGTCGCGTTCGATCTGGCCACCCACCGCGGATATGACAGCGACCACCCGCGCGTCGACGGTGACGTGGGCAAGGCCGGCGTGGCCATCGATTCTGTCGAGGATATGAAAATCCTCTTTGATGGTATTCCGCTGGATACCGTCAGTGTCAGCATGACGATGAATGGTGCCGTAATCCCGGTTTTGGCCAGTTTTATCGTCGCGGGCGAGGAACAGGGACATGCGCGCAGCGTTCTGTCCGGCACCATCCAGAATGACATTCTCAAGGAATTCATGGTGCGCAACACCTATATTTATCCCCCGGAACCCTCGATGCGGATCGTGTCGGATATCATCGAATACACTTCTGACGAGATGCCAAAGTTCAATTCGATCTCGATCTCGGGCTACCATATGCAAGAAGCTGGTGCCAATCTGGTTCAGGAACTGGCCTATACGCTGGCCGACGGGCGTGAATATGTGCGCGCCGCGATCGAGGCGGGGATGGATGTCGATAAATTTGCAGGGCGGCTGTCGTTCTTCTTTGCAATTGGCATGAATTTTTTCATGGAAGCGGCCAAACTGCGCGCGGCGCGACTGCTATGGCATAAGATTATGACCGAGTTTGGCGCACAGAATGACCGGTCCAAGATGTTGCGGACCCATTGCCAGACCAGCGGCGTCAGTCTGCAAGAGCAAGACCCTTATAACAACGTCATCCGCACCGCATATGAGGCGATGAGTGCCGCGCTGGGCGGCACCCAGTCGCTGCACACCAACGCGCTGGATGAGGCGATGGCGCTGCCCACCGATTTCAGCGCGCGGATTGCCCGCAACACGCAGCTCATTCTGCAAGAGGAAACCGGCGTCACCAACGTCGTCGATCCGCTGGCGGGCAGCTACTATGTCGAGAGCCTGACCGCCGAGTTGGTCGAAAAAGCGTGGGCGTTGATCGAGGAAGTCGAGGAAATGGGCGGCATGACCAAGGCCGTGGCCAGCGGCATGCCCAAGCTGCGGATCGAGGAATCGGCTGCCACCCGGCAGGCGATGATCGACCGGGGCACCGAGGTGATCGTCGGCGTAAACAAATACCGCCGCGAAAGCGAAGATCCGATTGATCTGCTGGATATCGACAATTCGGCTGTGCGCGACAGCCAAGTCGCCAGACTGGAAAAAATCCGCGCGTCACGCGACGAATCGGCCTGCACTGCCGCGCTGGACGAACTGTCGCGCCGCGCCAAAGAAGGCGGCAACTTGTTAGAGGCCGCAGTCGAGGCGGCGCGCGCACGGGCCACCGTAGGAGAGATCAGCATGAGTATGGAAAAAGTATTCGGACGTCACCGCGCCGAGGTAAAGACGCTGGCCGGTGTCTATGGCGCCGCCTACGAGGGCGACGAAGGGTTCGCCGCGATCCAGAAATCGGTCGAGGATTTCGCCGAAGCCGAGGGCCGCCGCCCGCGCATGCTGGTGGTCAAGATGGGGCAGGACGGCCATGACCGGGGCGCCAAGGTGATTGCCACAGCCTTTGCCGATATCGGGTTCGACGTGGATGTGGGGCCGCTTTTCCAGACGCCAGAAGAGGCCGCACAGGATGCCGTGGACAATGATGTGCATGTGATCGGGATCAGCAGTCAGGCGGCAGGACACAAAACACTGGCGCCCAAGCTGGTCGCGGCGCTGAAGGCGCAGGACGCGGGGGATATTCTGGTGATCTGTGGCGGGGTCATTCCGCAACAGGATTACGAGTTCCTGAAGAACGCTGGCGTCAAGGCAATATTCGGGCCGGGCACGAACATTCCAGAGGCGGCACAGGATATTCTGCGGCTGATCCGCGAGGCGCGCAGCTAGGGCGTCGGGGAGACTGTTGGAGAGGCGCCGAGAAGAGCGTAATCCGCGCTCGGCATCTCGCCCGATGCGAAGCATCTGCCGTTGATTGTGCGTGTCTGTGGGACGTATTGCGTCATTTGTTGCGCAAATGATTTTGGTGGCGTGGGGGAGACTCGAACTCCCGACCTAACGATTATGAGTCGTTCGCTCTAACCAACTGAGCTACCGCGCCATCGGCGGGTGAGGTATGACAGTCCCGCAGCGGCGTCAAGGCGGAAATGCCCAAAGGCGCACATCAGGGCGATCATTGATTGCAAACGAGAGTTTTACCCATCAGGGTTCCGCGAACGGTGAAGGATCAAGATGAACAAGCGTGCAGAGATCATGGTCGGAATGGCCGCCGGGATGTTATGGGGGCTGGCGTTGCTGTGGGTGGCGGGACAATACGTCACGTTGCCGGTTTTCGCGTTGATGCCCACGATCATGACCGCGTTTCTCTTGCCCGGACTGTTCATGTTATTGGTGATCGGTCGGTTGGCGCAGCGGCGCTATTTTGACGACACCATCATCGACGGGCAGCCATTTGCGCCCGCATCCGGGGCCGCGATTGATCAGCGGGTTCTGACGAACACCACCGAACAATTGGTGCTGGCGCTCGCGATCTGGCCCGCTGCGGCGGTCCTGCTGGCAGGGCAGGGGCCGGGCGTTATAGCGACCTTGGGCATTGGATTCGTCATTGCGCGGTTGCTGTTCTGGGTTGGCTACCATGTGTCGCCTCCGCTGCGCGCCTTTGGTTTTGCGGCGACGTTTTATCCGACGATTCTGGTGGCACTCTGGGCGCTGGCACGGCTGGCGTTCGGCGGGGGCTGAGCCCCTAGGATTGATCCCGAGGGTGATTTGTTTCAAAGAGCATCTGTCGAAACATGAACCTGAGAGGCCACGATGAAGCTGGATCACATAGCGATTGCCTGCAAGACGCTGGAGGAAGGCCGCGCTGTGGTCGAGGAGGCACTGAGTGTCACGCTACAGCCCGGCGGGCAACATGATCATTTTGGTACGCATAACCTGCTGCTGGGACTGGCGAACGGGCTCTATCTGGAAGTGATCGCGATTGACCCGGAGGCAGCACCGCTGCCCTATCCGCGCTGGTTCGATCTGGACCGGTTCGAAGGTGCCCCGAGACTGACCAATTGGATATGTCAGGTGGAGAGCATGACAGAAGCCCTGTCAGCACTGCCAGAGGCCGGGAAACCCGTAGCACTGACCCGCGGTGCGTTGCGCTGGCAGATGGCAGTGCCCGGCGACGGCGCGTTGCCCTATGACGCCATGTTTCCGGCCTTGATCGAATGGGGGGCAGGCGTGAGCCACCCCAGCGGGTTACTCAGCCCGTCAGGTTGCCGTCTGAAGCGGTTGGTGGTCAGCCATCCGGACGCTGAAGCGCTGGCCGCCCGGCTGCGTCCCGATTTGCGCGATCCTTGCGTGGTGTTTGATACCGGCCCTGCCGCATTGCGCGCCGAATTTGAGACGCCCAACGGCCTGCGCGTGCTGACATGATCATCCGTCCGGCGGAGGCGCGGGATATCGCGCAGATCATCGATATCTGGAACCCGGTCATCCGCGACACTGCGGCCACCTTTACCACCGAGGAAAAGACGCCCGCAGGTCTGGCTACTACGATGGCAGACCGGGAAACGGCGGGGCATGCGTTTCTGGTCGCCACCGACGCAGCGCAGGTTCTGGGCTTCGCCACATGTTTCCCGTTTCGTGGCGGTCCGGGGTATGTGCGTACGTTAGAGCATTCGGTGATCCTAGCGCCGCAGGCGCGCGGGCAGGGATGCGGCCGCGCGCTTGTGTTCGCGTTGCAGGACGCAGCGCTCGGGGCGGGGGCACGGCACCTGATCGCGGGGGTGAGTGGTGAGAACCTTGGCGCTGTGGAATTTCACAAGGCCATCGGATTTCGACAGGTCGGTGTTTTGCCCGGCGTGGGCTACAAGTTCGGCCGCTGGATGGACCTGATCCTGTTGCAGAAAACCCTAGTGGACCTGCCTGACAATCCGCACGAAACTGGGTAGATTAAGAACCATGTCGATCTGGGTACGCATCTCCGAAGCACTCTCGTCCCTCGCCAGTGGCGAAGGGTTAAGCACGGTTTTTGACAAGCTGCGCACACCGCCAGAGCGCAGCGTCGCGTTTACCATCGCCGTGATCGCCCTCAGCGCCAAGATGGCCAAGGCTGATGGACTGGTGACGCGCGACGAGGTGACAGCCTTTCGCGAAGTGTTCCAGATCGCGCAGGGCGATGAGGCGGGTGCGGCTCGCGTGTTTAACCTGGCGCGGACCGATGTGGCAGGATTCGAGGAATATGCCACCCGCATCAGCCGCATGTTTGGCAGCGGCAGTGACATGCTGGATGATCTGATGGAGGGGTTGTTTCATATCGCGATGGCCGACGGCACCTATCACCCCAACGAAGACCAGTTTCTGGAACGCGTGGCCGAGATTTTCGGTGTTGCCCCTCGGGATTTTCAGGTGATGCGCAGCCGGTTCGTGCCGGATGCGATGCCTGACCCCTACACCGTTCTGGACGTTCACCCCGACGATCCGATTGACGATATTCGCGCGCAGTATCGCCGCATGGTCCGAGAGAACCATCCCGACCAGATGATCGCGCGCGGCGTCCCCGAAGAGGCGATCAAGCTGGCTGAGAAGCGTATGGTCGATATCAACCGCGCGTGGGAAGAGATCAGCCGGACACAGACCCTGTGAGGCTGGCAAGCTACAACATTGAATGGTTCAACGCGCTGTTTGATGATGATGGTCAATTGCTGGAGGATGATGGCTGGTCGGCGCGCTACAATGTGACGCGCGCCCAGCAGATCACTGCGATCGGTATCGTTATGACCGCGCTGGATGCGGATGCGGTGATGATCATCGAGGCGCCGGATCACAGCGGATCACGCGCAACGGTGCGCGCGTTAGAAACATTTGCAGAGGTAATGCAGCTACGCGCGCGCCGGGCGCTGGTGGGATTCGCCAACGATACACAGCAGGAAATTGCGCTGCTCTATGATCCGGATGTCCTGAGCGCGGTGCATGATCCGATCGGCGCGGAAACCGGCAAGCGTGGCACGCATGATGCGCCACGATTTGACGGGGTGTTTCGGATTGATCTGGATATTGACGCGACCGAAGATCTGGTGCGGTTTTCCAAGCCGCCGCTGGAGGTCGCACTGCGCACGCATGATGGGGTGGCAGTGCGGCTGATCGGGGTGCATCTGAAATCCAAGGCCCCGCATGGCGCGGTGGACGAGGCCGAAGTGATGCGCATGGCGATTGCCAACCGGCGCAAGCAGTTGGCGCAGGCCGTCTGGCTGCGCGAACGTATCCGGGGACATCTGGAGGCGGGCGAGGCGCTGATCGTGATGGGGGATATGAACGACGGGCCGGGGCTGGACGAGTATGAAAACCTCTTTGGCCGGTCGTCTGTCGAGATAATCCTCGGGGATGGCGAGGCGCGCAACTTGCGGCTCTATGATCCGCATGCGCGCGGTGCGCTGGAGCAAAAGATCGGCGTCGCCCATACGTCGGCGCGGTTTTACCTAGCGCACCGCAAGCGCTATATGCAGGCGCTGCTTGACTACATCATGGTATCGCCCGATCTGCGCGCGCGGCACCCGGTCTGGCGCATCTGGCATCCGTTCGACGACCCGAAGTGTTGGGGCAATGCGGACTTGCGCGAGGCGCTGCTGACCGCATCGGATCATTTCCCGGTGACGCTGGATATTGATCTGGCGTCTTAAAATCGTGATTGAAGTGACCTATATTGGGGGAATGAGACAGTTTGTTACCATTGCCACCGTTGCGATGCTGGCGGTTGGACCCACTCAGGCGCAGGAAACTGAGGATGACGGGTTTTCCCTGATGGAAGAAGGCGCGCGCCTGCTCTTTGAAGGGTTGAGCCGCGAGATGGAGCCAGCCCTGCGCGATCTGATGGGGCTGACCGAAGAGATGGAGCCGAAACTGCGCGAGTTCGCGATGAAGATGGGGCCTGCGCTGGCTGATATCATGGGTAAGATCGACGATCTGAGCAGCTATCACGCGCCAGAGATGCTACCCAATGGCGATATCATCATCCGCAAGAAAACCCCGCAAGAGATGCTCGATGTGCCGAAAGAGGGCGAGGAAATCGAGATTTAGGACTGTGCATCGGACGACCGCAACCGCCCGATTTTCGTCTCTGCCCCGAGCGAGCTGGCCAGCGACATAAAGCGTGCTTCGGCCACTTCGCCAAACAGACCGGCCGAGTCTTCGGTTAGACGTAATTCCAGCAATCGTTTCTTTGGAAACCAGCGAATTTCGCCCAGATTGGCATCTTTTTTCAACCACAGCATCGCACCAAAGCGCATCGCCTTGCCGAGAATTTCGGCCTCGTGCTGTGTCTTGTCGTCCACCAGTGCGCCCAGTTCCTCGAACCGCGTGCCAGCACGGTTGTTGGAATAACGGTGCAACAGAGCGAGCCCCAAAAAGACCCGTTCGGAATGTCGCAATCCGCCCAGATTGGCGCGTGTGGCGTTGTCAAAACAGACTTCGGCGCGATAGTCAGGATGCGCGCGCCAACTGACATCGTGCAGCAGGCAGGCTGCCTTGATGATACGTCTGCGTTCAGGCTGTGCGGACTTATAGAGCGGCTGGATGAACTGATAGAGCGTCTTGCCAAAGCCGGGCAGGCGGGCATCCTTGGATTCCATGAACCGACACGCCTCGATCAACGGGTCGCGATCGCGTAGCGGCTGTGGCATCTGCTCATAGAGCATCCCCTCGCGGATACCGTAGCTGGAAACTGCAATATCGTGCGGCTTGAACGTGTGCAGCACTTCGTTCAGCACTTCGGTTGCTTGTGGCACCAGCGCCATCCGTGCCGATGAGACACCTGCGCGATTGCGCAGCGCCTCGGCGTCCTCGCCCGCGATATACTGAAACGTCTTGCGCAGTTCCTTGGCCTTCATCCGGTACTCGTGCAGCACATGCAGCGGATAGCCGCGCCGTTCCATGTCGATCTTGGCGATCGCACGCCACGAACCACCCACCAGAAAGAGCCGGTTCTTCTGTTCGCCCAATTGATCGGCCATCTCGCCTAGGACGGATTGAATGTATTTGCGGCGTGCCTTTTTGCCGCCCTTCAGATCGCGCAGTTTGAGCGGGCCGAGGGGGGATGTGACGCGCCGCCCGACATGGCCGCCGTTGATCTCTGCCAGTTCCATCGACGATCCACCGATGTCGCAGACCAACCCATAGGAGCCGGGCCACCCCAGCAGCACACCCTGCGCAGACAGACGCGCCTCTTCCCGGCCATCGACGACCCAGAGCTTCAGGCCGGTAGCGGCCTCGACTTCGCGGCAGAACTCCGGGCCGTCTTCGGCCTCGCGAACGGCAGCGGTCGCAACACAGGTCAACGGCCCGGTTTCCAACCCGACCGACAGTCTTTGAAACCGCTTCATCGCGTTCAGCGCACGCACCCGGCCTTCGGGGTTAAGGCGCCCGCTCTCTGACATGCCGGCGCCAAGGCCGCACATGATCTTTTCGTTGTAGAAATAGGCGGGGCTGCGTGCCGCGCCATCAAACACCACCAGTCGGACAGAGTTCGATCCAACATCCACCACGCCAACACGACGTAATGCCCGTGCCGAGGGCTTGTCGAATAGCGCCCGGCCAAAGGGACCGCTATCTGGCTCGCCCGGATCAGTGCTCGCGTCCATCGGGATCTCCGGTCTTGGTCTTGCGCCTCGTTATGGTCCAAGGTGCTAGGTGGGTCAATCTTCGGTGTGGGTCAGTTTCGGCACGTCCGACGCCCCGGCAGAACCGCGCCCCGACAACGAAGGGTTTTCCATGAAGAACCTGTGACAATTGAACGCAAATTCACCCTCGGGCATGGACGTACGGGTGAATGAGCCATCTGGTGCCATAACCCAGCTTTGGGCAACGTCGGCCATGTTTGCTGCCAAAACCTGACTGGTGATCTGCGCCTTGACGGTCGGGTTTTCGATCTCGACCAGCGTTTCAACACGACGGTTCAGGTTCCGCCCCATCCAGTCGGCAGAAGAAATGTAGACCCGCGCCTTCTTGTGCGGCAGGCCGTGACCATTGCCAAAACACACGATGCGGCTGTGTTCCAGAAACCGTCCAACGATAGATTTCACGCGGATGTTCTCGCTCAGCCCCCTGATGCCGGGACGCAATCCGCAGATGCCGCGCACGACGAGGCTGATTTTGACCCCTGCCTGACTGGCGGCATAGAGCGCGTCAATAATGTCCGGGTCGATCAGCGAATTCATCTTGGCCCAGATTTCGGCCGGTTTTCCGGCCTTGGCGTGATCGATTTCGGCAGCAATCATCGACAGCAGCCGGGGCTTTAGCGTGATCGGTGAAATCGCGAGATTTTCCAGCTGATCCGGCTGCGCGTAGCCCGACAGATAATTGAATACCTTGGTCGCATCACGGCCCAGCGTCGTGTCACAGGTAAAGAATGACAGATCGGTATAGATGCGAGCCGTGATCGGGTGATAGTTGCCTGTCCCGTAATGGGTGTAGGTCACCAGATTGTCGCCTTCGCGGCGCACCACGGTGCTGATCTTGGCATGTGTCTTGAGGTCTAGAAATCCATAGACCACATGCGCGCCGGCGCGCTCCAGTCGGCGCGACTGGCGAATGTTCGCGGCCTCGTCAAACCGCGCCTTCAGTTCGACCAGTGCGGTGACGGATTTACCGTTTTCGGCAGCCTCGCACAGGGCCTCGACAATCGGCGAGCGGTTGGACGTCCGGTAAAGTGTCTGCTTGATCGCCACCACATCCGGGTCGCGCGCGGCCTGCGCGAGAAAGCGGATGACCATATCGAACGTCTCATAGGGGTGATGCAACAGCATGTCCTTTTGCCGGATCGCGGCGAACATATCGCCATCGTGATCCTGCACGCGTTCGGGCACGCGGGGGGTGAAAATGGGCCACAGAAGGTCAGGGCGAGCATCCAGCACCAGTTCCTTGAGATCGGCAAGGCCGAGCATTCCCTCGACTTCGACCACTTCTTCGGGGATGACGTGCAACTCGTCCATGACCAACTCGCGCAGAGCGGCAGGGGCATCGGTCGAGATTTTCATCCGCACGACTTCGCCACGACGGCGACGTTTGAGTGCCACCTCGAATTCGCGCACCAGATCCTCGGCTTCTTCTTCGACCTCCAGATCGCTGTCGCGCAGCACGCGAAAGGCGCAATGCGCCTTATATTTGTAACCGGGAAAGAGGCTGGGAAGGTGCAGCAGCAGCAATTCTTCCAGCGGCAGAAACCGATAGGTGCCATCCTCACTGGGCAGGGCTACGAAACGGTCGATTTGCTGGGGAATGGGCAGCAGCGCACGCAATGGACGTTTGTCCTGTGCCCGTTCCAATTGTAGCGCCAGAGAATAGCCAAGGTTGGGAATAAAGGGGAACGGATGCGCCGGGTCGATGGCCAGCGGCGACAGTACCGGGAACACCTTGTTCAGAAACACATCTGACAGATAGCTTCGATCATCGTCGGTCAGGCTGGCACGGTCGAGAATGACGATATTTTCGGCTTCCAACTCGCCGCGCAGGGACTGGAATGTTTCCTGTTGCGATGCCAGCAGCTTGCGCGCGTCGTCGTTGATCAGCACCAGCTGTTCGGCGGGGGACAGGCCATCAGCGGCGGGCGTTGTGTTGCCGGCGCGCGCCAATTCACGCAGGCCCGCGACCCGAACGTTATAGAATTCATCCAGATTGGTGGCCGAGATCGACAGGAACCGCAGACGTTCCAACAATGGCACGCGGCTGTTCTGCGCCTCTTCGAGCACGCGCCAGTTGAAGCCCAGCCAGCTCAGTTCGCGATTATAGAATCGTCCGGGTCCGGTCGTGTCCAGATCAGGCAAATCTGTCGCTTCGGGGAAGGGGGATTTCAGAAAATCAGCTTGAGTCATGGCTGCGGTATGGACCTGTGATGTAACGCTGAGGTGACAAAGTGTGGCGTCACGCCTGTGATTTGTCCAGCAGTTGCGCGGCCAGTGCGCGGTTGACCGGTCTGCCCGTCGATAATGACGCTGCATCCAGCGCCTCGACTGTCTGGCGCGCAGCCCGGAAGGTGCGGGAAATGCGTTTGGACAGATAGGGAATCGTACCCGCTGACGGCATGATCTGGCGATCCGAAAACTGTTTCATCATCACGGCGGCGAGCAGCGCATCGTCCGGCTCTTCCATCACGCAGGTAGGGGTGCCCTGCATCCGGCTGGCGAGATCCGGCAATGCCAGTGCCCATGCGCTGGGCGCTGCGCGTGCGGTGATGAGCAGGCTGTGGCCCTCGGCCAGTGTTAGGTTATGCAGGTGAAAGAATGCCGTTTCGGCGGCATCCTGTCCCGCGATGCAGTCCGCATCTTCGATCACGACATTGCCGGTTGCCAGCTGTGCGATGTCGGCTGTGGCCAGTGCGTCGGCGGATAGAATCCGCGCCGCGCTGAGATCGGCCCAGACATGGGCAAGATGGGTCTTGCCCGCACCCTCGGGGCCGCAGAGGACCAGCTTGCGGGCCGGCCAGTCGCGCCAGCCTTCGATCAGCGCGACAGCAACGGCATTGGCGGTCGAGACAAAGAAATCATCACGCCCCCGCGCTGCAATTGCAGGCAGATCAAAGCTTAGCTGTTGGGGCATCAGACGTCGCCCGGTCCACGGTAAAGCGAACTGTTCTTGTACTGACTGATGGCAAAGCGCGCCAAGACGCCGATGGCCGCCGCGACGGGGACTGCCACCAGCATGCCGACGAATCCGAACAGTGCGCCGAAAACCGAGAGTGCGAAGATCAGCCAGACAGGGTGCAGGCCGACGGAGCTGCCGACCAATTTGGGCGTCAGTATATTGCCTTCTACGATCTGACCAATCACGAAAATACCGGCGACCAGACCAATCGACACCCAGTCGCCCCAGAACTGAAACAGCGCGAGACCAATGGCCAGAGCCCCACCAACCAGCGCGCCGACATACGGGATGAACGTGATCAACCCCGCAATCGCCCCCACGACGAGGCCGAATTGCAGCCCCACCAGCATCAGCGCCAGCGCATAATATGTGCCCAGAATCAGGCTGACCGTGCCCATCCCGCGAATGAAGCTGGCCAAAGTTTTGTCGATGTCGCGGGCCAGACGGCGGATGGTCGGTGCGTGCTCGCGCGGTAGCATGTCATCAATCTGCGCGATCATGCGATCCCAGTCATAGAGCAGGTAAAAGGCGACGACCGGCACGATCACAAAGAGAACGATCACGCTGATCAGCGATGACACCGACCCAAGCACGGCTTCCAGCAGCTGTCCGCCACGTTCCTGAATCGTCTCGCCCACTGCGGTCAGCGACTGACGCAAGGTCGATTCGGTATCGACAAGCTCGGGGAATCTCTTGGTGAGGAAGCTTTGCAAATCAGCAAATAGCTGTGGGGCCGTCTCGATCAGCGCGGTGGTCTGCGAAACCAGCGTGGGCACCACAAGCAGCGCCATGATGATAAAGAGCAACAGCGCAACCAGCGTAATCACGACAACCGACAAGGCACGCGACAGGCCCATGCGTTCTAACCGGTCAGCGACCGGATCGAGGAAGTATGCAATCGCGCCGCCCAGAACGAACGGCAGGATCACATTGCCCAGAATCCACATCACAAGCAGGAACACCGCCGCAGCGATTCCCCAGGATTTTATCTGTGTCTTGACGGTCAGGGCCATGCGCGCTCCGGCTGAGTAATCCTACACATCGCCCATGCAGCGCGCCCTTTCAAGGCCCGCCGCAGCAAAAGTAGACATGCCCTATTCGTCGACAGCGATGGACGCGGCGGGATCGAACACGGTCGAGATGGCTTGTCTGGACCCGCGCAAACCCATAAACGGGGGCTCAGTCCAACACATGCCCCCGAGGTAATCCCATGCGTCTCTCCCGTTACTTCCTGCCTGTCCTCAAAGAGACCCCGTCGGAGGCGCAGATCGTCAGCCACCGGCTGATGTTGCGCGCAGGCATGATCAAGCAGGCCAGTGCCGGGATTTATTCGTGGTTGCCGCTGGGTTTCAAGGTGCTGCGCAAGCTGGAAAACATCGTGCATGAAGAGCAGATGCGCGCCGGTCACATCCCGATGCTGATGCCGACGCTGCAATCGGCGGACCTCTGGCGCGAGAGCGGACGCTTTGACGACTATGGCGAGGAGATGCTGCGGATCAAGGACCGGCAGGGGCGCGATATGCTCTATGGTCCGACCAACGAAGAACTGATTACGGATATTTTCCGCGCCCATGTCGGCAGCTACAAGGACCTGCCGCTGACGCTGTATCATATCCAGTGGAAATTCCGCGACGAGATCCGCCCGCGGTTCGGCGTGATGCGCGGCCGCGAGTTTCTGATGAAGGACGGTTATAACTTTGACGTGTCCAAGGAAGCGGCCCTACATGCCTATAATCGCCACCTTGTGACGTATCTGCGCACCTACGAACGAATGGGATTGCAGGCGATCCCGATGCGCGCGGATAGTGGCCCGATTGGCGGTGATGATACCCATGAATTCCTCGTGCTGGCGGATACAGGCGAGTCAGAGGTGTTCTATGACAGCGAGATCACCGATCTGAAATTCGGCGATCGCAAGGTCGATTTCGATCTCGGTTGAGGAATGTCAGGCCGTGCTGGACGAGTTTACCAGCCGTTATGCGCGCACGGACGAAACCCACGACGAAGCCCTCTTTAATCAGGTCCCCGAAGAACGTCGTCGCGTGGCGCGCGGGATCGAAGTGGGCCAGATTTTCTATTTTGGGACCAAGTATTCGGACGCGTTGGGTGCCACGGTACAGACGCCCGACGGCAAAGCGACGCCGGTTCACATGGGCAGCCACGGCATCGGTGTCAGCCGTCTGGTCGGCGCGATCATCGAGGCCAGCCACGACGATAACGGCATCATCTGGCCCGAGGGGGTCACGCCCTTCCACGTCGGTATCGTCAACCTCAAGCAGGGCGACACCGAAGCCGACGCCGCGTGTGACGCGATCTATCAATCTGTGACTGCGCTGGGACTGGACCCCCTTTATGATGATCGTAACGAACGGGCGGGGGGAAGTTCGCCACCATGGACCTGATCGGATTGCCGTGGCGCATTACCGTCGGGCCGCGTGGTCTGAAAAACGGCGTGGTCGAGCTGACCAGCCGCCGCACCGGGATCAGCGAAGAGCTGCCGCCCGAACAGGCCGTGCAGAAGCTGGCGTCGATTTACCTTACGGCTAATGGTGGCGTGTGAAGCGCGCCGTTATTGTCCTCTGATTTGAACATCGTTCACACTGGCCCGCGATAGAAGCAAGAAGCGTCATGGTGAGGTCGCGCGTGTGCTGTCTGGCGTCTGTCTGGCGCGGGCCACGGCACGGTAGGGTGTTCAGGGGGCTATAGCTGCGCATGTTCTCTGCAAAAAACGCATACGATTCGGGTGGTTGGCTACCGCCTAAGTGCCCGCTTCTTGTGCATAAGTGGAAACTTGCGGGCACTCCGAGGCGAGGCGACGTCCGAGGCCCGTGCTAGGTATGCCCGTCGTGCCCGAGTGATCAGGCGTGAAAAGTACCTATAAAATGTAGGTTTACCCTGATCGCGTGTGATCTTGCGGCGTTGCAGCGGGGCCAGATAGCTGAAAGCGCACCTAAGCCCTTATTTCTGATAACCTTAATAAATTGACGTAGAGGAATGTAGAAAGTACCGTTCTACCATGGATGCGGGCGACATTTCGCCCGTTCTTTGATTTCGATTGAGTACTTTAGAAAGTTCTTGGGTGCGGATGTGTAGTTCTGACACGGCTGGTCTTCTACGTTTCACCAGTATTCTTACTGCTGCCCTTCTTATGCTGTCGATTTTCAGCGCAACTCCGGCCCCTGCTGAAATCAGAACGAAAACATTCCAGTCCTGGGCGGTCGAATGCGAAGAGTTGTCCGCACGCTGCACATTGGCACAGACGGCCTCGTCCAAGGATGATCGGTTCTGGTTGGCTACCCTGCGGTTACGACAGACTGTAAAGGGCGGTGCGCAGGTACAGGTGATTGTACCATCCGGAGTGCACTTGGGCAGTGGCTTGTTCGTGGGCGTCACCCCCCCATACAAGGAACTGGCCTATCAACGGTGCAGCCCTACTGTGTGCGTGGCGGCAGGAATTCTGGACTCAGATGAGCTGACCAAATGGAAGCGCGGACGACGTGCCGAAGTGCGGTATCGCCCCAGTGCGGTGTCCGCCCCGATTGTTTTTGATGTTTCTCTCATGGGTGTGACAGCCGCGTTTCGCTATGCAGAAAGCAGTGCCCAATGATGTTTCCAAACCGGTCCTGCCAACAGCTTCAACACCGGTTTCGTTTCTTTGCGACTACGCTGATTACTTGCCTTTCGTTGATATTCGCTGCGGTGCTGACGACCCCGGCACACGCGCAGACATTTACGCTTAGAGGCGTATCCTTTGACGACAGCGCGTATCTGGAGGATGCGGCGCTACAGGACGCTGCGGCACCCTACATCGGCAGGCCGATCGGGTTCGAGGATTTGACGCAGATGGTGGCGGCAATTCAGGGCCTGTATTCAGCAGCGGGGATCATTACTGCACAAGTTATTTTGCCGCCTCAAACTCTGGATGACGGCATTTTGCGGATATCGCTCGTAGAGGCGCGGATTGATCAGGTCGAGATCGACGGGCTGGACCGGACAAATCCGGATTTCTTGCGACGGACCATCACGTTGGTCCCCGGTCAACGACCGGATTTTGAGCAGATTGAGCGCGACCTGCGCATTTATCAATTGTCGCATGACATCAGCCCAAAGATCGCGTTCAGACCAGGTGAAACGCCCGGAACCACCACTGCAATCATTTCCGGCGAAGAGCCCAAGCCATTTACCTTTACCGGATCGTTGGACAATTTCGGGCAAAGGGAGACGGGCCGCGCGCGGGCAACTCTGTTTGCCCGGTGGGCCAGCGTCACTGGTGTGCGCGATACCCTATCGTTCAGAATTCAGGCGGCGGAGAAATCCAAGTCATTCGTATTGGGCTACTCGCGACCCGTGGGAACAAACGGCGGCCGCGTTGTCGGATCGCTGAGCTATTCAGATGCGTCTGTCACCACCAGCCCCGTCAATGGTGTGACGATCCTGTCAGATACGCTGTCGGGCGTTCTGGCATACCGTCATCCAATCGCGGTCACCGCCAGCACCGCTTGGTTTTTTGAGGTCGGAGTGGGGTCGGAGAGATCTAAATCACGTGTAGCAGGTGTGCAGTTCTCGGATGTTTCACTCAACGAGATTTATGGCAATCTGTCCTATCTGCTTCAGGAAACGGGCCGAACATTCTCGCTTAATGTTGGGCTGCGCGTCGGTGATGCCAGTGCGTTGGGCAACACCCCGACCGAAGGCGGGTATACGATCCTCAATGCAAATTTCAGTTTTGCCAAGGCGCTCTCGGATAGCCTGTTGTTTGATGTGCTGGGTCGTGCGCAAGTTGCGTTGACTGACGCGATTCCGGTTGCGCGCCTCTTTTCTGCGGGTGGGGTTGATACGGTTCGCGGCTATCCTACGAATGTGCAGTCGGGTGATAGTGGTGTGTCAGTTCGGTTGCAACTGGCGGGATTAGAGGCTTGGCAACCGGCCGGGCGCAAACTGCGCGTGACTCCATTCGCCTTCTTTGATGCGGCCTACATCGTGCCCTTCCGCGCGGCAGGGGCCAATGTTCCGCGCGACGAAACGCTAGCGTCGGCCGGGGCAGGTTTGCGGGTTCAATACGGCCCCGCCGTGTCAGGCGTGGCGCTCTTTGGTGTGCCGCTTTCGAATACTACGAACTACAAGGATAAGGGGGACCCGACGATCTATGTCGGACTCGATTATTCGTTTTGAGACACTGACACAGACGACCAACCGACCATGAAATTTGACGACTTCGATCAGGAAAGACCCAATAGAATGATGAAAGAACTGACAACCCAATTGCAGTCTGTGTTGCTCGTCGGCGCAATGACGTTTGGACTAGGCGTGGCGCAGGCTATTGCACAGAGTGACGATGCGCCCGCGGTAGAAGATAGCACAGCGGCGACAGATGCCGCACCGGTTGACCTCGCCAATAACGCATCGTTCGGGGACTGGATTGTGGCCTGCGAGGCCGCGACGGTGCGCCGGACAGTCTGTCGTCTGGTACAAGAGCAATCGCTGCGTGAAAACGGCCAGCTGGTCGCGCGCTTCGTCGCGGTGCCGGTTTCAGATGGTGCTATCCTGCTGGCGCAAACGCCGATGGGGACATATCTGCCCGGCGGTGCCGTTTACAGGTTTGCCGGGGATGACGACACCGAGCAACGAGAGATGATATGGCAACGCTGCCTCGGCGATATCTGCGAGGCTGCCGCACCGCTTGACGAGGACGAACTGGCGCTTTTCGCGGAACGTGACGCGCTGCTGTTCGGCTTTCGTATGTCCGCCGAGGCTGATCCGCTCATTCTGAGCGTGGACATCTCGCGGTTTGCCGAAGCTCTGACTGCACTACGCGCCGCTACAGCCGAACCGGCGGAGACGACGACCGAATGACCAAGACCCCCGGTGCCTGATCTTAGGCGCCGGGGGAAATCCTAGGGGATATGACGCCATGAAACCGATCCGCACGACACGGATAATCCGGCATCGCCGCACGCTAAAAAGCATTGCGAGCGAGGCAACGGCATGGGTCGCGAGTGTCGCGCTGATGGTGGGGCAGGTCGCACCGGCCGCCGCGACATCGGCCGCCGTTGATATCACCACAGGGGCGGGTACGGGGACGTCGATCACCCAAGGTGGCGGCACGGCAACGGTTACGACGACAAATATCCAGGGCGCGACGGCGTTCAATCAATTCGACAATTTCAACATCGGCACAGGCCAGACTGCGAACGTTGTTCAGCCGGATGGAACACAACAACTGATCAACATCATTGATGGTGGTCTGTCGAGGATCGATGGCACGCTGAACGCCCAGATCGACACAGGGGCGGGCGGCGTAACGGTCGGCGGCAATCATTACTACGTGAACCGTGACGGGTTCGTTGTTGGGGCGAGTGGGGTGATCAACGCCGGCGCGCTGACGATGAGCACCCCGACGGCTGACTACCAGTCGCAGCTGACGGATCAGGCCAATGGCGGCACGTCCGTCACGGCCAGATTGTTTGCGGGCACTGAGCCGCTGAATTCCAGCGCGAATATCGAAATTTTCGGGACAATCAATGCACGGCGGCTGGACCTTCGGGCTGGTGCGCGAATGCTGGTCGATGGCACCATATCCGTCGAGGACAGTTCTATTGACGCAGAGGGACGGCTTGTACCCGCGTTGAACAAGGATGGCTACGCCGAGGCGGCGGGCATCAGTGTGCAGGGGGGTGTCGTCCGCTTGCTGTCTCAGGGCGAAATGAAATTGCAGGGCCGTATCGCCGCCAAACGTAAAACGACCGGTGGTGTCGTGGCGGCCCGGTCCGAAGGTGCCCTGATCGCGGGGGGCACCATCGATGTCACCGCAGCGCCCGGTGCCGATAACGACAGCGGGTCTGTTATCCTCTTTACCCGCAAGACGGCGGTGCTGGAGACCGCGCTAAAGATAGAGGCGACATCGACAGGGGGCGATGGTGGGCTGGTGTCGATCGCGGCGCAGGACGCAATCACCATGCAGGGGCGTTTTGCCACGGGTGGCGCATCACGTGACAAGCGCGGGTCGAGTGTTCTTCGCGCACCCCAGATCACCGTCTCGGGCACCACAGTGACCGACGGCGGTGACATGATGCTGTTGGCAGATCCTACGACGGCGAGCGAAGCTGCCGCCGCGCGTGACGGTCTGATGCCCGGTTCGCTGACAATCGACGGTCAGATCACGACCAGTAACGCGGCTCAGACGAGCGCCGGTGATCTTATCGCGCAAGGCCAGAACGTGTCGGTCAAGAGCGGCAGCAATCTATCGGCCACGGCAACAGCGGGAACAGACAAAGATGGGTTGATCGCGCTCTTGGCGAGCAACTTTGACGAGGTCGCGGCAATCTTTGTCGAGACGGACGCGGTGACGGCCAGCGTCAAGATCACGGATTCGACGCTGAATGGCGGTGCCATTGTCGTGAATTCCCTTGCCGAAACGTCGCGGCAGGTTGGCGGTAACTATGACGATGAGGCAGCAATTGCTGATCTCGTGACAGTTGGCGGCGCGAACAACACGACATCGGAATTGTTGAAAGACCTGACCAGCCTCGGGGAACGGATCGGACGTCTGCACGACCGCGGCACCGACGAAATCGAGAGCCAGCTAACCGCCTTGCAAGGTATTTTTGAATTCAATGGTTCCGAGGCAACGTCGCTGGTTGAAATCTCTGGCTCATCACTTACGGCCACTGGTGAATGGCAGGCAAAGCCACTGACCAAGCCGGAGGACCGCCAGTCTGGCCAATTCTCCGACAATGGACAGAATCGCGATAGCTGGCTCTTTGCGGCGGGAAACCCGCTGCGCAAAATCGTGGATATTCCAACGGAATTTGCCGGCACTGACGGATCGGCAGACGGGTTGTACATTCAGTCGCACGCGACCAGCCGCTATAACATGGGCGGCATTGGTGTCGTGCTTGGCGTCGCTGTTGCGAATTCCACCGCCGATTCCCGCGTCAACATAGACGAGAGCGGGCTCATTTCGGGCACTGACATCAGTATCCATAGTACGGCGTTTGAGGATCATTCGATCAAAATCAAGCCCATCGGTCTGGCAGACGTGGCCTTGGGATTCATCGTTGCCGTGCGCAACCTTACCAATCAGACGCTGATCACCGATACCGTTGCCAATGCGCAGAGTGGTGATCTGCTGATCGAGGCTCTTTCAGGCGTGAACCACACGCAGGAAATTTTTGCCGATGCCAAGGAAACCGGTACCTTCGCGCTGGCGATAAATGTGGGCGTCTCAAATGCCCTGACCGAAGTGGCAGTGGGCGATGGCGGTTCTCTGGGTGCCACGGGCGACATCACGTTGGACGCCACGACCCAGTATTTTCAGAAGCGCAGCGTGACAGAGGCGCGACTGGGCCTTGTGAATGTTGAGACGCCGTCGATCCTGTTCAGAAACAAAACGGAAGAGCTCAAAGCGCAGGCTCTGGCCTTCAAGGACAAGTTGATCAAACCAAAGTTCGGCCCCGAGGAAGAGCCGAAACCAAATGCGGGCGTCGGCCTCGCCTTTGATGTGCAGATCGATGATGTGACGAACCGCGCGACATTGGGCGGCACCTACCATGAGCTCGGATCGCCGGGCGAAGAACGCGACACTATTTTGACCCAGCTGAGTACCGTGACGGCTACGACCCTTGCCGGAGCGTTGTCGGTGAAAGCAGGCAAGAAATTTGTCGCGGCCGCGGAGGGTGGTAAGGGCATAACACGGCGCACAACAGCGCAGGCACCCAAGCTTACCCTGATCCGTAAGAATATAGCCAAATTCGCGGGCGTGGAAGAAGAGAAGCTGGCCAGCGACTTTGACAAGGTGGGGATGGTTGCGGCCTCCGTGGGGCTGATGCATGGCGAAACGCTGGCCGAAATCGGCTCGAATGCGATCACCCAATCCGCAACTCTCAATGTCGTTGCCGAGAATACCTACCCGCTCTTCTCTTCGGTTGATCAAGTGAAGAGCGGTGTGCTCAATATTCTGGCCAGTGCGGGTAACGTGTTCGTGCCGGATCAGTTTGGGCAGGATAAACCGGCTGCGGATCTCGTTGTTCGAGGTGATCGACGCAGTTGATCCACGCAGCTTTGCCACCAGCTATACCCAGAGCCGCGCTATTGCGGCGACGCCCGGTACCAAAGACGAAGAAGACGACGAAGAGCAGGGTTTTGCTCTGGCTCTGTCGATGAATGCCTTCAATACCGATGACAAGGTTGACGCGATCATTCGTTTTGGCGCCGATGTCACGTCAGGGTCGTTGACCAACATACTGGCAAAGATCTCTGGTGACTTTATTCATCTGGTGAACTTGCCCTCCGAGGTTCCCGGAACCGAAGATCCGGTGAGTGATGCGATCGGCGGGGCGGTGTCGTTCAGCCGGGCGGCCGCGACCACCAATGCAATCATCGAGGACGACGCAAAGGTCGCTGCCGATGGGGTCGTCACCATTTCGTCGCAGGCAAATGTCAATCAATCCCTATTCACTTATGCGGGCGGTGGCGGCAACAACCGTTCGATCAACGGATCGCTTGCGTTGGGGATATCACAAGGGACGACGACTGCGCGCGTCGGCGGCGCGGCCGATTTGACCGGCAGCCTGATCACTCTGAATGCGGTAGACGATTCCATGCTGCTCAACATTGGTGGCGCACTGTCGGCTTCTGAAAACCTTTCTGTTGGTGCGACCGGCGTGATCAACTTTACCGATCGCGATATTTACGCAGGCGTTGGTCCGGGGGCAAAAGAAGGTGCCCCAGTGACGGGCACATCGGGTAACACGGCGGTGTCCGCCAGAACCCTGAACATCAACGCAACCAACAACTCCGCGGACATTGCCATTGCTGTTGCCGGCGCGAAAACCACAGCATCGGATGATCAGGACGCGGCGCTGGCCGATTTCCTGCTCAGCGATGATGAGTTCGCCAAACTACTGAGCCAGGACGACAATGAAGCACCCGGCGAGGGCGACCCCCAAGCCGACGCGGGTAGCGGCAAGCCGCGGACCGGTTGGGCCGTGGCGGGAGCGGCTGCGATAAATCTGGCGCTGGGTAACAAGGTCCGGGCAGAGATCAACACGCCCGCAACCGTTGAGGCAATTGGCGGCGTCATCATTAACGCGCGCAATACCAGTACCGTGGCAGCGGCCACCGGTGCCGTTGCCGTGGGCCTGAGCAACCGCCAGGACGTCAACGCGCTTGCCGGGGCGTTCTCGATCCTCGTCGATGACCGTAACGTCACGGCGCGCATCGCCAAGGCCGACATCGACGCTGGAGTGCTGGCCATCAAGGCGACGGATGATGCTACTGTTGTCAACATCGCGATAGGTGGTGCGGGGAACAAGCGGGGTTCCAAGGCTGTCGCGGGTTCTGTCGCGGTGGCCACATTGGATGGTGAGACGAATGCGCTCATCGAAGATGCCGATCTGACCATTGGCGGCGAGGCCAAGTTTGAGGCGACGGACACTTCTTTGACAGTCTCCATCGCGGGGGCGGCTGGCCTGAATTTTTCCAAGAACGCATCTTCGGCCAGTGGTGTGGGGATCGGCATCGCGGTTAACACGGTTATGCGACCTGCCAAGGTCATTCTCGATCCGTCCAGTAGGGTGACGGCGGGCAGCTTTGTCGCCAATTCGCTGACGGATGACAGTATCTACGCCTTTGCCATCTCGGCCGGGCTGGGCAAAACAGCATTCTCCGGCTCTATTACTGTCAACACAGTGATCGGTGGCGCGCAGACCGAAATCGGCAAACGTGGCGTCGGTGTCTCTAATATGCGGATCACCACGGACAGCGTTAATGTCACAGCTAAGGAAAGCACGAGCATCCTTGCGGCTGGTGGTGCACTCTCCGTGGCTAGGAGCGGCGGCAACGCGTTGGGCGGTGCGGTCGTTATCAACACCGTCAAGAACGCAAGCCACGCGAAGCTGGAAGATACGACTATTTCCGCCAGAACCGCTGGTCCCGGCGCGGCTGTTCCGCTGACTGCCACTGCGACGGCAGACACTGAAATCCGCGCTTACTCGGTTGCTGCTGCGGGAAGTACGAAAAAATACGCCGGTGCGCTCGGCGCGTCGTCGAACGTTATCGACAGCACTATCAATCTGTCGCTTGCGGGGGCCACGTTCTTTAGCGGCGGTGTGATCACGCTGTCCGCCACCAATAACCGCTTTATCCAGAGCCTGTCCGGTGGCGTCGGCATCTCCGGTAATGGCGCGGGCGGGGCTGCACTGGCGCTGAACCTGATGTTGGGCAACGACGCCAAGATCACCCTGACAGACGCCCTGTTGCAGGGCCGTGGTCCGATTACCATCAACGCGTCGGCTACCGGCGAAATACAATCGCTTGCGGCGGGCATCGCGCTGGCTGATGACTCGGCGATCGGCATCTCTGCTGCGGCCAACGTGACGACAGGCACGACTGGCATTGACGCCACCGGCGCGATCCTCAACGCCGAAGGTGCGCCCGGCACATTGTCCCTGATGGCAACCGACACCTCGACCATCAAGGCGTTTTCGGGTGGCGCTGCGCTTAGCCTCAGCGCCGATGGCGCGGGGGCTGCGCTGTCGGTCAACGTCATTGGTAACACCACCAGTATCGAGGCGAATGGCGGTCGGTTCTTTGCCGACGGTACCGCGACCTTTGCCGCCGACAATACCGCAACGATCAAGGCGCTTGCCGTGGGTCTGGGCTTTGCGAGAGAAAACAGCCTTGCCGGATCAATCGTCGTAGGCCACAGCAGCGCCACGACCAAAGTCGATCTGAAACCGAGCGAACTGGGTGTGTCCGGTATTGTGACAGTGCGGGCCAAGCAGACCAGCGATCTGGATCTGTTAACCGGCGCACTGGCCATCGGCGGCGATAATGCTGTGGGGGCGGCTGTCACGGCCGCGATCATCAACAACACGGTCACTGCCGATCTGGAGGCGGGACGGCTGACCGACAAGGGCGAAATCACTGTATTCGCAAGTGACGACGGATCGATTGAAGCCAAGGCGCTTGGCGGAGCGGCAGCACTGGATGATGGCGGTGCCGCGTCGATTGTGGTTGCCAAGATCGGCACCAAACCCGACGACGCTGATGCCCAGCCCGAACTGGAGGGCGAACAGCCAGGGGACGCGAAACCCATCGCAGCCGGAGGGGCGGCAGGTGACAAGGCGCAGAATGATGCTATTGCAGCGGCGTTGAATGTCATCGCGCAAAGCAGTGTGGCCGAGGCCAAAACCGTGCAGATCGAGCCGACAACACCACGCAATGACACCCTGCGCGCACGTGTCAAAGTGACAAACGGGGAAATCGACAATCAGGGCTTCAGCGTGCGCGCGAACCGCTCTTCCACCATAGATTCCGTGGCGGGTGTCGTGTCGCTGACCGGTGAAAACAGCGCCGGACTTGGGCTTGGGCTGAACTTTATCTACGGCACGACCACGTCAGAGCTGTTGTTGCCGGTCACAACGGGGACGGACACGCATCTTGTTCGCAAGATGCTGGTGCGCGCCGATGAGTTCGACACGATCAACGGCACAGCCATTGCCGGTGCATTAGGTGGCGATAATGGCGGGGCGGGCGGCCTTGTCTTTAATGACATCAAGCGAGTGACCGATGTAACCGTCGGGTCCGCTGTTCTTGGCCAGCGCGCGGCGGTGCAACTGGCAACCCGGGACGCCAACATTGGCTATTTCGGCATGCGCACGCAGGATGCGACCGCAGGCGTGATCGGTGCAGGTGGCGAAAACGGTGGCGGCGCCGCGATTGCCGTCAACCGGAACGGCGACCGGATGACGACCACGCTGCGCGATCTCAAGATCGACGGTCGCGAGCGGGACGCTGCAGGCGATTTGCTGCCTGTATCACCTTCGGGTGCTACGTTCGTGTCGCTTGCGGCGGAGCATGGTGTCAATCAGGATGCGCTGGCGCTGTCTCTGGGTGGCGCGGCGAAGATCGGCCTGGCGGGCAGTTTCGGGATCAATATCCTGAGTGGTAAATCGAACATTGTGGTGAACAATGTCGACGCCGAAGTGGAAGGTTTCGGAGTCAACGGATTCGAGTTTACCCGACAGGATGTAGATGCAGGCGGCGTGGCACTGGCAGGTAAGGCCGGGATCGGTGTTGGGATTGCGGTGAACAAGAACACCCACACCCTGCAATCGGACGTGACCGGGTCGCGGATCGTCACGCGCGGTGCTTATGATACGCTGTTGTTGCGCAGCAGCGGTTTTGGCGCGGTTGCCATTGCCGGTGCCATCGGCGGCAAGGTTGCAATTACCGGTTCTGCCGCAACCAATAAGCTGAGTGCAAAGACGCTTTCCAATGTCAGCGACAGCACGATCATCGCTGGCAACATTGCACGGTTGGGGGCTGCCGCCTCTAGCCGGATTAACGCCAATGGCGGTGCAGGTGACGGCAGGGCGGTCAATGGCAGCTTTGCCGTTGGTGGCAAGGTGGGCATCGGCGCATCTGTCACGGTGAATGATACGGCCAGTACCGTCGATGTGACGATCAAAGGGTCTAATATCACGGCGCTCGGATTGGGGGCGGATACCGGCAGTGTATTCGGCGGCGACGGGACACGCCATGACGGCGTGTTGATCGAGGCGGATATCCTCAGCAATATCGACATGATCACCGTGACGGGTGGCGCGGCCTTGCTGGCGGGCATCGGGGCCAATTACGTCTATACCTCTGTCGCGGATAAGGCGTCGGTCAACCTTGGATCGGATACGGCGTCGGATGAGGTCAAGATCGGGGCCGCGCCGGATGCGCGTGCGCGTAGTTTCATTATGGTGAATGAAAACGCGAAAACGGCGTCTGCGCGCATCGCGTCCTACACCAACACGACAATCAATAACCAAGCTTACGGTGTCGGCCTCGGTGCTGTCGGAGGCGGGCTGACTGTGGCGTCGACCTTTATCGCGACGGATGCGCTGGTTAATCTGGGTCGCACGGATGTGAAATCCGGCGCGGGCAGCATTACCTTGGCGGCAGATGTCGATAACAAGATTGATTTGACTGCTGTCGGTGTTGCTGGTGGTGGTGCCGCGCTTGCCGGGGCTGTGGGCGTGACCGAAGTGACCTCGAACGCCATTATCGCGCTCAAAGGGAGCACACTGGAAACCAAGGGGACCTCTGGTTTCGTTGGGCTTGATGCGACCAGTACGAATGTATTCAAGAGCGTCGGTGGTACCGGGGCCGCTGCCGGGAGCCTTGCCGGGGCGGGGGTCGTGGTGGTCACGACGCTAGGTGGTAAGACCGAAGTGACGCTGGACAAATCCGGCACACGCGCGAGCGGCATCACGTCCAAGAGCGACCTTGTGATTGTTGCGGACGCCGCCAACACACTGACGACCACGGCGATCGGTGCCGCGGCGGGCGCACAAGCCGGGCTGGCGCTGTCTGCGAACGTGACCAAGGGTGAAACGCAGGTCGAACTGCGCATCGGCGAGGGAAGCAAACTGGACGTCAATGGTGATGCTCGGTTGTTCGCTACGGTTGCGATGACGCTGAACAGTATTTCCGGCGCGGGCGGTATTGGTGGCGCGGCGGCAGGCGGTGCGCTTGATTACATCGCGCTTGCCCAAGCGGCCAAGATTGAAATCGCTGACGACGCGCAGGTGATCGCCGGGGGCAATGTCCAATTGAACGCGACAAGCACGGACATGATTACGGCCCATGCTGCTTCTGTCGCAGCGGGCGGTTTCAGCCTCGCTGGCGCATTGGCGATCGCCGATATTGGTGGCAGAACAGAATCTGACGACGATACCGCAAAGCTGACGACAGCCGCCGTGGATGCTGCAAAGGCAGACCAGTCCGAAACCGTGAAAGAGGCTGATGAGGACGGCAACCCGGTCGCTGCGACCGACGAGGAAAAACAGAACTCCGCCGCGAATATCGCAGCGATGGGCGGCGGTGCAGATACCCGCGCAAAATCCAATGCCACGCAGCAAAAAGTTGCGCTGGGCACCACCGGCGACATCAGTGGCGCGAGAATCAAAATCGGTGATGATGCCGTTTTGAATTCCGGACTGTCCTTGTCCGTGTTTGCCTTGGCGAATACCGGTCTGTCTCAGATTGGCGGCGCTGGTAGCCTGTCGCTTGGGGCCGGAGCGTCGACGGGGACGGTGAAGGCAACGGTCGGAACCGATGCACTGATCACAGTTGGCGACAACACGGCGCTGGTGGGCGCGGACCAAGTCAGCCTGAGCGCGACCATTGGCGGGCTGATCGAGCCTGATGAAAAACAAAAAGCGGTCGGAGAAGGCAAGGCAATCATCGACGCGGAAGCCTACACAGGCGGCGCGGCTGGCATCGCTGCCGCGAGTGCTGGTGTCGTCGTGGCGGGGATGACCGGTGATGCGAAGGTAATGCTGGGTCAAGGCGTGTTGATGGGCGACCGCACGCTTATTGATAATACGCTTTCGGCCTCCAATCCAAGTATCAATCTGGATGCTGCGCGGTCCGGGGCGGTGCGGGCTTATGTGTTCAATTTGTCGCTGAGTGCGGGACTAACTGTCGGAACAGCGGTATCGCACGCCGATATCGCCGGGACCTCGGCGATCGAATTCAACAATAGCAGCGCGTCCGTCATATTTACCAAGGGCAACGTGAGCCTTGCGGCCAGTGATGACACGCGCGCAGATGCGCAGGCGGTATCCAGTTCTGGCGGTATCCTCAATGGTAACGGCGTTGATGTGCGGGCAAGCAATACCGGTAACGGTACGATTGCTCTGGATAAGGTCACTATCGTTGCTGACGATCTGACTGTCCGCAACCAAAGCCGTGCGAGCAGCTATGCCAAGGCCAAGGGGATTAGCGGTGGTTTGGCGACTGTTGGTGCTTCGGTGGCGCGCAGTACGACCAAGGTAGATTTGGCCACGACCATCGGTTCAGGCGCGAGCGCGCAGGGTGATATCGAGATCACAAGCCGCTTCCTGCCCAGCGAGGTCAAGAAATTCCAACCCGATGCAGTGCCGGAAGGCGAGAGTGCCAATACGCTGGTCGAGAACGCAGCTGCCTTTGCCGTGTCTTCTGCCGGCGGTCTGCTGGCCGGAAATGGTGCGGATGCCGCGACGGTGCTGGACTACGATGTTTCCACGACTGTTGGCGGCACGCTCGTTGGCGAGTCCATTGTGGCCACGGGTGAGGCAGGCGCAACGGCCGTGGCCGATGCGACAGGCAAACAGGGTGGGCTGGCCGCCATCGGGGTGGTTTTGACCAAGCTCACGGCCCCTCGTGCCAACGTCACTGTCAATACCAACGATGGGGCACTGTTCGTCGCTGCCGACGAGATGGCCCTGACGGCAACGAACCAGCCGATGTTCGATCTATTGGCAACATCGGGATCGGGCGGACTGGTCTCTGGGGCGGGTGCCGGCGGAACATTGGATGTGAAGTCCAAAACTCTGCTTTCAATCGGTAAGGGTACATACTTTGCCGACAGCCTGCGCATTCAGAGCGAAAGTGACATCGGACTGGGCAGCACGGTCGATAGTGTCAACGCCAGCCTTGTGGGGGCGTCGGGTGCCAATATGGACACCGATGTGACCAGCCGGGTCGACACAAAGATTGCCGCGAACGCCGGGCTTTTCGCAAACAGCCTGCAAATCGGCGCAATCAACAAGATCGCACGTCCCGAAGATGGCTTTAACGTCGTTTCAGGATCTGGTGGCGCCCTTGATGTTGCGGCGATGGATTCTGACGTGGCACTGACAATCGACACGCTGGTGGATATTGGTGACAACGCGGCTTTGAGGCAGATAGATACGGCAACGGTTGACGATACCTTTGTCATCGAGGCTTTGAGCGATATCACCTTGATTGACCGCCAGTCGCTGGATTCCGGTGGCGCCATCGTGCTGCCATTCGGAAATTCGTCGATCAAAGTCACGTCTACTGATGCGGATATCAAGCTTGGCAAGGCAAAGCTGACAGCACTTAGCGATCTGGTGCTGAGAACAGGCGGCGATGCGGATATTCGATCCGAAGTCTTCTCGAACACCTATGGTTTGGCGGGCGCGGCGAGCGCGACTGCATTGGCTGAGTATGAAATCAACCACGGGATCCTGATTGATCCCGAAGCAGAGATTCTGACCGAAGGCAACCTGAGCCTTCTCGCAGGGTTTGTTGGAGAGCGCGAACAGATCATCAACGTTGTCGCTGAGGGACGCGCGTTCAACCGGACGGCAGTACCGTTCAGCACGGACCCGACGGCAACGGCCACCGCGAACACAAGATCGGATGTTGTGATCGGTGAGGACTCATCCCTGCGGGCAGCGGGTGATGTGGACATCTTTGCGGTTGCTGGCGACCGGACAGTACGTGGCTACGCTTTGGGCAAGGATTTCTACCGCGAAGCGGCCGCGGAGGTTGGCACATTCTTCAATTCCACGATTGGTGGAGGCGATCCCGTCAGCCTCGACGTCGAGATCGACGACAGCAATGACGTTTCGACGAACCTGATTGAACTCAACGGTCTTGTCCGGGCGGGTAACCGAAATCAACGGGCGTTGATCCTCGATGAAAACGGAAAGTTGGACAATGCATCGTTCGGTTATTCTGACGAACTGGCCGACGGTATCAATTTTGAAATTGGCGCGCAGACATCTCTGAAGTTCCGTCTGGATACGCGTATCGACGAACTGCGCCCGCTCGTGAGCGCTGCAGAAGCCCGTATCGCTGGTATTCCGGGCGCTTCGCTGAACCGGATCGAGACACGGCAAAAAGCCGAATTGACCAACCTGCTTGAGCGCAAGGCACGCGCGCAGAACGTGCGCGGCGCGCTGATCACCGTCGAGGATGTGACCGCCCGCGAAGGCAATATCGATCTGCGCGCTGATATGGTGTCGGGCAGCACCGGCGGCAAGCTGGTGGCACCGGGTGATGCGCTGATTGATATCCGCACGGCTCAGGCATCATTCTTGGTGGTCAAGGATTTGACCATTTCCGGTTTGGACGGCGGGATCATCACATTCAACGACGTGAGAGTGGAAAGTGCGGCGGACATTGTCGCCCAAGCGCGCGCGACAAATCCGTTCAACATTCCGATCACACTTTTGCCTGCGAACTATGAGGTTGAAAGTGCCACCGACACTGATCCGCCGGTCATCAATGTGTCGACGACGAACAGCGTTGGTTTCGTCACCGTCGAGGGCGAGATTTCGAACCTGCGTGGTGTAGCGCGGGTGGTATCAAACCAGTCGGATATCGACATACGTGGCAGCGTCTCGGCATTGACCCCAATTCTGGCCGCACCGAACGGTGACTTTACATTGACCGCGACGGAAACGCTGGCACATATCGGGCCGGACCCGGTGGCGCGCTATCGCGATTTCTTCAATTCGGTTGCCCTGCAGTCGGCGGAAATCGCCATCGATGAAAACGGGTTCAATATCATCGGCGGGGAATCACGCCTGACGTTCGATAGCCATGATAATGATGACTTTACCTTCTCGCGTGCCTACGATGCGGGGGCGTTCGACCGGGTGACATCCGCGAATGCCGTCGATCCGGGCGCACGTATTCAAGGGGCGAATGTCTTTATCACCGCTGATGTGATCAACATCGCCGGCGCAATCGAGGCCGGGGTCGTTGGTCATGCTGCGCGCATCGCCGAGGGTCTGGACGCCGACATTGCCGCGCTCGAAGCCTCTGGTGCGACCGGGCGCAAGCTGCTCTTTACGCCGGTGCTGCCGGGCGACGTGGTTGCCGATAACAGTCCGTTCATTCAGGCGACCGTGCCGGTCTTCTACAACCTGGACAAGGACCGGATCGAAATCGATGACATGATCACACGCGGTGGTCAGGTCACCATTGTGGGCAAGATCGCGTCGACCGGGTTCGGGTCTATCGAAGCATTCGATGGTTTCGGGGCGGTCACTGTGGATTCCAATGTTCGCACTCCGGTCATGTTTGGCCGCGTTGATACGGGCGGTTCGACTGAACCGGGGCAGGGTGTCGAAGGTCTGGTGCGTATCACTGACCTGAACCGGACTAACTCCAAGGGCGCCTTCCTGACGACGGAATACCGTCGAGGTGTAGATGCAGACGGCAGCCAAGTCTTGCGCGTCTTTGACAATGAACAAACGACCGTTGTGACGGATGCCAGTGGCAACTCGCTGGCGCAACCGTCGCGATTGGTGCAGCAGATCACCGCGGATGGGGCGCGAAAAGCGACGTATACCCCGATCAAGCAGGCGTTCTTCTTTAACCAACTGCGCGAAGTGAAATTCGGCGAAAATATCGCCAACGCCAAGCTAAGCGCACCGGAGAATTCCAGCTTTATTTCAGAGCCGATCTTTACGACAGAGAGCGATTATGGGGTTCTGACCAGCAACTTTGCCTTGTTGGATTTGACCCAGCCCGGCGTTAACGGTTTTCCGGGAAAGATCATCGGCGACGAAATTTTCACCCGGCACGTCCTGAAGGCCGATTTGCCCATAGACATTCTGTTCCGTGGGCTGGATCGGGGCGACGTGGATATCGACCTGCAGGGCGATCTTCTGCTGAGCGATCTGGTGCGCAATAGCACCGGACGCACATTGCTCGTATCCGATCTCGGCAGTCTGAGCGCGCTAAATGACAAGGTGACGATTGTCGCCAAGGAATTGGTGATTGGGGCCGGCCGCGGCACCGTTCTGGGTGCATCCAACAATGCCCTGAGAACCAATCTGGTGCCGGATGGAACCTTGAGCGTGTTCGGTCGGGATGTTGTCAAAATTCACGAAATTGCAGGCGATATGCTGCTCGAAAGTGCTGTGTCGTTAGATTCGGACACAGGCGATGGCTCGCTGCTGGAACTCACTGCCGCGGGCTCCATTCTCGGCGAAAAGGACGATGCAAACGTCATTATTGGCGGTGACATTTTCCTCGCTGCTGGTGGCGGGCGCATTGGCGGGACGAATGGTGTCACAAGGCTCACAGTAGTGAACACCGGCGGCGCAATCACGGCGACCGCCGAGGGCGATATTGCGTTGACGGCGCGTCAAGGTGATCTGAACCTGCGTGATGTTCAGTCGCGAACAGGCAACATACAGCTTACCGTGAGTGATGGCTCCATTCTGGATGCCAATCCGATCGAACGCGAGGACCTGCGGACACAAGGCGAATTGATTGACCTGTGGGCTGGTGATCTGGCTTTGATCGAGGGCACGGATAGTGCGGCGGCGCGTGTCGCGCGCCAGATTGATGGGCTGCAAGCGGCCGAACAGGCGCGCTACGTCGCCTTCTGGCGTGCACGCAAGGCGGGCAAGCCGACTGACACAGCCTCGCTGGACGCGGACAGCGCGGCCGTGCGCCAGAGACTGCAAGCAAATGCAGGGGACGCGTCTACGCTTGAGGCGTTCGATGCGCAGCTTGCAACATTGCGGGCGGAATGGGACGCACAGACGGATTTCGATCCCAATTTTCAGGCTCGGATTCCAGAGGTGCTGCGCGCCGAGGTTCTGGCTGATGCGACGTGGACGCAAAACGAGCTAGAGCGTTTCGTCGATGCCGGATTGGTACGCCGCAGTGCCGCGACCCAGATCCGTGATGAAGACCCAAATATCCGTGCTGCCGGCGATATCGTCCTCTTTGCCACTAAGGATATCGGCACTGGCTTGGCACCATTGCGCATTCTGGGGGCGGATGACGACGCGTTGTCCACTGCCGACCTCGCTGCGCTGGGGGCCGCCGAAGTTGGTGATATATTCTTTGATCAGGGGAATACCTTTGTCGCACGCCGCGATGACCTGAATCTGGCGTCAACGGCGTTCGATGGGGATGTGCCTGTGGGGAGTGTTGTCGCTCTTGCTGGTGGGCAGAACATGTTGCTCGGCGCGCGGACGCCATTGCAAATCGCCGCTGCCGCATCCTCGGGGCTGACCCTGATCAAAGCCGAAGGCAACCTGACGCAGACGGACAGTATCTTTAATGTGGCCGTCGCGGGTGCACAAGTGGTGCTGGAGGCCGGGCGCGATGGGTCTATCGGGACCGTCACCACCTCGGTCGAGGTCGAGATCACGGATGGCGGCAGCTTTGATGCCCGCGCGGGTGCTGGTATCTTTGTCGCGGCACCCGAAGGTGATCTGCCGGTGGCGTCAGTATTCTCTGGCGGTGATATTCGCCTGACCGTTCTCGAAAATTTGACCGATGCCCGGCCCACCGGTGCGCCGCGGATCATCGGCAGTGGCACGCTGAGCCTCACTGCGCGTAACATCGGCGCAAGTGATGCACCGATCCGGTTCGAACTGCCCGGAGATGCGCGTGTCGTATTGGCCACGGGCCAAGATGCATTTGCCGAAACCAAAGATGATCTGACGCTTCTGGCCACGTCGCTAGGTGGCGGCGGTCGGATCGTTTCGGCCGGTGCAATCCGCGTCGTAGAGGATGGCGCACGCACTGGTGTGATCGATTTCGGCACACAATCCACTCTTACGGTGGTCGCGGCAGATGGCCTGACGGGCACGCGTTTGGGTGGTCCAGACGTTCAGGGCGGCACGCTGAAACTGACGACAGGTGGCGATGTCGGCGGCGCATTTGGCCCGCTGTCGACTGCGCTGACAGGGTTCAGCTACACGTCGACCGGATCGGCAGACGCACCGACCAGCCTGTCCATTTCCGAGGCGGACAACCTCACTATTTCGTCGTTGACACAAACGGCGGGCGAGGGGCTGGTGACGCGGATCACGCTGCCGGGCGATCTGGCCATCGGGCGGATCACCTCGGCGCAACCGGTTGATATTTTCATGCCAAGTGGTCGCATACTGGGGGCAGGTTCCATCCGCGCACCCGAAGTGACGCTGGTCGCGCCGGGGGGCATCGGCACCGTGGCACCGGTTCCGCTCGAAACAGATCTCATCACGGCGCGCAGCTTTGGCGGGGCGATAAATCTGGCCTTGAACAGCAGTTTCTCAGCTCCGGCAATCGGGCTGGGTGATATCCGCACCGGTGGCGATCATGGTCTGACGCTGACTGCTGGCAATACGCCGGTTCTTCTCGCACGCGGCGGGGCGCTTACCACGATTGGCGGCGACCTGAAGCTGACGACCGGCGGGGATTTCAGCTTCTCTGAAAACACCTTTGGCGTTCAGTCGGTCAACGGCAGAGTCGATCTTATGATCGGTGGCAATGCCACGTTGGGTCGGGTTTCTGCGGGTAGCGGGCTGGGCGTGACTGTGGCCAAGACGCTGACAGGTGTGCCCGGACTGGAAGGGCCAATGCTGGTGACCACGCAGGCAGCAGCCGTGACCCGGTTGCGGGCGACCGACATACCGGGCGACGTTCTACAAACCCAAATCAGCGCGCTGGACGTTGCGATTACCAACAAGAACCTGAACGTTCAGAATACCGGCAATCTAGATTTGGTCGGGATGAGCGCGACAGGCGACGTCACCATCGGTGTTGATGGCATTCTGCGCCTCGGTACATTGCAAACGGGTGGGCGCATCGACCTCACCGCTGATGCTATCGCAGAAGGCGACACGACGATCACCGCGACATTGCTCAAGATGACTACCACCAAGGGCAGTATCGGCGGTGTCGATGGTCTGACCGGTCGGTTCCGCGTTTCTGATGGTGCGATTTCACTGTCTGCCGAGACCGATATTCATGTCGCACAGCTGGGCGCCGATTTCCTGCTGCGTGGCGTGGTTGCCAAGGGTCGCGTGCAACTGATTGCAGGCGCTGGTGACCTGCGCGCGGCGAACATCTCAGGGGCGGACATCGCGCTTTCTGCTTTCGGCGATATTCAGGGGCTGACTGGCCCGCTTGCGGTTAAGACCGGATCGTTCAGTGCGGGCAGCTTTGCAGGTGATATTAATGTGGAGTTTGCAGCCACGCCTGTTGTCGTGCTGACGCAGGTCGAGGCGGGCCGAGACGGCAACATCGCATTGCGCCAGCCGGGTGGCCTGCTAAGGGTCGCCTCTGGTGGGGCGGTGAAATCCATTGGCGGTGATGTAACACTGACTGCGGCATCCGTCGAAATTGACGGCACGGTGCAGACCGCTACCGGCAGCATTGTATTGTTGAGCCAGAATAACATCGACGTTAGCGATCCGAATGCGCGGGTCGATGGCGGTTTTGGCACATTGCGCTTTGACGCAGGCAGCGACCTGATACTGGGTACCGTGACCAGCGCGGCCAATGATGATGCGGCGATGACTCTGATCGCGGGTGGCACGTTGCGTCGCGCCATAGCAGGTCGACCGACACGGTTGATTGCCCAGAATGGCGGCGCCGTGGTGTCTGTCGGCACGGTTGAAGGGGCAATTGACGTTGATCTTGCGCGCCTGTCGATCAGCAGCGCGCGCTCTGATGTCACAGTGAATGCGGTGACTGATCTGAGCATTACAAAGGCGTCGTCCGGCACCGGAAACGTCACTGTAAGCGGCGCGGGTGTCCTGCGGGTGGGCGAAATCACACCGATACCCACCGGAACCACAAGACTGGTCGCGACGAACGACCTGTTCTCGACAGATGAGACGCAATTGGGCGGCGCGCGTATTGAGCTGCAATCGCGCGAGGGCGCGATCGGTGGCGCCGCAGGGGGCGCATTCCGCTTCGCCGCAGATGACAGCACGATTGTCACGGCGCGCAGCGCGGGTGACATGAGTCTGCGCAATACAGTGGGTGATCTGCGGCTGGGCGTTCTCGAAAGCGGGCTGGGCGGCATTGATGTCACGGCTGCGCGCGATCTGATCCTGAGCGAGCGAGTCACTGCGGGCAAAGATCAGGTTCTAACGTTGACGGCAACGCGCTCCATTACCGGTCAGGGTGGTTTTACGGTTGGCCGCACAGTGACACTCGTCGCGCAGAACGGGGCAATTTCGGATGGTGCTGGTGGTGCGCTGCGGATGGAGGTGCCCACAACTGCGACAGTTGAAATGGCGGCGGCGCAGAACATCAACGTGGCTCTGACGGGTGGAGATGTGCGGTTCGGCAATGTCGCGGCGGGAGGTAACGTTGCGCTCGACATAGAGGATGGCACATTGCTGGCGGGGCAAGTGTCGGGCGCGGAGATCCGCCTCACTGCCGCCAATGGCATCGGTCGTGACAAGCTTGTTACAGTCAATGGCGGGCCAGTTCGTGCAATCACGACTGCGGGCGACCTGCGCCTGTCATTCGCGGGGGCCAAAACCGCGCGGCTTGATGCGGCACTTACTGCGGGAACAGGTCGGATAGAGCTGATAGGACGTGGCACTGACCTGACGATCGGAGACCGTGGCGTCCGGGGCGAGGGGCAGTCCGTCAACATCGACGTGGCCAGCCTCACACTCGATGCCGGGGTGGTTTCCCAGACGGGTGATATTTCGGTTGAAACCCAACGCGCGTTGGTGATGCGCAGTAACACGACACCGATCACTGCCATGGCGGGCGCTGCTACATTGAAGGTCGGCACCGATCTCACTGTGGGGATCGTAACCGGCAATGCGTCGGAGCGCCGTTCCATCGACGTGGATGTCGCTGGTGACCTGTTCCTTGCGCCCGGGGTCATAGGCGCGCGGTTTATTGGCGATGCACGGGGATCTGATGCGCGTATTCGCCTTGGACGCAGCACCGTAACCGGCCCGCTGGGGTTCGAGACCCGGCTCAGACGGCTCGACATCGTACAGGCTCGGGGTGATTTGCATCTGAACAACCTCAACTCGCTGGATTTGGCGCGCGGCATCGCGGAGACCGGCATGTTGGAAATCTTCGCCGGCGGGTCGCTCGACTTTGAATTCGCCAAGGCCGCAGATGGCAAGAAGCTGATTCTGGCAGCAGGCGGCGGCGTGCATGCCAAGTCTGGCGTCGTCGAAGCGGACGATGTCGGCATATACGGCTTTGGTGGATCGATTGATCAGGACCTGTTCACCGATATGACGCTTGAGACACGCGATGGTGCGGTGGTTCGCATGTTTGCCAGGGACCGGATCGCTGTGCGCGAGGCGACAGGGAGCCTGACCATCGCGTCAGTGATCTCTGACAATCTGGGCGTGACGCTCTTTGCGCCGGAGGATCTGACCGTCGGCCTGATCGGCAGCGGTAAAGCGGTCTCGGTTACGTCCGGGCGTAACCTGACGGTGAATCGCGTTGGCCGGGCATCTGTTCAGATCGAGGATGCTGTGGGTCTGGGGCTTGTCCGGCCCGATTTCTATCGTACCGTGCTGGCCAAATCGCCGACGATGCTGGATCTGGTAACCGAAAACCGGCTCTCTGTCGGTATCGCGACGGCATCCGATAAGGTCAACATGGTTGGCCGCAATGTGATGGCCAAGCTGTCGGATGCGACGCCAGCCGATGGCTTGACGGTCGGGCTGACCGCGCCGGGGGGCAAGTTCACCGATAGCGCCGCTTTGACCGTTATCGGTGCGGGGCCGGATGTGCTGTTGGGCGATCCGCTGTCGCTGGCGGCCAGTGACACAAGTGGTTTCGGCAATAACTGGGACGGAACCCTGCGACTGGATGGTGTGCGCGTCGGGACCGCTGCAGGCGTTACCGAACTGCGGACAGGCGCATCGCGTCTGGTTGTCACGGATACCCGCATTGGCGGCGATACACGTTTCATCCAGCGTGATTTCAGTTTGTTGGCCCAACGGGTGTTCACTGCAAACAGCGATAAGGACACTGTTCAGGTTGTTACCCAAGACATGAGTGCTGTCGATTTCGAAGTCACCAATGGTCGTAACCTCGTCACCCGAAACCTCACGGTGTTGAATGACGTGACGCAATCCTTGACCGCCGGACGCACAGTTGCAGAGATTGTGGAGGCACTTGTGGTGTTGCAGGCGGATGAGACCATTGTCGCACATAATTTTGTGGTCGAGGATGAAGTCGAGGGCACGGTAGGCAAGGTGCTGACATTGCGGTCGGTTACGATACGTGGCCCGCGCGGCGATCGTATCGTGCGGTTGCCGTTGATCATGGCAAGCTCTGGAGTGCCGCAGGCTAACGGCGCGCCAGGGTGACGGCACCGCACAGACCAGATGATAGCAACATGGTAGTGTGCGCCTTACATGGCTTTTATGGCGCCAATGTCGCTGAGCTTTGAATTGGCGGAAAGGCCAAGGAATAGCGATATTCCGCGATAACCGCCTCTTTCAGATTCGGCATCACGCTGCGGAACACGTTTCCAACCTATCAGCCCGGGCAAAGGTTCGCTTATACTGCGCCTGAATCTGTTCGGCGAATTCGGACCATTGTATGAGCCAGTATCCATTGAATGATGAGGGAAAGTTCTTCGTGGTAGCCAGTGCAACGATAGCGGGTGAGGGGTGATGTTTCTCAGGGCGGTGACATTCGCAGGTGGGCTGGCGGGTGCGGCGGGTCTGTCGCAGTTCCCCGAATATTCGCAGCAGTATACCCAGCGTCTGGCCGGTGCGGTGGATGAGCTAAGCCGCTTTGTCGCTGAATTTGACACTGACGCAACCGAACAAGGCTTCACTCGCGATGAGGCGCTCGCCGACCTGCAACAAGGTGGGCAGATGGGCGCTGCGCGGGCGCAGACTATGGGCGAGACGCTGGCGCGCTACAACCGTCTCAGCGCGGACCTGATCGCGCTGCGCGAGGCCGGACCATTCACCCGCGCCTACAACGCAGGCAGCCTGACCGACGCGGAAATCGCAACGGCGGCATGGTCGGATTTCAAGCCGGCGTTGCCGCTGACCTTCGAGGGGGCCGTTTTTGCAGGTTTGGGGTTTTTCGGTGGGCTGGGCTTGCTGACTGGGCTTTTCGGTCTGCTGAAAATGCTGTTCGGGCGCAGGGGCGTGCGCGCTTGACGTCTGTGCAGCCCCGGCGCACTCTGCGCGCAAAATAATATCGAGGTATCGCAGTTGGCAGGCTCTCCAGCCCCTTTCGCCCCATTTGAATGGATGATCGCGTGGCGCTATTTGCGCGCCAAACGCGCCGAGGGCGGCGTGAGCGTGATGACGTGGATATCGCTGATCGGGATCACGCTGGCAGTGTTTGCGCTGATCGCGACGCTCGCCGTGCGTTCTGGTTTTCGCGCCGAGTTTGTGGATACGATTCTGGGCTCGAACGCTCATGTGACGATCTATAACGCAGGTGAGGTCGATGCCGTGACCGGGCGTGTCGACCGGATGCTGGAGGATTACGATGCGATGGCCGAACGGGTGCGTGCGGTGCCCGGCGTTACGCGCGTGGCCCCGCTGGTCAAGGCGCAGGTCATGGCCAATGCCCGCGACCGCAACGCCGGTGTGCAGATATTCGGCATCACGCTGGAAAACCTCAAAACCATCCCGCGCATCGCCAACCCCGAAACCGGGCAAGGTGACATCGATCGATTTGGCGAAGGGTTGGCGATCGGTTCAGGAGTGGCGCGTGAACTGGGTGTCAGCGTCGGCGACCGGATCAAGATTATCTCGCCCGGAGGGGTCAAGACGGCGTTTGGCACCAGCCCAAGGGTGAACGCCTATGATGTGGTCTATATCTTTACCGCCGGGCGCTATGACATTGACCGCGTGCGCATCTACATGCCCTTTGCCGAAGCGCAGTCGTTTTTCAACCGCGAGGGGCAGGCGGACGAGTTGGAAGTCATGGTGGAGCGCCCGGAGACCGTCGGCAATATGGGGCTGGACCTGATCCGCGCGGCGGGCGACCGCTCGCTGATCTGGACGTGGCAGGACGCCAGCGGTGGGTTCCTGCGCGCGCTAGAGGTCGAGGATAACGTCATGTTCATCATCCTGTCGATCCTCGTGCTGATCGCGGCGATGAACATCACCAGCGGGCTGATCATGCTGGTCAAGAACAAGGGCCGCGACATCGGTATTCTGCGCACCATGGGTCTGACCGAAGGATCGGTTTTGCGCGTCTTTTTCATCTGTGGCGCGTTCACCGGGATCATCGGCACCGTGTTCGGGGTAATTCTGGGCTGTCTCTTTGCGATCTATATCGACCCGATTTTCAGCATGGTGAATTATCTGATGGGTGGGCAGGTATGGGACCCATCCATCCGGGGTATCTATCATTTGCCAGCCAAGCTGGAGCTGACGGATGTGATCTCTGCCGTGGCATTGTCGCTGGGCCTGTCGTTTATCGTCACCATTTTTCCGGCGCGGCGCGCGGCGCGGATGAACCCGGTAGAGGCGTTGCGCTATGAGTGAAGCTGTGCTGCGCCTGAGTGGCTTGGAAAAGGTCTATAACAAAGGTCTGCAAAGTGAAGTTGCGGTGCTCAAGGGGGCCGAACTGACATTGGCACCCGGAGAGATCGTGGCGCTGGTCGCGCCCTCGGGGGCGGGTAAATCGACCTTGCTGCATATCGCGGGCCTGCTCGACACGCCTGATGCGGGCGAGGTCGAGATCGGCGGCGTGGCGATGGCCGGTCTCGGGGATCGGCGGCGCACCATCGCGCGGCGGCGTGATGTAGGGTTTGTCTATCAATTCCATCACCTGCTACCGGAATTCACCGCGTTGGAGAACATCGTGCTGCCTCAACTGGCAGCGGGCACATCGCGCCGCGACGCCGAGGCGCGCGCGCACGAGTTGCTGGATCAGGTCGGGATTGCAGCACGCGCCGATCACCGGCCTTCGGCGATGTCGGGTGGCGAACAACAGCGCGTTGCGTTCTGTCGTGCGCTGGCCAACGCGCCGCGACTGCTGCTGGCGGATGAACCGACAGGCAATCTTGATCCCGAAACCTCTGACCAAGTGTTTCGCACGTTGACAGATCTGGTGCGCGGGACGGGGTTGGCGGCACTTATCGCGACCCACAACCTTGATCTGGCAGCGCGCATGGACCGGATCGTTCGGCTGGAGGCTGGGCTGGTGACGGCATCGACCTGAATTCGGCACGTTGACCGGCGTCGCGTGCGCGCGCAGACTGCGCAGGCATTAGTCTCAGGAGGTGTCATGCCCACTATCTCAGTCGATCAGATCGAAACCCTCTGCAAGGCGGCGCTGATGCGCCACGGCGCTGACGAATGGATCGCCGCGTCGGTTGCGCGTGCCACGGCCGCATCCGAGGCGGTGGGCAACAAGATCTGCGGGCTGTATTACCTCGACAGCTATTGTCGCCAGTTGCAGAGCGGTCGGGTCAGCGGCAATGCGGCACCTGTTGTCACGCGCCCGCGGCCCGGCACGGTCTATGTCGATGCACGGCTGGGATTCGCCCAACCCGCGTTCGAACGTGGCCTGCCCGAGGCGATCAGTGCCGCGCGTGAGAACGGAATCGCCAGTCTGGCGATCTGCCATTCGCATACCTGTACGTCGCTGGGCTATTTCACGGACCAGATCGCGCGAGCAGGATTCATCGGGTTCGGGGCGACCAACGCGACGCCCATCGTAGCGCCACCGGGTGGCAGACATCGGGTGATCGGCACCAATCCCATCGCCTTTGCAGTGCCGGACGGGCAGGGCGGTGTCGCGATGCAGTTCGACCAGTCCACCACCACTGTGGCTCTGGGCAAGATTACGATGGCCAAGGCTGCTGGTGAAACGATCCCCGAAGGCTGGGCCGTCGATGCTGACGGGCAGCCGACCACCGACCCGGATGCAGCCATCAAGGGGTCGCTGGTCAGCATGGGTGGCTACAAGGGCTGGGGCCTTGGCCTGATGGCAGAGCTGCTGGCAGCAGGCATGACAGGATCGCGCAACGCGATGGACGTGCCGCCACTCAAGGCCACCGACGGGCCGCCGCATGATCTGGGCCAGTTCTATACGTTGATTGATCCGGGCCTGTCGGGTGCTTTTGCGGACCGGTTGGGACGGGTGTCGGACGGTATCGCGCAGGACCCCGGTGCACGGATGCCGGGCCAAGGTAAAACGTCTGCGACCGAAGTAGAGCTGGAAGAGGCCGCTTGGGCAGAGTTGCAGACGCTGGCAGGCAAAGCCTAGGCCTGCTGCGTGACAAAGACCCCTGCGGCCATGATACCGATGCCGCAGGCACGAGTGATCGACAGCGGTGACACCTGCGCACCAAAAAGGCCGAAATGGTCGATCGCCGCCGCGCTGATCAACTGCCCCAACAGGACGAGGAAAACTGCGTTGCCGATGCCGAATTTCGGCGCGACATAGGTGATGGACAGCACGTAGAACGCCACCAGCAGGCCCGCAAGAAACAGGTGTTTTGGCGCGACCCATGCGCCCAGGACGGCACGCGGCCCGGTGATCGTCAGTGTCACAAGCGTGGCCAGCAGGGCCACGGAAAACAGGATAGCGGCGGCTGCCGCAGGCGAGGCCAGCCTGACGCCAAGCGCGGCGTTAAGCGCCGCGAGGACCGGTACGCCGATGCCTGCGACCAGCATCGTGAGGGCATATAGGGATGTTTGGGACATAGACCGTGCTCCGCAATTGCGCATTTCGGGTAAACTGGCATGGCCGGTGCCCGCGCGCCAGATGCCATTGCATGGCCATCATGTTTGACCTGTGACGCATAGGCATTACCTTTGGTCACAGGAGGTCCACCATGAAGCATTTCATTCTGACTGCCGTGACAATGGTGTTTTGCACGTTCGCTCTGATGTCCAAGGCACAAGAGGCCCCGATCAAGGAAGTGATCACGAACCAGATCACAGCCTTTCAGGCCGATGATTTTGACGCGGCCTTTGCCCATGCCAGCCCGATGATCCAAGGCATGTTCGGCTCGGCGGAAAATTTTGGTGCCATGGTTCGCGGTGGCTATCCGATGGTCTGGCGGCCCGCCGATATACGCTTTCTCGGGTTGCAGAGCCGCGCCGGGGCGCTTTGGCAGGACGTGATGATCCGCGACCAAGAGGGGCGCATACATATCCTCGAATATGAGATGATCAAGGATGAAATGGGCTGGAAAATCAATGGTGTGCAGTTACGCCCGCCTGTGGCAGGAACGGTCTGAGCATACGCGTCTGAAGCAGGGCACCGTACGGTCTCTCCAGCGCTGATTAACCCCTTGTCGATACTTCCCTGAACCATCCGGGCGCGCCCCGGCTGGCGAAACTCGTGATGTCCGGCTTCCGTTCCGCCCAGCACAGGCCGGACAGCGACCCGGATGCGGAAAGGGAACGACATGAACAAGGCAGTTACCGATGGCATCGTCTTTATGCCCCCGGCATTTGAGGACGGGCTGGATGTCTGGTCCAGTGGCAACGGAACACCCGGATCAGACACGTATGATGGTGCAGTGAATGCCGCGATCATCGCTGCCGATCAGGATTTTGGCGGCGCGATGGAGCTGCAAAAGACCAGTTCCGTCCAAAAGCTGCGCTATATGGGCGAAACCCCGCTGCTGCCCGGCTGCTATCTGAAAATCACCGCCCGGATCAAGGCGATCGCGGGCAACCTGCCCACTGTGCGGATTGCGGGCTGGGCTGCGGCCTCCAATGGCAATCATGTTGGCGGACTGGCAGAGGTTGGCCCCGCCGCGACGCTGGAGAACTACGGTGAGGTGGTCGAGCTCAGCGCCATTGTCGGCACAGGCAACCGCGGTGGCGTCGATATGGTCTGGGGAGCAGGCCCGGCCTATGGCCATTTCGGGCTGGATCTGACCGGCGCAAATGGCGGGATCGTGCGGATTGATGATATCGTGATCGAGGATATCACATCTGCCTTTCACCGCGAATTGATGGATTGGGTCGATGTCCGCGATTATGGTGCCGTGGGTGACGGCGTGACCGATGATTGGGCCGCGTTCGAGGCCGCCGATGCGGCGGCGGGCGGTCGTCAGGTGCTGGTGCCCGAGGGCACATTCCATCTGGGCAACAGTGTCACGTTTCAATCCACTGTGCGGTTCGAGGGCACAGTGACGATGGCGACCCAGCATGTTCTGTCGCTGACTGATAACTACAACCTGCCGGCCTATATCGACGCTTTTGGTGACGAAGAGCTGGCCTTTCGCAAGGCATTTCAGGCGTTGCTCAACAACACCGGGCACGAGTCTTTGGACATGAAAGGGCGGATCATCTCGCTGAGCGGGCCGATTGACATGCAGGCAGCCATCCCGGACAAGGTGGTTTATTCGCAAAGGCGCATCATCAAGAACGGCCAGTTCTATGCCGAGGACAACGCCGCGTGGAACACCGAGGCGGTCACCTCGCAGGCCACCTATTCGACCAGCAACAGCCTGCGTCTGACAGGGGTCAGCAACATTGCGAATATCCCACTTGGCGCAGTGGTCGAAGGCAACGGCGTCGGGCGCGAAGTCTATGTTGCGGGCGTCAATCTCGCGGCGCAGGAAATCACGCTGAGCCAACAGCTCTATGACGCGGCGGGCACGCAGGTTTTCACCTTTCGCCGTTTCAAATACATGCTCGACTTCAGCGGTTTCGAGAAATTGAGCAAGCTGTCGCTGGTGAATATCGAGTTTCAGGCTGCCGGGAAATGCAGCTGCGTGATGCTGCCGCAAACCGCAACCAGTTTTCAGTTTCGCGACTGCTATTTTACCCGTCCCCGCGATCGCGGCATTTCCAGCCTGTTCAAGGGCGATCAGGGCATGATCGTGGATCGCTGTCAGTTCCTGTCGGATGAGGATGCCGAACTGGTGGCGAACCGGACATCCATCGCCCTGAATGCCAACGCGAACGACGTTAAGCTGCGCGACAACCGCGTGACGCGGTTTCGGCATTTCGCCATTCTGGCCGGCTCCAGCAACATCGTTTCAGGCAACCACTGGTTTCAGGGAGACGAATCGAACGACGGCACGCGTTCGGCCGGGCTGGTGTTGACGCGCACCAATTGCCGCACGACGGTCGACGCCAATTACGTCGACAACTGCTTTATCGAATGGTCGAACGAACATGACAGCGCGCCGGCGTATTCCAGCGAGTTTTCGTTCAGCGCGCTGAACATCACTGGCAACGTGTTTCTGGCGGGCAACGTCGCCCCATGGTTCACGTTTTTGGTGGTCAAACCCCATGGCGCGGGGCATTTTCTGAATGGGATGAATGTTACCGGCAATTCGTTCCGCATCATTGATGACCCGATTGACCGGGTTGATTCCGTCGATACCAGCTTTGCCGATCTTGATTACAACCGGGTCAAGAACATTTCGTTTCAGGACAATACGTTCGGCAACATCTATCACCCTGTCCTCAGCCCGATGATGCTGGAGTTCGATCAATCCACCGTCGCGTCCAGCTGGACGATTGATCTGGCGAACCGGCTGCCTTTTGGCGCATTCGCGCAAACGGTTGAATCGGTCATTCCCGCTGGTCCATTGCTGAACGGGGCGGGCGATACCGTGCATGCAGCGCCCTATTATCAGGCCAAACAGGGGCCGGACAGCGATCAGATTCGGCTGCGGTTCGGCACGCCGGTGCGCGGGACGGTCACGATGCGGGTGCGGATCGACGACCCCCTTTAGGGCCGGACAGGGCGTCTAGAAATTCTGCCAGACTCCCAGTTTCACACCGAATGTAGCTGTATTCTTGATCCCGGCCGCCACGCCAAACTCATAGTGGCGGCCGGGCTTTGTTTCGATCACGACTGACGGCACGATGCGCAGATAGTCGGGGTCCGCCATCGGCCCGCCTTGTTGTAACTGTACCATCCATTTGCTGCGCGGTCCGGGGTTGTAGCCCAGCGTCAGGTCAGTGCTGATGCCGATGTCACCCTGATCGACGCCGATTTCAGCGCGCGTCTCGATCGACACCCAGCCAAACCGATCCAAAAATTCGAAGCTGCGCCCGACGGCAATGCCGGGACGTGCAACCGCAGTACCGTCGATGGTCCCGAGGCCGATCTCGCCGGTGATCTTGGTGCGCCTCGATTGGCGTGCCAGCGGCAAGATTGCAAAGGCAAACGTCTTGTACGCACCCTGCTCATCCGACCCTATATCCAGCCCAAGGGTCAGCTTGGGGCGCACACCATATTCAGCATAAACAGACCCATATCCGTCTGCTGCACCGGTGCTTGCGACATCCTCCAGCGTCAGGGCATAGGACAGATAGCCAGCGCCGGTGTCGCGCAACCACGGTCCGGCTTTGGCCTGCGCGGACAACAGCAATAACAAGATCAGCAAGCATCGCAATATGCCACCTCCGACCATAACTGTCGTTAAACTTGGTAAATCAGAGGTTAAGATTTACCGGCGCTGCGCGTGGCGAAAGATTGCGGAGTGTGGCGAAGCTGCTAGGCTTGTTCCAAAACCCGGAGGATGCCATGCCGCAGATCAATGCCGACACCAGCCACCAGACCGTCATAACCACGTTCGAAATGACCCCCGGAACCTGTCAGGATCTGCTCGACGAGCTGACCGAGGCTTACGAGAAGTTCATCTCGCATCAGCCGGGCTTTATCGCCGCTGGTTTGCATGTGAACGACGCGCAAACCCGTATCGCCAACTATTCCCAATGGAAGCGGCGCGAGGATTTTCAGGCGATGCTGCGCACACAGGAAATGCGTGTGCGCAACCGGCGGATCAATGAACTGTGCAAGAGTTTCGAGCCGGTCATGTACGACGTTGCCGCCACCTTTGGCTGATATGGGTCAAGGCGGGGTTGCCCGCGACGCGGTAAAATAGGGGTATTCCACACCAAGAGGAGACCCCAAATGTACAAGAATATTCTGGTCCCCATATCGTTCGGCGAGGATCGCGATTCGAAATCCGCTGTCGACGTAGCAAAAGTGCTGGCCGACGAAGGCGCGATGATCACCCTGCTGCATGTGATCGAACAGATCCCGGTGCACACGCTGTCCTATTTGCCTGCCGATCACATGGCCAAACGTCACGCCGAGGTAGAAGCGAAACTGGCCAGCCTGACCAAGGGGCTGCCAGACTTCGCTGGCGTCGTGACCAGCGGTCACGCCGGTCGGGCGATCCTTGATTTCGCGGATGAGGCGGGCAGTGATTGTATCGTCATCGCCAGCCACCGGCCCGGCATGCAGGATTTGTTGCTGGGGTCCACCGCGGCCAAGGTCGTGCGTCATGCAAAATGCTGTGTGCATGTGGTGCGGTAGCCCGACCGCAGCCCTGAATGAGGTCCCGCGTCTGCTCAGAACCCCAAACGGTCGCGCATAGCGTACCACGTCATCGCCATCACCAAGAGAGGGCTGCGCAGGCTTGATCCGCCGGGAAAGGCCGGGGCAGGGACGCGCGCCATCAGGTCGAACCCCGTCGCGTCGCCCTGAATGGCCTGTGCCAGCAGATACCCCGCATGGGTGGCATTGCCGACGCCGTGTCCGGAATAGCCTGAGGCGCTCAGGACGCCGGGTGCCAGCCGTGCGAAATAGGGCATACGTTTCATCGTGATGCCCAGTGTTCCGCCCCATGCATATTCCAGCGGCACATCTTTCAGATGCGGAAAAATCTCCAGCATCGGCTTACTGACCGTGGCGCGGATGTCACTGGGAAAACGATAGCCATAGCTCTCGCCGCCGCCGAACAGAAGCCGGTTGTCATGGCTGAGACGGAAATAGTTTACCACGAATTTGCTGTCCGCAACAGCCACATCACGGGTCAGTACGCGCGCGGCATCCTCACCCAGCGGTTGGGTCGCGACGATAAAGTTGTTGATGGGCATGACTCGCGCGGCGACCTTGCGGTTCAACCCACCAAGATAGCCGTTGCAGGCAAGGACCACATGATCCGCCGCCACCTGCCCGTGATCTGTACGTACCAGCGTGCCGTGTTTCGTGTCGATGTCGTGTACTTTTGAATTCTCAAAGATGCGCACGCCTGCCGACTCTGCCGCGCGTGCCAGACCCAGCGCATATTGCAACGGGTGCAGATGCGCGGCACCCATATCCAGCGCGCCGCCGTGATAGGCGGGCGAGGGGCAAAGGGTGTGCATCTGCTCGCGGGTCAGTTTTTCAATCTGAGTGTAGCCATAACGGTCCGCCAGATGATCTGCCTCGGCGTGTTCGTCGCGCATCTCAGTGGCAGAGAAACACGCATGCGCGACACCGGGCTTCAGATGACAGTCGATCTTGTGCCGCTCGATCAGCGATTTCACCAGTGCTTTGGTGTCTTCGGCCATCTCCCACAGCTTGGTGGCGTCATCCTGTCCCACCAGCTTTTCCAGCCCGTGCTGGCCCATACGCTGCCCGCTGCCCAACTGTCCGCCATTACGCCCGGACGCGCCAAAGCCCGCGCGGTGCGCCTCCAGCAGCACCACGTCCATCCCGGCCTCGGCCAGATGCAGCGCCGCGGATAACCCCGTATAGCCCGCACCGATCACGCAGACATCGGCGCGCACCTCGCCCTTTAACGGGTTGCGCGCATCGATCCGATCGGATGTTGCGGCATACCAGCTGTCAGGATAGGTGCCAGCCCGGTCATTGGCATAGAGCAGATCCATGCGCAGATCAGACGTTCAGCAGCAGATGTTCACGCTCCCAAGGCGAGATCACCTGAAGGAATTCATCATACTCCGCGCGTTTGACGATGCCATAGACGCGCGCGAAATCCGGGCCGAGGACCTCGTGCAGGCGGGTTGCCTCCTCGAACATATCCAGCGCATCGCCCAGAACGCGCGGGATGTCGCCCTCACCCTCGTAGGCGTCCCCACGGAATTCATCTGCAGGTTTGACCGCGTCCTCCAGCCCCAACAGGCCGCAGGCGAGGCTGGCGGCAATCGCCAGATAGGGGTTGCAATCCATACCCGCCAGCCGGTTTTCAACCCGCCGTGCGGCGGTCGAGGAAATCGGGATGCGAATGCCAGTGGTGCGGTTGTCGCGCGCCCATTCCAGATTGATCGGCGCTGCGTGATCCTTGACATACCGGCGATAGGAATTGACGTAGGGTGCCATCACGGCGGTCGCAGCAGGCATGTGGTTCTGCAATCCTGCGATGAAATGATAAAAGGCGTCGGTGTCTTTGCCCTTGGCATCGACGAATATGTTCTTGCCGGTTTTTGCATCCAGTACCGAATGGTGAATGTGCATCGCTGATCCCGGCTCGTCCGCAATCGGCTTGGCCATGAAAGTGGCAAAGCAGTCATGCCGCAATGCCGCCTCGCGGATCAGCCGTTTGAAATAGAACACCTCATCGGCCAGCATCACTGGATCGCCGTGGTTCAGGTTGATCTCTAGCTGGCCTGCGCCACCCTCTTGCGTGATTCCGTCGATCTCGAATCCCTGCGCTTCGGCGAAATCATAAATATCGTCGATCACCGGGCCGAACTCGTCCACGGCGGTCATCGAATAGGCCTGCCGCGCGGCGGCGGGGCGGCCGGATCGGCCAATCATCGGCTCGATTTCCTTGGCCGGGTCGATGTTGCGCGCGACCAGATAGAACTCCATCTCGGGCGCAACCACCGGCGTCAGCCCGCGCTCGGCATATAGTGCGACAACACGCTTCAGCACGTTGCGCGGCGAACAGCCCACCGGATCACCATCGCCGTCATAGGCGTCGTGAATGACCTGAATGGTCCAGTCGCCTGTCCACGGTGCGGCGGTCGCTGTGTCCATGTCCGGTTTCAGGATCATGTCCTGTTCGATGAACCCATCATCGCCTGCGGCCTCACCCCAATCGCCGGTGATGGTCTGGAAAAAGATCGAGTCGGGCAGATGGAAATGCTTCTGCTTGGCAAACTTGCTGGCTGGCACGGCCTTGCCGCGCGCAATACCGGGTAAGTCAGAGATGATGCATTCGACTTCGTCCAGCCTGCGCCCCTCAAGATAGGCGCGCGCCGCTTCGGGGAATTTCTGGGTCCAGTCGGCCATTATGCACCTCGTTTGAGAAAGGCCGCCATGCGGTCGGCCATGATCTGATTATCCGTGGGGCTGTCCAGATGTGCCAGCGCGTTATCCAGCAGCGGATCAGGCACCAGCCCGCGCCCGCGTGAGTGGATCAGACGGCCGACGAAATCGGCGGTATGCTCGGGATGCGGCTGCACGGTATAGATGCGGTCACCATATAGCAGCGCGGCGTTGCGGCAGAAATCATTTTGCCCGATCACCTCTGCCCCGTCAGGCAGCTCTGTCACCTGATCCTGATGCCACGCATTCAGCTGCATCTGACGGCCTTCGATTTCGTAATAGGTGCGCCCGACCGACCAGCCTTTGTCGAATTTCTCGACCTTGCCACCCATGGCTTGCGCAATGATCTGATGACCAAAACAGACGCCCACCATCGGGCGGCCATCGGCATAGACGTCGCGAATGAACTGCTCCAGCGGGGCGATCCACGGATGGTCCTCGTAGGCGCCATGCTTGGATCCCGTAATCAGCCAGCCATCGGCGGCCTCGGGTCCGTCGGGGAACACCCCGTCGACCACCGCATAGCTGTCATAGGTAAACCCATGCCCATCCAGCAAATCTTCGAACATGGTGTCATAGTCGCCCATGACGGCTTTGATATCTTCGGGGGCGTGCCCGGTCAGCAGAATGCCAATCTTCATCGCGCGGTTCCATTCCGGCATGGTAATTTGATCAAATTTCAAGCTAGCCGAGCCAAGTGAAGCCAGCAAGCTGAATTTTAGCATGGATCAGGCGCGTCGTGTCAGACCTTTTCGAGGTAGGTCTTCCAATGCTGATCTTCGGGCAGTTCGAACATGATCTCGATCTCCTGCCGTTTGGTCAGCACCAGATTGCGCACCATCTTGGGCTCGAAAATACGTGCGATCAGCGGATCGCTTTCAAACAGATCCACCGCCGTCCGCCAATCCTCTGCCAGTTGCGGCAGGTCCTGACCGTAGGCATTGCCGGATATGGGCGTGCCGGGATCCATGTCGTCCTCGATCCCGATCAGGGCCGCACCGAGGATCGCGGCAAAGCTGAGATAGGGATTGATATCGCCACCCGCGACCCGGTGTTCGATCCGGCGCGCGGCGGGCGACCCACCGGGGACGCGCACGGCAGCGGTGCGGTTCTCATAGGCCCAGCAGATCGCAGTAGGGGCATGGGCATCGGGCACCAGCCGGGCATAGCTGTTGGCATGCGGCGCAAAGACGAGGGTGGATCCGCGCATCGCCGCCACGCAGCCGCCGATCGCGGCGCGCAGCATATCGGTGCCCTTGGGGCCACCATCGTCAAAGATGTTGTTGCCGTCGGCGTCGAGTACGGAAAAATGCATGTGCATGCCATTGCCGGAATCCTGCACAAACGGCTTGGCCATAAAGGTCGCAGCACAGCCGAACTTGCGCGCAAGGCCACGGATCAGCGCCTTGAACAGCCATGTGTCGTCGGCGGCATGTAGCGCCTGCTGGTGGTTCAGCGTAATCTCGAACTGGCCGACGCCCGCCTCGCTGGTGGCTGTCTGGGCGTCGATGTCCATCGCCGCACAGGATTCGTAGAGCGCCGACAGGAATGGGTCGAACGCGTCCATCTCGCTCAGCGACAGGATTTCCGAGCCGTCAATGCGCCGCCCGCTGCGCGGATCGCGGACCGACTTCAGCACCTTGCCACTGTCGTCAACCAGTGTGAATTCCAGCTCGGTCGAGGCGATCACCTGCCAGCCACGCTCCTGATAGCGGTCCAGCACGCTGCGCAACGCGTGCCGCGCGTCGCCGTAGAACGGCGTGCCGTCCTCGAAATACATCTGCATCGGCACCAGCGGCTGAGAGCCGTCCAGCCAAGGCAGGGGCACGGCCCCGCGCGACGTGGGCAGCAGGATACCATCGGCATCGCCAGTCTCGAATATCAGCGGACTGCCGTCGATATCGGCCCCCTTGATATCGACGTTGAGCGCCGATAGCGGCATGCGCACGGTCCCGCTTTCGAGTTTCTCAAAATACGATGCCGGTACACGCTTGCCGCGCATCTGACCATTCAGATCACAGGCCGCGACGCGAAACGTGGCGAAATTTTCCAGTTGCATAATGGTATCCTCTGCGGGTTGGCAGATAGATTTACCGAATAAGGTTCGGGCGCAACCGCAATTTTCGCCGTGCTTCTTGTGGCAGGTGCCGGTTCAGATGCCGGTTGATTAGGCCAAAGACGCTGATCACACACAAGGTCAGCAGGATGAAATAGCCAGCCAAGATGGGGTAGGGCACAAACGGGTTAAACGTCTTGTCCGCGAAATAATTGGCATAATACAGCGCATCACCGCGCTGCTGCCACGCGGGGAATCCGCTGAAAAACACCAGCGTTGTGGCATGGAACAGGAAAATCGCCTCGTTCGTGTAGGCAGGCCATGCAAGGCGCAGCATCGTGGGCCACACGATCCGTTTGAACCGTGGCCAGCCAGAGAACCCGTAAGCATCGGCTGCCTCGACATCGCCCTTGGGGATCGACCGTAGCGCACCATAGAAAATTTCGCCTGAATAGGCGGCGGTATTCAAAAACAGAACGATCAGCGCCCCCAGCCACGCGGCGGTGAACGCGTCAAAGATCGGGCTGACCTTCTTGAGGCTGAGAAACAGGAAATAGGCAAAGAAGAACTGGATAAAGAGCGGCGAGCCGCGAAACACAAAGATGAACCATTCCGACGATTTGCGCGCCAGCAGGTTCCGCGACCCCTTGCCGACCGCAACAGCCGTGGCAAGGAAGAAACCGCTGAGCAGCGCCACAACACCGAAATAGACGTTCCACAACATGCCGGACCCGATCAGAACCAGCTGGTCGCAAAGCGTGAAGCTATCACGCGGCAACAACCGCTCACCAATCCCGAGACTGCGCAGCCCATAATCCTGTATGACATCCCAGCACAGCATTTACGTCGCCGCCTTTCTCTGGGCTTCGCCGCCCGTCGTGGCCTGCCCGTGGGTCAGGCGGGTCATCACCCTGCCCAGAAATACTTCGGACACTTTGGTAAAGCCCAGATAGAAAATCAGCAGCGCAAAGAAGTACCACATCCGCCAGTCGCCATGCGGATAGTCGGTAAAGCGCGGATTGGCCGTGCCGCCCAATTCTCGCGCCCAATAAACGATATCCTCGACCCCCAGCAGGAACAGCAGCGGCGTTGCCTTGATCAGCACCATCCACAGGTTGCTGAGGCCGGGCAGGGCATAGACCCACATCTGCGGTACCAGAATGCGCCGAAACGTCTGACGCCGTGTCATGCCGTAGGCTTCTGCCGTCTCCAATTGGCCACGGGGCACAGCCCGCATCGCGCCAAAGAGGACATTGGCGGCAAACGCACCAAAAACGATGGCAAAGGTCAGCACGGCGACAAAGAAACCGTAGACTTCGTGCATCCATTGCGGGGCGGTGGACAGCGGCAGCTTGGCCGCCGCGCAAACGACGAAATCATTGCCCTGCCGGACTGGCTCGGTCCAGTCCGGGCACAGGATCTGATGCCGCGTCCATTCGAACATCTGGTCCAGCGCGATCACGAAGAACAGGAAAAACGCGATGTCGGGCACGCCGCGCACCAGCGCGATATAGGCCTTGCCCAGCCAACTGATCGGCAAAATCCGCGACCGGGCCGCCATCGCGCCCCCAAACCCGAACGCCAGTGCCGTGGGGGCCGTGATCCCCAACAGCAGCAGCACCGTGCCAAAGCTCATGTAGAGCAGCATATGCTTGCCCGTGGTCAGGTAACACGCCAACCACTGAAGCGAGCCGAGTGTTTCAGGGTCTGTGCAGAATGAGAACACTTAATGCTTCCTCGACGGCGCAGGCTGGTCGTCCTTCAGCCAGCGGGGTTGGCCATTTGGCCGATCATACTGCAACCGGGGATGAAATTGCAGGATACCGATCTGATCCGGGACGTTCCGCATTTGCGCAATATCGGCGTCATTTCGCACCGGAACGTAGGTCAGATAGGTCGGATCGTTCCCGGTTTCCCAGTCGATTTCTTCATGGTAATCAAAGATATACCTCTGGCCACATTCACGGCACCGCACCAGTGCGCGCATGTGGTGGCTGCTGTCGCGAAATGTCTCTATCGTCTCGAACACTTCGCCATGACCCTTGTCGGCCAAAATCGTTGGCTCGGACCACAATCTGCATTGAATCGGATCAAACATCAGCCGCGCCCGCAACGTTTGGTGAAAAGAAAATCGAATGTCGTTGAAAAAGAAAAAGAGGGGAGCGTGATGCCCCCCTCTTGCGTGTTTTATTCAAAGGTCGAGGACACTTCCCACTTCGTGATCATGGTGTTGAGCGTGCCATCATCCTTCATCGACTGGATCGCCGCGTCGAATTTCTCGCGCAGCTCGCCATCGGATTCGCGCAGGCCCATGCCGACACCACCACCCAGCGGCACATCTTCGCCCACGAACATCAGGTCCGCATCTTCTGCGGCGATGGGCGCGAGGTAGGATTTATCGGCAAGAACCGCATCCGCTTCGCCGTTTTTCACGGCAGCGACGGTTTCCTCGGGCGTGGCGAATTCGACCAGCGTTGCGCCGCTCTCGGCGACATAACCGGCCTGGATTGTGCCGGTTTGCGCCGCGATGACGCCGGTGGACAGATCAATGCCTTCACTCATGCCCAGATAGGCCGACGGGTCTGGCGGTGTGTAGTTCTGGGTAAAGTCAATGACTTCATCGCGCTCGTCGGTGATCGACATGCCCGCGATGATCGCGTCGTAGTTGCCCGAAACGAGGTTGGGGATGATGCTGTCCCATTCGTTTGTAACCCACTCGCAGGCCAGCTCTGCGCGTTTGCACAGTTCATCGCCCAGCTCGCGCTCGAACCCGTCGACATCGCCGGCATCATTGATGAAGTTCCATGGCGCATAGGCGCCTTCGGTGCCCAGACGGACAGTATCCGCCGACAGGGCCATGCCCGCTGACAGCGCCAGCGCAGCGGTAGAAAGGATAAGCTTTTTCATTTTTTTCTCCCTTGGTGGTGATTGTTGTATGGTTGCAGGTCAGTCGGCCATCGTCGAGCTTAGAAACTGTCGCAGCCGGTCTGATTTCGGAGCGCCAAAGAGGTCCTTTGGGGCGCCTTGTTCTTCGATCAAGCCTTGATGCAAAAATACGGTGTGATCCGATACATCTGCAGCCATCTTCATGTCATGGGTCACGATCATCATGGTCCGGCCTTCGGCGGCCAGATCCTTGATAACCCGGACCACTTCCTGTTCCAATTCCGGATCCAGTGCCGACGTCGGCTCGTCAAAGAGCAGGGCTTCAGGCTCCATTGCCAATGCCCGTGCAATCGCCGCGCGTTGCTGCTGTCCGCCCGACAGTTGGGCAGGGTAGACGTCACATTTGTCGCCAATGCCGACCTTGTCCAGATATTTGCGCGCCGCTGCCTCGACCTCAGCGCGGTCGCGCCCCAGCACCGTCACCGGTGCCTCCATCACGTTTTGCAGGATGGTGAGGTGCGCCCAAAGGTTGAACTGCTGGAACACCATACTGAGATTGGTGCGGATGCGCAAAACCTGCTTGGCGTCGGCGGGGTGGCGGTTCAGGCCGGTGCCGCGCCATTTGACCGGCTCGCCCTTGAAAACGATATCACCTTGCTGACTGTCCTCCAGCAGATTGGCGCAGCGCAGAATGGTGGATTTGCCCGACCCGGACGATCCGATCAATGACACCACATCGCCACGATGGGCGGTAAGATCCACGCCCTTGATCACTTCCAGAGCGCCATAGGCCTTGTGCAGATTCGTGATTTCGATAACGGGTGTGGCGTCGGTCAAGGTTTCTCCCAGCCGTCTTGGCGCGGCGTCAGGATGACAATAGGGCGGAAAAAATGGCGCAATGCAACTTGCAATACGCCACAGGTCGGCGCAATTCGTCCGAATTGACGCAAGGTCAGTCCAAAACGGGCGTATCCGGCGCGGGCGGCGGCGGATTGGGCACGCTCAGGTAGTGCGCGGCGGGAATGCGCGCAAGGCCGGTCAGCGCCAGCGTCTCGCGGTGCAACGCGGGCAGGGCGGCGATGGCGGATGACACCACCCCGGCCAGCGCGTCCGCGTCGCGCCCGTGTGCTGTGATATAGGGCAGGATGGGCGTCGGCGGCGTGCGGGTGATTTCCCTCAGCCCGGCGGCGAATGCGTCATGCCGCGTGATCAGCAGCCATGTCAGCGCGTCAATCGCCGCGATGTCGGCGCGGCCTTCGGCCACGGCACGGGCCGAGGCGATATGTCCGCCGCTCTGCACCGGATTGCAGAACCGAAAGCCGTGCGCGGCGGCGTAGTTCTGCGGTGCGGCCCAGCCCGATTGCGACAGCGCCTCGTTATAAGCAAAAGGGGCATCGGCGAAATCAGTGGGATCAGCGCGCGGATCATCCACGCGCGCGATGATCACCGAATTGTAGTGCCCCGGCGGGCAACCCGGCAGGTCATGTACCGGCGATCCAACCAACTGTACCTGCCCGTGCAGGCGCGAGCGGTAGGGATAACCGCAGGTTTGCGACAGGATCAGATCGGGATTTTGCCATTGTTTCCACAGATCGCCGCCACGGGTCAGTGTTGGCGGTGCCGCTTCAGATAGCTGCGCGCGAATCCCGGCCCAGAGCGCGTCATTAGCTGCGCGCGTTTCAGGGCGGTCATACATCGGCAGGCTGGCGATCACGCCTGCGCAACCCGCTGCCGGGCCAATGCGCTGTCGCGGTCGTTGACACCAAGGAAGCTCGAGACCATCCGCACGATGGCGTCCTCCTCGGCGTCGCGCTCTCCATCGGCCAGTGCGACCTGCCACAGTGCCTCGATCACAGCCAAGCGGTCCTCGTAGGCCACGGCATCCTTGATCGCGCGGGTAAAACGGACGGTGTCAGGCGCGCTGGCCTCGACCGCCTCGGCCTCGGCGCGCAATGCCTGCGCGGCACTGGTGTCCAGATTATAGCGTGCGGCCAATATCCGGTCGATGCGCGCGATCTCGTTGGTGGCATAGTCGCCATCGGTGCGCGCCACGCGCACCAGCAGGGCGGACAGTGCGAGCCGTGCATCGGTTTGGTCAATGGGTTCGGTTTGCGGGGCGGCAAGGCGCTTGAGAAAATCAGCAATCATACCGCAGATATAGGCCGGGCGCGGGCCCGCGCCAAACGCTTATTTCGCGGCGACCCGTGCGCGTGCCTCGTCGCAATCGGCCTCGGTCAGCCCCAGTGCCTCGCGTACCTGTGTGACCACGGCCAGTTCGGCATCGTTACTGTCGCCATCAGCCAGCATCACCTGCCACAACGCCTCATGCGCCTCTAACCGGGCCTCGAAACTGACGGTTTCGCGGATCAACAGGGCGAATTTCTTGGTGCCCGGTGCTGCGGCTTCGATCTTTTCGCAGGTCGCGCGCATTTTGGCGGCCTCTACCGGGTTCAGCCCGTTCATCTGGGCCAGCAACCGGTCGATCAGGCTGATTTCCTCGAACCGGTAATCACTGTCGGATTTGGCCACGCGCACCATCAGCGCACCTAGCGCCAGTCGGGCATCAGGTTCGGGCAGCGGGTCAGGCTCGTGGCCTTTGAAGAGATTCAAAATACGGGTGAGCATTGCCGCAGACTATCTGTGTCTGGGCGGCGGGCCAAGCGATTTCAGCGTGTTTTGTGAAACGCCGCGAAGGTGCCACATTTGCTCCAAAAAATGCGCATGGTGCTGGTCCAGATTGCCGTCGTAGTGATTTTGATCTGTGTGGCACATCCGACCTGCCTCACCGGGACTGGAGATGTGTGTAATGTATGCATGGAATCGGCACGACTGGACACGGCTGGACGAGGCCGCGCATCTGAAAGTGGTTCGGGCGGCGTCGCCCATCGCGTTGGACGATCTGGTGCGCAATTACGACTGGGATCTCTTCCCAGAGCCGGTACTGGGCTGGGCCATGGCGCAAAAGGGTATTGATCTGGCCTGTGCGCTTACCGGGTTTTTCAACGGCACGCCTGAACGCTTCAACCACCTGCAAAAACGCGATGTGCCAGAGGTTTTTCATCCGGCAGCGCGGCTGTTGGACAATATTTGCCTACGGGTGAATTGCGGGTTTTACTCGGTGTCGCCACATGCGGCCAAGGTTGACGCGCCACGGCTGCGCCAATGGGTCACCCGCCAGCAGAACGACCGCAAACGCGGTGTCAGTGGGCGCTGGGTGCTGGATGAAATGATTGTCTCCACGCTTCTGGCGGATATGCCCGATATGGCGGGTCGTCGTAGTGCGCGTTGCACTGCACGCGTGCAAAAGGGCAGGGTTCACCGCTGGTTTGCCGCGCAGATACACGCGGGCAGGTCACTGGAACCACACCTGCCAAAGTAGCGGATCAGTTGCGCGGCGGCACCAGCTTGCCGGGGTTCATAATGTTCTGCGGATCCAGCGCGGACTTGATTGCGCCCATCATATTCCATGCCTGCCCGTGTTCGGCGATCATGTAGCCTAGTTTGCCGATCCCGATCCCGTGCTCGCCGGTGGCCGTACCGCCCAGAGCGAGCGCACGTTCAACCATCCGCGCGGATGCGGCTTCGGCGGCTTTAACTTCGGTCGCATTGTCGGCGTCAATCAGCAAGATCGCATGGAAATTACCATCGCCCACATGGCCCAGGATCGGCCCCTGCACGCCGTTCGCGGCCAAATCATCAGCGGTTTCTTCTACCGCCTGCGCCAACTTTGATATCGGCACGCAGATATCCGTGACCACCGCCCGCGCACCGGGGCGCGCGGCAAGGATGGCGTAGTAGGCATTGTGCCGCATCGTCCACAGCGCGTTGCGGTCCTCGGCACGGGTCGCCCAGTCAAATCCCGATCCGCCATGCCCCTGCGCGATCTCGCCAAAGACCTCTGAACATTCGGCAACACCGCTGTCTGATCCGTGAAACTCCAGCAGCAGATGCGGCTTCTCGGGCAACGCCATGTTTGAATAGCTGTTGACCGCGCGCACGGATGCCACATCCATCAGCTCGATCCGCGCCATCGGCAGGCCCATCTGGATCGTATCCATTACCGCGCTCACCGCGCCGCCCACGTCGTCAAAGGCACAGACCGCGGCCGAGATCGCCTCAGGTTGGCCATGCAGCCGCAACGTCAGCTCGGTAATCAGGCCCAAAGTCCCCTCGGCCCCGACAAAAAGCCCGGTCAGATCATAACCCGAGGACGATTTGCGCGCTCGTGTGCCAGTGCGGATGATACGTCCGTCCGACGTGACCACCTCCAACCCCATCACATTGTCGCGCATCGTACCATAGCGCACCGCCGTCGTGCCACTCGCACGGGTAGAGGCCATCCCCCCAAGCGAGGCATTGGCCCCTGGATCGACCGGAAAGAACAGGCCAGTGGCGCGCAGTTCGTTGTTCAGTGCCTCGCGCGTCAGGCCGGGCTGTACCTGCACATCCATGTCCTCGGTGTTTATGGCGACGACGGCGTTCATGCGGCTGAAATCCACGCAAACCCCACCTAGAAACGCCTGTGCCTGTCCCTCCAGCGAGGTGCCAGTGCCCCAACCAATCACCGGCACGCGGTGTTGTGCGCAGATTTGCACGATCTGCGCCACCTCCTGCGTGGTTTCCGGGTAGGCAACAGCATCCGGTGGGGCGAGCGGAAAATGCGATTCAGAACGGCCATGCAAGTCCAGATCGGACTTGGACCGGACACAGCGTTCGCCTAGTAAGGTCTCTAGTGCGGTAATTGCCTCGTTCACGGCCATGCATCATCCTCCCCGCGCGAGCGGCAGACTAAAGCATGACGCGACGACGCGAAAGGCCGCGGCAGACACGAACGTGAAAGCGGCATGACCGAGCCAGAGAAATCTCAGCTATCCGAATACGTCACCGCCCTGATGGGGGCGCTGCGACAAGCATGGCGCGTGATGCTGACGCGCGGTCCCAGCCAGTTCCAGTTCTGGGTGATCGCGCTGATCATCGGGATCGGGGCAGGCTTTGCCGCGCTTTTTTTCCGCAAGGGGATCAGCTGGTTACAGATGATCGTTTACGGCAATGACGATCCGACGTTGCTGCACAGCTATGCATCGGGATTGTCGTGGTACTGGCTGCTGATCGTGCCGATCTGCGGCGGGCTGGTGGTTGGCCTCATCCTGCATAATTTCACCCCCGATGCGCGGGTGCGTTCGGTTGCGGATGTGATCGAAGGCGCGGCCATGAACAACGGCCGGGTCGAAATACGCGCCGGGCTGGCCTCGGCGGCGGCTTCCATGGTCACGCTGGGCACCGGGGGCTCTTCGGGGCGCGAAGGCCCGGTGGTGCATCTGGCGGGGGTGGTGTCCAGCTGGGTCAGCAATCGCATCAATGCCAACGGCATCACCGGCCGCGACCTGCTGGGTTGCGCTGTGGCGGCCGCCGTGTCCGCCAGCTTCAACGCGCCGATTGCCGGTGCGCTCTTTGCACTCGAAGTGGTGTTGCGGCATTTCGCGGTCCACGCCTTTGCGCCCATCGTGATTGCCTCGGTCGCGGGCACAGTGATCAACCGGCTGGAATTCGGTGACATCACCGAATTTACGCTGCCCGTGTCCACCGCGCTGGAATTCTATCAGGAATTGCCGGCCTTCCTGCTGCTGGGGCTGATTTGTGGTGTTGTCGCAACGGTGCTGATGTACGCCGTGTTCTTTGCCGAGGATATCGGCGACGAAATGCAGCGCGCCGTGGGTTTGCCCCGTTGGTTGCGGCCTGCGTTCTCGGGCGCGGCACTGGGGGCGCTGGCGATCTGGTTCCCGCATATCATCGGCGTCGGCTACGAGACGACAAGTGCCGCGCTGACCGGCCAGTTGATCCTGCACGAGGCCATCGTTTTTGCGGTTCTCAAGGTCACGGCGGTCGCGATCACCTTTGGCGGGCGTATGGGCGGCGGTATGTTCTCGCCGTCGCTGATGGTCGGCGCGCTGACCGGGCTGGCATTCGGCCTCATCGCCACGGCGATCTTTCCCGAAGTATCCGGGGCGCACACGCTCTATGCGCTGGCGGGGATGGGCGCGGTGGCGGCGGCGGTGCTGGGTGCACCGATCTCGACGACGCTCATCGTGTTCGAGATGACCGGCGACTGGCAGACCGGCCTCGCGGTGATGGTTGCGGTATCAATGTCCACTGCGCTGGCCAGTCGGTTGGTGGATCGCTCGTTTTTCCTGACGCTGCTGGAACGGCGCGGCACCCATCTGGCGGCGGGGCCGCAGGCATATCTGCTGTCGATGACCCGCGTTGCCACGCTGATGCGCGACATCGAACATGAACGTGCTGCGCCCGCCGAGGCCTGTTGGGAAATGATCGAGGACGGTATCTATATCGACCGCAACGCCACGCTAGAGGCGGCAATGCCGATCTTTGATCGTACGGGCGTTCTGTATATTCCGGTCGTTTCGCTCGCGGGCGAAGGTGCGCCGCCAGAACTGTTGGGCGCGCTGTTTCATGTCGATGCGCTCAAGGCATTCAATAACGCGCTGGCCGCCGTCAGTCAGGAAGAACACAGCTGAGCGGTTCAGGTGCCGCGCCGAGACTGTCGGTTTGACATAGGACGTCCCGGCGCAGGCAGCGGGGCGCTACCGCCTCGACCTGACCCTAGCTGCGCACCCAGTCCCAGGCGGCCTGTTCTTCCGCCAGCGAGAAACGCTTCATCTCTACGCCCGAGACCGATCCGGCAAAGCCGAGCAGCGGTTTCATCCACGTTTCATCTGTCACAATGGCATATTTCTTCAGGTTTTTGATCGAGCCGAACTTCATCTGATAGAACGAACCTTGGGTCAGGATGCCCGGATCGAACCCGCCAAAGGACTTGATCTTGACCAAGGCGCTAAATTCCTTGCCACTCTCCAGACGGGCGAGCACGTCCTTGCTGACGGTTTCCATCTCGTCATCGTCCATATATCCGTCAATCTCAAAGGCCATGACTTCGGGCGTGGACTTGTCCATCATATAGATGCCCTTGCCCTTGGGCTTTTTCGGCGGCAGGTCCGTGGCAAACTCCTTGGCTGCCTGCATGTCGTTTGCACGGAACACGCGGATGTCGATTACCGGAACCAGCGGGTTCAACGCATGAGCCGCCGCCGCGATGAATTCCTTGTCTGACACGACAGCCGCCTTTGGAAATTTGCCCATCTGGTCCATCAGGCCAAGCTCGAGCGGAATATCCCGCGCGATGGCATCACCGGTCATATCGTCGAAACCGGTCACATCAATCACCATACCGATACGGTCGATATCAGCGATGACAGTATTGAAATGATCATAGAACGCCGTCACTTCATCGGCTGTGACCTTGCCCGAGAGGGTGACGATCAGCAGGTTGTCTTGCTGTTTGAGGTCGAACATTTCTTCATCTCCTTCCAAGTTACATCCCACCAACGCCGAACAGCACATTTGGTTCAGTAAGTTCTGAACAAAATGTTGCATGGCGCATATTTTCAGGTGGAATGTCGCTGGCGCATCAATGAAGCGTTGATGTGATCCAATCCGTGAAGGCAGACACTCTGGTGTAGACGCCGAACTTGTCGGGCTGACCACAGCCCAGACCCCAGCTGACGATACCGACCACCTCGACCTGACCATCCTGCTTGTGAACGGCGGGGCTGCCGCCAAAGCCAGCACAGGCGTCAATGCCGCCCTGCTCAAAGCCAGCACACAGCATGTCGTCGGAAACCAGCCCATCATAACTTTGTGGTTCATTGCAGCGCGCTGTCGACACCGCAGGCAGATCAATGCGCTTCATCGCGCGGGTGACGTCGCCCTCGGTCGTCGTTTTGGCGGAACCCCAACCGGTCACGCTCAGCACGGTGCCCGCGTCTGTGATGCTGCCGATCTCGGGCAGCGACACCGGCGTACCCAATGTGCTGGGCGTGGCAAGCCGCACCAGTGCGATGTTGTTGCGCTGGTTGTCGGCGTCATGATTCGGGTGCGGAATAATTTCTGCGATACCCAGACGCTCGCCGCCGTTGCGCAGGTCGGTCGTCCCGGCAACGATTTCGATTTGGTCCATCGGGGCGACGTCGTCGGCTGTGCAGTTGGCGGCAGTCAGAACCCAATCTGGCGCGATCAATGCACCGCCACAAAGATGGTTGCCCATCCCCTTGTGCCATATTCCTACCTGCCACGGTGCGTCCGCGACGCTGCCGACGTTCTCAATGCCGCCGGCATGGGCCGCCTCAATGCTCGCGAACCCGCCAGCCAGCAGTGCCGAGACTCCTGCGACAATACACATGACGGGCGCGGATCGACGCACCTCCGCCAAGTCAGGTGCCGTGGTCGTGGATGAATGTGCTTGTTTGAAAATCACCATTTACAATGTCACCTTTTGATTTGATGTCAGATACCCTCGACTGTCACCGTGTCGCTGGAATGAAATGCCAGATAACCCTTGATGGCTGCGACATCCGGTTTCGGGTCTTCATAGCTCCAGCCAGCATTTTCCAATGTATGGCTTTTGGTGACGATGTTGTAATAATTGGCCTGCCCCTTGTGCGGGCTACGGGTGGTCTGGTCACTGATATCGAGAAACGCCATCGCAACATCGCTGCGCGGAAAGTAGATGACGGCAGGGTGGTCGCCCTCGTTCAACTCCAGCGCGTTGGCGGTTTCGGCCAGAACGGCCCCGCCAGCGCGGACGACCCAAGTCCCTTGCGCCTTGCGGATCTTGATATGCGGCATGTGGTTGTTCCTTCTTTGTCGTCGATAACCCTAACCACAATACCGCGCGTTCACCACGTTTATGTCACAACGGACGCGTTGCCTCTTCCAGCCATGCCTGTGCATCACCTTCCAGATGCGGACCGATGCGCTCGGCGCAAATCATGTGGTAATCATCCAGCCAGTCCCGTTCATCACCGCTCAGCCGATCCACGTCGATCAGCCGCCGGTCGATGGGCACATAGTTCAGCGTCTCGAAACTCAGCTTGCCGGTAAAATCGGCACCTTCCAGCGGCTCGGCGTCCTGCACGACGACGATATTCTCGATCCGGATGCCAAAGGCACCCTCGCGGTAATAACCCGGTTCGTTTGATACGATCATCCCCGGCTCCAGCGGCACTTCGCTGATCCGGCTGATGCGCTGGGGGCCCTCATGGACACATAGAAAAACGCCGATGCCATGCCCGGTGCCGTGGTTGTAGTCCTGATCCGCCAGCCACAACGGATAACGTGCGATCGGGTCCAGATCCCGGCCCGACAAGCCCGCGGGCCAGCGCAACCGGCTGATCGCGATCATGCCTTGTAGCACTCGGGTAAAGGCCGCGCGTTCGTCTGGGCCGGGATCGCCGATCGGCACTGTGCGGGTAATGTCGGTCGTGCCGTCAATATATTGCCCGCCGCTGTCCAGAACCAACAGATCCCCGTCCTGCAACACCCGGTTCGATACCTCAGACACCCGGTAATGTGCCAGCGCGCCATTCGGCCCACTGCCCGCGATGGTGTCAAAGCTGATGTCCAGCAGCGCGCCGGTGTCGCCGTCCAGACGCGCGCCAACCGTGCGACGGCATTCCTCCAGATGTGTGACCACGTCGATTTCGGTCACGCTGCCGGGGGCCTGTGCATCGAGCCATGCCAATGCCTCGCAGACCGCCGCGCCGTCGCGCAGATGGGCCGCGCGGGTTGCATCCAGTTGCGCGGCATTTTTGCGCGCCTTGGGTAATGTGCACGGCTCCGGCCCGTACTGATGGGGGATCCCGGCATCGGCCAGAATATCGGCAATTGCCACAGGTATGCTGGATTTATCCAGCCGCACCGGCCCGGTAAGCTGCGCCAGCGAAGTGACCAATTCCGTATCGGAATGGGCGCTGACGCCATCGGCGTTGCAACTGGCAGGCAAGCTTTCCAGCTTGGCCGGATTTACAAATAGCTGCGTGCGCCCGTCATCATGCAAAATGGCAAAGCCATGTGCGACCGGGTTGCGTGGAATATCCGCGCCCCGGATGTTCAGCAGCCATGCGATGCTGTCGGGCAGGCTTAGGACCGCTGCACGCGCCCCATCCGCACGCAGGCTGGCGGCCAGACGCGTGCGCTTGTCCGCGGTCGTCTCACCTGCCAGATCGTCGGGATAGGCGGTGATCTGCCCCATCGGCGGGCCGGGGCGATCCGTCCAGATCGCATCGACCAGATTGGCCGATGGAACCAGCGTGATCCCGGTCGCGGCCAGCGCCTCGGTCAGCGCGCCAATCTCGGTTGGTGTGTGCAGCCATGTGTCATAACCCACGCGCCCGCCGCCGGTCAGCGTCTCGGTCAGCCATTCGGCCAGCTTCGTCTCGGGCCAGTCCACCGGCTGAAACGCTGTCGGATCGGTTTGCACCCGGACCTGAGTGCGGTAACGCCCATCGACAAAAACGCCCGCCCGCTCTGCCGTGATCGCGGCAAAGCCCGCCGATCCGGTGAATCCGGTCAACCATGCCAGCCGTTCGTCGCCGGGTGCCACATATTCACCCTGATGTGCATCCGCGCGCGGCACCAGAAACCCGTCAAGCCCGGCACGCGCCATCGCGTCGCGCAACATGGCAAGGCGGGCAGGGCCTTGCTCTGGGTTGGCCTTGTCTTGGAACGACTGAAACATCGGGCGGACCTTTCTCGAAATGCGCGTTTGGCCGTTTTCGCGTAGACGGGCGGAAATGACCAGCCCTTGCCACGGGATGCAGCTGTGTCTGTACAGATATGTTATGCTGAGGATGCGACCGCAACCACGGAGCTGTACCATGTCCGATTTTGACGCCTTCCATCGGCTGGAAGAGGCCGGTTGGTCCGATCCGGCCACCGCCGCAGATTATGCCGCGCATTTCGCCACCGCGGCGACGCAATGCGTGCCGGGCATGGTGGACGCGGTGCGCGCCCGGCCGGGCATACGCGCACTGGATCTGTGTTGCGGACACGGCAACGTGGCGCGCGGCCTGATGCGGGCAGGCGCGGACGTGACGGGGCTCGATTTCTCTGACGCCATGCTGGACATGGCGCGCGCGGCAGTGCCAGAGGCGCGGTTCGTTCAGGGTGATGCGATGGCGCTGCCGTTCGAGGCAGACTCATTCGATGCCGTGACCATCGGCTTTGGCGTGCCGCATATCCCCTATCCTGACCGCGCCTTTGCCGAGGCGCACCGCGTTCTGCGTTCCGGCGGGCGGTTTGCCTATACCGTTTGGCGGGGCGATGATCCGGTATCGGCATTTCCCATCGTCTTTGGTGCGATTGCGGCCCATGGCGATCCATCCGTTGCCCTGCCGTCGGGCCCGGCAACCCATGAATTCGCAGATGCGGATGTGGCGGAAACTGCGCTCAATAACGCCGGATTTTCGGCGGTAACGCGCACCATCATTCCTGCCGTCTGGCAAATGGACGATCCCGGCGATGTGTTCGATTACTTTCTTCAGGGCACCGTGCGTGGCGGGGCGTTGCTCAGGCCACAACCGGACGCGGCCAAGGCAGCGATCCGTACGGCGATCGTCGATCGGATCAAGGCGCTGTGCGGCGATGCAGGCCCTTGGACTGTGCCAGTGCCCGCCGTGCTGATCGCGGCCACGGCGTAGTGACGATCAACCGACCCGGCGCATGCCCATCACGCGCGCGCGGGCGCGGGGATCGCTGTCAAACAGCGCCGCCAGTTGCTCAGTCATCGCGCCGGCCAGCTGATCCACATCCGTGATCGTCACGGCGCGGTCGTAGTAGCGCGTGACGTCATGGCCAATGCCGATGGCCAGCAATTCGACCGCCCGGCGCTTTTCCACCATGGCGATCACGTCGCGCAGATGTTTTTCCAGATAGTTGGCCGGATTGACGCTCAGCGTGCTGTCATCCACCGGCGCGCCGTCGCTGATCACCATCAGGATTTTGCGTGCTTCGCGTCGGGCCATCATCCGCCGGTGCGCCCATTCCAGCGCCTCGCCGTCGATGTTCTCCTTCAGCAGCCCCTCTTTCATCATCAGGCCAAGGTTCTGACGTGTCCGGCGCATCGGGCTGTCGGCGGATTTATAGATGATATGGCGCAGATCGTTCAGCCGACCGGGCAGTTGGGGTCGCCCTTCGGCCAGCCACGCCTCGCGGCTCTGCCCACCTTTCCATGCGCGGGTGGTGAACCCGAGGATTTCCACCTTGACGCTGCACCGTTCCAGCGTGCGCGCCAGAACATCGGCACAGATCGCCGCGATGCTGATCGGCCGTCCCCGCATCGAGCCGGAATTGTCCAGCAGCAGCGTCACGACCGTATCGCGAAACTCGGTATCCTTCTCCACCTTGAAGCTGAGCGGTGTCGTCGGGCTGGCCACAACCCGTGCCAGACGCCCGGCGTCCAGAATGCCTTCTTCCAGATCGAATTCCCATGACCGGTTTTGCTGCGCTTGCAGGCGGCGTTGCAGCTTGTTCGCCAGACGGCTCACCGCGCCCTTGAGCGGCTCCAACTGCTGATCAAGATAGGCGCGCAGGCGTTCCAGCTCGACCGGCTCGGCCAGATCCTCGGCATGTATTTCTTCGTCATGTTCGGTCGAGTAGACCAGATAATCGGGGTCCGCATCGGAAATCGGCTGCGGGGCGGGCGGCTCCAGCGGGGCCTCGCCATCGGGCAGCTCAGTTTCCTCGCCCATGTCCTCGTCGGCCATGTCGTCCATGCTGACCTGCGCCTGAGACGCATCCTGCTGCTCGTCCTGAGACTGCTCCGGATCGGCGTCAGACTCCTCGTTTTCGCTATCATCCTGTCCGGTGCTGTCAGGCTCTTCCTGTTCTTCGCCGTTGTCCTCGGCCTCGTCGTCCTGATCATCGTCCAGCGCGTCGGGGTCATCGCCCAGCTGATCGCCATAGCCCAGATCGTCGATGATCTGACGGGCGAATTTGGCAAACTGCGTCTGATCGGCCAGCGTATCCTGAAGGGTCTCCAGCGTGCCACCCGCTTGCGCCTCGATAAAGCCGCGCCGCAGTTCCATGATGTTCTGCGCACCTGCGGGCATGTCGCGCCCGGTGGCAAGGTGACGGATCAGATAGCCCGCAGCGGTGGCCAGCGGCGCATCGGCGGCATCGGTGATCTGCTCGAATCCCAGCCGCTGTGCTTCTGCGGCGATCTTGTGGTCGATGTTGCTGGCCGTGCCCGGCATCGTGCGCGCGCCCACTGCCTCGCAGCGTGCGGTTTCCATCGCCTCATACAGATCGCGGGCCATATCGCCCGGCGGGCAATACCGCGCATGGGTCCCGGTGTCGTGATACTTGTGTTTCAGCGCCAGCGCATCCGCCGTCCCGCGCGCGTGCATTACTTCGTCGCGGGTCATCCGGCGGCTGACCTGCGGCAGACGCATCGCGTCACCGCTGACGCCCGAGGGGTCCATCGAATAGGTCACCGACAGGTCGGTGTCATTCGCCATGACCTTGGTCGCCTCGGCGAGGGCCTTCTTGAACGGATCGGCGGGGTTATCGGTGGGTTTGTTCATGGGTTTGAAAATGGGGCAGGGAGGCGGTGGAGGCAAGTGGTTAATCGGGTTTTCGATAACGAGATATCCGCGTTATTTCACGCGGTCATCGGCCTGCGGCCTTGAGCCCGCGCCGGGTATTATTCCTGCACTGTTCGCATCATCGCGCGATGCGAACCTCGTTGCCGGAGGCTGATCACCGCATGCTCACGCTCGCCGCGCTCTCGGGCAGTTCCTCGTCAAAGCACCGCTGATAGAACTCTGCCACGGTCTGGCGCTCCAACTCGTCGCATTTGTTGAGGAAGGTCAGGCGGAACGCATAGCCCACATCGCGGAAGATCGTGGTGTTCTGCGCCCATGCGATCACCGTGCGGGGGCTCATCACCGTCGACAACTCACCATTCATGAACGCGGTGCGCGACAGGTCTGCGACGGTGACCATCTGGCTGATCGTCTTGCGGCCCTTTTCGGTGTTGAACACTGGGTTCTTTGAAATCACGATATTGGTTTCGGCGTCATGGCTGAGATAGTTCAGCGTCGCCACCAGCGACCAGCGGTCCATCTGGCCCTGGTTGATCTGCTGGGTGCCGTGATAGAGGCCCGTCGTGTCGCCCAGACCAACCGTGTTGGCCGTCGCAAACAGGCGGAAGAACGGGTTCGGTGTGATCACCTCGTTCTGATCCAACAGCGTCAGCTTGCCATCGGCCTCGAGCACGCGCTGGATCACGAACATCACATCGGCACGGCCCGCGTCATATTCATCGAACACGATCGCGGTCGGGTTGCGCAGCGCCCAAGGCAGGATGCCCTCGTGGAACTCGGTGACCTGTACGCCGTCGCGCAGCTTGATCGCGTCCTTGCCGATCAGGTCGATCCGGCTGATGTGGCTGTCGAGGTTAACGCGCACACAAGGCCAGTTCAGACGGCTTGCCACTTGCTCGATATGGGTCGACTTGCCCGTACCGTGATAGCCTTGGATCATCACGCGGCGGTTATGGGAAAATCCGGCGAGGATCGCCAGCGTCGTGTCGGGATCGAATTTATAGGTGCTGTCCAGATCGGGCACCCGGTCTGACCGCTCGGCGAATCCCTTTACCAGCATATCGGTGTCGATGCCGAAAACCTCGCGCACCGAAATCTCTTCGGTGGGCTTTGCGTTCATGTCAATGCTACCGTCAGCCATGTGCGGGGTCCTTCATCGGTCGTTTCTCATCTAGCTTCCTCGTGCAACATATCGCGACCAAGGGCAAGGGAAAGCCAAAGATTTGCTGGCCTTCGCCGCGCACTGCCCTAATGTCTGGTGTCAACAGTCCAAAAGAGCCGCCAACGTGTCACTCGAAGCCATAGAACAACAGATCGCGCGCGTCGCCACCGGTGACCGGCTGGCCTTTGGCGCGCTTTATTCTCAGACATCCGCGAAACTATTTGGCATTGCGCTGCGTGTGTTGAAGGACAGGGCAGAAGCAGAAGAGGTGTTACAGGAGGTTTATGTAAAGGTCTGGCATAACGCCAACCGCTACCGTGCCAATGGTCTCAGCCCGATGACGTGGCTGATCACCATCGCGCGCAACACGGCGATTGACCGCGCCCGCAAGCGCCGCGAGAGCCAAGCGGGACTGGATGCAGCCGAGGCGATGGCAGACCCCACGCCAGGACCAGAGGCACTGGCCGTGCAAAGCTCGGAACGCGAGAAGCTTGCCGGGTGCTTTGGCGAACTGGAAGAGGGCCGCGCCGACGCCGTGCGCCGTGCCTATCTGGAAGGCGAAACATACGCCGAACTGGCAACGTCCTTTGACGTGCCACTGAACACGATGCGAACATGGCTGCGCCGCAGTCTGATGAAACTGAAGGAGTGTCTGACGCGATGAGCGACGACCAGCAGCCATATGACAGGGACGATCGCGTTCTTGCGGGGGAATATACCCTCGGGCTGCTGACGCCCGAGGAGGTCAGCACGTTTGAGGCCCGTCTGGTGCGCGAACCCGAGTTGCGCGCACTCTATGCCGCTTGGGCCGAGGATTTGGCCGGCATGACCGACGGCATCACCGAAGTGCGACCACCCCGACATCTGCAAAACCAGATCGAAACCCAGATTTTCGGCGTGACGGAAAAACCAACCCTCATGCAGCGTCTGGGTCTTGGCTGGGTCAGCGGCAGTCTGGCCGCCGCTGCCGTAGCTGTGGTGATCGGGCTCAATGCCGGGCTCTTTGATCCTGTTCCGCGTGCGCCCAACGATCCGGCCTATGTAGCGCAGATCGCCGCCGAGGATGGCAGCCTGATCGTGCAGGCCGCCTATGACGCAGAAAACGGCGCGCTCTTTGTGCAGCGTGACGCGGGCGGGGCCGCCGACGGCCGCGCGCTAGAACTGTGGCTGATCGCGGGTGACAACGCACCTGTGTCGCTGGGCGTGCTGCCTGAGGACCAGATTGCCAGCCTCACCATCCCCGAAGCCCTGCGCGCTGGTCTGGACGGCGGCGTGCTGGCGATTTCGGACGAGCCTCCGGGCGGCTCACCCACCGGCGCGCCCACCGGGGCCGTTTTGGCGGTTGGTGCTGTCAGTCCGGCTTGATCTCGCCGCGGTTGCGGCAATCTCGAAAAACTTTTCGCCTGATCTGAAACTCTTGCCGCGTGCCACGCGTGTCTCCTGTCGCAAACCGGGCAACACCGCCCGGAATGAAGAGGAGAAACAACATATGACTTTCGCACGTATTCTGAGCACCACAGCCGCCATCTGTATCGGCGCTGCACCCGTCATGGCCGGTAACACCAACACCGAAACCGGGACCGAGCAGATCGCGACCGCCAATCCGATGGTCGGCGGCGCGTCGATGTTCGCAGACAAGAATATCATCGAGAACGCGGTAAACTCCGCCGATCACACCACGCTTGTCGCTGCCGTTCAGGCCGCCGGACTGGTCGACACGCTGTCGGGTGAGGGTCCGTTTACGGTATTCGCCCCGACAAACGACGCGTTCGCGGCGCTGCCCGAGGGCACCGTCGAAACCCTGCTGAAGCCCGAGAACAAGGATCAGCTGACCAAGATCCTGACCTGCCACGTGGTTGGCGCCGACGCGATGTCGGACGCGATCATGGGGATGATTGACGATGATGGTGGCAGCCATGTCGTGCCCACGCTGGGCGGATGCAAGCTTGATGCCACCTATGACAACGGCCAGATCACGCTCAAGGATGAGCAGGGCCAGATGATCCACGTGACCATCGCAGATGTGAAACAGTCTAATGGCGTCATCCATGTTGTCGATGGTGTCATCCTGCCCGCGATGTAAACGCTGGTGCGACATATATCAGGTAACAATTCTCACCTGATCGTGCGGGTCCGTGCATTGCGATGCGGGCCCGCGACCACCAGATTGATCACACGCGATCAGCCGCCCGAAGAGGAGACCGAGACATGCACCGACGTCATTTCATCACCACCACAATAGCGGCGGGCGCAGTGACCGCGCTGGCACGCCCATCACTGGGGGCCGCGGAATTCGAGGTCACACGTACCGAGGCCGAATGGCGCGCGCGACTTAGCGATGCGCAATACGCCGTGATGCGCGAGGAATCGACTGAACGCGCTGGCAGCTCGCCACTGGACAAACAATATGCTGACGGCACTTATCATTGCCGGGGCTGTGATCTGGCGCTTTATCCGTCAGATACCAAATACGACAGCGGCACTGGCTGGCCCAGCTTTTACAAAGCTCTGCCAAACGCCATCGGCACCAAGGAAGACCGCAGTTTTTTCTCGGTGCGGACCGAATGCCACTGCCGCCGCTGCGGCAGCCATCTGGGCCACATCTTTGACGATGGTCCGGCTCCGACGGGCAAACGCCACTGCCTGAATGGCGTCAGTCTGGTGTTCAAACCGGCCTAGGCCCGCACGTCCGAAAAAAAATCGACGTTGTGGCATGCAACGTTTTGCGACTGCCCCGCGTTGGGTTGTAGAAGGCCCGCCGCTGCGGGTCTTTTCCCATGACCTGATAATCGCAAAGGAGCGCGCACATGAAACGCAGAGCATCCGCCACATGGCAAGGCGACCTGAAAACCGGCAAAGGCACCATCAGTACCCAGAGCGGGGCGATGAAAGACAACCCTTACGGATTTAACACCCGTTTTGAGGACGCCCCCGGTACCAACCCCGAGGAACTGGTCGGCGCGGCCCACGCGGGCTGCTATGCGATGGCCATGACGCTGGGCTTGGCGGACAAGGGCGTGACAGCCGATCAGATCGACGCCAAGGCACAGGTGACACTGGATGAGGTCGATGGTGGCTTTGCCGTGACCAAGGTGCATCTGGACGTCACCGCCCGCATCCCCGGCATCAGCGCAGCGGATTTCCAGGAGGTTGCCGAAGCGACCAAGAAGAATTGCCCGATTTCCAAACTGCTGAATGCCGAAATCACGCTCGATGCCAAGCTGGAAAGCTGATCGCGCAGGGCCCGACGAATCCGGCCCGCGCAGGATCATGCGTGGGCCGGAATTGGGTCAGGTTCTGATGGCCCGAGGGCCGACAAGCGGAAACGCTTTGTCGTAGATCAGCGTAAAGACATACGTATAACCGACCACGAAGGACGTGATGACAATATCTGCCATCAGTGCATCAACCACGCTGACTTGTAACCACAGCACGTAAATCGGCAGCGACGTGATTGTCAGCGATACCTCGAATCCCAGCGCGTGCAGAATCCGCCCCCAGTGTGACCGGGCGCTGGATACCCGCCCGGCGCGGGCATCCAACTGGTCAAAAGCCCAGTTGTAGACAAGGTTCAGCAACATCGCTTTAACCGACAGCATCGCGCCCAGCACGCCGATATCCATCATCGGTTTGTCAAAGAACACGGCCCCGGCGGGGATCAGCATCGCCATGAGCAAAAGCTCGAAAATGACCGTGTACCGCAGCCGGTCCCGCCCGGACCTGAGGATTGCCTTTTCCATAATATCCATCCGTTTTTCCACGCGTTGCTTTTATCGAAAAAAAATGGGATAAAAAGTCAGTTACCATCTAATAATCAGATAGGTTAGCGATGCCTTCACCGGATAGCCTGCGGGCCTTTGTCCTCGCTGCTGAACTCGGCTCATTTTCGGCCGCCGCGCGCCGATTGAACAAGGCGCAATCGGCTGTTTCGACAGCCATTGCCAATCTCGAAATCGATATCGGTTTTCCGCTTTTTGATCGCAGCACGCGCTCGCCGACCCTCACGCCCGAAGGTCGGGCGATGTTGCCCCATGCGAACGGAATATTGCTGGGAACACGAGAGTTCATGGCCAAGGCCGGGTCGATGGCCGAGGGGACAGAGGACCGGCTTGGCCTTGTTGTCGAAACCGGGATTGATCTGTTGCCGGTCTTTGCCATTCTCGAAACCTTCTCCGAAACGTTTCCAACATTGTCGCTGGAACTGCTGTCCACCGGACCCAATGATACCGGCGCGCTGCTAAAGGAAGGGCGCGCTGATCTGGGGCTGATGGTGGAGCAGGAAGATTATCCTGCCGGGTTTCAGTTTCGGGGTGTCGGGCACTCCACCATTGTCCGGGTGTGCGGGCGCGACCATCCGCTCGCCGCTTGCGTCCGCCCGACCTATGCCGATCTGCGCCAGTATCGCCAGATTATCCTGCGCAGCCGCTACCATCATCCTCATCCTGTCGGCGACGAAGCCAAGAGCGCGCTGGTCTGGCAGGCGGAAAGCCCCGGTTTGATCGTGGAACTGGTCCTGCGTGGCCTTGGCTGGACGGAACTGCCAATGCCCTCTGTTGCCAGCCACATCGCTGACGGAACACTGAGGCAATTGACCAGCGAATTTCAGCAAAGCGATCAACTCGTTGGCATTGATGTCGTCTGGACCGAACAGCGCGCTCTCGGGCAGGCGGGGCAATGGCTGCGTGACCGGCTGCTGGCCGTTCCGCAAGACAGGTGGCTGGGACGCAGGTCCGGCTAACGGCGCGGCCGCGCCAGTCGGGCGGCTGGCAAGCCGCCCGATCCTGTCCAAGTTTTCTTACTTGAAGTTCCGGCTCTGTTTGATCTGGTCCCATGCCCAGACGACCTGTTGCAGCTGCTCTTCCTGACTGCGGTCGCCACCGTTGATATCAGGGTGCAACACCTTGATCAGCGATTTATAGGCCTTGCGAATTTCGGCCTTGGTCCAGTTGTCATCCGCTTCGAGAATATCAATAGCCTGACGTTCGGTCGGTGGCAGCTTGCGCTGGCCGGACCGCGACTTGCCGGGGTTGCGGGTGGCGTTGACGCCCAGCACCTGATGCGGATCCTCGATGCCCAGCCGCGCCCATGCGCGCGCTTCGGGGTCGCCCATCGGCTTTGTCTCGCGCTCCCAAACCTTGTCCTTGGACATCTGCGCGTTCAGCTCGGCCTCGGTGGTGCCGTCAAAGAAGTTCCACTTGAGGTTATATTCGCGCGCGTGCTGCTGGCAGAACCACAGGAATTCGTCCAGCACATCCGGCGCTCTGGGCGCGCGGTACTTGCCCGGCTCCTCACAGCCTTCGTGCTCGCACAGGCGGGTCGATGTCTCGGACGCGCCTGACATGCCACGCCGGCCGCGCGGGTTTTTCTTCTTGGCGGATGATACGGACATATCGAAACCAAATGGATCTGACTTGGTCATCGGACACCTCTTTTCGAGTCGGAGCGGAAAGTCTAATGCGGTTTTCGGCCATTCTGAAATAAAGAAAACCAAAAATCCGCTTGCGGGCGGGTCCTTGCCGGGTGTTTCCTCGAGATCCGAGTGGCGGATTAAGAGCGGAACATCTTATTCTAAACCGCAGTGAATAGAAGGGGTGAAACGGAAAAAATGAACAGATCGGCAGAAATTCGTACGGCATTGGAAGCCGCGTTCGAGACCGAGCATCTCGAGGTCATCGACGAAAGCGAGGCGCATCGCGGTCACGCGGGTTATCCAGAGGGCGGGCAGTCGCATTTTCGCGTGCGTATGCGCGCGCCTGCGCTGCATGGCCAGAGCCGTCTCGCCAAACATCGCGCCGTGCATGCCGCCATCGGCCCGGATTTGATCGGGCAAATACACGCATTGGCGCTGGAGGTTGACGGCTAAGCGCGGCGTCGAGACAGCATTGCGCGCGTGCTCAGTCAGGCTTGCCCGGTTTTTTTGGGTCCGGCTCTGGCTCCGGGTCGGATTCGGGGCTGTCTGGCTCTGGCGTTTCCGGCTCGACCGGCGGCTCAGGCTCACGATCGACCGGCGACGCTACCTTGGCGTCAACCTCTTCGGCATCGGCCACCGCTTCGGCCACGGCCTGCGCTTCGGAGATCACCGTCTCGGCTGCGTCGCCCATGGGACGGCGAAACACCAGAACCGTGCGATATACCGTCTGGCTGGATGTCAGTCCTTGCCGTTCGCTGCCGGGCAACAGATCAGAGCGCAGGTATTCCCACCCTTCGGCGGCTTGCGCGTTCAAGAACAGTTCGACCGCATGGGCATAGCGCGCCTCTGCGGATTTTCGCCCCGGTGCCTTGACGCCCTTGGCGGGCGGGGTCAGCACCTTGTATTCGTAGCGGATCATAGCATCGGGTCCAGTCGTCTATCACAATAACTTGCGCAATCTAACGACCTGCACGCCAATGGGAAAGCCGGAAGTACATCGCGCCTAACGGGCGGTATCCAGCGTGTCCTTGTCCAAATGACAATAGATGAGGTGCCCATCTGCCGATGCGCGCGCCGGAGGGGACACCGTGTTACAGATGTCGCCCATATGACGCGGGCACCGCCGCTGAAACGGGCATCCCGTCGCGGGCGGTGCAAGATCCGCGGCATCATTGGCCAACAGCCGCGGCGCGGCATCCGGATCCGGCTCCAGCACAGCGCCCAACAGCACCTCGGTATAGGGATGAGATGGACGGCCATAAACCGCAGCAGCCGGGCCGATCTCGCACAGACGCCCCTGATACAGCACTGCAACGCGGTCTGCCAACGCGCGGACAACAGCCAGATCGTGGCTGACGAACACATAGGTCGCCGCGCGCGCTGCCTTCAGATCATTGAGCAGTTCCAGAACCGCTGCCTGCACCGACACGTCCAGCGCCGATGTCACCTCGTCGCAAAGCACGATATCGGGATCGGCGGCAAAGGCACGGGCGATGGCCACGCGTTGCTTCTCGCCACCCGATAGCTGGCCCGGCAGGCGGCTCAGGTAATGCGCGCCCAGCCGGACCTGTTCCAATAACGCCTCCTGACGGGCGCGCAGTTCAGTACCCGCCAGCCCGTGATACAGCGTTAACGGCTGCGCCAGCAATTGCGCCACGGTATGGCGCGGGTTGAGGCTGTCATCAGGATTCTGGAAAATCAGTTGCACGCGGCGCAGATGGTCCGGGCGACGGTTCGCAACCAGCGGCGGCAATGCTGTGTCACCGTCCAGCGCGATGGTACCGCTCAACGGTGCCAGCAATCCGGCGATGGCCTTCAGAATGGTCGATTTGCCGCTGCCGCTTTCGCCCACCAGGCCCAATGTCTCGCCGCGCGCGATTTGCGTGGTGATTCCCTGCACCGTTGATGTTGGCGGCTCGGCCCCGATCAACCGATCCCATAGCGTCGGCTGGGCATAGCAGATTGCCATGCCCTCCAGCGATAAGGCCACAGGACCCTCTTGCGCGACATGCACCGCCGTGGCGCCAGCCCCGTCCTTGGGCAGGGCGGCCACTTCATTGTGATGCAGGCATCGCGTGTGCATTCCGCCGCCTGCATCGTGCATCGTCACCGGCGCGGCGCGGCAGTCACCACGCGCCAATGCGCAACGCGGTGCAAAGGCGCAGCCGGTGCGGGCCTCGCCCGGTGCGGGTGGGCGACCCTCCAGCGCCACCGGCAGATGCGTGTCGCCCAGCCGTGGGATCGAGGCCAGCAAACCGCGCGCATAGGGGTGCAACGGCGCGCGCAGTACGTCGCGCGCGTCACCCTCCAGCACGACTTCGCCCGCATACATCACCATCACCCGGTCACAGGTCCGCGCGATCACCCCCAGATCGTGACTGACATACAGCATCGCCATGTTTCGCGCCTGCGCCAGATCGCGCAGCAGGTCCAGAAGATGCGCCTGCGTCGTCACATCCAGACCAGTCGTCGGCTCATCCAACAACAACGCATCGGGATCACCGGCCAGCGCCATCGCGATCGCCACCCGTTGTTGCTGCCCACCGGACAGTTCATGCGGGAACCGGGTATAGATCGTTTCCGGGTCGGGCAGTCGCACCTGCGTCAGCAACTCCAGCGCGCGGGCGGTATGGTCCGATCGGGGCAGGGGGCTGTGCAGACGCAGCGCCTCGGCCATCTGCCGTCCGATGCGCATGGTCGGCGTCAACGACTGCCCTGCATTCTGCGGCACCAGCCCCAACTGCCCGCCCCGGATCGACTCCAACCCGCGCCGCCGCTGGGCAAACATGTCGTGCCCGTCAAATTGCACGGTGCCGGCCAGCACGCGCAGCCCGGATTTGAGGTATCCCATTGCCGCCAGTGCCAATGTGCTCTTGCCGGACCCGGATTCGCCCACCAGCCCGACGCTCTGCCCGCGCGCAACGCTCAGGTCGACGCTGTGCAGGACCGGCAGGGTCCGGCCCGAGAGGCCGGTAAAGCCCACGCTGAGGCTGTTGACTTCGATGATGGGGGCTGCGCCGCTCATCTCAGATCGCCGCCTTGCGGGCGCGGTCGATGCCCAGCGATTTGGCCAACGCATCTGCCGCCAGATTGATCCCAATGATCAGCGAACTCAGCGCAATGACCGGCCCCAATACGCCCCAGAGCGCGAGCGACATGTATATCCGTCCATCCGCGATCATCAGCCCCCAGTCCGGGGTTGGCGGGGAAACGCCAAACCCCAGAAATGACAGCGACGAGAACGCCAGCAACATCCACGACCAGCGCATTGCCCCCTCGACCATCATCACATCGCGTACATTGGGCAGCAATTCGGTGCCGATGATGGTCATGGCGCTGTGCCCGCGCGCATGGGCGGCAGCAATGAAATCACGCGCGATCACCTCATGCGTGGCCGCCCTAGCGACACGAATGACAGGAATGCCAAAGAGAAAACCAAGCGTCGGGATCAGCACATGGTTGCCCGTGCCAAAGGTCATCACCAAAACCAACAGGATCAGGATGCCGGGTAACGACAGGAAGGCATCCACAAGCCGCATCATCGCCTCGTCGATCCGGCCACCCGCCAGCCCCAGCGCCATGCCGGTGAACCCGCCCCACAGCATCGCCAGCGGTGTGGCCAGCCCGGTCACGAACAGCGCCTCGCGTCCGCCCATCATCACGCGGCTCAGGATGTCACGCCCCAGATGATCGGTGCCCATCCAGTGCCGGGCGCTGGGCGTCTCCAGCATTTCTGCGGAACTCATCGCGTTGGTGTCAAACGGCACGATCCACGGGCCAAATGCCGCCAGCAAGACGTGGAAGCCGATCAAGGTCACGCCAACGGCCCCCGAGGGCCGCGCGGCTACATCGCGCAACACACGCCAGATACGCCGCGCACGAAACGCGGTCCGGGGCTGCGCTGCATCACTCATCGGCGCCTCATGTGATACGTGCGCAAGCGCGGGTTCAGCACCATCGTCAGGATATCCGCCGTCAGGTTCACGCCCACATAGGTCACTGCCACGATCAGCGCGATGGCTTGCACCACTGGCAGGTCACGGTCGGATATGGCGTCGATCATCATCCGCCCCATGCCGGGATAGTTGAACACCACTTCGATCACCACCACCCCACCCAAGAGCCACGCCACCGTCAACGCCACGACGTTGATCGCAGGTAGCAGCGCATTGGGCAGCGCATGGCGGAACACCACTTGCCAGTAGGGTACGCCCTTGAGCGTGGCCATCTGCACGTAATCGCCCGCCATCACCTCGATCACCGAGGACCGGACCATGCGCAGGATATGCGCCGTCATCACCATGCTCAGCACGATGACCGGCAGGATAATCTCCGGAAAAAATGCCGAGACCGGATAATCGGCGGGGGCCACCACGATCCCCGGTATCCAGCGCAACCAGACCGAGAAAATGAGGATCAGCACCGTGGCCGATACGAATTCGGGGATGGTCATTGCCAAGATCGCCGTGGTCGACAGCAGCAGATCAACCGGCCGGTCGCGCCATAGCCCGGTGATGACACCCAGCACGATGGCCAGCGGAACACCCACCGCCAATGCGCAGGCCGCCAGCAATGCGGAATTCTTCAACCGGTCCGTCACCAGTGAGGCGATGCTCTCTACCCCGCCCGCCGATATCCCGAAATCGCCGCGCACAGCGCCGCCAGCCCAGTCAAGATACCGCGTGACCGCAGATTGATCCAATCCCAGATCGGCGCGGCATTTCTCCAGCAGCGCGCCCTGCGCCTCGCGCTCCAGAAACGCGGTGCAGGCGTCTCCGGGCAGGGCCTCGACACCTGCAAAGATCAGCACCGACACGATCACCACAGTGATTGCGCCCAGAACGAGGCGGCGCAGCAAAAGCGTCAGCATGACAATCGCATAAGCAGGCGCGGCGCTCCCTTGGTCAGCACGGGCAGATCAGGGCCGGCAGACCTGCCGACGCCACCACCATAGGCCGAACCGCGCAGGCCCGTCGAGGGCGATAATCGCCCCCTCAACGCCGGATAGAGTTGCCAATGCCGATCCTGCGCCCAATCCCCTCGGGGTGTGGCAGCGCGTCATGTGCGGTCTGCATCCGGCCCAGACCGTCCAGAATATCCTGTGGCATCGGCGTCACCTTTGGCCCGGTCATGTCCACATGCAGCGTCAGCCCCTCTGCCGTCGCGGCCAGCCAGCCATCCTCATGATAGAGATGCTGAAAACTGTGAAAACGTTTCTCGTCATGGTCGATCAACTGAAACGCCACCCGAACCCGGTCCCCCAGATGCAGCTCGCGCATGTAGCGGATATGAAATTCGGCGGTGTATGTGGTCAGCTTGCGCGCCTCGGCATAATCCACCCCGAACCCAATCAACGGATAGACCTGATCCGCCCCGCGATCAAACAGCACCGTGTAATAGGCCATATTCAGATGCCCGTTATAGTCGATCCACTCCGGCTCGATCTCCATCAGATCGGTCAGAAATGGCGCATTGTCGGGCTTTGGGGCGGTCTGTGGCATCGGCTACGCGTCCTCGGGTCGGGTCGCATGGCGGTGTAGCTGGTGTGGCGCAAGGAGGGAAGGGGTTACGGCTTTTCGGACGTTCGCTGCCATCAGGGCCGCTCTGTGTGGTTCGGACGAAGCGTCACTTCGCTGCACCTACGCGAAGGTCAGCTAAACCTTGAATTCCAAATTCGCCGCCTCGCTTCGTCTCTGTCTTCATATTCTGCAATAGCTTTTTCCAATTCGTCAGGCGCGAGCGCGGCATCCCCTTTTGCATGCTGTGTGATCTGCATCGTGTACCATGCGGTCACACCGCCTTCTGGCGGGTTCTTGAACCGTGGAAACTGCGGCTCGCTGCGCTGTTCGGACAGCCAAAAAGATGGCAGTTTTGGATCGACCACCAACGCGCGAGCCAACCCGATAAGGCCGGCCTTGTCCTCGACAATTGCGCTTTCTGCTTGAGCACGCGTTTTGAATCCGCCTGTGAGCATCAATGGTATGTTCGTCTTTTGGCGCGCGCGACCTGCGAATTCTACGAAATAGGGGCCAGAGCCTGCCCGATCAGACGAGGATGCAGCACCGGGGAAGTATGTGCCGCCGCTGATGTCGATAAGGTCGATTGCCATTTGGTCTACTGTGGCGATGACCTCGAGGGACTCGTTCTCAGCAAAACCGCCCTCAAGCTGGTCCGTCGCATTCAACTTGATACCGACCGGATATTCAGGGCCGACAACTTTTCTCACCGCGTCGACCACTTCGAGCAGGAGCCGCATCCGGTTTTGGAGAGAACCGCCATAGGCATCCTCTCGTTTGTTGAACAAAGGTGACAGAAATTGACTAAGCAGGAAGCCATGTGCCGCATGTACCTGCACACCTCCGAAACCAAGTTCCTTTGCAAGGTTGGCGGTTTGGGCAAATTCGGCGGGTAGCGCGTGTATCTCGTCCATCGACAACGCGCCGCAAGTCAGGCCGGGTAAGTCCAGCGCGCTCGGTCCTTTTGGTGTACTTATCGGGGCATCCGCCATTGCGCCCGCGTGGCCAAGTTGGAGCCATAGGTGTGCGTTGTCGGTTTCACCTGCTTTTGCGAGGCGTTTGAACAAGTCTAGATCTGAGTGACCATTCAAAACAAGGTTGCCGGGCTTCTCTGCAAAATGAGGAGTAGTTTGAACCTCGCCGATGATTGACAACGCCAAACCGCCTTGGGCCCACTGTTCGTAAAGTCTGATCTGATCGTTGGTTGGGTTGCCAGCGCCGTCGCCAAGAGAGTCCGACATTGCGGACTTGGCGATCCGGTTTTTCAGTGTAGCACCGCATGGCAGTGTCAGCGGTTGGGCGAGCGGTGAAATTTGCGCTTTGGGCATGAAGCCTCGGAATTTTATTAGTGTGATACGTCAAAGCCGACGTTCAAGCATCACGCAGTATCGGTCAATAAGGCCCAATGCTGGCGTTGGTTTCGAACGTCTGTTTCGGGCCACCGGCGATCGATGGGTTGCCGGGCATAAGGCTCGAAAACCAAACACTCCGAATGCTTGTTGCCTTCGGGTGAGCCCAAACACAACACTAACTCACCCGGCCGCACGGCAGCACCGGCGCGCACCACGCATCTGATCACACCCACCGACATGATACCGACGCAGTACCGACGTAAAACCGATGCCGGATTTCAAAGCCCCAGCTTGGCGCTCACGATCTGGTTGACGGCTTTGGGATTGGCCTTGCCGCCGGTCGCTTTCATCACTTGCCCCACGAACCAGCCAGCCAGTTTGGGGTTGGCCTTTGCCTTTTCCACCTGTGCTGGATTGTCGGCGATGATCTGGTCCACGGCGGCCTCGATGGCGCCGGTGTCCGTGACCTGTTTCATGCCGCGTTTTTCAACGATTTCAGCAGGATCTCCGCCGTCGGTGTAGACGATCTCGAACAGGTCCTTGGCAATCTTGCCACTGATCGCGTCCGAGCTGATCAGGTCCACGATACCGCCCAGCTGATCCGGGTTGACCGGGCTGGAGGTGATGTCTGCGCCCTCTTTCTTGAGCCGACCAAACAGCTCGTTGATCACCCAGTTTGCCACCAGTTTGCCATCGCGTCCCGCCGCAGCGGCCTCGAAATATCCGGCACTTTCCAGATCCGCCGTCAGCACTGAGGCGTCGTATTCGCTAAGCCCGAAGTCATTGACAAATCGTGCCTTTTTCGCGTCCGGCAGTTCGGGCAGAGAGGCGGCGATCTCGTCCACCCATGCCTGCTCTATCTCCAGCGGCAGCAGGTCGGGGTCGGGGAAATAGCGGTAATCATGCGCCTCTTCCTTGGACCGCATCGACCGCGTTTCGTTCTTGTCGGGATCATACAGGCGGGTTTCCTGATCGACCGATCCACCGGCCTCGAGAATACCGATTTGGCGGCGCGCCTCATAATCGATCGCCATCTGGATGAACCGGGTAGAGTTCATGTTCTTGATTTCGCAACGCGTGCCGAGATGGGAAAAATCCTGAGTTTCCTGATACTTCTCATACTGACCCGGACGGCAGACGCTGACATTCACGTCGGCGCGCAGGTTGCCGTTCTGCATGTTGCCATCGCAGGTGCCGAGGTAGCGCAGGACCTGACGCATTTTCAGCACATAGGCGGCTGCCTCTTCGGGGCCACGGATGTCCGGGCGGCTGACGATCTCCATCAGGCAGACGCCGGTTCGGTTGAGGTCGACGAAGGACATGTTAGGGTCCATGTCGTGAATGGATTTACCTGCATCCTGCTCCATATGGATACGCTCTATCCGTACCAGTCGCGCGATGCCCGGCTCCATGTCCACCAGCACCTCGCCTTCGCCGACGATGGGTTCGTAGAGCTGGCTGATCTGATACCCTTGGGGCAGGTCCGGGTAGAAGTAATTCTTGCGGTCAAAGGCCGATTTCAAGTTGATTTGCGCCTTCAGGCCCAGCCCCGTGCGCACGGCCTGCTCAATGCAGAATTCGTTGATCACCGGCAACATGCCCGGCATTGCGGCGTCCACAAAGGCAACATTCGAATTGGGCTCGGCTCCGAACCGGGTAGAGGCACCCGAAAACAGCTTGGCCTGTGACGCCACCTGCGCGTGCACTTCCATCCCGATGACCAGTTCCCAGTCATGCTTGGCGCCCGCGATCACGCGTGGTTTGGGTGTCTCGTATGTCAGATCGAGCATGGCGTGCCCTCCATATGTCAGGTGCTCAGCGTTCTAGGCCAGCGTGCGGAAGGGGGCAAGAGCCTGCGCGCAAGCCGGAACGCGAGGCATTACGATGGCGGCAATTCGGTAAAATGACGACAATCGTTCGCGACATGTCGAAATGCGATTGCAAATCATCAGGAAGATTGGTTTCTTGGCATAACATCAAACATTGTATGGTTTTTTTCGATCCATGGGTAAGAGTGAAAACGAACAACGAGCACAGGCGCATGCGATTGAGGTCGTTGGGGACAAGTGGACATTGTTGTTAGTCTCAACACTGATGAGAAACGGCCCCAGCCGTTTTTTGGATTTGCAGGATAGTCTGGGTGTCTCGCCCAACACCCTTTCTGCAAGGCTCAAGCGCATGGAAGGTGCCGGCCTGATCGCGCGCCATCCTTACTCCGAAAATCCGCCCCGGTCAGCGTACAAGTTGACGCCGAGCGGGAGCGCTCTTTTGCCGGTGCTGGACGCGATGAAGCTTTGGGCGCTGCAGCATGGTGTGCCCCGGAAAACCTGATGGGGTGGGGCGATACTACGCGCCTGACGCGGGATCGATTAAATCGAGGGCAGGTGATACATGCCAGCAGGCGAAAACGCGATGCTACTGCCGTCCGAGATGTCATCGGCAAAGATTGAGGCAATCGCGCGCAGCGCCGTCTGACGGCCTTCGCTGATTAGTGCCCGACGAGATGGCAGACGGGACGGTTGGCCGGGGTTATGCAGGGCCTGCGTCCAGATCAGCGGATGCAGCTCATGCAGGTGGTCCGACAGAATCCAGCGCAGGTTTTCCTGAACCGATGCACGAATTGCGGCGGTGGCATGTGGTGTGTCGTCCTGCGGGCGCATCGACACCGCACAAAATGCCGCCAGCAGGTTCGCAGTGTGTTGATCGGGACAGCGGGCAAGAATGTCGCGCAACCCATCTGCGAAAAAGTCGGTGTCCAACAGATCCAGAGCCCCCGCGTCCAACGCCAATGCATCGAGGTAGACCCAAGCATATGCTCCGGCGCCCCAAACATCGCCGGTCCGAGAGGCTGTGCGCCGTGCTTCCAGTTCCAGCCTTTTGTAATCTCCCAGACGATTGGGCAGCAGGGTCTGTCCGAGCGCGCGCATGTGGCGCGGGCTGGTCGGATCCAAATCTATCAGGTCCTCGAAATCATCCGCTACATTGCGATCCGTGCAGGTCTGCGCGGCCAGCAGCGCGCATTCGGTCGCCGCGAGCGAGGGCGCATTTTCGGCAAGCCCGCTGAACCGCGTCAGCAGGTCAGCTGCGCGATCGAAATGCGCTTTGAACTGGGCAGCGCGCGCGCCCGGTGTCTCGGTAAGGGGGCTGTCGGGCGCGTGGCGCCAAGCCCAGCCAATATCGATATGGGTTGCGGCAACGATCATCGCCCTTGCGTAATCGTCTGGCGCGTCTGTCAGGATTGCTTCGAATGCGTCGATACCGGCGCTGGGTGGGGCCGTGCCCTCGAACAGCGCATCCTCTGCCATCGCGACCACATCACTGCGCGCACCAAAGCTCAGCAATAGTGCCGCCGATTCGCCGCCCGGAGTTGCGGTGCGTGCCGCATCCGCGTCGTGAATTGCCTCGGCAAGTTGATCCCACAGTTCCTGCCGAGCAAGCTTTAGTCCGCGATCCTGGAATTCGGCGCGTGCCATTTCTTCGTCTGTGATCGGCATCGACGGCAGGATGATACGGCGGCTGAGGGCATCCAGATCTGGCCGGTCGGCGCGGGTCCGCCCCGGACGCCGAGAGCGCAGCATGTACGAAACTTTGCCAGATAAGACGCTCAATCGCGGCAGGCTGGTATGGCGAAAGAAGGATTGCGCGGCAGTCATGATGGGGGAGGGCAGTGGCACGTTGGAATCGCCTCGAGTCAGGAACGTCAGTTTCAGTTGTCGGCGACTTTGCCGGGGCAATCGGGCCAAAACATGACACCGGTTTGAAGATGGCAAGGTAAGTCGGCGCTGTCGCGGCAATATTGCCTTTGATTGCAATTCCGGCGATCATGCGGGATGATCCGGCTTGCTCTTTGTATTTGCATAGTAATTTTTACCCCGAGTGGGTCGGCTAAGGCCGAAGAGGGCTCCTTGGGTCAAACAAACCCGGTGGCACGACCGGGCGAGATACCGCCGACGCGGTGGCAGCATCGTCCAGAGGCGACGCGCTGGACACGCGGTGCACTCGCCGCGCTTCAGGCCCACGGTCAGCCTCTGACCAAAACCGTGCCGCGCGATATTGCCGAATGGTGTCCGGGTTATGTTGCTGCTGAGCCGCCGCAGCGCCGGGCCTTTTGGGTCGGTTTCCTGTCGGCGCTGGCCAAATTCGAGAGCACATATCGGCCGGATGCAGTGGGCGGTGGGGGCAAATGGTACGGCCTGTTGCAAATCCTGCCTGCCACTGCGCGTGGCTATGGCTGTCGGGCGCGGTCCGGTGCCGCGCTGAAGGACGGAACCGCCAATTTGAGTTGTGCGATTCGCATACTTGCCGTCACTGTGCCACGCGATCAGGCGATTGCGATCAAGGACAGGCGCTGGCGCGGAGTGGCAGCAGACTGGGGGCCGATGCGTTCGGCACGCAAGCGGGCTGACATGGCCAGTTGGCTACGCCAGCAAAGCTTTTGCGCCGTGACAACGTCACCACGACCCAAGGCACGCCCCAAGCCGATCGCCGAAGCAGCAACGGGTGACTGAGTATCACGCCTCGCGGATGCGGCTCACCATTTCCGTGGTATCGCGGCTGAGCTTGGGCTGTGCCAGAATTCGGTCGAGCTGTGCGGAAATCAACGTCTGTCGCGCGTCGTCATACCGCCGCCATGTCTCGAACGCGGTAGACATCCGTGCAGTGGTCTGCGGGTTCAACGGATCCAGCTGGATGAGCCAATCGGCGAGCAGGGCGTAGCCGGCGCCGCTGACGTGGTGAAACCCTGCGGGCGACATCGTCAACGCGCCCAATGTCGCGCGGAAACGGTTCGGGTTCTTCAGTGTGAAATCAGGATGCCGCGTTAGTCTTTCGGCGACAGCCGCCGTATCTTGGGGGCGCGCGTGCAAGATTTGCAAACTGAACCATTTGTCGATTACCAGCCGATCATGCTGCCATTGATCGTAAAAGGCAGCCACTGCCGGATCGCCGTTCCCAGCCTGCAACAGGCAGCCCAACGCCGCCAGTTGCTGGGTCATGTTGTCTGCGCTGTCATACTGGCGTTGCGCCTGCGCTCCGCCATCAAGCCGGGTGATCATGCCCAGTGCGGCATTGGCCAGCGCCCGAGCGCCTGATTGCGCAGCATCCGGGCGGTAGGGTTCGGTAACCTGATACTGCGCGTAGAGTCTGGTCGCGGTGTCCTGCATCGCCTGTGCGCGCGCCTGTTTCAACGTCTCCAGCGCGTCCCAGATCACCTGTGGATCAGGTGTGGTGCCGCCATCATGCAGCGCCTGCGCCAGATCGTCCTGACTGGGCAGCCCAAGAGCCAAAGCGCGAAACGCGGGGTCGAGGCTGTCGTCGCGTGCCATTGTCAGGGTTGCATCAAGGTACCGCTCATCGGGATCCTCGTTCTGACAGATCATCTCCAGCAGGCCCTCGCGTGCCAGCGTGCGGCCTGCTTCCCATTTGTTGAACGGGTCGGTGTCATGTGCCAGCACGAACGCCCGTTCCTCTGGGCTGGTGTCGCGCTGGATGATCACGGGCGCCGAAAAGTCGCGCAGGATCGACGGTACAGGCCGGGCATTCAGGCCTTCGAACCTGAAGCTCTGCTTTGCCTCGGTCATTTCCAGCACTTCGGTTGCACGCACCTCGTCGCCATCTGATCCCAGAAGACCGACGGCAACCGGGATCACACGCGGCGGCTTGTTATCCTGACCGGGGGTCGGGGGCGTGTTCTGGCTGAGGTGCAGGGTATATGTGCCATCCGCGAAATCGTCCGTGACTCGAACACGCGGCGTCCCCGCATCATCATACCAACGGCGGAATTGGGTCAGGTCGCGCCCCGTGGCATCCTCGAATACTTGCAACCAATCCTCTATCGTGGCGGCGTCACCATCGTGACGCTCGAAATAAAGGTCGAGCGCGCTGTAGTAGGCCGCATCGCCGACCAGCGTTTTCAGCATGCCGATCACTTCGGCACCCTTTTCATAGATCGTTGCAGTATAGAAGTTATTGATCTCGACAAAGCTTGATGGCCGGACAGCATGTGCCAGCGGCCCGTTATCCTCGCGGAACTGGCGGGCACGTAGCGCGATCACATCCTCAATCCGCTTGACCGGTGCGCTGCGCATATCTGCCGTGAACTGCGCATCGCGGTAAACCGTCAGACCCTCCTTGAGGCAAAGCTGGAACCAATCGCGGCAGGTGATCCGATTGCCAGTCCAGTTGTGGAAATACTCATGCGCGATGATCGCCTCGATCCGCTCGAAATTGGCGTCGGTGGACGTTTCGGGTGAGGCGAGCACGCAAGAAGAGTTGAATATATTCAGCCCCTTGTTTTCCATCGCCCCCATGTTGAAGTCATCGACCGCAACGATGTTAAAGAGGTCCAGATCGTATTCGCGTCCATAAACCTCTTCGTCCCAGCGCATTGAATCCTTCAGCGCCTGCATCCCGAATGCACATTTACCTTCGTCACCGGGGCGCACCCAGATGTTCAGTTCTACCTCGCGGCCAGAGCAGGTGGTAAAACTGCCGGGGTGGTTGACCAGTTGACCCGCCACCAACGCAAAGAGATAGGCTGGTTTTGGCCATGGATCGTGCCATTCTGCAAAGCCGTCGCCCTTGGCCACGAGATTGCCGTTGGACAGCATCACCGGATCATCGCCCTCGATGCGCACGGTAAAGACCGCCATCACATCCGGCCGGTCCGGGTAATAGGTGATCTTGCGAAATCCTTCGGCCTCGCATTGCGTGCAATACATGCCGTTCGACATATAGAGCCCTTCGAGCGCCGTGTTGGCCGCCGGATCAATCTCTACTTCGGCCTCCCAGACAAAAGGTGCATCAGGCACATCGCAGGTCAGCCCGGTGTCGGTCATCTGGGGCGATACAGGGGCGCCGTCGATTGCGGCAGAGATCAGAGTCAGATTTTCGCCATGCAGCACAAACTCTCCGCTTTTTGCGTCCGGGTTGGGGCGAAAGCTGATCCGGCTGAGAACGCGCGTCGCGCTCGGCGAAAGCCGAAAAGTCAGATGCACATCCGAAATCAGATAGGCGGGCGGGGTATAGTCCGCCAGATAAATCGGCTGCGGGGCGGCATCTTTCATAGTTTTTTACTCCGGCGAAAAAGGAACCAACGTGCGGGGCGGACGTTATGTCACTGACACCCGCCCTTCAATGGGCGATCCGGCATGCGTGACCGCGTATGTGCCGACCAGACCAAAGGAGAATTGCCATGTCAGCGCCCGATACCAACTTCAAAAAACAGAAAAAGCGTCACAAAGGACCGCTGAGCGGGATGGCGCTGGTTGTCATCTTCGCCGCGATCCTGCTCTTGGCGCTTACACTACGGCTCGTCTATTTCGGGAATGATCCGGGCGATGCAGATGATCCAGCCGAGGCCCCTGTGGCCACGCCCCCCGCAGCAGTGGAGGATAATGGGACCGTCGGCACCACTGATTGAGTTCCCAAAAACGGCGCGGTGTTACCCCGTCCGGTCCGTCAGCATCCTTGATGAGGTGGACCGGACCGGTGGCGCGCAATGTGTCTGCGTCTTGCGTGTATGCACAAGCGGATGTTCGTGAAAAAGCGTTTTCAATAGGTACTGCAAGCTGTACCAAGGGCTGGCAACAGAACACAGGACCGTCATGGCACGCCCACTCGTTGGTATCATCGGAAATTGTTACATCATCGACGACCGCTTTCCCGTCCATGCGGGCGGGCGCATGAATTCCGAAGCGATCGCAAGGGCCGCTGGCTGCATGCCTCTGATTGTACCGAGTGACCCGGATCTGGTTTCCGTCGACGAATTGCTGGACCATTGCGACGGCTTTCTATTGACCGGCGGACGGCCCAATGTGCATCCGCAACACTACGGCGAAGAGCCGACCGAGGCGCATGGCGCGTTCGACGAGGCGCGCGACGCGATCACGCTGCCGCTGATCCGGGCCTGTGTTGATCGCGGTCAGCCGTTCCTAGGGATTTGTAGGGGATTTCAGGAGGTTAACGTTGCCATGGGCGGCACGCTATACCCTGAGATTCGCGATTTGCCGGGCCGCGACAATCATCGGATGCCCCCTGACGGTACGTTGGAAGAACAGTTCGAATTGCGCCATAAGGTGACATTTGCCGAGGGCGGTGTTTTTCATCGGCTGATGGGGGTGCAGGAGGTCATGACCAATACGCTGCACGGGCAGGGCATACGTGACGCGGCGTCACGCATCGTGATCGACGGACACGCGCCAGATGGTACGCCCGAGGCTACGTATGTGCAGGGCGCACCCGGATTTACACTGTCGGTGCAATGGCACCCGGAATGGAATGCGGTGAACGATCCCGCATCGCGCCCGCTCTTTGCTGCGTTCGGGGATGCCGCGCGCGACTGGTCAGAGGCCAAGCTGCGCGCACCGCGCAAATCTGCCTGACCTTGCCAAGCAGAGGTTATTGCAAAAGACGTGCCTCGTGCGGCTTTAGGCAGACGCGGGCAGTACGGCCATGCGCCCCGGTATTCCAGCGCAACTCGGGAAAGAGCGCGAACATCTCTTCGCGGGATTCTTCGGTGATCGCGCCCAAGCCGCTGCTACCAGCGTAGAAACTCTCGGTCGCGGTGCCTTCGGCATAGATGATTTCATGCGCGTCCAGCATCAGGTGGATATATGTCACCGTGTCGCACGGCGCCTCGTGGATGTCGCCACCATTCACCAGATGTTTGGCTGCGACCAGCACTTCGGATCGACCAAACAGCATCTCAGCGCGGTACCCGGTAAAGAGCATCCGATGCTGGGGTGAGACCAGCAATGGCGCACGTCTGCCATCCAAGACGGCAGGGCTGATCGAGATTGGTGCCAATGCGCCCCGGCCGACGACGGTACGCTTGCCGATCCAGCGGATCGCGCGCAGACCGCTGTCGCGCGTGACCACCCGATCGCCAATGCGCAGTGTTTCAATCGGGCGGTCGCCATGGACGGTCATAATCTGCGTTCCAGCGGTAAAGCAGATGATCTTCTCGATCTCGGAAAAGCTGACCTTGGTTCCGTTCCAGTTGAAACTGCCACTCAGGCCGCCAGCGTCGTCGTCGGGATTGGTGAACGTGATGTCGTCGTGACGCACATCCGGCGTCAGCAGCAGGGTGTCACCATCTGTCTCGTCGCCTTCACCGCCAGTGATGGAGATGCTGTCGCCCGCTCCCTCGCCGAGATCGGTGAGAACAAAAACATCGTCGCCGTCGCCGCCGGATGCTTTGTCGCCTTTTGCAACGTTGAGCGTATCATCGCCGCCACCGCCGGACAGCGCATCAGCGCCTGTTCCGCCTGACAAGCTGTCATTTCCCGACCCACCATAGAGTTGGTCACGACCCGCGCCGCCATCCAGAGTATTCTTGCCGCTTGAGACGTAAATTTCGTCATCACCATCGTCGCCGAGCAGCGTATCGTCGCCATCGTCCCCGATGATCGTGTCGTCACCATCGCCACCGGAGATGCTGTCGCTGCCGCTGTCGCCGTCCAGACGGTCATTGCCTTCACCACCGATCAGGGTGTCGTCCCCGTCGTCGCCGAACACCGTATCGTCGCCCGCGCCGGATTTTACCGAGTCGTTGCCCGCACCGGCCAGAACCGAATCGTCGTTCGATCCGTCCGAATGATCCGAATTGTCGATGCGATCCCCTTCGGGATCACCGGTGTAACCGGCGTCAATTGTGTCGTCGCCGCCGCCACCCTCAACGATGTAGTCCAGCGGGGTCGGAATGGTGAAACTGAAATCGCCAATACCCGCGCCGCCGGACTGGCTGCCATCGGGGCCGTCCTCGAACACCAGATCAAGCTGCGATACCCGACCCGGCAGCGACACCCCGATATTGTTCGCCGTGCCGCCATCGCCTTCGATGGATACCGATCCATCAGCGTTGACGATAACGGTGTCATCTACCAGTCCGCTGAGGCCCGCGATCACATCGGCAGCATCCAGCAGATTACCGGCGTGATCATAGGCGTAGATCGTGAACATGTCGTCATAGGTCGTCCCCGATGAATTCACATGCTCCAGATCAAAAGTGAGGTTTTCAACCGGATTGGAGAAATCGAAACTCGCCCGGATCGGCGATGTGACGCCAAACGCACCAAACTGCGAGATATTGTAGCCCGACTGGCTGGCGTCCCATGCGTTTTCGGTGAAATCAGCCGTGACAATAGTGCTGTTGCCACCTTCGGACAGGGTGATGTCACCATCTTCTGCAGTGCCGTTGCCGGCAGTCAGCCAGATATCATGGTCAAGCGTTGCCATCCTCTATCCTTCCCGAAGCTAGAGATTGACGGGTGTTCCGTAGAGAGGTCCGCAAAAGAACGAGCGCGCCGATCCCGGAGAGGGCTCAGCCGGAGTGTACTGACGTACTGGGCTGACGGGCTGGCTTTTTGCGGTGGATACATTGCTGTATTCGGAACGCTTTGATGGGGTCATACTCATAATCACGCGTCTTTGCTCTGTGTCTGCCCGGTTTGCACCGACGGTTCCCGAGCGGCGGATACGTTCGGTTGCCCCGAGAAAAGCGGGCATCGGGCGGATCGCGTTGAGCGGCTCCTCGGGCGCGATCTGGCATGTGCCTATGGCATCACGCGGGTAACGATGCGGCGGCACCTTCGCATTTTTGCGGCGAAACATGCTGCCCCCTATGCAACCGCCCTCGCGGAATGATCATATGCGTTCAGCAATTGCGCCTCGCGCCGCTTGAGACAGCGACGGGCCGTGCGGCCGTGGGCGTTCGGGTTGCTGCGCAACTCCGGAAAGATTGCGAACATTTCGTCACGGCTTGCATCGCTGAGCGCGGAAAGGCCGACATCACCCGCGTGGAAGCTCTCTGTTGCAGTCCCGTCCGCATAAATGACTTCATGCGCATCCAGCATCAGGTGCACATAGGTGACATGCGTCTGCTCGATCTGACGTACATCGCAACCGTCAATCAGATGCTTGGCCGCAACCAGCACTTCGGATGTCCCAAACAGCAATTCGGCCTGATATCCCGAAAACAGGATGCGATGCTGCGGTGAGACCAGCAGCGGGCGGGTGGCGTTCGTGATGACGTGTCGCGCGATCTGAACGGGGGCAAAGCGACCTTGTCCCGCTACGGTGCGCATGCCCAGCCAACGGATCGGTTGCAGCCCGTTGTCGCGTGTGACCACGCGATCACCCACCCGTAGCGTTTCAATCGCACGGAGGCCGTGTTCGGTCAGGATCTGCGCGCCGGGCGTAAAGCAGATGATGTTCTCGATCTCGGTAAAGGTGACGATCGTGCCGTCAGACATGGCAAAGTTGCCCGACAGGCCACCTGCGTTGTCATCTGTGTTGGTGAATGTGATGTCCGAATAGCTGACATCCGGGGACAGTTGCAGCGTATCTCCGTCGGTTTCGTCGCCTTCGCCGCCAGTAATCGAGATGGTACTGCTGCCTGTCTCGCCCAGATCGGTCAGGACAAACAGATCGTCGCCATCGCCGCCTACAGCCGTGTCGCCCTCGGACAGGTACATCACGTCGTCGCCAGCGCCGCCGTCATAGATGTCCACGCCGCGGTTGCCGGTCATGGTGTCGTCGCCGTCGCCGCCGATTATGGTGTCGTTGCCGTGCCCTGCATCAATGCTGTCATTGCCGGTGCCGCCGTCGATGCTGTCAGCCGAGCCACTGCCGCCGCTGTCAACGATGACATCGTCGCCCGCGCCGCCCAAGATGGTGTCGGCGCTATTGCCACCGTCGATGGTATCCTCACCGCCTTCGCCGTCGATGAAATCGCGGCCAGCACCGCCGTTGATGCTGTCGTTGCCGTCGACGGGCGGAATGGTGACGAAATGAACATCGCTGATCCAGACGGCCTGTGTCCCCGACTGGGCGTTCGAATACTCGATTTCGATGCTCGAAACCGGTCCTTCGATGGTAATGAGTGCCGAACCAGCAGCATCGGCCTGGCTCTCGCCAGAGGTGCTCGCGGTGATGGTGTTGCCCGAAACAGTGTCTGCGCCATCGGGGGAAATAACAACCGTGACCGGATCCCCGTTGGCGTCAAAAGCATTGACTGTGACGATATCGGTATGGTTGCTGCTGCCCCAGTCAATGTCGCTAATGCGAAACTGAACCTTGCTGACCTCATTGCCAAAGCCGCTGCGCTCTGCCCCGGAAAACGAGATGCGCGTGGTTGATGTCGCATCGTTATCGCCATAGAGATATCCGCTCGAGTTGCTGTCGAAAGGCTCTCCGGTATCTGTGTAAATCGTGTCGGTGCTTTCAACACGCAACAGCGGTTCGCTATCGCCACCGTCATCAAAGCTGACGGTAACATCCATATCGCCGGTGTTCTGGGTAAAGCCGCCTTCCAGATTGGTGTTATCGGCACCTTGTGCGTCCCAGTTCAGGGATCTCGGCCTGACCGCTCGCATTCGCGTTGTTGTCGCCATAGATCGTGTCGCTGCCAGCGCCGCCGTCGATCGTATCGTCACCACCACCACCATAAACGGTGTCATTGGCATCGCCAGCGGCTACGCTGTCATCACCGCCGAGCGCATAGATGAGATCTTCGTCGCCACCGGTGCCGATGGCGTCATTGCCGTCGACAACATCGCCGTCCGGATCGCCCGCGTAGCTCCCATCGATCGTATCGGCCCCGTCGGTGCCGTCGACGATGCCATCCATGCTGACGGGTTCGCCGTTTTCAAATTCCATCCGATATGTGCCGGGCCCGGCACCACCGTCAAAGTCGTTGCTGTCGTAATTCTGCAACTCGCTCGCATTGCCCGACCCGTCCAGAAGCACGTCGTTTGCGCCGCCATCGGTATAGCCTACATCGGCCACGTCGCTGCCGCCGCTGCCGGTCCACTGGATATCTTCGTAGATATACTCGACAGTGAAATCGCCACCGCCATTGCTGGTCAGCACGACCTGAAAAGAGTTACCGCCAGAGCCGCTATAGGGGGCCACATCGAGCCATGTCATGGTGATCGTGTTGGAACCCGGATCGACATCCCAGTAGATTTCACCGCCGCTATTGACGTTCACATCGGCAAAAAACGGTGCCAACATGGGCGTGGTTTCCGCGCCCAGATCCGTGGTCTGATAGTCGGTAAAGGGGGTCCCGAAGGAAATCGTACCGTTCGAGTTGAGGTAGATCGAGGTATAGTTGCTACCAAAGAATTCGATCCCACCGGCGCCAAAGACTGATGTGACATTGATCTCTACCGATCCGTCGTCGGCGTTGCCTGCGGCCTTTGGGCTGCTTGAAAATACGTTCTCGCCGTAGCCTGCGGGGCCACCCAGCCCTGAATTCATTGTTGCCATCGGTTCTGCCCAACCACTGATATTGCCTACTAGGGTGCCGGACGATTCGTGCCGTTCCGACGCTTTGTTTCGCAAATGAATACAAATCCGCTGGGGCGGGAAGACGTTGGATTTCTGTCGAAAACGGGATGAATTGAGGCGATCTCGCGGCAAGCGCGCTGTCTGTCGCTCAGTCTTGCGTCATTGCCTGCCGTAGCGCCTCAAGCGTGTCCGGCAAACCGAGCGCATTGCGCCTCTTGCGGGTCAGGTTTTCGGAAACGAGGAGGTAGGACAACATCAGATGTTCGCTCAGAGCAGTATCCGATAAGCCCGGTGCCGCGTAGTGTTGCAACCACTTCATCCCGCGCGAAGCAAGGTAAGGGGCAGGGCGAATGCCGGGCTGATCCTGTAGGACTTCCCAAGCAATATCGGAAACCTTGAACGTAAAGGCCGCGTCATTTTCATGCCATCCGCAGATGGCAAACACCTTGGTATCCACCTTCCAGACATCGGCATTGCCCCATTGCACAACATGATTGGTTTCCGGCAGCCGGGCGCAGAAGGTGTTGAATTCGTCGCGCGTCATGTCAAAACCTCTGATGGCAATTGGTGTTCTGGCTCCTGCTTCTACCCTGCAGATTTGCCGCAGCGTAGCGGATTGCCCTTCGGAGGCAAGTAACGCAGATTATGCAGACAAACGGTAGCGCGTGGCTGCCCGACGCGAAGGGGGGCGTCACGGATGAAATGGCTCGACACACCGCCGGTCTGGTTGATCGGGTTTCTGGCGCTGAGCTGGATTCAGGCGCATCATTTCGGATTTAACCTGACCTTTGGCGGCGCATGGGCGGATTTCGTCGGCGGCCTGTTAGTGGGGGGTGGTGTGTTGCTGATCGGCCTCGCCGCGCTGGAGTTTCGGCGCGCGCGCACAACAATCATCCCGCACCAAGAGGCGGCGCGAATGATTACCTCCGGCATTTTTAAACGCAGCCGCAATCCGATCTACTTAGCCGATGCTCTGATCCTGGCTGGACTGATCTTGCGGTGGGATGCCGTTCTGGCACTGGTGCTGCTGCCGATATTCGTTTGGATCATCGAGAACAGGTTTGTTATCGGCGAAGAAAACATGCTGCGCCGCAAATTCAGGGCGGATTTTGCGCGGTATTGCCAAAAGACGCGGCGTTGGCTTTGACATTCTGTATGCCGCATGTCGCTTTGTAATGTGAAATAACCGCAAATCAGTTATTGGGTCATTGCCGCAACGGCGTGACGCGAACCGCAAGAACATTGAACATGGGATAGAACAAGGGGATGCACAGGTGAAAATCGGAACACCTAGGGAAGTATTGGACGGCGAAGCGCGTGTGGCGATGACGCCCGACTCTGCGTTGCAGTTGCAGAAACTGGGATATGACTGCGCGATCGAAACCGGGGCCGGGGCGAAGGCCGGCTTTTCCGACGCGGCATATACAGCGGCAGGCGTCGAAGTGATCAAAACCGCAGCGGCCCTCTGGAAAACATGCGATATCGTCGCCAAGGTCCGCGTGCCCACCGATACTGAGCTGAAGCGGTTGCGCGACGGTCAGACGCTGATCACCTTTTTCAATCCCGGCGCGAACGACAAACAGCTGAAACAGGCGGCCGAGAAGGGTGCCACCGTCGTAGCGATGGAGATGGTGCCCCGCATCAGCCGGGCGCAGAAGATGGATGCACTCAGCTCGATGGCCAATATCGCAGGCTACCGCGCGGTCATTGAGGCAGGTAACAATTTCGGCCGTTTCTTTACCGGTCAGATCACTGCGGCGGGCAAGGTGCCCCCGGCAAAGGTTCTGGTTGTAGGCGCGGGCGTTGCCGGATTGGCGGCCATCGGCACATCCACATCTCTGGGCGCAATCACCTACGCCTTTGACGTTCGGCCCGAAGTGGCCGAGCAGGTCGAGTCGATGGGAGCCGAGTTCGTCTATCTCGACTTTAAGGAAGAGCAGACCGATGGCGCCGCCACGGGCGGTTACGCTGCGGTTTCTTCGCCAGAATTCCGTGAGGCGCAACTGGCCAAGTTCCGCGAGCTGGCGCCAGAAGTGGACATCGTGATCACCACCGCGCTGATCCCGAACCGTGAAGCGCCGGAATTGTGGACCGAGGACATGGTCGCAGCGATGAAGCCGGGCAGCGTGATCGTCGATCTGGCCGCAGAGAAAGGCGGCAACTGCAAGCTGACGGTCATGGATGAGAAAATCGTGACCGACAACGGCGTGACCATTATTGGCTACACCGATTTCCCCAGCCGGATGGCGACACAGGCGTCGACGCTCTATGCCACCAACATCCGCCACATGATGACCGATCTGACGCCCGAAAAGGACGGCACCCCCGTGCATGACATGGAGGATGACGTGATCCGTGGCGCCACCGTCACCCATGCGGGCGAGGTGACGTTCCCGCCGCCACCGCCCAAGGTGGCCGCGATTGCCGCACAACCCAAGAAGGAAGCGCCGAAGGAACTGACCGTTGCAGAGAAGAAGGCGCGTGAAGTCGCCGCCTTCAAGGCCCAGACCAAGCAGCAAGTCACGCTGTTGGCGGTGGGCGGCGGTCTGCTTCTGGCGGTGGGGCTGGTGGCCCCCGCCAGTTTCATGCAGCATTTCATTGTCTTTGTTTTGGCGGTCTTTGTCGGGTTTCAGGTGATCTGGGGCGTGGCACACAGTCTGCACACGCCGCTGATGGCGGTGACGAACGCAATCTCGTCAATCATTATCCTTGGTGCGCTGATGCAGATCGGATCGGGCTCTTGGTTGGTGATCCTGCTGGCGTCGCTTTCGGTCTTTATGGCCGGGATCAACATATTCGGCGGTTTCCTCGTCACCCGGCGCATGCTCGCCATGTTCCAGAAATCCTAAGGAGGCTGAACCAATGGAATTCGGTTTTACAACAGCCGCCTATGTGGTCGCGGCAATCCTCTTCATCCTTAGCCTCGGTGGTTTGTCCGGTCAGGAAAGCGCCAAGCGCGCCGTCTGGTACGGCATCGTCGGCATGGGGCTGGCAGTTCTTGCCACGCTGATCGGACCGGGGGCAGGTCTTTGGTTGCTGTCGCTGCTGCTGATTGCTGCGGGCGGCACGATCGGGGTCGTCGTGGCTCAACGGGTACAGATGACCGAGATGCCGCAACTGGTCGCCGCGATGCACAGCCTCGTCGGGCTGGCGGCGGTCTTTGTCGGTTTCAACGCGCATATCGAGTTGGTCCGCGTTCTGGCGATGGACGATACAGCGCGAAAGGCGACCGAGGGGTTCGCGGCGCTTTTGGCCAAGAAAGACAGCGTCGAGATCGCGATCCTCCGGGTTGAGTTGTTCCTCGGTGTCTTTATCGGTGCCGTGACCTTTACCGGATCAATCATCGCCTTTGGCAAGCTGGCAGGCAAAGTCGATACAGCGGCCAAGAAGCTGCCGGGCGGTCACATGCTAAATGCGGGCGCGGCAGCCCTGTCTGTGCTCTGCCTGATCTGGTATTTCAACACCGGCGGATTCTTTCCGCTTTTCCTGATGACGTTGGCCGCGCTTTTCATCGGCTATCATCTGATCATGGGGATCGGCGGGGCGGATATGCCCGTGGTTGTCAGCATGCTTAACAGCTATTCCGGCTGGGCGGCGGCAGCGATCGGGTTCAGCCTTGGCAATGATCTGCTGATCGTGGTCGGCGCGCTGGTGGGTAGCTCTGGTGCGATCCTGAGTTATATCATGTGCAAGGCGATGAACCGGTCGTTCATCAGCGTGATCTTGGGCGGTTTCGGTGGCCCGGCGGGCGCGCAGGCGGCTGTCGAGGGCGAGCAGGTTGCCATCGACGCCGACGGCGTGGCAACGGCGCTGAACGAGGCAGACAGCATCATCATCATCCCCGGATACGGCATGGCGGTCGCACAGGCGCAGCAAGCGGTGAGCGAGCTGACGACCAAGCTGCGTTCGAAGGGCAAGAACGTGCGTTTTGCCATCCACCCGGTTGCCGGGCGGCTGCCGGGGCACATGAACGTGCTGCTCGCAGAGGCTAAGGTGCCCTACGACATCGTTTTGGAGATGGACGAGATCAACGAGGACTTCCCCGAGACGGACGTTGCGATCGTTATCGGATCGAACGACATCGTGAACCCTGCGGCACAGGACGACCCCAACAGCCCCATTGCGGGTATGCCCGTTCTGGAATGCTGGAAGGCTAAACAGGTGTTCGTCAGCAAACGCGGGCAGGGGACCGGATATTCCGGCATCGAGAACCCATTGTTCTACAAGGAGAACACGCGCATGTTCTATGGTGACGCAAAGGATAGCGTCAGCAGCCTGTTGCCCAAGATCGAATAAGCGATCGGTCCATCTGGGATTATGGGGGCGTCCGTTGGGCGCCCCTTTTCATATCCGGGGCGGTGCGCGATGGCCGCGGTATGCAATCGTCTACCGCTAACCCCTTGATGTGGCAAAATAATCCATTTCACTTTGGTGTGAAATTCGTAGATTGGGCGAAAATTCGCAGGAGCCACCAAGTGCCGCCCATCGCAGATTATCCATTGCGCTATCAGCTATCGAACGAGCTGCATGCGCGGCCATTTCCATCGCTTGCTGCACCTGCAACGGCGCTTTATCTAGCGATCAAGCGACCAGACCGGGCCGCCGCGCGGGACAGTGGCGAGGACCGGGCACATTTGATTGATTTGCTCGACAGGTTCGGTGCGACGCACCCAAGCGCGGATGCGAACCATTATTCGGGCGAGATCGGGCGGCACCAACTAAAATGGGAAAGCCATACCGAGTTCGTGACCTATACCATTTTCAAGCAGGGTGTTTCCGACCGTCCCTTTGACCCGACGGATTTCGATCTGTTTCCTGCTGATTGGCTGGAACGTGCGCCAGGGGCAAGGATCACTTCGGCTATCATCCGTCTGACCGGACGTTCCGACGATTCTGTTTTGCAATCTGAGATCGACAATTGTTTTGTCTCCGAAAGCCTCGCCGTGGCGCGGGTTCTCGATGACGCGGCTGTTGTCGCCGGGGATTTTCGGATCGACCCGGCCGGTCACACCCGGTTTGCCGTGAGCGCACCATCCGGCACTGGACCCCGGCGGCTGGGCCGCATTGTGCAGCGCCTGTGCGAGATCGAGACATACAAGACAGTTTCGATGTTGGGCTTTGCGCGGGTGCGGGGCATGTCCGCACGCATGGCCGAGATTGACACCGAGTTGACCCGGCTCATTGCCGAAATGAGCACCGGCGAGCGGCCTGCCGAAGAAACGCTGAAAGGCCTGCTGAGCGTATCGGCGGAGTTGGAGGGAATGGTGGCGGAATCCTCATTCCGCTTTTCCGCTACTGCGGCATACCAACGGATCGTTCAACAACGTGTCGAGGTGTTGGGCGAAGAACGCTATGAAGGGCGCCAGACCTTTGCCGAATTCATGATGCGCCGGTACGAGCCAGCTATGCGCACTGTCGAGGCTACCGAGCGACGGTTGGGTGCCATGGCGGACCGGGCGATGCGGGCAGGGGACCTGTTGCGCACCCGCGTTGACGTAGAGCGCAGCGCGCAGAACCAAGCCTTGTTGGAGAGCATGGACCGGCGCGCTGATGCGCAACTGCGTCTTCAGCGCACGGTTGAAGGACTCAGCGTGGTTGCGATCAGTTATTATGCCGTCTCACTTGCGGGGTATCTGCTATATCCGATGGCGGCACATCTGGGGATGAGCGGCGGATTGATGACAGCCGCGATCACGCTGCCGGTGATCGGGACAGTCTGGTGGGTCATTGCGCGCATCCGAAATTCGCTGCATTGATCCTAGCTGTTTGACCGGGGATCGCCCCGGTCCCGCAGCCCGTCACCGATGTAGACAATTGCCAGAACCGATGCCGATATCAAGGCCCCCGGCCACAGGGCGCGGCCGGGATAGTCGCTAAGATAGGTCGTGCCATCAAAGAGCAGCCGCCCCCAAGTGGCAAAGTCAGGCGGAAAACCCAACCCGAGAAAGCTGAGCGTGCTTTCCGTGATGATCGCGGTTGCGGCGCTGAGGGTGGCGGACACGATGATCGCTGAGCGCGAATTGGGCAAAACATGACGCATGGCGATGGTGACGCCCCGTGTGCCGGTGCTGCGCGCGGCCATGATGTAGCTGCGTCCCATCACACCCAGAACCTCGCCACGGACGACGCGGGCTGTGGGCATCCAACTGGTCGCGCCGATGACCACCACTACCAATATGAAGATACCTGTCTCTGGTCCGAACGCGACACTGAGCGGTGCGCGAAAGAGCGTGATGGCAATCAACACAAGTGGCAGCAGGGGGAGCGACAAAAAGAGATCGGTCAGCCGCATCAGTGGCCCATCAAGGACGCGCACCATGCCTGCTGTCACGCCAATCAGAGTTCCCGATGCGACGGACATCAACATGGCCAACGCGCCCACACTTAGCGAAATGCGCCCACCCACCAGAACCCGTGCCAGCAAATCGCGCCCCAGCTGATCGGTTCCCAACGGATGCGTTCTGCTTGGCCCCTGATTGCGCGCCATGAGGTCCATCTGATCGGCTGAAATGCCCCAGACTACTGGTCCGATCAGCGTAGAGACCGCGATCAGCGCCAAGAGGATGCTTCCGAGCCACAGGGTGCGGGTGCTGCGCGCCCTAATCATAGCGGATTCTCGGATCAAGGGCACCGTAGATCAGATCCGCCAGAAGGTTACTGATCACGATCAGGCCCGCCAGCAACACGGTAATCGTCTGCACTGTGGGAAGATCGTTGGCCTGTATCGAGGTGATCAGCAGGTGCCCGACGCCGTTGACGCGAAAAATCTGCTCGGTCACGATGGCTCCGGCGAAGATCTGCGGCAGGCCCAAGGCAATTATGCTGACCACGGGGGCCAGCGCATTGGGTAGGACATGGCGCAGCAACAAATGCCGTTCGCCGACACCGCGAGCGCGGGTCGCACGCACATAGTCCCGACCCAGTTGATCAAGCATGGCACTGCGCACGTAGCGGCTGATCTGTGCCGTGGTTTGCAGGCTGAGAACAGCGACCGGCAGGGCCATCTGTTTCAACTGTTGACCGAGACTCTGCCAGTTGGTGACGTCCAGCGTGGTGTCGTAGACCGAGGGCAGCCACTCCAACTGCACACTAAAGAACAAGATCAACAGCACCCCGGAAAAGAATGGAGGCACCGCAAACCCAAGCGTACTGACCCCGGTGGCAATCTGATCAAACGGCGAATACTGCCGATAGGCTGACCAGATACCGATCGGCAGGGCCAACGCTGTGCCGATAAGATAGGCCAGCCCCACGACCCACAGGGTCTGGGGCAGCCGCTGAGCAATCAGATCCATCACCGGGCCGCGGGTCTGCCAGCTGATCATCCGGGCCTGACCATCGGATAGGGCGGTGCCAAACATGCCATCAATCCACACCGACGGTTCAAGGATGCCGAGTTGCCACAACCACTTGCCAAAGCGCACATGGCTGGGTGCATCAAGCCCTAGCGCGGTGCGCATCTGTGCTTTGACCTCGGGCGAGATGGTCGGTGGCAGCTGGGCCATCGGATCGCCCGGCGCCAATTCCATCAGTGCAAAAACCACCAGACTGATTGCCACGAGTGTCGGCAAAGCCAAGATAAGGCGACGGATGGTGTAGTTCAGCATATAGGGCGCCTATCGGAATGGTCGGGACTGGTCCTGATGCAAGGCCCGACCTGTCATTCCTTGATACGGTGCCAGTCGGCGATATTCCACAGCTCGCTGTCCCAAGCGTTTATCGCCGTGCCGCCAAGGTCGAGCGCGTGCGCCGACACACGGCCGCGATCCACCAGCGGCAGAACGACGCCGTTTTCCACCAGCATGTCATTCATCGCCATGGCCAGAGTCGCACGCGGAGCAATACCACCGGTGATGGCCAGTTTTGCGGCCAGTGCGTCATAGGCGGGATCGCACCAACGGCTGGTATTGGTGCCCTGCCATTGGTTTTCAGGGCTGGGGGCGTTGCCGCAGGTCCAAGTGGTCAGATAGACCTCTGGATCAGTGCCGTCGAAGGCACCGGCGAACATTTCAACATCAGCATAAAATTTCTGCACCGTGTCCGGGCTGCCCGGATCGCCTCCGAAAAACACTGACGCGTCGATGTTGCGCAACTCCGTTTCGACACCGATCTGACGCCACCATTCCTTTGTCACCGCCTGAAAATCCTGTCGAACCGAGTTGGTCGAGGTTTGAAAGATCAGATGCAGGTCGCGACCGTTCTTGTCGCGCACGCCGTCGCCATTGCTGTCGATCCAGCCAGCTTGGTCAAGCAACGCACGTGCGCCCTCCAGATCCTGACGCAAGCAGTTGGTGTCTGCATTTTCGCTGGCGATGGGCAGCAGGTTACAGGTCGGCCGGCCCGCCGGCCCGTAGCCAATGTCGCTCAGCATCTTGCGGTCCAATGCCATCGACAAGGCCCGCCGAACCGCTGGATCGCTCAACACAGGATGTGGATGGGCGACCGTGGCGCGTGCCGAGCCGAGTTCCGGAGAGGGATCGGTGAAGTTGACCGCAATCCGTTCCACCAAAGAGCCGAAGGCGCTGACAATCTCGCCTTTACCGCGCGCCTGCATCCGTGACAGCACATCGGGACTGAGTTGCAGGTTCCATGCATAATCGAATTCGCCCGTTTCCAGAACGGCACGCGCGGCACCAACTGCGGTGCCCCCGCCTTTTATCACTACCTTTGCAAAGGCGGGTTTGGTCGGATCGCGATATTCGGGATTGACCTCGTATACCACGACATCACCCGGCCGAAATTCTGTTACCCGAAAGGGACCAGTCCCGATGGGGCCATAGTTTGCGTCTGTGCAGGTCGGCGCACGAGTGCCGAGGCAGTCGGCGAATTGCGCCGCTTGCAGGATCGGGGCCTGCGGGCCGACAAAGGGACCATACGGGAACGGCTTTGGTTTCGAGAAGACCACGACGGCGGTCCGTTCGTCCGGGGTCTCTACATCCACCACGTCTGCGAATTTTTCCAGTTGTGCGCAACCGCCATCCTTTGCGGTGCAATACCGCCAGGTAAAGCGCAAATCGGCGGACGTGACCGCGCTGCCATCGGACCAGCGCAATCCATCCTTCAGCCGCCATGTGATGCGGGTGAGATCGTCATCGACGCCACCATTCTCCAGCGTCGGTATGACATCGACCAACCAAGGCAGCATCACACCTGCCGGATCGTATCGTGCCAGCGGTTCCAGCGTCAGGCTTGCGGCTTCGTTGTCTTTGATTCCCCCAGACAGATAGGGGTTCATTGTCGTCGGGGCCTGCCAGTACAAAATGCGCAGGTCCCCATCCGATCCACGCTCGGCCGCCGCGAGCGGCAACGCAACCAACGCGCCAAGCGCAATTCCGATAAATGTGTTGGCGAATGTCATGTCGGTGTCCAATATTCCATATAATGATCCAAGTCGCGTATCTGACAGGGAAACACCCCGCCAGAACACGCATAACCGGGCTTGCGTGGGTGCGTTTGTTATTGCGCAGGCAAACAGGTTAAAAGCAGAAAAGCTAGGGCATAAGTTTGACACACTTAGGCCGCTGGCATTAGCGTGCAACCCTTGCCGCCATGTCATACCGAGTCATCCCTTGTCCTCATCGCCCCTATTGAGCCTGCGCAATGTCTGCGTGTCGTTTGACGGTGCTGACACGCCGGGCGCGGTGTTGCGCGATCTGTCGTTGCATATCAATGCGGGCGAGGTGCTCTGTCTCGTTGGTGCGTCCGGAGCGGGGAAATCCATCGCGAGTCTGGTCGCCTTGCGGCTTGAAGGGCACGACGGTGCGGTGCTGTCGAAGGGGCAGATATTACTGGATACCCCTGACGGGCAAGTGAACCTCGCCAAGATGGACACCGCGCAGTTGCGTGCCTTGCGTGGCAAGCAAATTGGCCTGATTTTTCAGGATCCGTCCACGGCCCTCAATCCGGTGATGACCGTCGGTGCACAACTTGTCGAAATACTGTCACTACATCGCGGGTTGTCATCGCAAGCGGCGCGCGCCGAGGCATTGACGCTGTTGCACGAGGTGCAGATGCCAGAGCCTGAGTTGCATCTCGGTCAGTATCCGCATGAACTGTCTGGTGGTCAGCGCCAACGGGTTATGATTGCCATCGCCCTTTCCGGCGCACCGCGTATCCTGATCGCAGATGAACCTACGACCGCACTGGATGTACGCGTACAGGCCGGAATCCTGACGCTATTGGATCGTTTGCGGCGTGAGCGCGGGATTGCCCTACTCCTGATCACACACGACATGGGCGTGGTCGCGCAGATTGCAGACCGGATCGCGGTGATCGAGGCGGGGACTATCGTGGAAGAGGGGACCGTTCGCGAGGTATTTTCTGCGCCGCGCCATCCGGAAACGCAACGATTGCTCAAGGCTGCGCAGAGCGGGCCGACCACACGCCAACTGGCGTCTGATCAAACGGCTGTCTTGGAGGTTCGCAGTCTATCACTTAACTATCCACGACGAAGTGGTCTGCTGAGGCGCGTGACCGGGCAGACGGCGGCGGTGCGCGACGTCAGTTTTGGAATTGATCAGGGCGAGACATTGGCGCTGGTGGGTGAATCGGGTAGCGGAAAATCGTCTGTCGCGCGTGCGTTGATGCAGTTGGAACCATATGCCACCGGCGAAGTCTTGCTGGAGGGGATGTCTTTGACCCGATCGAGGGGCGCTGCATTGCGCCAAGAGCGGGCGCGGATTCAGATGGTTTTTCAGGATCCGTCAGATAGCCTTGATCCACGTCTGACATTGGGCGCACAGGTCGCGGCCCCATTACATAACTTCAAAGTAGGGGCGCGTCATACACGTAACGCACGGGTTGAAGCATTGTTTCGTCTGGTCCGTCTTGATCCGGCCCTGATGCAACGCTATCCGCATCAAGTGTCGGGGGGGCAATGCCAGCGGGTTGCGATCGCACGGGCGTTGGCACTTAAACCGGCGGTACTGATTGCTGACGAATCCGTGACTGCGCTCGATGCACCGGTACGCGCTGAAATACTTGATCTCTTTGCTCGTGTACAGGCAGAACTCGGTCTGGCAATCCTGTTTATCAGCCATGATATTGGCACGGTTTCTCGCATAGCACACCGCATTGCGGTCATGCATCGCGGCCGGATCGTCGAACATGGCCCGACCTCTGCGGTACTGGCGCAGCCGGCCCACGGTTACACGCGGGCTTTGCTGGACGCCGTTGTTCATCCAGACCCGGAACGACGCAGGCAGTTTGATCTGCCGCGAAAGGCCGACCGCCTCGGCGATATGCCGGATCCGGAGGTGGCTGTGCAGTATCGCTGTATCGGGCCAAAGCACTTTGTCCTGTCCGCGTAAACCGGGTAACAGGGCATGAAACCCACACAAAGGAAATCGTCATGCCAGTCAAGAATCGCTTTGCAGAAATGCACGATGAAATCACCGAATGGCGTCGTGACATCCACACACATCCCGAGTTGATGTTCGACACGCATCGTACCAGCGCGCTGGTCGCCGAAAAACTGCGTGCCTTTGGCTGTGATGAGGTTGTCACTGGTATCGGGCGTACCGGAGTAGTGGGTGTCATTCAGGGCGCTGTGCAGGGTTCGGGGCGCGTGATTGGCCTGCGCGCCGACATGGATGCGCTACCGATCCACGAGGCGACCGGGCTGGATTACGCCAGTCAGACACCGGGGAAAATGCATGCCTGTGGCCATGATGGTCATACGGCGATGTTGCTGGGAGCAGCGAAATACCTTTGCGAGACCCGCAATTTCGACGGCACAGCCGTGGTCATTTTCCAACCTGCTGAAGAGGGCGGAGGCGGTGCCAAAGTGATGTGCGACGACGGGTTGATGGACCGGTTCGGCATTCAGGAAGTGTACGGAATGCATAACTGGCCGGGCGTCCCGGTCGGGCAGTTTGCGATCCGTCCCGGCCCCTTTTTTGCGGCCACGGATTTATTCGAGCTTACGCTGCACGGACGCGGGGGGCACGCCGCCAAACCGCACGAGACGATTGACCCGATTGTGATGGCAAGCCAGATGATCATGGCATTGCAAACCATTTCGAGCCGCAACGCAGATCCAACCGAACAGATCGTGGTGTCGGTCACTTCTATCGAATCCTCCTCCACTGCATTTAACGTGATCCCGCAGTCAGTGCTGCTCAAGGGCACCGTACGTACGCTTAGCGCTGACATGCGTGATCTGGCCGAAACCCGGTTCGCAACGATCTGCGATCATACCGCACAGGCGATGGGTGGCATGGCAGAGATAACGTATGACCGCAACTATCCGGTGATGGTGAATCACGCCGCACAGACCGAGTTTGTGGCCGATGTGGCACGCAGCGTCAGTGGCACCTGCGCCGAGGCCCCTCTGGTCATGGGCGGAGAGGACTTCGCCTTTATGTTGGAAGAGCGGCCGGGGGCCTACATTTTGGTCGGTAACGGCGACACGGCAATGGTGCACAACCCGGAATATAATTTCACCGACGATGCGATCCCAGCCGGATGCAGCTGGTGGGCGGAACTGATCGAACAGCGAATGCCTGCCTGACTCGTTCAGCCTTCGTCCCACAGAGCGTCGTAAACTTCGCCGATCCCGTCCGCTTCGCGCACGACGCTGAAATGGGCCTCAGCCACTTGGCGTGCGGTGGCGCTCATGCTGGCGTGACGTACAGGATCAGACAGGATCGACCGTAATGCTGCGGCGACGTCTTGGGGCGCTTCTTCGGTGATCAGGCCAGCGCGCCCCTGTGCAGCAAAACTGTTGTAGTACCCTGCATCGGTCGCAACAAACGGAACGCCGCTGGCCATGCCTTCCAACGGGGTCATGCCGTACCCTTCGTAGCGTGGCAGTTGTACAACGGCGGACAGACCGCGCATTAGGGTGGGCAGCGCGTCCGGAGCGATTTCACCGGGAAAAACAATCCTGTCGGTCAGGTTGGCAGCAGCGATCTGGTCTTTGAGGCTTTGCAGGAATGCACTATCAGACCTGCCGGCGCGGCCTATGATGAGCGCCGTCACATCCGGCATGTCGGGCAACAGTCGTATCATTGCCGCGACAAAGCGATCAGTGCCCTTTTCGGGCCGGATGCGCCCGATTGTTGCAATGCCACGCGCCCCGGGGAAGCCGGTTGCCGTCCACGCTGATGCACGGTCATGGGCAGGATTAAATCTTTCGGTATCAACGCCATGCGGAACGATCGCACGCACGTGAGGTACGAATTCCGCGGCGCGATCTGTCGTGGCGATGACCGCATCCATTCGCGAAATCAACCATCGCGGCACCATCGAATGACGCCGTTGTGCCGCAGAGGTGAATACGATCCGCACCGGTAGGCGAAGCACATCACGCGCCCAGATTGCCTTGCGCATTTCGGGGTTTCGGCGCACATGCCAGATGATGAATGGACGTCCCGAAGGAACATCGTGGCACATGCGTAACGCGTCGGCAGGTGAAATGGCTGGCGGGCAGCCGGGTAATGCGTGACCCGCAAGGGCGAGATCGTACCGCCCGACTTGTTGACGCAGCACCCCGGCGGCAGTCGCAGAGACGCCGGTAAAATTGCGATTGAAGTTGGTGACGATCAGTTCCGGCACACGCGCCCCGCCCTTGCTGTGGTTCCGAACGTTCTATCGCAGCCCTAACGCCCGAGAAAGAGTATCGGACAGGGTATCCAGCATATCCTCTTGCGCTTCGGCGAAACGGCTGGATCGCGTGCAAAGATCGCGCAGTTGGTCCGGATGCGAGAGCAGGCGATCAACCTCGTCCGCCAGTGCCTGACCGTTGGCAACCTCAACCGCGCCGCCAAACGCATTGAACTCCGCGTAAGCACCAGAGAAGTTGGTGTAAAGCGGGCCGTGTAGCACGGCGGCCCCGGCATAGGCGGGCTCATACGGGTTATGCCCACCGACGGGAGTGAAGGACCCGCCCAAGCAAACGACAGAGCTTAGCGCGTACCATAGACCTGTCTCGCCCAGCGTGTCAGCCAGATAAACCTGCACGCCGGGGCCCAGACTGCCACCAGTGCTGCGCCGGGCCTGCGTCTGGTTCCGTGCGTCAATCAGGCGCTGAACTTCGTCGCCGCGTTCAGGGTGGCGGGGCACGAGGATCAACAGCAGGTCGGGATACTTTGCGAGCAGCGTCTCATGCGCGTCCAGAATGATTTGTTCTTCGCCGGGATGCGTAGAACTGGCCACCCAGTGGGGGCGGCTTGCCAAAGTTTGAGTGAGGGTTCCCAACATATCCGCATCATAAGGCAGCGGCCCGGAAGCAGATTTCAGGTTTCGACCGGTCACTGCCTGATCAAGACCGAGATCATGCAAGTGCTGCGTCGTGCGGGCGTCTTGTGTATGGATCATGGTGAAAAGACTGAGAAGATAGCGTGCCGTGCGCCCGAACCGCTTCCATTGGCGGGCGGAGCGATCAGAGATACGCGCATTCAGCAATGCCAATGGTGCGCCGGTGCGGCGTGTTTCGCGCAACATGTTCGGCCACAGTTCGCTTTCGACAAAAACCGCGGCGTCGGGACGCCAGTGCGTCAGAAACCGGCGTATGGCGCTTCGGCTATCCAATGGTGCGAATTGATGTTGGCATCGCGGTGGTAGTCTGCGCGCCAGCAATTGCGCAGAAGTCGCCGTGCCCGAAGTGATGAGAAATGATAGTGCCGGGTCTTCGTCGCCCATGTGCTGGATCAGCCGCAATATGGACAGGCTCTCGCCCACGCTTGCGGCATGAAACCACAGTAAGCGCCCGTCAGGCCGGGGGGCGGTCGCATGGCCCATGCGTTCAGGAAAACGTTTTGGATCAATACCCTGTTGCCGCAACCTAGGGGTAATACGGCGATAGGCCAGCGGCGCGACCACACCTGCAAGTCGCGCATACAGACGCACCAGAGCGGGCACGCGCATCAGCCGCCCGTATGGCTCATATGGCGGGTGACGCGGCCATCGACCCCTTGGCGCGAATAATCGAAATCATGCCCCTTGGGTTTGCGCGTGATGGCATCGCGGATGGCCTCTTGCAGCGGCGCGGTATCGTTCGGGAAATTCCGCAGCGGTGCGCGCAGGTCAGCCATGTCCTCTTGTCCGAGGCACATGTAGAGTTCGCCGGTGCAGGTCAGGCGCACGCGATTGCAGCTTTCGCAGAAATTATGTGTCAGCGGTGTGATGAACCCGATTTTCTGTCCGGTCTCATCCAATCGCACGTAACGCGCCGGCCCGCCTGTGCGTTCCGCCAATTCCGTCAGTGTATAGCGTTCCGCGAGGCGCGCACGCAGGTCGGTCAGCTTCCAGTACTGATCCAACCGGTCCTCATTACCGATATCGCCCATCGGCATGACTTCGATCCATGTCAGGTCCATGTCGCGTTCGGCGCACCATTCGGTGATGCCAAAGAGCTCGTCCTCGTTGAAGCCTTTCAGAGCGACGGCGTTGATCTTGACCCGTAGCCCGGCCTCTTGTGCGGCCTCGACGCCACGCAGAACCTGTGGCAAGCGGCCCCAGCGGGTGATATCCGCAAATTTCTTCTCATCCAACGTATCGAGTGACACGTTCACCCGGCGCACCCCGGCATCGAACAATTGGCCCGCAAAACGTTCCAGCTGGCTGCCATTTGTTGTCAGGGTCAATTCTTTCAGCGCACCGCTGTCCAGATGTCGCGTCATCGCGTGGAAAAACGTCATAATGTCGCGACGCACCAGCGGTTCGCCTCCGGTTATCCGCAGCTTCTCGACGCCCATCTCGATGAAAGTGCTGCACATCCGGTCCAATTCTTCGAGGCTGAGCAGTTCTTTCTTTGGCAGAAAGGTCATGTTCTCGGACATGCAGTAAACACAGCGAAAATCGCAGCGGTCCGTGACTGAAACGCGCAGATAATTGATGGCGCGTTGGAAGGGATCAATGAGAGGTGCAGACATACGCCGGACCCTAATCTTCGACCCTGCAAGGGGCAAGGGCGATCTTGGGATTGATGCCAGTCCGGGAGGGCCCTAATCTCTGGGCATGAAATATGTATTTCTCACGATAGCGGCCTTGTCGATCACGGGGTGCAGTCAGCTTGGACTGGACGGGTTGTTAGGGGGGCGTGACGCTGCAAAGCCTGCAAACCCCGCCGCCGACGCGTCCGCTGGCGATACCGTGCAAACAGAGGCCCGCCCCATATCGACCGGACCGGTGATGAGCACCGGGGCGCAGACCGCCGAAGCCTACGATATCACATCCGATGCGGAAAAGGCCGCAGCGAAGGACGCCGTCGGTGGGCGTGAATTAGGCGTAACCGTTGCGTCGCTCGGCGCCCCGGCAGAACCGGGGTTCTGGCTCAAGACACCCTTGGCCAGCAAGCCGGGCAAGGGGCGGGTGCAACTCGCAACCACAGGGCAATCGGTGCAGGTCGATCTCATCCCCATAGATGGACCAGAGACGGCCGGCAGCCGTCTGTCGCTGGCCGCCATGCGTCTGCTTGACGTGCCGTTGACCAGCCTGCCGGAGCTGCGGGTTTTTCAGGCCGGGTCCTAGCGGGGCTTATTCGACCGTCACAGATTTGGCGAGGTTGCGCGGTTGATCCACATCCGTGCCTTTGGCGACGGCCGTATGATAGGCGAGAAGCTGTGCCGGAAGCGCATAGAGGATTGGACTTAGGACTGGATCGATTTCCGGCATGATGATGGTCTGCCAGACATCCTCAGAAACTTCATCCGCGCCCGCTTGATCCGTGAGCAGGATGATCTTACCGCCGCGCGCCATGACTTCCTGCATGTTCGATATCGTCTTGTCAAAGAGCGCATCGCGCGGTGCCAGAACCACGACCGGCATTTTTTCGTCAATCAGTGCAATAGGGCCGTGCTTCAGCTCGCCTGATGCGTAAGCTTCGGCATGTATATAGCTGATTTCTTTTAACTTAAGAGCACCTTCATGTGCGAGTGGATACATCATGCCACGTCCGAGGAAGAGCACATCCTTTACCTTGCTCAGGGATTGCGAGACGCCCTGTACTGACTCTTCGATTGCCATCGCGTTGTTCAGGGTCGCGGGTAAGCCCCGCAGCTTGGACAGCAGGTCCGTCAGTGCATCGTCATCCAGCTTGCCACGCATATGCGCTGCTTTCAACGCCAGCAGCAGAAGCACGGTCAACTGACAGGTGAATGCCTTGGTCGACGCGACGCCGATCTCGGCACCGGCATGGATAGGGAGGGCAAGATTGCTCTCGCGGGCAATCGAACTTTCGGGAACATTAACAACAGACAGAATCTGATCCGCCTTGCCTGCACAATATCGCAGCGCCGCCAATGTATCTGCCGTCTCGCCTGACTGGCTGACAAAAAGCGCGGCGGTGCCGTCTGTGACAGGAGGCTGTCGGTAACGGAATTCAGAGGCAATATCGACCTCGACTGGCATGCCCGCCAGTTGTTCGAACCAGTACTTGGCTGTCATGCAGGCGTAATACGCGGTGCCGCAGGCCACCATCGTCAAACGGTTCAGCGATTTGAAATCGATGCCTTCGCCGGGCAGGGCGATGTCCTTGCCATCGTTTGTCAGGTAGAAATTGATTGCCTCGCTGATCACGGTCGGCTGTTCCGCGATCTCTTTGGACATGAAATGTTTGTGCCCAGCCTTATCGACACGGGCATTGGCGATGCGAATGGTCCGCATGTCGCGATCGACAGGGTCCCCGTGCGCGTCCCGGATCGTCAGGGATTTACGAGTAATAACGGCACTGTCGCCTTCTTCCAGATAGGTGATCCGATCCGTCAGCGGTGCCAAGGCAATCGCATCAGAGCCTACATACATTTCGCCATCACCATGCCCGATCGCCAGCGGACTGCCCTTGCGGGCGGCAATCAACATGTCTGCCTCGCCCTCAAACAGGAAACACAGCGCATAGGCCCCTTCCAGTTTGGCGATGGTCTGATGCGCGGCGTCTTGGGGTGTGGCGCCTTGATCGATCATGTGCTGCGCCATCAGAGCGACGGTTTCGGTATCGGTTTCGGTCCGGTGAGCAATGCCGCATTTCGCCAATTCGGCGCGCAGTTCGCGGTAATTCTCGATGATGCCGTTATGCACAACTGCGACGCGACCTGCCCGGTGCGGGTGAGTGTTGGTCAGCGTCGGCGCACCATGGGTGGCCCAGCGGGTGTGTCCAATTCCTGCTTTTCCCGCCAGAGGTTCATGCACCAAAAGATCGCTGAGGTTCACCAGTTTGCCGACCGCGCGGCGACGGTCGAGTACGCCATCCTGAACGGTCGCAATGCCGGCGCTGTCATAGCCTCGATATTCGAGACGTTTTAGTGCCTCGACGAGAATGGGAGCAACTTCATGATCCCCAAGTACCCCTATAATTCCGCACATTATGCAACTCCCTCGTCGCGTTTTTGCTTCTTAAATTTTAGAATTTCGAACAATTTCACGGCAAGGCCCGGTTTGTTGACCTGCTTTGCCCGCCCCAAGGCCAACGCCCCCTTTGGGACGTCTTCGGTAATCACCGAACCAGATGCGGTCATGGCATCGTCACCGATCGTGACCGGTGCCACCAGCATCGTATCGGAGCCGATGAATACGCGTGCGCCGATTTCGGTATGGTGCTTCATCACGCCATCAAAATTGCAGGTAACGGTCCCTGCGCCGACATTGGTTTCGGTGCCAACATGCGCGTCGCCGATGTAACTGAGATGATTGATCTTTGCACCTTCGTCCAAAACCGCATTCTTTATTTCGACAAAGTTGCCGATTTTCACGTTTTCGGCCAACTCTGTTCCCGGACGCAAACGGGCATAGGGGCCGACGACTGCGCCGCGGGAGACGTGACAACCCTCTAGGTGTGAAAACGCACGAATCTGCGCGTCGTTCTCGACAGTGACGCCGACGGAAAAGACAACATTCTGTTCGATTAGGGTGCCGGGGCCAATCATGGTGTCAAAAGCGAAATAGACACTGTCGGGCGCGTAGAAAGTGACGCCATTCTCGAACGCTTCTTTTCTCGCGCGCGCTTGGAAAAGTGTCTCGGCTTGTGCCAGCTCGGCGCGAGAATTAACGCCGAGCGTTTCGGCCTCGTCGCAGGCGACAGCCGTGGCACTAAGGCCGCGGGCGCGGGCGATGCCGATGATATCGGTCAGATAGTACTCGCCCGACGCATTATTGTTGCCGACCGCCTCGATCAGATCGAACAGAACGCTGCTCTTGGCTGCGATGACACCACTGTTACAAAAATCAATCGCGCGGGTTGCCTCATCCGCGTCCTTATACTCGACAATTCGTTCCAGCGCATCGCCTTGCATCACCAACCGGCCATATCGGCCCGGATCGGCGGCAGAGAAACCCAGAACGACGATGTCGTGGTTCTGACGAGCGTCGACCATTCGTTCCAGTGTCTCGGGACGGATAAAGGGCGTGTCCCCATACAGCACGATGGAATCGCCTTCATGACCGGCTAGCGCTGGCGCGGCCTGCGCGACTGCGTGGGCGGTACCCAACTGTTCTGTCTGCAAGGCAATCGTTGCGTCCGGGTCATAGTCAGTCGCAGCGGCACTGACGGCCTCGGCCCCGTGGCCTGCCACAATAACGGTCCGATCTGGTGTCAGAGTTGCGCCAGCACGCATCGCATGTACCAGCATTGGTGCGCCCGCGATGGGATGCAGCACCTTTGGCAAGTCGGATTTCATCCGCGTGCCTTTGCCAGCGGCCAGAATGATCAAAGCAATATTCATTGGGATTCTCTTTGCCTTCGGGTCGTGCCTCTTTTATCTGCTGAAGCAACTTGTGCAAGGCGGCGGCGTATCAAATGACATTGCCGAATGTGTCAGGGTTGCGCGGAAACACGCCCATTCGGGCTTTTGAGATAGGAAATCAATAGCATGCGGACGGTTGTGTTCGATCTGGACGGTACGCTGGCAGATACCAGCGGTGATCTCATTGCGGCGGCGAATGCCTGCTTTCGGCAAATGGGTGAGGGCAACGTCCTGAACCCGATCAATGACGCGGCCACCGCGCTGCGGGGCGGGCGGGCAATGCTGTCGCTCGGGCTGACGCGGCTCGGGCATGCGGTCGAACCGGCGTTGCTGGACCAGTATTACCCGATCCTGCTGGATGCCTATGAGCAGGCGATTGACGAGCATACGGTGTTCTATCCACGCGCCATGGAAACGGTCGAGGCGCTAAAGCATGACGGCTACAAGGTGGCAATTTGCACCAACAAGCCCGAATATTTGGCACGACTGCTGATGGATCGGCTGGGTGCATTGGATAGTTTCGGCTCTTTGATCGGTGCCGACACTTTGCCGGTGCGCAAACCCGACCCCGAGCCGCTGCGCGAGGCGGCGCGCCGTGCCGGCGGTGATCCGGCGCGCACTTTGCTGGTGGGCGACACAGTGACGGACCGCGAAACATCACGTGCAGCGGGGTTGCCTTCGGTGCTGGTGCGGTTCGGTCCAGGTGATGATGCGCTGGATGATCTGGCCCCTGAGGCAATCATAGATCATTTCGATGAATTGCCCGGTGTCGTGCGCAATTTGATCGGATAGGTGCGGCATTTCACTACCGGGCATTGACCCAAGGCGGTTGCCGCGTAGATGTTGGTCAAATGACAGAAGTTTTCAAAGGCAGTTTCACCCAGCAGGAGCCGATTCCGGAGGACGGGATCGCTGCCGCGCTGGACGTGATGCGCTCGGGGCGGTTGCACCGCTATAACCTCGCACCGGGCGAATTGGGCGAGGTGGCTTTGTTGGAGCGCGAATTCGCGGCCTACACGGGTGCCAGATATGCGTTGGCTGTCGCGTCGGGCGGGTATGCCATGGCGACAGCATTGCGCGCCATCGGTGTCAGGCCGGGTGACAAGGTGCTGACCAACGCCTTTACACTCGCACCTGTGCCGGGTGCCATCGCCAGCGTGAACGCTGTGCCGGTGTTCGTGGGGGTGACAGAGGATCTGACCATCGATCTAGACGATCTGGAGGCGAAGGCCGACCAGTCCAGTGTCTTGATGCTGAGCCACATGCGCGGGCATCTGGCGGACATGGACCGGCTCTTGCAGATTTGCAAAGCTGCCGACATCACTGTGATCGAGGATTGCGCCCACACAATGGGGGCCGCGTGGAAGGGGCGTGCATCCGGTCGGGATGGTCTGATCGGGTGCTATTCGATGCAGACCTACAAACACATAAATTCCGGCGAGGGTGGGCTGCTTGTTACCGATGATGATGAGGTAATGGCACGAGCGATCATGCTCTCGGGGTCATACATGCTCTATGGGCGCAACGGGACGCCGCCGCCGGATGAGGTTTTTGAGCGGGTAAAGTATGAGACGCCCAATGTGTCTGGCCGGATGGATAACCTGCGCGCTGCAATCTTACGCCCACAACTGGCGCGGCTGGACGCGCAATGCGCGGCATGGAATGAACGCTATCGCGTGGTAGAGGACGGATTGCGCGGAACGCCGGGTCTGCAAATCGTCGAGCGGACACCAGAGGAACGATTTGTCGGGTCGTCAATCCAGTTCCTTTTGCTGGATTGGAGCGACGCGGCGACCGACGAAGTCCTAGATCGCTGCCTGAAGCGCGGAGTTGAATTGAAGTGGTTCGGCGGTGCGACGCCCACAGGCTTTACCAGCCGCTACGATAGCTGGCGTTACGCCCCGTCCGAGCGGATGCCCGCAACCGATCGAATTCTCAAGGGGATCATCGACATGCGCCTGCCACTGACCTTTAGTCTGGATGATTGCGCACAGATCGCCCGGATCATCCGCGCGGAGGTGAATACCGTGTGGCAGCAGAAAGCGGCGCATTAGCGCCGCTCACTTTATCACACCGTTATCCTTCGAGACTGGCACCGTCGAGATCGACACCTTGGCCGAGCCTTGGGTCAGTTCGCGGGTGTGTGCAACGTAGATCAGCGTTTGGTTGGTCTCGTCGAAGATACGCTTGATCCTCAACGATTTCAGGATGATGGACCGACTGGTGCGGAACACATCTTCGCCATCCTCTGAACGGTCAATATCACCGATCACGATCGGCCCCGTCTGCTGACACTCAATTGCGCTGTTTGACGGATCTTCGAACCAATTTCCATTGGCCAACCTGTCGATCAATCCACGTTCAAAATAGGCGAGGTGACAGGTAACGCCACTGACCTTGGGATCATTCACCGCTTCGATTACGATGTCATTTCCGGCCCAATCCACGCCGATTTCGCCGACTTGCTCCGACAGGGCAGTTCGGGGGATGGCGGCAATCGCCACCGCCCCGATCCATAGGTGGAAACGACTCATCCGAAGTGCAGCCGCGCATGGTCACCCGTATCGGGCATTTCGTCCTTGATGGCCGCCTTGGTGAATTCATACAGCGCCTTGGCCGCACCGTCAGTTGTCCATACCTCGGCTTGTTGCGGGGTGAAGCGGACGAGGCAGATATCGTCATCCTCGCGCCCGTCCTCGAACCAGACAGATGCCAAAGGAGACCAGATGTCGTCCAGTTTCTGCGGGTCAGTTTCGACGTGCAATGTGCCATCAATCACTGCGTATAGTTGGCCATGCGAACATGCGAGAATGTGCTGCGCCTTCGCACCGTTCTGCGCTGCATCAGCGATGTCGGTGGCCTTGGCTGTGATGAACCATAGGGCGTTATCGTCCTGACGAACCTGATGGGCCATGGGACGTGGTGGTGCGCCGGTCGCTGACAGCATACCCGCCGAAATCTTCTCTGCACGTTCCCAGAATTCTGTTGTCGTCGCGTCAGTCATGGCGATTTTCTCCACTTTGATTGGTTTGAGGGCTAAACGTGTTGATACTGCGGGTTGTTCCCGAGCCTTTGCCGAGACCCGCTCCAACGACGGGATTGACCGAAAGGACGGCACCCGATATATAAATGAACAACTGTTCAATAAATCCGCTCTGGGGAGATGGCTGATGTTCAACGCCGCAATGCAATTCGATCTGGGAGAAGACGTGAACGCGCTGCGCGACATGGTGCATCGCTGGGCGCAGGAGCGGATCAAGCCACTGGCCGGCGACATTGACAGGGATAACGTCTTTCCCAATGAGCTTTGGACTGAGATGGGCGATCTGGGCCTGCTGGGCATCACCGTTCCCGAAGAATTCGGTGGTGCAGAGATGTCATATCTCGCTCATGTGATCGCTGTCGAAGAAATCGCACGCGCCAGTGCGTCAGTCTCACTCAGCTACGGGGCGCATTCCAACCTCTGTGTGAATCAGATCAAGCTGAACGGTACGCCTGAGCAGAAACAGAAATATCTGCCGGGATTGGTCAGTGGCGCGCATGTTGGTGCTTTGGCCATGTCAGAGGCCGGGGCAGGCAGTGACGTGGTTAGCATGAAGCTGCGCGCGGAAAAGCGGAACGATCACTATCGCCTGAACGGCAACAAATACTGGATCACAAACGGCCCGGACGCCGAAACGCTGGTGGTCTATGCGAAAACTGACCCAGAGGCGGGCAGCAAGGGTATCACGGCCTTTCTGATCGAGCGATCAATGACCGGTTTCAGCACCAGCCCGCATTTCGACAAGCTGGGCATGCGTGGGTCAAACACCGCCGAACTGATTTTCGACAATGTCGAAGTGCCGTTCGAGAACGTGCTGGGGGAAGAGGGCAAAGGCGTGCGCGTGCTGATGTCGGGCCTTGATTACGAGCGCGTCGTGTTGGCGGGTATCGGCACCGGCATCATGGCGGCCTGTCTGGACGAAGTTATGCCGTATCTGTCGGAGCGCAAGCAATTCGGCCAGCCGATCGGAAATTTCCAACTGATGCAGGGTAAAATCGCGGACATGTACACGGCAATGAATTCTGCCCGTGCCTATGTCTATGAGGTGGCCAAAGCGTCTGATCGGGGCGACGTCACACGCCAAGATGCGGCGGCCTGCTGTCTTTACGCATCGGAACAGGCGATGGTGCAGGCGCATCAGGCGGTTCAGGCGATGGGCGGTGCGGGCTTTCTGAATGATGCACCGGTCGCGCGCCTGTTCCGCGATGCCAAGTTGATGGAAATTGGCGCGGGCACCTCAGAGATTCGACGTATGCTGATCGGGCGTGAACTGATGGGATCAATGAGATGATTCGAATATCTGTTTTGTTGGCATTGGTGGCGGTTCCTGTCTGTGCGCAAAATCTGACGTTTGACCCGTCCTTGACCGAAAACTGCATGGTGGCCTCGTCTGACAGCTTCGCCATGCAAGGTTGTATCGGGAAATCGGCTACGCACTGCTCGCTTGAAACGCCCGAGGGCATATCCACAGCAGTCATGCAGTCCTGTTTCGAACTGGAAATGTCCTATTGGGATCAACGCTTGAATGACAGCTACCAGCGCTTCATGTCGGGGTTGAAATTGGAGGATGAAAATAACCCGTTTCCGGGGAAATCGCCCAAATCTCCGGCTTTGTTGCAGATGCAGCGGTCTTGGATCACATTTCGGGATGCGAAATGCGAATTTGCGGACGTCCTCTGGGGGCGCAACAACGCCGGAGCCCTTGCCCGGGCTCATTGCCTGATGACCGAAACCGCGATGCAGACCATCCACCTCGAGACGTCCGAAACGGGACGATGATTTGAGACGGAGAACGTGTTGGCGGGCCCGGTGCGTTGATGCCGGGAGAAACCGAAATGAGGAGACGACATCATGACCGATTTTTCCGGCCTTCGCGCGCTTTTCATCAATACCTCGCTCAAGCGCGCGGCATCGGGCAGCCATACGCAACTGCTGCTCGACGCGTCGGCAAAGATCATGCGCAAGAACGGAGTGGAGGCGGACCATCTCTACCTGCTGGATCACGATGTGCCGCCCGGCGTCCAACCTGACATGACCGAAGAAGGCTGGGAGCGCGACGACTGGCCGAAACTCTGGGAACAGGTAAAGGCGGCGGACATTCTCGTCGTCGGCACACCGCTCTGGCTGGGCGAGGAAAGTTCGGTCTGCCGTGTGCTGATCGAACGGCTCTATGCGATGTCGGGGAAGCTGAACGATCGTGGCCAGTCTTTCTTCTACAACAAGGTGGGTGGCTGCATCATTACCGGGAACGAGGATGGCATCAAACATACGGCCATGACCATAAGTTTTGCGCTCAACCACCTCGGGTTCACCATACCGCCGCAGGCCGATTGCGGCTGGATCGGCGAGGCTGGGCCGGGGCCGAGCTTTGGGGATGACGTGGATGGCAAACGCGCGGGGTTCGACAATGATTTCACCCGAAACAACACCACGATCATGACATGGAACCTGATGCATTGCGCCCGGATGCTGAAAGAGGCGGGTGGCTATCCGAACGAAGGCAATGATCGAAACGCCTTGGGTCAGGGTGAGCGGTTCGGCTTCGAGTATCCCGAGGAGGCCAAGTAGGACGTGCTGCGCGCAGGCGAGACATATGACGCATTGCGGTCGGGTTTCACATGGGACCTGCCTGTGCGATTGAACATGGCGCGGCAGGTACTTGACCATCCGGTTGACCGGGCCGCGATCATTGACCTCACACGCGGACGCGAGGACGTGAGCTATGGCGATCTGGCGCGGCTGTCCGACGGAATCGCGAACGCGCTGCTGACGCGTGGCGTGGGTCGCGGTGACCGGATCGGCGTGCTGCGGTCGCAGGATAAATGGTGTGCGGCGGCGCATATAGCGATCTGGAAAATTGGCGCGATTTCAATTCCCTTGTTTAAATTGTTCATGCAGGATGCATTGACGTCACGCGTGATAGACGCGGGTGCACGGTTCGTCATTACCGACGATGAGGGCGTTGATATGCTGGCCCCGCTGCACGATGTCACGCCACTGGTACCCGAAAAGATGACGCTGGGCTCCGATCCGGTAGAGCCGGTTAACACAGTTGCCGATGATCCCGCAGTATTGATTTACACCAGTGGCACCACAGGCAGCCCCAAGGGGGCGTTGCACGGCCATCGGGTGCTGACCGGACACCTGCCGGGCGTCGAGATCAGCCATGATTTTCTGGGTCAGGAAGGCGATTGCCTGTGGACCCCGGCGGATTGGGCCTGGATTGGCGGACTCTTTGACGTGCTGATGCCCGGTTTGGCGCTGGGCGTACCGGTGGTCGCGGCGCGAATGACCAAATTCAGTGTCGCGGAATGTGCGAGCATTATTTCTCAAGGCTCTGTTCGTAATATATTTTTCCCACCGACAGCGTTGCGTATGCTCAAGGCCGAGAACGCCAGCATTGAGGGGCTGCGCAGCATCGCGAGCGGCGGCGAGTCATTGGGAGCCGAGATGCTGGACTGGGGCCGAAAAGCCTTTGGCCTGACGATCAACGAATTCTATGGCCAGACAGAATGCAACATGGTTGCATCCTCGTGCAGCGCGTTGTTTGACGCATTGCCGGGATGTATTGGCAAACCGGTGCCGGGGCATGATATTGCTGTGCTGGACTGCGACGGCGCACCGACAGATCGCGAGGGCGACGTTGCCATTCGCCGTGGTTCGGCCAGCATGATGCTGGGCTACTGGAATCGGCCAGAGGAAACTGCGCAGAAGTATCGTGGCGACTGGATGCTGACCGGGGACAGGGGCGTGTGGCGGAACGGTTACCTGCGCTTTGTCGGACGCGAAGATGATGTGATCACCAGCGGTGGTTATCGGATCGGCCCGGCTGAAATCGAGGATTGCCTGTTGCGTCACGAGGCCGTCAGCACCGTCGGTGTGGTGGGCAAGCCTGATCCTGTGCGCACCGAGATCGTCAAGGCGTATGTGGTGCTGAAACAGGGATACACACGCGATGCCGCAATGGCGGAACTGTTGCAGAATTTCGTCAAGGAACGTCTTGCAAGATATTCATACCCAAGGGAAATATGCTTTCTTGATGCGCTGCCAATGACAGTCACGGGCAAAGTGATCCGCAAGGACCTTAAAGCGCGTGCAATAGCAGAATGCGACCCCGAATGAGCGCCCAAGGACCAGAGAAAACAGCCAATGGTGCGCCCCGGACAGAGTTCACGGGCAAACACCCAAACGCAGTTAAGGAGATATCGTCATGAAGCTGAAGAGCGCCGTTCTGCCCTCGTCCGAAGCGTTTCTGGCCAACCGCGCCGGACATCTGGAGGCGTTGGAGATCGTGGGTGCCGCAGCGGAACTGGCCGCAGCGGGTGGCGGGGAAGGACCGCGCGAACGTCATGTCGCGCGTGGCAAGATGTTGCCGCGTGACCGCGTCGCGGGCTTGCTCGATCCGGGCAGTCCGTTTCTGGAAGTGGGCGCCACGGCGGCCCACGGACTATATGACGGGGCCGCGCCGGGGGCGGGGCTGATCGCCGGTGTTGGGCGCGTTGAGGGGCGGCAGTGCATGGTCGTCTGCAACGACGCCACGGTGAAGGGTGGCACATACTACCCCATGACCGTTAAGAAACACTTGCGCGCGCAGGAAATAGCCGAGGAATGCCGTCTGCCATGTATCTATCTGGTGGACAGTGGCGGCGCCAACCTGCCCAACCAAGACGAGGTGTTTCCCGACCGCGATCATTTTGGCCGGATTTTTTACAATCAGGCCCAAATGAGCGCCAAGGGCATCCCCCAGATCGCCGTGGTCATGGGGTCCTGCACGGCCGGTGGGGCCTATGTGCCCGCCATGTCGGATGTGACGATTATTGTGAAAGAACAAGGGACTATCTTCCTTGCGGGACCGCCATTGGTCAAGGCGGCGACAGGTGAAGAAGTGAGCGCCGAGGACTTGGGCGGCGGAGACGTACATACGCGGCTGAGTGGCGTGGCCGATTATCTGGCAGAGGATGACGCGCATGCGCTGGCGCTGGCGCGACGGGCGGTGTCAAATCTGGGGGGGGATGCCGGGCTGAAGCCCGGCCTACAGATGCAGGCGTCCGAAGAACCGCTCTATGATCCAGAAGAGTTGCTGGGCGTCGTGCCGACCGATCTGCGCACGCCCTATGACATCCGCGAGGTGATCGCGCGGGTTGTGGACGGGTCGCGATTTGATGAATTCAAACAACGGTTTGGCGAAACATTGGTTTGCGGCTTTGCGCATCTTAAGGGCTGCCCGGTCGGGATTGTCGCCAATAACGGCGTGTTGTTTTCCGAGGCGGCGCAGAAAGGCGCGCATTTCATCGAACTGTGCAGCCAGCGGCGCATTCCGCTGGTGTTTTTGCAGAACATCACCGGCTTCATGGTCGGGCGCAAATACGAGAGCGAAGGCATTGCACGCCACGGCGCCAAGATGGTGACGGCAGTGGCAACCACGGCCGTTCCCAAGGTGACAATGGTTGTCGGCGGATCATTTGGTGCAGGAAATTATGGCATGTCTGGCAGGGCTTACCAGCCCCGGTTCATGTGGTCATGGCCGAATAGCCGGATTTCAGTCATGGGCGGGCCGCAGGCTGCGGGCGTTCTGGCGACGGTCAAGCGGGATGCGATCGAACGCAAGGGCGGCAGCTGGAGCGCAGAGGAAGAAGCGGCATTCAAGCAACCGACAATGGATATGTTCGAACGCCAAAGCCATCCGCTCTATGCGTCGGCGCGACTGTGGGATGATGGGGTAATTGATCCGCGCAAGAGCCGCGATGTGTTGAGTCTAAGTCTGCAAGCGGCGCTCTGCGCTCCGATAGAAGAGACGCGCTTTGGTGTCTTCAGGATGTAAAATGGGACGTCGGTAACGCGTCGGTAAAGTGTCGGTATCGCATCGGTGACACTGACCATGGAGAAAGGTCATGGAAACGCTCGCCCGCGCAGTGCTGATCACGGTGATAACGGTGGCGGTCTGGCACATGCTGGTAACGTGGCACGGGCAACAGGCCCTGAAAGCGGCGGAGGGGTGTGTGGTGAGCTATGTCTATGACGGGGATACGGTGGCGTTGGAGTGTGATGGACGGCACGAAGAAACCGCGCGACTGGTCGGATTGGACACGCCCGAGACCAAGGATCCGGGATGTGCCGATGAACTGGCGCTGGGAACGCTGGCAACCGAGCGTTTGCGCACGTTGGTCGCGGGGAGCGACGTCAAGGTGCGCCGCGATGGGTACGACCGATATGGCCGGGTTCTGATCCGGCTGTTGGTAGAGGGGCAGGATGTGGCGCGGACGCTGATCCGCGAACGGCTGGCATTGCCTTATACGGGCGGCACACGACCTGACTGGTGTGCGCGGTTGGGGGCAATTTGAATGACCCGGGGCGACATTTCGCAGATATGTGGAATCTGAGTATTTCGGGAACGATGAATGCGGGCAACGCGGAGCCCCGAAGATGGAGAGACAGCGATGTTTGACACGATATTGATTGCCAACCGGGGCGAGATCGCCTGCCGCGTGATCGAGAGCGCGCGTGCCATGGGCGTATGCACCGTTGCGGTCTATTCAGACGCGGACCGGGCGGCGCGTCATGTGGCGCTGGCGGATGCGGCGGTGCATATCGGTGGCGCGGCCCCGGCAGAGAGTTACCTGCGCGGCGATGTAATCATTGCGGCCGCCAAGGCGAGCGGCGCGAAAGCGATCCATCCCGGCTACGGCTTTCTCAGTGAGAACCCGGATTTCGTCGAGGCAGTCGAGGCGGCGGGATTGGTCTTTATCGGGCCGTCGGCGGACGCGATCCGCGCGATGGGCCTGAAGGATGCCGCCAAGGCGCTGATGGTAGAGGCCGGAGTGCCGGTGGTGCCCGGCTATCATGGCAAAAATCAGGATGATGGATTTCTGGCCGAACAGGCGGCTGAGATCGGCTATCCGGTGTTGATCAAGGCCGTGGCTGGTGGCGGCGGCAAGGGGATGCGGCTGGTCGAGACTGCCAGCGATTTTTCCGATGCGTTGGAAAGTGCGCGCAGTGAAGCGGCCAAGGCGTTTGGCAATGATGCCGTTCTGGTTGAAAAATATATCCAGCAACCACGCCATATCGAGGTCCAGGTCTTTGGTGACGGGACGCGGGCGGTGCATCTGTTCGAGCGGGATTGTTCGTTGCAGCGGCGACACCAGAAGGTGATCGAAGAGGCCCCGGCACCGGGAATGACGCAAGAGGTGCGCGAAGCGATGGGCGCGGCGGCGGTGCGCGCAGCCGAAGCCATCGGCTACAGCGGTGCAGGCACGGTGGAGTTTATCGTGGACGGGGCTGGTGGCCTGCGCGTGGACGGGTTCTGGTTCATGGAGATGAACACGCGGTTGCAGGTCGAGCATCCGGTGACTGAGGCGATTACCGGCGTCGATCTGGTCGAATGGCAGTTGCGTGTGGCCAGTGGTGAGGGGCTGCCAGCGCGACAGCATGATCTGAGCATCACCGGCCATGCCTTTGAGGCACGGTTATACGCCGAGGATGTCCCAAAGGGATTTCTGCCTGCCACCGGGACGCTGGCGCATCTGCGCTTTCCCGAAGGGGCACGGGCCGATACCGGAGTGCGGGCAGGCGACGAGATAAGCCCGTGGTATGACCCGATGATTGCCAAGGTGATAACGCATGGCCCCACGCGCGAGGTGGCGCTGCGTCGTTTGTCGGCGGCGCTGGAGCGATGTGAAGTGGCGGGCACTGTTACGAACCTTGCATTCCTTGGGGCGTTGGCGCGGCATGATGGCTTTGGGCGCGGCGAGGTCGATACCGGGCTGATCGCGCGCGATCTGGACGCGTTGGTGGTCGCGCCGGAGCCGAGCGCGCAAGACATTGCATTGGCGGAGTTGGCGGCGTTGGGTCTGTTGGACGCAGACGCGGCCGAAACCGGTTTTGTGCTTTGGACGTCCTTGGAGCGGGGGCAGGTGTTGCTCCGCGGTGAGGACGAAGTTGCCTTGCGGGTGCGGGTTCTGTCGGGCGATGCCTGTGACGTGACGGTTGGCGATCAGACTGTCGAGGCACGCCGGATCGGTGGGCGATGGCAGCTCGACGGGCAGATCGCGCCGGAGGTGGCTGTGACAGGTGATCTGGTCACGGTGTTCGCGCAATATGGTTTGACCTTTGAGAGTGTCGATCCGCTGGACCGGGGCAGTGCACGTGGCGGCGACAGCGCGCTGATCGAGGCACCGATGCCGGGGCTGGTCAAGGCGATCTATGCCGAAGCCGGGCAGGCGGTAAAGGCTGGCGACCGGCTCGCGGTGCTGGAGGCGATGAAGATGGAGCATTCCCTGCTGGCTGCGCGGGATGGTGTGGTGGCCGAAGTTCTGGTGACCGCGGGTTCGCAGGTGACGGCGGGGGCCGCATTGGTGCGTCTGGAAGAGGAGCAGGAGGACGCGGCCTGATGCCGGACGCCCTGCGACTGACCGGGTACGGTCCGAGTGTCTACACTTGGGTCGTGCGGCTGGCGCTGGCTGAGCTGGGCGCGGATTACACCTATGTCGAGGTCGATCCCTTTGCCGAGGACGGGCGCGCGGAACTGCCCCCGCTGCATCCGTTTGGCCGGGTGCCCGTGCTGGCGCATGGCGATTTCACGATATGGGAAACGGCGGCGATCCTGGATTACATCGACGCAGAGATCGCCGGGGGGCGAATGACGCCGGTCGCGCCGCAGGCAAGGGCGCGGATGCGACAGGTGATCGGAATCGTTGACGCCTATGGCTATTGGCCCATGGTGCGGCAGGTCTTTGCAAACCGGGTGTTTCGGGAATTGGACGGCGCGCCCGTGGATGAGGCGGAAATTGCCGCCGGGATGGAACGCGCGGCCCCTGTGCTGACGGCGCTGGAGGCGATTGCGGCAGAGGGGCTGGTTTTGGATGCTGTCCGCGTCACACTGGCAGATTGCCATCTGGTGCCGATGCTGACCTATTTCGCGAAAGCGCCCGAGGGGGCATTGGCGCTGAAGCGGTGTCCTGCATTGGGCACTTGGCTTGCAGCGATGCATGCGCGCCCTACGATTAGCAATACCATGCCCGACCTCGGGGCAGAAATGACAGGAGAGACGTGATGATCACGCTGCACCATGTACCGCAAAGCCGCTCGATGCGGGTTCTTTGGCTGCTGAACGAGTTGGGCGAGGAGTTTCAGCTGGTAGAGCATGCGTTTGATCGCAGTTTGCGCAGTCCCGAGTTCCTGACGCTATCGCCCGCAGGGCGTGTTCCGGCGCTGGAGATTGACGGCGAACGGATGTTCGAGAGCGGCGCGATGGTCGAATACCTGTGCGAGCGGTTCCCTGATCGCGGGCTGGGTCGCACACCGCGCGACATGGACCGGATGGCGTGGCTGGTCTGGGTGCATTTCGCTGAAACGGTCAGCCAGCACGCTGCCGCGCTGACGCAACAGCATATCGCGCTTTATGATGATGCGATGCGCAGCCCGGTGGTGATGAAGCTGGAGGCGGCAAGGTTGCGCAAGTGTTATGCCGCGATTGAGGCGCGATTGAGCACGCCGGTGGAGAATCGCGACTATTTACTGACGGCGGGGTACTCGGCGGCAGATATTTGCGTCGGTCAGGCGGTTTACATGGGGCAGCATTTCGCAACGCTGGATGGTTTTCCCGAAACGGCCAAGTGGTTCGCACGGCTGACCGAGCGGCAGAGCTATCAGGAGGCGCTGCCGGGACCGGATAGCAGCCGCATCTACGAGCGGGATTTTTACCCGGCGTGGGAAGAGTGAGTATTTTAGGAGCATTGAAAGGGCCGGAGGTATGACCGAGCGGGTTGAGATCTTTGAAGTGGGGCCGCGCGACGGGTTGCAGAACGAGGCGCGTGACATTCCGGCGGCGCAAAAGATCGCGCTGGTTGATCTGCTGAGTGGCGCGGGATTTTCGCGGATCGAGGTGGCGAGTTTTGTCAGCCCGAAATGGGTGCCGCAAATGGCCAGCTCCGCCGAGGTTCTGGCGGGGATCACCCGCGCGCCGGGGGTGCGCTATGCCGCGCTGACGCCCAATATGCGCGGGTTACAGGACGCGCTGGCCGCCAAGGCTGACGAAGTGGCGATCTTTGGTTCGGCCAGCGAGGGGTTTTCGCGGGCGAACATCAACGCGACCATTGCCGAGAGTCTGGAACGGTTCGCCCCTGTGGCAGAGGCGGCGCGTGCGGTCGGGGTGCCGGTGCGCGGGTATGTGTCCTGCGTAACCGATTGTCCCTATGACGGGCCGACCCCGCCAGAGAATGTGGCGCGGGTCGTGGGCGCATTGCACGCGATGGGATGTTACGAGATCAGTCTGGGTGATACCATCGGACAGGGCACGCCCGAGCGGGTCGCGGCGATGTTGGCGGCTGTGCTGGAGGTGGTTCCGGCGGTGCAGCTGGCGGGACATTTTCACGATACGGCTGGGCTGGCGCTGGAGAATATCGAAGTGTCGTTGGCGCACGGGCTGCGTGTCTTTGATGCTGCGGTAGGGGGGCTGGGGGGCTGTCCCTATGCGCCCGGTGCCGCGGGCAACGTGGCAACCGAGAAAGTGCACGACCGACTGATGGCGCTGGGTTACGCTACCGGGCTGGACCGGGATGTTTTGCGCGACGCGGCGGATATGGCGCGGGCCATGCGCGCTGGGTGATGGCGTTCTTGGGGGGCCGTTCGGTTCGGGATGTTAGGCTGATGGCAATTGCGCCGTTTTTGACCGGAGATGAGAGATTATGAGCTATGAAACGCTGAGCGTTGAGATCGACGGGCGCGGTGTGGCGATCCTGTGGCTGGACCGTGCGGAGAAGCACAATGCGCTGTCAGCGCAGATGATCGCGGAATTGACGCAGGCCGCAGGTGCGCTGGGCGGTGACGATGCCGTGCGCGCCGTGGTGTTGGCGGCAAAGGGTCGGACATTCTGTGCGGGGGGTGATCTGGGCTGGATGCGCGATCAATTCACCGCCGAGCCCGCGGTGCGTTCGGTTGAGGCGGCCAAGCTGGCGCATATGTTGCAGGCGTTGAACACGCTGCCAAAGCCCTTGATCGGGCGGCTGCACGGTAATGCATTCGGCGGTGGCGTGGGCATGGCGAGTGTCTGCGATGTGGCGATCGGAGCCGATAGCATCACGATGGCGCTGACAGAAACACGGCTGGGCCTGATCCCGGCGACCATTGGGCCCTATGTGGCGGCACGTATGGGCGAAGCCAAAGCGCGGCGCGTGTTCATGTCGGGGCGTCGGTTCGACGCTGTCGAGGCAGTGCAATTGAACCTGTTGGCGCGGGCCGTTCCAGAGGGTGATCTGGATACGGCCATCGAGGCAGAAGTGACGCCCTATCTGAGCTGCGCACCAGAAGCCGTGGCGCGATCCAAGGCGCTATTGCGCGCGTTGGGCCCGCGCATCGACGAAGATGTGATTGCGCATACGGTCGGCGAGTTGGCCAAGTGCTGGGAAGGCAGTGAGGCTCCCGAAGGGATCGGCGCGTTTTTCGACAAGCGCAAGCCGCGCTGGGCAGAGTGAAACAGACGGCAAACGCATGTTGCAAAATCCGTTGCGCAAGCCGAGCTATTGCTGAGAGGTAATGCCCGTCGTTGGCGGGATCATCCCCTGTTCGCGCAGGGTGGCGTTAAGGCGCGGGACAAGCTGATGATGCGCCTGCAGGCTAACGTGGCAGAAGTCGATGTAGAGCGGGTCATCGCCGTCATATGCATGACTGAGATCAATGAATGAGATCCCGGCCTCGGTCGCATATGCGCGGATGAGCGGGTAAACGGCTGGATGTTGCGCCAGTATTTCCTGCTTCAACGGCGGAAAGGTCAGGTGATCGAGGTGGGGTGCCCCCACTGATGCGATGGGCTGCAGGATGGCTACGAATCGATCGCCCTTGCCATCTGCCAACGCATCTGCCGTTTTCCATGTCTCGACGATACGGCGAGCCACATGCCCGGCCGTTTCAGCAGAGTTGTCACAGAGATACTGGGCATCAATAGATGTCTCTGAGGTCGGCTGAGGTCGGCTGAGGGCTGCGGGTCATGAGTTTCGTTAACAGGTCGGAAAGCTGACTGAACGTACGGCTGAACGTCCATTTCGCCTCTGCCTGCGCGCGCATCTGGACCAGTGCGGCACGAATCTGACTCTGACGTTGGGTGCTTATCAAATCGCTGTCATGGCGACACCAATAGGCGATATTGTTGACGCCATCGTAGAAGGCGACCAACCTTTGTGACCCAGTATCAGGGCGCTGGATATAGGCGTTGGTGAGCATGGCCAGAGACTGTCGTGAGATGTAGGCGGCCTCGCCGAAATTAACGGATCGCAGGCCGGTAGATTGAGCAAAAACCGAAGGTATGGTGTTTGTGTCGTCTGTTCCCGTGCCCCACATTGTCGATCCACCAAAAAACCAGACCCCGGGGCCTTCAACGCGCGCGTCGGCTTGTATCGTTCGACGCAGGCCGCTTTCAACGGTCACGGTTTGGCCCGCAAAATCGTCCCGGCGCCAGACAATATAGTCGTATCAGGTCTACTGTGGGCGCGCGGATCCCTCGAAGAGTGTCTTGGCCCAAGGTAGGTTTGCGTAGTTTGGCAGGCTTGCCAGATCGGGCAGCGCCTCTGGCTGCGCCCCGGTCGCAGTGCGTTTGAGCACGGCGATTGCGCCAGCCGACGTGTAAAGAACAGGAGGGAGCAACAGTAGCAGGCCCAACAGGAAGACCAGCACACAAAGATTCAAAAGACCTAGTTTGATCTAGCCCATTGAAACCTTGATACAGCATTGCGAAAAATTGGCATTTGCACGGGGTTGACCGTACCAAAGCGCCATCATCCGATCAAGGTATGGTTTGCACTGGAAAAGCACGAGGATATACGCTCCACCCGTTGACCCCAACTTGGGGCAGGGGTAGACACGGATGCAGTCAACTTTGCCACTTGACCGCGCGTGTATAGACTGGCGCGCAGAAAAGGAGCCGCTCTTGGAAGAGATGTTGAGGGAATACCTCCCGATTCTCGTATTTTTGGCCATTGCCATCGGGCTTGGCGTTGTTCTGATCCTCGCTGCTGTGATCATCGCTGTACGCAATCCGGACTCGGAGAAAGTCAGTGCCTATGAATGCGGGTTCAATGCGTTCGATGATGCGCGGATGAAATTCGACGTGCGTTTCTATCTGGTGTCGATCCTGTTCATCATCTTTGATCTGGAAATTGCGATGCTGTTCCCGTGGGCGGTGGCCTTTCAGGACGTCAGCATGGTCGGGTTCTGGTCGATGATCGTATTCCTCGGGGTGTTGACCATCGGGTTCGCCTATGAGTGGAAAAAGGGAGCTCTGGAATGGGAGTAGCAGTGGGCGCGAACCACGCGGGCGGCGATCGCGAGTATGCCACGCAAGAGCTGAACCGTGATTTGCAGGACAAGGGGTTCCTGCTGACCTCGACCGAGGACATCATCAACTGGGCGCGCACCGGGTCGCTGCACTGGATGACATTCGGTCTGGCCTGCTGTGCGGTCGAGATGATGCACACTGCGATGCCGCGCTATGATGTTGAACGGTTCGGCTTTGCGCCACGTGCCAGCCCGCGCCAGTCGGACGTGATGATCGTCGCAGGGACACTGACGAACAAGATGGCCCCGGCGCTGCGCAAGGTTTACGACCAGATGCCAGAGCCGCGCTATGTGATCTCGATGGGGTCCTGCGCCAATGGTGGCGGTTATTATCATTACAGCTATTCGGTTGTGCGCGGCTGTGACCGGATCGTGCCGGTCGACATCTACGTGCCCGGCTGCCCGCCGACCGCCGAGGCGCTGGTTTACGGAATTCTGCAGTTGCAACGGAAAATCCGCCGCACTGGCACGATTGTCCGCTGAGGCGGGCAATGCGCTGGAGCAGGCGAGGGGGATCAGAGAATGAGTGACGCGCTAAACGAACTGGGCACGCATATCGAGCTGAAACGCAGCGATTGCGTGCTGGGTTGGGCCGTGACGCATGGCGAGCTGACCCTTGATGTGGCGTTGGCCAATATTGCCGGGCTGGTCGAGTTTCTGAAGACCGATCCGACCTGCCGGTTTTCGACACTGGTGGATATCACCGCCGTCGATCACCCCGAGCGGGCCAAGCGGTTCGATGTGGTCTACCATTTGCTCAGCATGTACCAGAACCACCGCATCCGTCTGCGCGTCGCGATACGCGAAGAAGACATGGTGGCGTCATTGGTGGATGTGCATCCATCGGCCAACTGGTTCGAGCGCGAAGTGTTCGACATGTATGGCATCCTGTTTTCCGGCCACCCGGATCTGCGCCGCATCCTGACCGACTATGGGTTCCGTGGGTATCCGCTGCGCAAGGATTTCCCGACGACGGGCTATACCGAAGTGCGCTATGACGAGGCGCAAAAGCGCGTGGTCTATGAGCCGGTCAGTCTGGTGCAGGAATATCGCCAATTCGATTTCATGTCGCCGTGGGAGGGTGCTGAATACATCCTGCCGGGTGATGAGAAAGAGGAGGCGAAGGGCTGATGGAATTTATCGCGTGGCTGATCATCGCGGCGCTGTCGGTTATCCCGTTCCTGACGCTGCTGCCGCATTTCGGTGTGAATAAGAACTGGGCCTTTGCCGCCATCATCCCGCTGGGCGCGCTGGTGCTGCTGTGGGTTCTGGCGATGAAGCTGAAGGAGCGTGGGTGATGGTTGTTTTTGGTTTTTTTGCGTTGGCAGGTACGGCGCTGATCGGGTTTGGGTTGTGCGAGGCGCGGATGCGCGTTGCGCGGGCTGAGACGCTGCGAAAGGATCGCAAATGATGGACGGCTCCAAAGGTTTCGAAGACGCCCTGACCGGCGAACAGAAGATCCGCAATTTCAACATCAACTTTGGCCCACAGCACCCGGCGGCGCACGGCGTGTTGCGGTTGGTGCTGGAACTGGACGGCGAGATCGTCGAGCGGTGTGACCCGCATATCGGCCTGCTGCACCGCGGCACCGAGAAGCTGATGGAAAGCCGGACCTACTTGCAAAACCTGCCGTATTTCGACCGGCTGGATTACGTGGCCCCAATGAATCAGGAACATGCCTGGTGTCTGGCCATCGAAAAGCTGACCGGTGTCGAAGTGCCGCGCCGCGCGTCGCTGATCCGGGTGCTCTATTCCGAGATCGGTCGCATCCTGAACCACCTGCTGAACGTGACCACGCAGGCGATGGATGTGGGCGCGCTGACGCCGCCACTTTGGGGCTTTGAAGAGCGCGAAAAGCTGATGTGTTTCTATGAGCGGGCCTGCGGCGCACGTTTGCACGCGGCCTATTTCCGCCCCGGCGGAGTGCATCAGGATCTGCCCGACGATCTGATCGACGACATCGAGACATGGGCCAATGAGTTCCCCACCGTGCTGGCGGATATTGATGGGTTGCTGACCGAAAACCGCATTTTCAAGCAGCGGAATGCCGATATTGGCGTGGTCAGCGAGCAAGACGCGCTCGACTGGGGTTTCAGCGGCGTCATGGTGCGCGGTTCCGGCATGGCATGGGATCTGCGCCGGTCGCAGCCCTATGAATGTTATGACGAGTTCGAATTCCAGATCCCCGTCGGCAAGAACGGCGATTGCTATGACCGCTATCTGGTGCGGATGGAGGAGATGCGCCAGTCGCTGCACATCATGCATCAGGCGATTGCCAAGCTACGCGCGCCCGACGGCCAAGGTGACATTCTGGCGCGCGGCAAGATTACTCCGCCCAGCCGCACCGACATGAAGACGTCGATGGAGGCTTTGATCCATCACTTCAAGCTGTACACCGAAGGGTTCCACGTGCCTGAGGGCGAAGTCTATGCCGCCGTCGAGGCGCCCAAGGGCGAGTTCGGCGTTTATCTGGTCAGTGATGGCAGTAACAAACCCTACCGCGCCAAGATCCGCGCGCCCGGGTTCCTGCATTTGCAGGCGATGGATTACATCGCAGGCGGGCACCAGTTGGCCGACGTGGCCGCGATCATCGGCACGATGGATGTCGTGTTCGGGGAGATCGACAGATGATGCGGGTTGTGGTGATGACAGCGCTGGTCGCATCGCTGGCCGCCCCTGCGCACGCCGTGGATGCGGCGCGGATGGATGCCCTGCTGGATGTGGCGCGGGCGCAGGGCTGTGTTATCGCTGATCTGGAGGCGACTCTGAAGGCCGAAGGGTTCACCGATGAGGTCGAAGCGAGTGCCATTATTGGCAAGCTAGAAGATGAACAGAAAGCCAGCCGCGTCGGACCATCCTTGCTGGTGCGTGGCGATGCCTGCATGCAGGGAAGTGGGCCGACCGAGCTTGAGCGTTTCATGGCGGTCATGGGCCGGGGCGACAATTGTGCGCAGCCCGTGGATGGGCTGAACTACAAAATGGAAGGCTACGGCCTGACCCCGGCGCAGGTCGGACTGCTGCGCGAAGAGCTGGAAGGCAATGGCGAGGCGACCCTGTCCGCAGACGGCGAGAGCCTGCAAATCGAAGCGGCGCAATGCGCGGCGGCACAGGATTTGGCCCGTAGCATCACACCGGATCCTGAACAGGCGTTTCTGGCCTTTATGGCCAGCCACGATTGCCGCATGGGAAAGCGTGATCAAAATTTGGAAATCGCCAATGCGGGCCTTGACCCGGTGGCGACGGATATCGTGATCGAAAAGCTGGTGAGCGAGGGGGCTGCGATCTATTACGGTCCCGATGAGAGCCTGATCGTTTTTAACGAGCATTGCCGGTAACGGCACAACGAACATTCCCCGGTGTGCCGGGGGACACGGAAATGACATTCTACGGGTGAACGCCTCGCGTAAAGTGCCCGGCCTAAACAGGAGACTGCGCTAGATGCTTCGCCGTCTGTATCACGACCAACCCGAGAGCTTTGCCTTCTCGCCCGCAAACCTGAAATGGGCTGAGGGGCAGATCACAAAATACCCCGAGGGCCGTCAGGCCAGCGCGATTATTCCGCTGCTCTGGCGCGCGCAGGAACAAGAAGGCTGGTTGACCCGCCCCGCAATCGAAGGCGTCGCCGAGATGCTGGGAATGGCCTATATTCGCGCGCTCGAAGTGGCGTCGTTCTATTTCATGTTCCAGCTACAGCCGGTCGGATCGGTCGCGCATATTCAGGTTTGCGGCACCACGTCCTGCATGATCTGTGGTGCGGAGGATCTGATTGGTGTGTGCCGGGAAAAGATCGCACCCAAGCCGCATCAATTGAGTGCCGATGGCAAATTCAGCTGGGAAGAGGTGGAATGCCTCGGGTCCTGTGCCAATGCGCCGATGGCGCAAATCGGCAAGGATTACTACGAGGATTTGACTGCCAAGCGCATGGGCGAACTCATTGACGAACTGGCAACCGGGGCCGTTCCGACGCCGGGACCGCAAAATGGTCGGTATGCCGCTGAACCGCTGAGCGGATTGACCAGTCTCAAAGAATTCGACAGCGGTCACACCAAGCATAACGCCAGCGTGCAACTGGCAAATGATATTGGCGATACGGTCAAGCGGATCGACGGTACCGAAGTGCCGATCCTGACACCGTGGCATGACAAGGGCGCGCGGCACCAGCCTGCGGCGCCTACGGTCAAGTTGCGCGAAACACCGGTGGACATCGTAGCCGAAAGCGCGCGTCTGGAGCCGGAAGATGCGGCCAAGGGCAAAGCGGCCAAGTCCAAGGGCAAACCCAAGCAGGACAACACCGCAGGGCCCGCCACCGCGCCGAAAACAGTCAAGGCCAAGAAACCGGCCCCGGCGCCAACCGCGTCGGCAAAAGCGCCCAAGATGAAAAAAGAAGTGGCTGGTACGCCCGACACGGGCACCAAGCCCGCCGCGCTGAAGGCCGCGCGAAAGGGGGGGCGGACGACCTGAAGATGATCAAGGGCGTCGGGCCGAAGCTGGAAGCATTGCTCAATCGGCTTGGGTTCTACCATTTCGATCAGATTTCGAACTGGACCGCAGCAGAAGTGGCATGGGTTGATCAGAACCTCGAAGGGTTCAAGGGGCGCGTGAGCCGCGATAACTGGGTCGAACAGGCCCGTATTTTGTCTGAAGGTGGTGAAACGGAATTCGCCAACCGGGTAAAGAAGGGCGACGTCTACTAGAAAATAACAAATACGCCGCGCGCCCGCGATAGGGAGAGGAAGAGATAATGATGACGGATGATGGAACGAATTGCAGCAAGACATGCTGGATGATGGCCGCTGCGGCGGGTGTTGTCTTAGCGATCCTGTTGATGGCGGTTATCGGTCTTGGCTGGTTCTCCAGTCTTCTTCTGGGTGTGCTGGTTTTTGTGATCTGCGGCGTCTTTTTCCCCAAGCTCTTTTGCGGGAACGCCGCCTCGGGGGGCGCGCAGGCGACCCCGACGGCCCCCGCATCCCGCGCGCCAGAGGTCAAACCCGCGGCCACGCCAGCAGCATCGCCCGTGCCTGACGCCCCGACGATGCCGATGGGGGATGCCGTGCCGCCGGCCGATGCCGCACCTGCCGACGCTATCCCGCCCGATGCCGAGCCGGTCGTAGCGGCGCCTGCGGCCGCGCCACCTGCGGCAGCGGCTCCGGCACCATTGGCACCCGAAGCGCAAGCTCAGCCCGAAACGCTGAGTGCGGCGCGTGGCGGGAATGCGGACAATCTCAAACTGATAAAAGGCGTAGGGCCGAAGCTGGAAGCATTGCTGAACAAGATGGGCTTTTACCACTTTGACCAGATCGCCGGATGGACCGCCAAAGAAGTGGCATGGGTCGATCAGAACCTCGAAGGATTCAAAGGGCGCGTGAGCCGCGATAACTGGGTCGAACAGGCCAAAACGCTGGCCGAGGGCGGCGAGACCGAATTTTCCAAACGCTCCAAGGGCAAGAAGTAGGACGCGACGACGTGAACCAACCCACCAGAGATACCGAGCAAGCACATGGACGCCGTGCCGCACTGGTGATTGCACTGAGCGCGGCCTTCTGGATTGTGGCCGAGTTTGCCGGTGCAAAGTTGGGGTGGAGCCTGCGCATTCGCGCGCTGCTGACCATGTTCGCTGGAGCCGGGTTCGTTTGGGCGCTTTGGATGGTTTTTAATATCTGGCGTGCGCGCCAGGACAATCAGAGGTAGTGGCGGAATGCTGAAAGACCAGGACCGTATCTTTACCAACCTTTACGGCATGCATGACCGCACCCTGAAGGGTGCGCAGGCGCGCGGCCATTGGGATGGCACCGCGAAGATATTGCAAAACGGGCGTGGCTGGATCATCGACCAGATGAAGGCCAGTGGTCTGCGCGGACGCGGCGGTGCGGGGTTCCCCACCGGCCTCAAATGGTCGTTCATGCCAAAGGAAAGCGACGGTCGCCCTGCCTATCTGGTGGTCAATGCCGACGAATCCGAGCCGGGCACCTGCAAGGACCGCGAGATCATGCGTCACGATCCGCATACGCTGATCGAAGGGTGCCTGATTGCCAGCTACGCGATGCAGGCGCATGCGTGCTATATCTATATTCGCGGTGAATATATCCGCGAGCGCGAGGCGTTGCAGATAGCCATCGACGAGGCCTATGACGCCGGTCTGATCGGCAAGAACGCCTGCGGTGCGGGTTTTGATTTTGACCTCTATCTGGCGCATGGGGCCGGGGCCTATATCTGTGGCGAGGAGACCGCGCTGCTGGAGAGCCTTGAGGGCAAAAAGGGCATGCCGCGCATGAAGCCGCCGTTCCCGGCAGGGGCGGGCCTCTATGGCTGCCCGACCACGGTGAACAACGTGGAATCGATCGCTGTTGTGCCGACGATCCTGCGGCGCGGGCCGGAATGGTTCGCGGGCTTTGGTCGCCCTAACAACACCGGGACCAAGCTGTTTGCGATTTCGGGCCATGTGAACAACCCCTGTGTCGTCGAAGAGGCGATGAGCATCAGTTTTGAAGAGTTGATCGAAAAGCATTGCGGCGGCATTCGTGGCGGCTGGAAAAACCTCAAGGCGGTCATTCCCGGCGGGTCGTCAGTGCCCTGCATTCGTGGCGAGCACATGAAAGAGGCGATCATGGATTTCGACTATCTGCGCGAGCAGCGGTCGGGGCTGGGCACGGCTGCGGTGATCGTGATGGACAACGATACCGATATCATCAAGGCGATCTGGCGGCTGGCCAAGTTCTATAAACACGAGAGTTGTGGTCAGTGTACACCCTGCCGCGAGGGCACGGGTTGGATGATGCGCGTCATGGAACGGCTGGTCACCGGCGATGCAGAGGTCGAAGAGATCGATATGCTGCTGGATGTGACCAAGCAGGTTGAGGGCCACACGATCTGTGCGCTCGGCGACGCGGCAGCATGGCCAATTCAGGGTCTGATCCGCAATTTCCGCGACGAAATCGAAGATCGGATCAAACACAAGCGCACCGGGCGCGTCAGTGCGGTGGCAGCAGAATGAAACATCTGGCGACATTCCTGACGCTGCTGGCTGTCGGTAGTGCGGCGCAGGCCGAGACCGTGCAGTCGCAGACCTATGAGGCGACGATAGAGCGGCGCGCGGTATCGCTGCGCGCCCAAGACGGCAATGGCGCGATCGCAGCGCAGCAGGTGCTGGTTAGTGTCGGGCGGATCGATGGTCAGGCTGCAACCGATGCGGCCTTTGGTTTTGCCGAGAAAGTGGCCTGTGGCGGGGCTGTGCCGGTGGTCAGCATCGCGCTGGGGGCGGCTGAGGGCCGCATAAGCTATGATATTCTCTGCCGGACCGGCGGATAAGGGAGCGACGTCGGATGCATGATTTCGCACAATACGGGTACGCAATCATTGCGATGGCATTGATGGGTTTGACGACTCTCGTGCTGAGCCCGCTATCGGCGATGCGCAAGACGGCAGCCGGGCTGGTGCCCGGTGCAACTCCGCCCGAGGATTATGCCAGTGCCACCTATCGCTGGCACCGGGCCTATGGCAACGCTGCTGAATCAGTGGGCACATTTGCGCTGGTCACGCTGGCGGCGATTCTGGCCGGGGCGGCACCGTTTTGGGTGAACCTTTTCGCGTCGACCTTTTTCGTCGCGCGTATCGTGATGCTGGTCATTCACCTGCGTGGCGGCAAGGCGGATATGGGCGCGCGTTCCTTTGCCTATGTTCTGGGCTGGCTGATGTGCATCCTGCTGGCGATTTTGGCGATTTTGGCAGTATTTGGAGGCCCGGCATGACGCATACACGGATCATCACGAGCGTTTTGGCCGCGATGCTGGTACTGGGCGCCTGCGCCAAACCGGGCGAGCGTGAAATGTTCGACGGTAAGTATTACCCGGCCAAAGCCAAGAAAGACGGCGACCGGCGCGAGGATTTCGTCGTGACTGTCCGTCGTGTCGGGCAGGGGATCGAGGGCGCGCGCAAGGCCGGCCGCCACGAGGGCATTCGCTATTGTGTCGAGACGTACGGGGATTCAGCGATCGAGTGGAAGCCGGGATCAGACCCCGAGGCCGCGACGGTTGTCACTGAAGGCGATGCGCTGACAATGCGGGGGAGCTGTGTGGAATGGTAGGCTATTCGCCGATATCCGCCGATTTTGGCCCGTGTTATTGCATAACACGCGAGGCAAACTCCATGTGCAGCCATAAGGTGCCCGCCGTTCGGCGGGTGCTGAGGCATGTACAACAAGGAGTATTCTCATGCGTATGATGACGACTGCTATTCTGAGCGTTACGCTGGCCGGGTTCGTTGCGACGAGCGGCCATGCAGGGCTGCGCGACGAGCGTGATATTACCGCTGGTTTGCTGGCCATTGCCGTGGCGGACAAGATCCGCCGGTCCTGTGATGATGTGTCAGGGCGGCTATGGGTTGCACGATCCTACCTGAACGGGTTGAAGGCGATCGCGCGCGAGCGCGGCTATTCCGAGGCCGAGATCGACGCCCATGTAAATTCGTCCGAAAACAAGGCCGAGATGCGCAAGATGCGCAACGCCTATTACAAATCCAAGGGGGCCAGCAATCTGGATCACCCAAGCCTGTGCCGTCTGGCGCGCGAGGAAGTCGCGGCCCAGACCCAAGCGGGCAAGTTTCTGAAAGTAAAGTGAACGCAACATGACTGACCTTCGCAAGATCATCATCGACGAGACCGAGGTAGAGGTGGATGGGGCCATGACCCTGATTCAGGCCTGTGAAGAGGCGGGCGTGGAAATTCCGCGCTTTTGCTATCACGAGCGACTCTCGATCGCGGGCAACTGTCGGATGTGTCTTGTGGAGGTCGTCGGCGGCCCGCCAAAGCCTGCGGCGTCCTGTGCGATGCAGGTGCGCGATCTGCGCCCCGGACCGGAAGGCCAGCCGCCGGTCGTGAAAACCAACAGCCCGATGGTCAAGAAGGCCCGCGAGGGTGTGATGGAGTTCCTGCTGATCAACCACCCGCTGGATTGCCCGATCTGCGATCAGGGTGGCGAATGCGATCTACAGGATCAGGCGATGGCCTACGGCGTTGATTTCAGCCGCTTTCGCGAGGCAAAACGCGCCAGTACGGACCTTGATCTGGGACCGTTGGTCGAGACACATATGACGCGTTGCATTTCGTGTACCCGCTGCGTGCGGTTTACCACCGAAGTGGCAGGTATCCAGATGATGGGTCAGACAGGGCGCGGCGAGGATGCCGAGATCACCACCTATCTGGGCGGCACTCTGGACAGCAACATGCAGGGCAACATCATCGACCTGTGCCCGGTTGGGGCATTGGTATCAAAGCCTTATGCATTTACTGCGCGGCCATGGGAGCTGACCAAGACCGAGAGCATTGACGTAATGGATGCGTTGGGCAGCAACATCCGCGTTGACACCAAGGGCCGCGAAGTCATGCGGTTCCTGCCGCGCAACAATGACGGCGTGAACGAGGAATGGATTTCGGACAAGACGCGTTTCGTCTGGGACGGGTTGCGTCGTCAGCGGCTGGACCGCCCCTATGTGCGCGAAAATGGCAAGCTGCGACCTGCCAGCTGGCCCGAGGCGCTGAATGCTGCGGCGACAGCGATGAAGGGTAAAAAGGTTGCTGGCCTGGTTGGCGATCTTGCCCCGGTCGAGGCGGCGTTCGCGCTGAAAACCCTGATCGAGGGCATGGGCGGCAATGTTGAGTGCCGTACTGACGGTGCGAAGCTGCCCGAGGGCAATCGGTCCGGCTATGTCGGAACGGCAACCATCGAAGAGATCGACACAGCCAAGACGATCCTGATCGTCGGCGCGGATCCTCGGGTCGAGGCACCAGTGCTGAACGCGCGCATTCGCAAGGCATGGCTGGCTGGCGCGCGTGTAGGTGTAATCGGTCCGAAGATCGATCTGACCTTTGACTATCATCATTTCGGCACCGACCGCGACGCATTGACCAAACTGGTCGGCAAGGTCGAGGAAAAGCCGGACACGATCGTGATCGTGGGGCAGGGCGCGTTGCAGGAGGCCGATGGTGCCGCCGTTCTGAGCCAGGTCATGGCCTATACCCAAGGGGCTGGCGCCAAGCTGCTGGTGTTGCACACAGCGGCGGGTCGCGTTGGCGCAATGGACGCTGGCTGCACCACGACAGGTGGCATGGATGCCGCGCTGGACGGGGCTGAGGTGATTTACAACCTTGGCGCCGATGAGGTCGACATCAAGGATGGCGCGTTCGTGATCTATCAGGGCAGCCACGGAGACCGGGGGGCGCACCGCGCCGACGTGATCCTGCCGGGCGCAGCCTATACCGAGGAGCAAGGCCTGTTCGTGAACACCGAAGGCCGCCCGCAATTGGCGTTGCGCGCCAGCTTTGCCCCCGGTGAAGCCAAGGAAAATTGGGCGATCCTGCGCGCACTCAGCGGTGAGCTGGGTGCGACACTGCCATTCGACAGCCTGCCGCAACTGCGTCATGCGTTGGTCGCGGTTGCTCCGCATCTGGCGGAAATCGACGCGGTGCCGGAGAATGAATGGCAGCCGTTAAAGGTCAGCAAACCGGGCAGTGCCGATTTCCGTCTGGCGATCACGGATTTCTATCTGACCAATCCGATTGCCCGCGCCAGCACGCTGATGGCTGAACTAAGCGCCGGTGCCAAAGCGCGCCAAGAGCAGCCGGTGGCGGCAGAGTGACCATGCCCGGGGTACAGCATATCCCGAAATCGGGTCTGGCACTGGCGGCGCTGATTGCACTCGCCGGGTGTGTGACGCCGGGCGTTGGCGGCAACGGTGCCGCGTCCGGCAACGCTGGAATGCGCGGGTATGTCGGCCGCAGCGTCACCGAGGCGATGATTGATCATGGTCGCCCGGTTCAGGTCGTCGAGGCTGAGAACGGCACGCGCGCCTTTCAATGGCTGCCCAAGGCGACCACGGCCAACAATGGCACGGCCAATGCCGAAGAGGTCGCCGCGTGGATGCGTCCGAATACCACCGAAGCGCAGGCGCGCTATCCCGCCACGTGTCTTTACACGCTGATCGGACAAAGGCAGGGCGAAGGCTGGGTCGTGACCGGCCTGAACGCACCAACAGCAAAATGCGAAGGTATATGAGAACTGATATGAGCGTCATAGCCCTCACCCTGTTGTCCGGACTGGCTGCCTGCCAGGCGTCCGATCCGGAGGTGAGCCGTTTTGCGCCCGATTATCAGGGTATCGAGACGCAGTTGCTGGACGGCGATCTGGTGAATTTCCACGTCTCCATGACCGGCGCGCGCAACACCGATGATGTGGATCGCTATGCGGCCTGTGCTGCAGCGCAGTATACGCTCATTCGTGGATATGGTTTTGCGCGACATCTGCGCACGAATATCGTCGAAGAGGGTGGCATCTGGCGCGGTGATGCGGTTTATACGATCTCACCGGCGCTGCCGCGTGGGCTAAAGACACTCGACGCCGAAGTCGTCGCCGCCGACTGCGCGGAAAACGGAATACCGATGGTATGAGGACCTGATGGCTGAATTCTTTGCAACACCCCTTGGAACGCTGGTGATCATCGCGGCGCAATGTCTGGCGGTTCTGGGGTTCGTTATGATCTCGCTGCTGTTTCTGGTCTATGGCGACCGCAAGATCTGGGCCTGCAGTCCAGATGCGGCGCGGGCCGAATGTGGTTGGCACCTTTGGCCTGCTGCAATCCGTGGCTGACGCGCTGAAATACGTGGTCAAAGAGGTGGTGGTGCCCGCAGGGGCCGACAAGGCTGTCTTCATGCTGGCCCCGCTCACGAGTTTCGTGCTGGCGGTGATCGCGTGGGCGGTGATTCCGTTTGCTGATGGCTGGGTGATCAGTGATCTGAACGTTGCGATCCTCTATGTCTTCGCCGTCTCCAGTCTGGAAGTTTACGGCGTGATCATGGGCGGCTGGGCGTCAAACTCGAAATACCCGTTTTTGGGCAGCTTGCGTTCTGCCGCGCAGATGATTTCCTATGAGGTCAGCATCGGTCTGATTATCGTGGGTATCATCATCTCGACCGGGTCGCTGAATTTCGGCGCGATTGTTGCGGCGCAGGACACGGCCTATGGCTTCTTCGGATGGTACTGGTTGCCGCATCTGCCGATGTTGTTCCTATTCTTTATCTCGGCACTGGCCGAGACCAACCGCCCGCCCTTTGACCTGCCCGAGGCGGAATCAGAACTGGTTGCGGGCTATCAGGTCGAATATTCCGCGACGCCCTTCCTGCTATTCATGGCGGGGGAGTACATCGCGATCTTCCTGATGTGCGCGCTGACGTCTCTGCTGTTCTTTGGTGGCTGGCTGTCGCCCATTCCCGGCCTGCCCGACGGGGCGCTGTGGATGATTGGCAAGATGGCATTCTTCTTCTTCATTTTCGCAATGGTGAAGGCGATCACGCCGCGCTATCGCTACGACCAACTGATGCGCATCGGCTGGAAAGTGTTCCTGCCGCTGTCGCTGGCTTGGGTGGTGATCATCGCGTTTCTGGCGAAATTCGAAGTGATGGGCGCGTTCTGGGCGCGCTATACAATGGGGGGCTGATCCTTTGGGGGTCGACTATGTTCTGTTTGACCGGCTCGTTGAGCTGAGCACACGTTTCCAGCCGAAAGGCCGGACGTTGATGCTTGGCCGACAGAGTTTTGGCATCCAGACCAAACGTCGGCACCTCTATGAGGAAACGCTGAAGCGCCACGGCATCGAGGGCAAGCGGTTCGACTTCCTGCAAGAGGACGGGTTTTCCGAGACGCTGATGGAGAAGCTCGGCTTTGGCCGGATGGAGACCATGGATTTCTCGGATTACGAGGGGGCCGATGTTCTGCATGACCTGAACAAGAAGCCTGCCAAGAAGCTGGAAAAGAAGTTCGATCTGATTTTTGACGGTGGCACGGTCGAGCATGTGTTCAACGTGCCGATGGCGCTGGAGGGGTTGTTTCGGATGCTCAAGCCGGGCGGCCGTCTGATCAGCGCCAATGGGCTGAATGGCTGGTATGGGCACGGCATGTACCAGTTCAACCCGGAATTGGTCTGGACCTTTTGGAAGCGGGCGTGCAACTGCAACGTGATTGATTGCCGTGCCGTACCTGAAGCGCCCGAGGACGGATTCGGGCAGGTCGAATTTCAGGATCCGGCGCTGACCGGCGTGCGACTGAAGCTGAAGAACAAGATCGGGCCGGGGCGCACGTATCTGTATTACGAAATTGAAAAAACCAAGGAGTCGCATCTGCCGGATTTCGCGCTGCAAAGCGATTACGAGACCCGCTGGAACGGGCATGCAAATGCCGGTAAGACCCACCTTGAGACGGACGCAAGGAGCTAAGACGCATGGCCAACATAGATTACGGACGCGCGGCCGGGTATTTCCTGCTCAGCGATTTTTTCAAAGGGTTCAAGCTGGGGCTGAAATACTTCTTTGCGCCCAAGGCGACGCTGAACTATCCGCATGAAAAAGGGCCGCTTTCGCCCCGTTTTCGCGGTGAACACGCGTTGCGGCGCTATCCCAACGGTGAAGAACGCTGCATCGCCTGCAAGCTGTGCGAGGCGATCTGCCCGGCGCAGGCGATCACCATCGACGCCGAACCGCGCGATGACGGCAGCCGCCGCACAACGCGCTATGACATCGACATGACCAAATGCATCTATTGCGGTTTCTGCCAAGAGGCCTGCCCGGTGGATGCGATTGTCGAAGGGCCGAATTTCGAGTTCGCCACCGAGACCCGAGAAGAACTGTTTTATGACAAGGACAAGCTGCTGGCCAACGGCGACCGCTGGGAAGCAGAGATTGCCCGCAATCTGGAACTGGACGCACCGTACCGATGACCGATCCCAACAATCCCTTTGCCGCGATGATGGCCCAAGCGCAGGAAATGGCAAAGTCGTTTCCGGCGATGGAGGCGTTCACACCCAAGGGATTCGAGAAGATGATGGGCACCATGCCACGCGACATGATGGAAATGATGTTTGGCAACACGTTGAACGAGGGCGGGCTGGACGCACGGACGCGGATGCTGTTGACGCTGGCCGGATTGACCATGCAGGGCGCGCAGAACGACGTTGCCTTTCGCCAATCGGTGCGGCATGCGCTGGAGGCGGGCGCGACGAAGCAACATATCGTCGAAACGCTGGGACAAATGTCGATGTTCGCCGGATTGCCCGCGATGACACGGGCGATGGAACTGGCCGAGCAAGTGCTCGACGCACAGGATGAAGAAGGAAAAGACACATGACCGTCATGGCACTGGCCTTTTATCTCTTTGCGATCTCGGTCGTGATTGGCGGACTTTTTACCGTCATCAGCCGCAACCCGGTGCATTCGGTGCTCTGGCTGATCCTGTCATTCATCAGTGCGGCGGGGCTCTTTGTCCTGCTGGGCGCGGAATTTGTCGCGATGCTGCTGGTGATTGTTTATGTGGGCGCGGTGGCGGTTCTGTTCCTGTTCGTGGTGATGATGCTGGATGTGGATTTTGCCGAGTTGAAGGCGGAAATGGCAAAATACCTGCCATTGGCACTGCTGATCGGGGTGATCCTGCTGATGCAATTCGGTATCGCGCTGGGAGCGTGGGAAGTGGCCGAGGGCGCCGAGGCCGCACGTCAGGCCGTGACACCGGCAGAGACGCACAACACCGCGGCGCTGGGTCTGCTGCTTTATGATAAGTATTTTCTGCTGTTCCAACTGGCGGGGCTGATCCTGCTGGTCGCGATGATCGGGGCAATCGTGCTGACGTTGCGGCACCGGACAGACATCAAGCGTCAGAACGTGCTGCACCAGATGTGGCGTGATCCGGCCAAGGCGATGGAACTGCGCGATGTAAAGCCGGGGCAGGGGCTCTGAGCGGGTGAACGATGAGCGTCGGACGTGATCCGGGGCGACGACAAGACAGGCAAGTGGCGCGAATAGCGCGCCTTTGGGGATATGAAGGGGCGAAGACAATGTCGAGAAACACAATCGTTGTATTGGTGGTCGTGCTGGTTATCGTCCTTGGCGGCTATTCGATGTTCTAGGGGCTACACGCACCGGACAACACGCGCATTGCGCGATGCAAAAAGAAGACTGAGGGACAGACATGATCGGAATTGAACATTACCTGGCGGTGGCGGCGGCACTCTTTGTCACCGGCATTTTCGGGCTTTTCCTGAACCGCAAGAATGTGATCATTCTGCTGATGTCGATCGAGTTGATGCTCTTGGCAATCAACATCAATATGGTTGCGTTCTCCAGCTACGCGGGCGATCTGGTCGGGCAAGTCTTTACCCTCTTTATCCTGACTGTCGCCGCCGCCGAGGCCGCCATCGGCCTCGCGATCCTTGTGTGTTTCTTCCGCAACCGTGGCACAATCGCGGTCGAAGATGTCAACGTGATGAAGGGCTGATATCATGGAAAAGATCATCCTTTTCGCCCCCCTGATCGGGGCCATCATTGCAGGGTTCGGCTGGCGCGTGATTGGCGATGTGGCCGCACAATGGATCACGACCGGCCTGCTGTTTCTGGCCTGCGCACTTAGCTGGATCGTGTTCCTCGGGCATGACGGGACGACACAGCACATTCATATCCTTGACTGGGTGCAATCGGGTTTGCTGGACACGGCGTGGGGTATCCGGCTGGACCGTCTGACAGCGATCATGCTGATCGTGGTGACGACCGTTTCTGCGCTGGTTCACCTCTATTCGATGGGGTACATGGCGCATGACAGCCAGTTTAGCGAAAACGAGAGCTATCGTCCGCGTTTCTTTGCTTATCTGAGCCTCTTTACCTTTGCGATGCTGATGCTGGTCACAGCCGACAACCTCGCGCAGATGTTCTTTGGCTGGGAGGGCGTGGGCCTTGCCTCTTACCTGTTGATCGGGTTCTATTTCCGCAAACCGAGTGCAAATGCCGCCGCGATCAAGGCGTTCGTGGTCAACCGGATCGGTGATTTTGGGTTTGCGCTGGGTATCTTTGCGCTGTTCTATCTGACGGACAGCATCAAGTTTGACGACGTGTTTGCCGCCGCACCAGAGCTGGCGCAGACTAACATTACCTTCTTGTGGTCTGAATGGAATGCGGCCAACCTGATCGCTTTCCTGCTGTTTGTCGGCGCGATGGGCAAATCGGCGCAACTGTTCCTGCACACTTGGCTGCCGGACGCGATGGAAGGCCCGACACCGGTATCGGCGCTGATCCACGCGGCGACCATGGTGACGGCGGGTGTGTTCCTGGTCTGCCGAATGTCACCGCTGATGGAATACGCGCCCGAGGCGATGATGTTCGTCACGTTCCTGGGGGCCACCACCGCGTTTGTCGCGGCCACCATTGGTTTGGTGCAGAACGACATCAAACGTGTCATCGCCTATTCGACCATGAGCCAGCTGGGCTATATGTTCGTGGCGGCGGGTGTCGGCATGTATTCGGTGGCGATGTTCCACCTCTTTACCCACGCATTTTTCAAGGCGATGCTGTTTCTCGGTGCCGGGTCGGTCATCCACGGGATGCATCACGAGCAGGATATGCGGAACTATGGCGGGTTGCGCAAAAAGCTGCCCTATACATTCTGGGCGATGCTGATCGGTACACTGGCCATTACCGGCGTCGGTATCCCGCTGACACATATCGGGTTCGCCGGCTTCCTGAGCAAGGACGCAGTGATCGAGAGCGCATGGGCAGGCACCAATGGCGGCTATGCCTTCTGGATGCTGGTCATCGCCGCGCTCTTTACCAGCTTCTACAGCTGGCGGTTGATGTTCCTGACGTTCTGGGGCGAGCCGCGTGGCGACAAGCATACACATGAGCACGCGCATGAAAGCCCGATGGTCATGCTGGTGCCTCTGGGTGTGCTGGCGCTGGGATCGGTCTTTGCGGGGATGGTCTGGTATGGCAGCTTCTTTGGCGATCATGCGCAGGTGAACAAGTTCTTTGGCATTCCCGAACATCATGCCGAGGCCAGCGAAGGCCACGGCGAAGAGGCTGGGCATGGTGAAGAGGCCGCTCACGGCGAGGAGCTGGCCACCGCGGACATGGTTGATGCGGGTCACGGCGACGACGCCGTCGCTGCGGGTGACGAACATGCCACCGCGACCCATTCCGGCGAAGCGCCCAAGGGGGCCATCTACATGGCACCGGATAATCATGTGATGGACGACGCGCACCACGCGCCCAAATGGGTCAAGGTCAGCCCGTTCATCGCGATGCTGATCGGTCTGATCACGGCACTGTGGTTCTATATCTGGGATCCCAGCATGCCGCGCAAAGCGGCCGAGAGCCAACGGCCGCTATATCTGTTTTTGCTGAACAAATGGTACTTTGATGAAATCTACGACGCGATCTTTGTCCGCCCGGCCAAACGGCTCGGTCACTTCTTGTGGAAACGCGGGGATGGCAGTGTGATTGATGGGGCGCTCAATGGTGTGGCCCTCGGGATCGTGCCGTTCTTTACCCGGCTCGCGGGCCGGGCGCAGTCTGGCTATATCTTTACCTATGCGTTCGCCATGGTGATCGGGATTGCGGTCCTCGTTACATGGGTCACGATGAGCGGGGGGGCACACTGATGGATAACGTCCTGTCGATCACAACGTTTCTGCCGCTGATTGCGGCGGCTATTCTTGCGGTATTCCTGCGGGGCGAGGATGAAGCGGCGCAGCGCAACGCCAAATGGGTTGCACTGGTCGCGACCGTGGTCACATTCCTTGTGTCGCTGTTCATCCTGTTCGATTTCGATAGCAGCAACACCGGATTCCAATTCGTCGAAGAGCATCAATGGCTCTTGGGTCTGAAATACAAGATGGGCGTTGACGGGATCAGCGTCCTGTTCGTGATGCTGACCACGTTCATGATGCCGCTGACAATCGCCGCGTCGTGGAATGTCAAGGTGCGGGTCAAGGAATACATGATCGCGTTCCTGTTGCTGGAAACGCTGATGCTGGGCGTGTTCATGGCGCTCGATCTGGTGCTGTTCTACCTCTTCTTCGAGGCGGGGCTGATCCCGATGTTCCTGATCATCGGTATCTGGGGCGGCAAGGAACGGATCTATGCCTCGTTCAAGTTCTTCCTCTACACCTTCCTTGGGTCGGTTCTGATGCTGGTCGCGATGGTCGCGATGTTCGCGGATGCGGGCACCACTGACATTCCGGCGCTGATGAATCACGAGTTCGCGTCCGAGAGCTTTAGCGTATTGGGTATCTATGTCGTCGGCGGCATGCAGACGCTGATGTTCCTCGCGTTCTTTGCCAGTTTTGCGGTCAAGATGCCGATGTGGCCTGTCCACACATGGCTACCGGATGCGCACGTACAAGCACCTACTGCGGGGTCGGTTGTTCTGGCAGCGATCCTGCTAAAGATGGGTGGCTATGGCTTCTTGCGGTTCAGCCTGCCGATGTTCCCGGTGGGTGCGGATGTTCTGACACCGCTGGTGTTGTGGATGTCGGCGATCGCCATCGTCTACACGTCGCTGGTGGCGCTGGCCCAAGAAGACATGAAAAAGCTGATTGCTTATTCATCCGTGGCGCATATGGGCTATGTGACGATGGGCATTTTTGCAGCGAACCAGCAGGGCATTGATGGCGCTATTTTCCAGATGCTCAGCCACGGGTTTATCTCGGGGGCGCTCTTCCTCTGCGTCGGGGTCATTTATGACCGGATGCACACCCGAGAGATTGACGCCTATGGCGGTCTGGTCAACCGGATGCCGGCCTATGCGCTGATCTTCATGTTCTTTACCATGGCCAATGTCGGACTGCCGGGCACGTCCGGTTTTATCGGCGAGTTTCTGACGCTGGTGGGCATCTTTAAGGTCAATACATGGGTCGCTGCGGTCGCTACATCGGGTGTGATCCTGTCGGCGGCATACGCGCTATGGCTATACCGCCGGGTGGTGATGGGTGACCTGATCAAAGAGAGCCTGCGCACTATCACCGACATGGGCGGGCGCGAGCGGGCGATCTTTGCGCCACTGGTGGCAATGACGCTGCTGCTGGGTGTTTATCCCAGTCTGGTGACTGATATCATCAGCCCCTCGGTCGAGGCGCTGATTTCCAACTATGACACTGCGGTTGCGGAGGCACATACAGGTGCCGCCAGCCAAACCGCCGATACATCGCATTAAGGGGCCGAGAGATGATTCAGGCTGATCTGAACGTAATCCTGCCGGAACTGGTGATCGCGGTTTTCGCGATGCTGGCCCTTATCGGCGCAGTCTACAGCGGCAAGGACAAGATGGCGGGTATGCTGATCTGGCTCACTGCCGCGCTCTTTGTTGCGATGGCCTTCTGGATCGGAAGCACCGGGAGTGGCACGCGCACGGCCTTTGGCGGCATGTTCGTCGATGACGGGTTCGCCCGGTTTGCCAAAGTGGTGGTCCTGTTGAGTGCGGCGGCGGTCATGGTCATGGGCCAAGACTATATGGCGCGTCGTGACATGCTGCGGTTCGAGTATCCGATCCTTGTGGCGCTGTGCGCCGTGGGCATGATGATGATGGTCAGCGCCGGCGATCTGATGGCGTTGTACATGGGATTGGAACTGCAATCTCTGTCGCTGTATGTCGTGGCGTCGCTGCGTCGTGATAGTATCAAATCGACCGAAGCGGGCCTGAAATATTTCGTACTGGGCTCGCTCAGCTCTGGTCTGCTGCTTTATGGTGCCTCGCTGGTTTACGGTTATGCGGGCACGACGCTGTTCTCAGGCATCATCGCAGCGGCGGATGGGCACGCGCCCCTGGGGCTGCTGTTGGGGTTGGTGTTCGTAATTTCCGGCATGGCATTCAAGGTGTCGGCTGTACCATTCCACATGTGGACGCCGGATGTGTATGAAGGCGCGCCAACGCCGATCACCGCTTTTTTTGCCACCGCGCCCAAAGTGGCGGCGATGGGATTGTTTGCCCGCGTCGTACATGACGCATTCGGCGGTGTGGTCGCTGACTGGCAGCAGATCGTTGCATTGCTGAGCGTGTTGTCGATGTTCCTCGGGGCCGTTGCGGCCATCGGGCAACGCGATATCAAGCGGCTGATGGCCTATTCCTCGATCGCGCATATGGGCTTTGCCCTGATGGGGCTTGCGGCGGGGACGGCGTTTGGTGTGCAGGCGATGCTGATCTATATGGCGATCTACGTCACCATGAATATCGGCACATTCGCGTTCATCCTGTCGATGGCCAAGGACGGGCAGCCGGTCACGGATATTGCCAGCCTGAACATGTATTCGAAGCGCCATCCGGGTCGGGCGCTGGCAGTGCTGATCCTGATGTTTAGCCTAGCGGGCGTGCCACCGCTGGTCGGCTTCTTTGGCAAGTTTTACGTGCTGCGCGCAGCCTATGACGGCGGGCTGGCGTGGCTGGCTGTTGCGGGTGTGGTCGCCTCGGTGATCGGTGCGTTTTATTACCTGCGTATCGTCTATTACATGTATTTCGGCGAGGAAGGCGAGGCACTGGACGCCCCGCGTTCACCTGTGCTGTGGGGATTCCTGATGGCCTCGGCGGCGATCATGGTGCTGGGGGTTGTGAACCTCTTTGGCATCGAAGGGATGGCGCAGGCGGCGGCGGCGACGCTGGTCAACTGATCCGTATGCATCAGAACAGATCGTTTGAAAAAGGTGACGCGCCACGGCGCGTCGCTTTTGTTTTTGCCGCCCCGTTGGGGCGGGTGCCTCCGGCGGAGGTATTTGGGGAATGATGAAAAACGTAGGGTGGCCAGACGGATACGCGAAGTGCATTCTGCCAGAGGTGGACAGCACCAACGCCGAAGCTGTGCGCGTGGCGGCCACGCTGACCGGGCCGACGTGGATCATGGCACATCGCCAGACCGCAGGGCGCGGCCGGCGGGGGCGGCCATGGGTCGATCCCACCGGCAATCTGGCGGCGACGTTGGTGTTGCGTCCGGCAGAGGTTCCGGGGCAGGCGGCGCTGCGGTCGTTCGTGGCGGCACTGGCGCTGGACGATGCGCTGGTGATGGTTACAGGACGCGCAGAGAGTTTTGCGTTGAAATGGCCGAACGATGTTTTGCTGCACGGAGGCAAATTGGCGGGCATTCTGCTGGAAAGCGCGGGAATCGGCGGCAAACTAAGCCATCTGGCGATCGGGTTTGGCGTGAACCTGTCTGAGGTTCCACAGGTCGTGGCCAAGGGTGCCGTCCCGCCCGTGTCGCTGCGCGGTGAGACCGGGACGCAGATCGCGCCAGAGGATTTCCTGACCTATCTGGCCGCCGCCTATGCCATGCGCGAGGATCAGTTCGCACGACATGGCTTTGCCCCGATCCGCACGGCATGGTTGGCGCGGGCGGCGCGTTTGGGAGAGGTGATCACGGCCCGCACGGGCAAAGCAGAAATCACGGGCCGGTTCGAGACGGTGGACGAAGACGGTAATCTTGTTCTATCTACCGGCACCGGGCGGCAGGCGATTGCCGCTGCGGATGTTTTCTTTGACGAGGTGGAGGCAGGTCATGCTGCTGGCGATTGACTGCGGGAACACCAACACCGTCTTTGCGATTTGGGACGGAAGCGAATTCCTGTGTACCCTGCGCACATCGACGCATCACGCGCGGACGGCGGATGCCTATTTTACGTGGTATTCGACGCTGGTGAAACATTACGGGCTGGATGTAGAGATCGACGAAGTCATTATCTCGTCCACAGTGCCGCGTGTGGTTTTCAACCTGCGGGTCTTTGCCGACAGGTTCTTTGGCTGCCGCCCGATGGTGGTGGGGAAACCGGATTGTGCGCTGCCAATCGAGCCGCGTGTTGACGGTGGCACAATCGTCGGACCGGACCGGCTGGTGAATACGGCGGGCGCGCATGACCGGCACGGCGGTGATCTGATTGTGGTGGATTTCGGCACTGCGACCACCTTTGATGTGGTCGCCGCGGACGGAGCATATATCGGTGGTCTGATTGCGCCGGGTGTGAACCTGAGTCTGGAGGCGCTGCACATGGCAGCCGCTGCCCTGCCGCATGTGGATATTTCCAAGCCGCAGCAGGTGATCGGCACCAACACAGTGGCCTGTATGCAGTCGGGTGTGTTCTGGGGGTATGTCGGACTGGTCAAGGAATGCTGCGCGCGGATCAGAGCAGAGCGCGCGCGCCCGATGAAGGTGATTGGAACCGGCGGTCTTGCGTCGCTGTTCAATGAGACAGAAGAGCTGTTTGATGTGCTCGAAGAAGATTTGACGATGCACGGGCTGACCGTGATCCACGCATATAATAAGAAGGGCTGAGGCCGGATGAGCAATGAGCGAGTGATTTACCTGCCCCTGGGCGGGGCGGGCGAGATTGGCATGAATGCCTATGTCTATGGCTACGGGAAGCCGGGCAAGGAGAAGCTGATCCTAGTGGATCTGGGAGTAACATTTCCAGACATGGATGGCAGCCCCGGTGTGGATCTGATCCTGCCTGACATTAGCTGGCTGGAAAAGCGGAAGGGCGATCTGGAGGCGATATTCGTAACCCATGCGCATGAGGATCATGTCGGTGCGGTGGCGCATCACTATGATCGGCTGGGCGCGCCGGTTTATGCGCGTGCCTTTACTGCCAACATCGCGCGCCGCAAGATGGCCGAACATGGCCATCCTGAAAAGGCGGTGCGCACAGTGTCACCTTGGCCGGAAACTGTGACTGCGGGACCGTTCACCGTAGGGTTTGCACCGATTTCACACTCCATCCCCGAAAGCTCGGGTCTGGTGATCGACACGCCAAAGGGACGATTGGTGCACACGGGCGATTTCAAGATCGACACCGCGCCGGGCGTGGGCGAGCCATTTGATCACGCCATGTGGGAAGAGATCGCAAAGGATGGCGTGTTGGCGCTGATGTGCGATTCGACCAACGTGTTCAGCCGTCACGAAGGGCGGTCGGAATCCACGGTCGGACCAGAGATCGAAAAACTGGTCGCCAGCGCCAAGGGGATGGTGGCGGCGACGACGTTCGCCAGTAACGTGGCACGGGTCAAAACGCTGGCCGAGGCGGGGGTGCGGGCCGGGCGCTCTGTCTGCCTGATGGGGCGGGCGATGCGGCGCATGGTTGACGCGGCAGAGGAAACCGGCGTTCTCAAAGGCTTCCCCCAGACAGTCAGCCCTGAAGACGCCAAGAATGTACCGCGTGAAAATCTGATGCTGATCGTGACCGGCAGTCAGGGCGAACGCCGTGCGGCCAGCGCCCAGTTGGCCAATGGTAAATATCAGGGAATCACGCTGAAAGAGGGCGATACGTTCCTCTTTTCCAGCAAGACGATCCCGGGCAATGAGCGCGGCGTTATCCGTATCATCAACCAGTTCTCTGAAATGGGTGTCGATGTGGTGGATGACGACAGCGGGCTTTACCATGTGTCTGGCCATGCCAATCGCCCTGATCTGGAGGCGATGCATGAGATCATTCGCCCGCAGATCGTGGTGCCAATGCATGGCGAGCACCGTCACCTGCGCGAGCATGTAAAAATCTGCAAGCCTAAGCCGATGAAGGCTGTTCTGGCGGTCAACGGTACGATGATCGACCTCAGTGCAAACACGCCCACTGTGCTGGAATACGTAGAAACCGGGCGCACCTATCTGGACGGATCGGTGCAGGTCGGCGCAATGGACGGGATCGTGCGCGACCGTATCCGCATGGCGCTGAACGGACATGTCAGCGTGAATGTGATTTTGGACGAGGACGACGAGCCACTGGGAGAGCCGTGGTGCGAGGTTAAAGGACTGGCAGAGATCGGCATCAGCAATGCGCCCTTGGTGGACGTGCTGGAAGAGGATCTAAGCCAATACCTTGGCCGGGCGGGTAACAAGGTGCGCGCGAACGACGACAAGCTGGAAGAAGAACTGCGCCGTGTCACGCGTCAGTCTGCCAATGCAGAGATTGGCAAGAAGCCCGAAGTGACCGTGATTATCAGCCGGATGAGTTGAACACCCTAGCAGGCAGCGCGTTCGATCTGTGTGACCATCGCTGACAGGCGGGCTGCAAGCGGCCCGGGCTGTCGCGCGGCCAACGTATCAGCGAGGGCGCGGTAGTACCACAGCGTGCCATCGCGTCGGCCCGTGAACCGGTTGAACACGTCCGGGCCGATGGATTGCAGATCGTGCAGGATGGTCGTTGCGTTGTGCAGTTTGTCGCAGGCTGTCACCAGCACGGCGTCGTCTGATTTATCGGTGATGCCGCTGAGGTAGGCTTCCTTGCGATCGCGCCATTTCGGTTTGGTGTGCCCGTCATTGTCCGAGCATTCCAGCACGATCCGGGCAACGCGCGGCCCGTAGCGGGCCTCGATATCGCGCGCGGCATCCATGCCCCCCTGATCCTCGACAGCGTCGTGCAACAGCCCTGCAATGGCCTGATCCTCGTCGCCGCCATATTCGATCACGAGGGCGCAGACCGACAGCAGGTGAGAGATATAGGGTATGTTCGCGCCTTTGCGTCGCTGGCTGCGGTGCAGCCGTGATGCATAGCTCAGCGCGTCGTCGAAACGATCTGATGTCATGGGTTTTCCCCTTATTTATGGAAAGCGCAGGTGTCCCTGCCGCTATAGTTTAGGCGGCTGAACTGGAATGAGCAACAAAACCCAGTCGAAGAAATTCTGTTGTGGTCAAAATCCGACACTCGTTCGGTCGCAAAGCGAGGGGACGTGCCCGGTGCGGGTCAGGTTTGATGGGGGGAAGTCGATGGAGTTCAGCATGACCTACGCCGCCGAAAAATTGATCAACCTCGCAGACTATCCCATTCATATACCGGGTCCCGCGCGCGATGCGGTTCTGGCGCGGGTGCGTGGTGCACTTGCTCAGGATGGCTGCGCGGTGATCAAGAAGTTCCTGACACCTGCGGGGATTGCCGCGTTGACCGCAGAGGCTGACAGCGTGGCAGAGCAGGGGCATCGATCCTTTAACCGTACCAATGCGTATTTCACGCAGGATGACCCCAGCCTGCCGCAGGACGATCCGCGTCGACAGTTCTACGACCGATCTAATGCGTTCATTCCGGCAGATAATTTCGTTGCGGATGCGCCGCTCCGATCGGTTTATGATTTCCCCGGATTCGATGAGTTCATTCGCGAGTGTCTGCAAGAAGAGGCATTTTACCGCTACGCTGATCCTTTGGCGGATGTGATCGTGAACATGGCGGAGGAAGGGAACGGATTTCCCTGGCATTTCGACACCAACAATTTCACCGTGACGCTGGCGATCCAGAACGCAGAAAGCGGCGGAGCATTCGAATATGCGCCCGGCATTCGCGAAGGTGATGAGAACTTTGCCGAAGTCGCGCGCGTGCTTGCGGGGACCTCTGACAGGGTTAAGGTGCTGGAACTCGAGCCGGGTGATTTGCAGCTGTTTCGCGGACGGTACTCATTGCACCGGGTTGCCCCGTTACGCGGGGCGCGACGACGCTATGTGGCGATCTTTTCCTATGTGCAGGAACCCGGCATGGTCGGCGCACCGGAACGCACGATGCAGCTATACGGGCGGACGTTGCCGATCCACCATCAACGTGCCGGGCAGCGCAATGATGCCTATATAGACTGAACTGCGCCGCCGGATCCTGTACCTGTCGCAGGTTTAACCTGCGCGGCGATCCTCAAAACTGAGGGCGATGAAGCTGGGCATGTGATCCCCCATGCCGACGACCTTGCTGCCGCCACCGGAATTGTCACGACCCCGGCCACCACGTCCACCGCGCGATCTGGAATTGTTTTCTTCTCGCGGTTCAGGGCTGGGCTGCGCTTCGGGTGTAACTGTCGGCTGTTCTTCGGCCTTCACCGGGGCCTTTGCTTCAACCTCTTGGGTCTCTTGAGGTGTATCCGCTGGTTTGCGTCGGCTGCGGCTGCGGCGCGGTTTGCTGGGTTTTTCGTCTGCGGCATCCGTGGCATCGGTGACATCCGTAGCGCTATCCTGAGGGGCGGGCGCCCCTGAGGCCAGCGGATTATCCAGACGCGGGATTTCTTTTTGGATCAACGACTCGATGGCTGACAGGTTTTTCTCGTCGCGTGGAATACAGACCATCATGGCCTTGCCTTCGCGACCAGCGCGACCTGTGCGCCCGATCCGGTGTACATAATCCTCGGGGTGGCCCGGTACGTCAAAGTTGAACACATGGCTCACCGCGGGCACATCAAGGCCACGCGCGGCCACATCAGAGGCTACCAGAAAGCGCAGTGTGCCTTCGCGGAAGCCGTCCAGAGTGCGCGTGCGCTGGCTCTGATCCAGATCACCGTGGATCGGTGCCGCGTCATAGCCGTATTTTTTCAGTGATTTCGCGACGATGTCCACATCCGTCTTACGGTTGCAGAAGATGATCGCATTCGTGCATTTGTCGCCTTCATTTTCAATCAAGGCGCGCAGAAGTTTGCGTTTTTCACTGGCTTCGCGGTCACGGCGCGAGCCTTTGAACATCACGACGACCTGTTTAATCGTCTCAGATGCGGTGGCCTGACGGGCGACTTCGATTCGTGCGGGGGCACTGAGGAACGTATTGGTGATCCGCTCGATTTCGGGCGCCATTGTGGCTGAGAAGAACAGCGTCTGCCGGGTGAATGGCGTCAGCGAGAAGATGCGTTCGATATCGGGAATGAACCCCATGTCGAGCATTCTGTCGGCCTCGTCCACCACCATGATCTGAACCCCGGTGAGCAGAAGTTTGCCCCGCTCGAAATGATCCAGCAGGCGGCCCGGGGTGGCGATCAGGACGTCAACGCCCTTGTCGATCAGCTTGTCCTGTTCCTTGAACGAAACACCGCCGATCAGCAGCGCCTTGGTCAGTTTCAGGTGTTTGGAATAGGTGTCGAAGTTTTCGGCCACCTGCGCGGCGAGCTCGCGCGTCGGGCACAATACCAGACTGCGCGGCATGCGGGCCCGTGCCCGGCCGCGCGCCAGAAGCGAAAGCATCGGTAGTGTGAAACTGGCGGTCTTGCCGGTTCCGGTCTGGGCGATGCCCAGCACGTCCTTACCTTCCAGCGCGGGGGGAATCGCGCCTTCCTGAATGGGGGTGGGGCTTTCGTAGCCTGCTTCGTCTATGGCTTTCAGAACCTTCGGGTTCAGATTCAGATCAGAGAATTTTGTCATGTATATCCGTGGTTTACGGACACGACTTGGCCCGTACGTCTGATTGGGTCCAAGGCCCCAACGGCCCCGTGGTTTTCCACATAAGAAGACCCTTGACCGGCGATGTAACGTAATTTCGGGATCAGGGCAATGCGACATGCCGTAACGTGTCCAATCCGGCGGAAGTCACGAAAATTGTTGCGTATTTGGCACCAATCGCCTTCTGCGTGGTGCCGCGTTACCCGTAGTTTGGAAAATGCCGCGCGCGTTTCGCGTCCAGATCAAGCGATATCCGGTGCAGTAGATCATGTTCCTCCAAGCGTGCACGAAGATCCGGCGAAGCGGTACAAACCTCGTCGTAGAACGTCCGCAACGCCGTATCGCCGCCGTCGGCTTCGATCAGGGAGAACAGATCATTCATCGTCGTTGCGTTGCTGCCAGAGGCCTTTAGCGCGGGGCGATATGAACCGCTCTCCAGCCGATAACGATAGGCGCGCTGCCAGTCCTCCCAACTGGGGGCATGAAAATGGCACAGCTGGGTTTGGGACAGTTCAAAATCGTTGGGGATCTGTTCGGCATCCAGAAAGGCATTGTGGATGCGAAAATTCAGCCCCTTGGTGCCGGTGCGCACAAAAATCTTGCCGGTCACATGGCTGAGGAAGCCGCCATTCAGATGTGCCCCGTAGGTCGGATAAATCTGTTCGGTCTGACGGTTACGGATGTTCTGACGCGGCGCGCATCCTTTGAACCAGGTACGGCTGGTATCATCGCCGGGCAGGGGGGCCAGCGCCTCTATCGGGCGCACCCGCGCTGTCGGGGCATCGTCGGGCAGGTCTGACAATTGTTCGGCAATGGGACGCGCGGGCCAGAGGAATTCATCCACGTCGATATGTGCCAGCCAGTCCACGCCGGGCCGACGGCGATAGGCGCGCGTGGCATTCATCGTCTGGCGCACCTGATGCGCGTCGGGACGGCGTCGGCGTTCGGCCCAGTACCCGTCATCGGTCAGGATGACATTGCATCGTGGATGGCCCTGCAATGCCTCGCGTGCCTGCGGACAATCGGCATCCAGATAGATGTGTATCCTGTGCGCACCCAGATCGAGGTGATGCGCTGCGAAGTTCAGTATGGCGGTCGTATCTGCCTTGATCGTCGATACGACGCCCCATTTGGGCAGCGAGCTCACGGGTGCGCCCCGGTATGTAATGTGTTGTGGAACATGGCGCGACAATGGCGGCGCATTCGGGACGGTGCAAGCGGCGTTTGCACCGGGGTGTTTCCCAGATTTCTGCAGGGTGGCGCGGCAAACAACGCCTGCGCCACCTTGCAGAGCGCGCCTGTGCGTTCTACATCGGAAGTCAGACGCAAAGGAGGGCATATATGTCCATTCTCGCCAGCGAAATCGAAGATATGATCCGCGACGCGTTCCCCAACGCGAAAATCAATGTGCAGGGGGATGATGGTGCGCATTTTGCCGCCGAAGTCGTCGACGAGAGCTTTCGCGGAAAGAACCGCGTGCAGCAGCAGCGAGCCGTCTATGCCGCCCTCAAAGGCAAGATGGATGGCTCTGCCGGCGAACTTCATGCGCTGGCGCTGACAACGCGGGCCCCCGACTGACGGCACCGGAGCGCCCAACCAGACATTCAGGAAAGCAGACACAATGACCGATGCAAAGACCCAGATCGCAGAGACTGTCAAAGCCAACGATGTGGTGCTCTACATGAAGGGCACCAAATCCATGCCGCAATGCGGATTTTCGTCCCGCGTGGCAGGGGTTCTCAATTTCATGGGTGTGGATTTCACCGACGTGAACGTGCTGGCCGACGAAGGCCTACGTCAGGGGATCAAGGACTATTCCGACTGGCCGACCATTCCCCAGCTATACGTCAAGGGCGAGTTTGTCGGCGGCTGCGACATCATCACCGAGATGACCCTGTCGGGCGAATTGGATACGTTGTTCGAGGAAAACGGCGTAACCTACGACAAGGGCGCGGCAGACAAGATCCGCGAAGCCAACGCCTGATCCTGTCAGGCTTCAGCCTGTCGCATGCAAGAATAACAGAAAGCCCGGGGCGTCATGACTGACCCGGGCTTTCATCGTTCTAAGAATACCTGAACGCCCGACCTGCCGTTAGCCGCAGCGTCATGCATTTATGCGAATTGCTTGGCAAAACTACCCCGGAAAACCTCGGACAATTCCGCCAGCGGCGCAGATGCGCTGCCCAGCGTGACGGCATCACCGGCGAACCGGCCGACGCTCGCGATTGCCACGCCGGATTGCGCTGCGGCGGTCATCAGTGCCTCGGCTTGATCAAAGTTGCAGGCGACCAGATAGCGCCCCTGATCCTCGCCAAACAGCGACGCAGTGTCGTCCGTGTCAAGGATCACGCCGACGCCAGCGGTTTCGGCCATTTCAAACGCAGCGAGTGCCAGACCACCATCGCCCAGGTCGGTGCAGGCGCGGATCATCGCGTGATTGGCGCGGATGAACTCGCCGTTGCGTTTTTCAATCTCCAGATCAACTGGCGGCGCGTCACCCTCGGCGCGGCCAAACACTTCGGCCAGCAACGCGGATTGCCCCAGATGCGATCCAACTTCGCCGATTACCAATGCCACATGGCCCTCGCGGGCAATGCCGGTGATGGCCTCATCCTCGTGCGCGATCAGGCCGACGGCACCGATTGTCGGCGTTGGCAGGATCGCCGCGCCATCGGTCTCGTTATAAAGCGAAACGTTGCCCGACACGATTGGCATGTCGAGGGCTGCGACCGCGGCACCGATGCCTTTGATCGCGCCAACGAATTGTCCCATGATCTCTGGCTTTTCGGGATTGCCGAAATTGAGGTTGTCCGTGGTGGCCAGCGGCGTGGCCCCCAGCGCCGACAGGTTGCGGTAAGCTTCTGCCACCGCCTGCCGTCCGCCCATCTCGGGGTTGGCCTGAACATAGCGCGGCGTCACGTCCGAGGTGAAGGCCAGCAGCTTGTCCGTGCCATGTACCCGAATCATACCCGCGCCAAGACCGGGGCCGCGTGCGGTATCGGCCATAACCATCGTATCGTATTGTTGGTAAACCCAGTCACGGCTGCAATAGTTCGGTGCGGCGATCAGCAGCTTGAGCGCATCGATAGGATCTACCTGCGGAACTGACGCGGGATCAAGAGGTTGGGCTGCGGGCGTTTCCACCCATGGACGATCATATTCCGGGGCGGTGCCAGACAATGCGGCCAGCGGCAGATCTGCCTTCACCTCTCCATTCAGCAGGATCAGGAAGCGGTCTTCGGCAATGGTTTCGCCGACGATGGCGAAATCGAGGTCCCATTTTTCGAACACTGCGCGGGCTTCTGCCTCGAGCGATGGCTCCAACACCATCAACATGCGTTCCTGGCTCTCTGACAGCATCATTTCATATGCGGTCATGTTGGCTTCGCGTTGCGGGACTGATTCGAGGTTCAGCTTCACACCAAGCCCGCCCTTGTCCCCCATTTCCACCGCTGAACAGGTCAGGCCTGCGGCCCCCATGTCCTGAATGGAGATAACGGCCCCGGTTGCCATCAGTTCAAGCGTGGCTTCCATCAGACGTTTTTCGGTGAAGGGATCGCCGACCTGAACAGTGGGGCGTTTTTCCTCGATCGTGTCATCGAATTCGGCTGACGCCATCGTGGCCCCGCCGACGCCGTCGCGACCCGTCTTGGCACCCAGATAGACCACCGGACGACCGACACCGGAGGCGGCGGAATAGAAAATCTTGTCCGTATCCGCGAGGCCCGCTGCAAACGCATTTACAAGGCAGTTTCCGTTATAGGCCGGGTCAAAGCGCAGCTCGCCGCCCACGGTGGGCACGCCGAAACAGTTGCCGTAGCCGCCAACGCCCGCGACCACACCATGCACCAGCTGGCGTGTCTTGGGGTGATCGGGAGCGCCGAAGCTGAGCGAATTCATCGCCGCGACCGGGCGTGCGCCCATCGTGAACACATCGCGCAGGATGCCGCCGACGCCCGTGGCCGCGCCCTGATAGGGCTCGATATAGGAGGGGTGGTTATGGCTCTCCATTTTGAAAACCACACATTGTCCGTCGCCGATATCGACGATGCCAGCGTTCTCGCCGGGGCCACAGATCACTTGGCTGCCTGTGGTGGGCAGGGTGCGCAACCATTTCTTGGACGACTTGTAAGAGCAATGCTCGTTCCACATGGCCGAAAAGATGCCCAGTTCTGTAAAGCTCGGTTCGCGCCCGATGATTTCCAGAATGCGCGCATATTCGTCCGGTTTCAGCCCGTGTGCTGCGATCAGATCGGGTGTGATGTCCGGTTCCTGCATGGCTTGATAGTTCCCCAAAAATACGGCTTCGGCGCTTCTTTAGAGTGTTTCGCGTCCAACCTGAAGTACTCAGTTGACGCAGCGAGGAAGAGACCCTTCGCGGGGGTGGGGCATTCTACGTTTGCGGTGCGAACTATGGAAGGCTTGACCCGAGCGGTTTTGCCCGATCCTATGCGCCGAAAGATTGGAGAAACCATGAGATTATTTGAAAACCCATGGCGCGGCACAGGGCTGCCAGAGGAGGTGCTGCATGGCGCACCTGCACCCAGCATCGACGCGGACGCATCAAGGGCACTGCTGGAGAAATGTCCGGCGGCCGCGATCACGCCGCTGGTGAAGGTCGAAGGGTTTGGTGCGGAGGTTTGGGTCAAGGACGAACGTGGACGGATGGGGCTTGGCAGTTTCAAGGCACTTGGCGCGGCGTATGTAATCGCACATGCCGCTGTCGAGACAGGCGCGACGGATTTGCGAACTGCGTTGACGGGCCGAACCTATGTCACGGCCAGTGCGGGCAATCACGGGCTATCAGTTGCGGCGGGCGCGTCGGCGTTCGGGGCGAGGGCTGTCGTTTATCTGGCGGATACTGTGCCGGACAGTTTTGCCCTGCGCCTAAGGGCCAAAGGGGCAGATGTGGTGCGCGCGGGATCGGATTACCAACAAAGCATGGACGCGGCCATGCACGCCGCAGAACACGAAGGCTGGACATTGCTGTCAGATCTCGTCGTGGCCGGGATATTTTGAAATCCCGCATCGTCTGATGGAGGGGTATCTGGCGATGGCCGCCGAGGCGGCAGAAGCGATGCCATCGCCCCCCACGCACATCATGCTGCAAGCCGGGGTTGGCGGTCTGGCGGGGGCGGCTGCGGCCTATTTCCGCAAGGTCTGGGGCGATGGGCCGCGTATCATCGTGGTCGAACCGGACGCTGCACCTGCGTTGCAGGCTAGCATCGAGGCAGGCCACGCGGTCAATGCGCCGGGGCCTGTGTCCAACATGGGACGTCTGGATTGCAAGGAACCGTCGCTGATTGCGCTGCACGGGCTGGCGCGCGATGCGGATGCATTTGCGTTGATTTCCGATGCCGAAGCATCGGACATTTTGCCAAAACTGGCGCGGCAGGGGTTAGCCAGCACGCCGTCGGGCGCGGCAGGGCTGGCGGCACTGGCCTGTATGGATGCGGCTCAGGACGCGCGGGTACTATGTATCCTCAGCGAAGAGCCGGACGCGTGATGCGCGGGTTTGAGCGTGCTGAATACGCCGCGCGACTGGCGGCGGCTCAAAGCCGCATGGACGCCGCTGGGCTGGGGGCGCTCCTGCTGACGACCGAGGCCGATCTACGCTATTTTAGCGGCTTCCTGACGCGGTTTTGGGAAAGCCCAAGTCGCCCGTGGTTCCTGATCCTGCCGCGATCGGGCGCACCTGTTGCGGTGATCCCGTCGATCGGGGCAGAACTGATGGCGAAAACATGGGTTGAGGACATCCGCACATGGGCCGCGCCCGATCCTTGGGATGATGGCATCAGCCTGTTGGCCGACGCGCTGCGCGAGATCGGTGGCCCGGTCGGGGTGCCATCGGGGCGAGAGACGCATCTACGTATGCCGCTGGGCGATTTCGAGCTGCTCAAGGCGGCCAGCGGGCTGTCCTTTGTCGATGGTCACGGGATCGTCGCAAGCCTGCGCGCGGTGAAATCAGAGGCGGAAATTACCAAGATTGCAACGGTTTGCGCGGTTGCAGGACGTGCCTTTGATCGTGTGCCCGAGATTGCCCGAGCGGGTGTGCCACTGGATCGCGTGTTTCGCGATTTTCAAAGATTGCTGTTGGAGGAAGGGGCCGATTGGGTGCCATATCTGGCAGGCGGCGCGGGTCCGAATGGTTATTCAGATGTGATTTCACCCGCGAGCGAGACACCGCTGGCGGCTGGTGATGTGTTGATGTTGGACACCGGGGCCGTGAAGGATGGGTATTTCTGTGATTATGACAGGAATTTCGCGATCGGAGAACCGGGCAAAGCGGCGCGCGATGCGCATGCGCGGCTGATTGAGGCCACGATGGCAGGGCTTGAGGCCGCGACGGTGGGGGCCTTGGCCAGCGATGTGTTCTCGGCGATGGCAGCGATCACCGGCGGCGGCGAAGGTGCCGGACGGCTGGGGCATGGGCTGGGCATGCAGTTGACCGAAGGACTGTCGTTATCGGCCAAGGATGACAGCGTGTTGCGTGCGGGCATGGTGATCACGCTGGAGCCGGGGATAGACGTCGCGCCGGGGCGTTTGATGGTGCACGAGGAGAATATCGTGATCCGCGAGGACGGTCCCGAACGGCTGACATCGTTTTCGGGGGCTGAAATGCCCGTGATCTGATGCGGACCGCAGAAAATTCTGCGAATTTTCTAAACAAAGACGTTTCGGCGAGAGATCCGGAGGCTAGCGGGGCCGGCGTTTTTCTTCGCTCTTGGCGTGGTCCCAGAGCGCATCCATTTCCGCAAGATCGCTGTCTTGAGGGGATTTCCCGGATGCGGCCAGTAGTGCCTCGATCCGTTCGAACCTGCGGGTGAACTTGGCGTTTGCACCGCGCAGCGCGGCCTCCGGATCAATGTTCATATGTCGTGCGAGGTTGGCCATGACAAAGAGCAGGTCACCGAACTCTTCTTCGGTATGATCTGCATCACCGCTGGCGGCGGCTTCTTGCAGCTCGGCCATTTCCTCGGCGATCTTGTCCAGCACCTGAGTCGTGTGCGGCCAATCGAACCCGACCCGCGCCGCGCGCTTTTGCAATTTGACCGCGCGCAAGAGCGCAGGGAGGCCAAGGGCGACACCGCTGAGCGTGCCAGTCTCGGCGCGTTCCGCGCGTTCAGCGGCCTTGACGGTTTCCCAATCGCGGGTCTGTTGTTCGGGAGATTTGTCGCGGCTTTCGGTACCAAAGACATGCGGATGACGTGCCACCATCTTGTCCGAGATGGCCTGTGCGACATCGTCGAAGGAAAAATGCTCCTCATCCTGCGCGATCTGGGCGTGGAAAACGACCTGAAGCAGCAGGTCGCCTAATTCGCTGCGCAGATCAGTCCAGTCGGCGCGGTCGATTGCGTCTGCGACTTCGTAGGCTTCTTCGATCGTGTAGGGGGCGATGGATGCGAAATTCTGTTCGATGTCCCAGGGGCAGCCGGATTCAGGGTCACGCAAGCGGCGCATGATTTCCAGCAACCGTGGCATGCCGCCGTTGGGGTCGTTGATGAGTGCGTTATCGGGCATTGCGTCAGGGTCCGGTTTGGGTTTGAGTGCAAGTTGCCGGGCAATGATGGAGGAGTCCACCCGTGGCTGTAATCAATCGCATCGCGGGTTTTGCTGATGAGATGGCCGTTTGGCGGCGTCACCTGCACACGCGGCCTGAAATCGGGTTCGACTGCCACGAAACAGCCGCCTACGTCGTGGAACAATTGCGCAGTTTCGGGATCACGCAAATCGAGACCGGGATTGCAACCAGCGGGATTGTGGCGATCATCGAAGGACACGGCGAGGGGCCGACCATCGGGTTGCGGGCCGATATTGACGCACTGCCGATCACCGAGACGACAGGGGCGGACTGGTCAAGCCAGATCAACGGCGCGATGCATGCCTGTGGCCATGATGGTCACACGACCATGCTATTGGGAGCGGCGCGCTATCTGGCCGAGACACGTAACTTTCGCGGCCGCGTCGCGCTGATCTTTCAGCCCGCCGAAGAAGGGCCGGGCGGTGGTCGCGTGATGGTCGAAGAGGGTGTCATGGACCGGTATGACATCGGTGAGGTTTATGCGCTGCACACCATGCCGGGGCTGCCACTGGGTGCCTTTTCGACCACTCCGGGGCCGATCATGGCGGCGGTCGATACGTTTCACATTGATGTAACCGGACGTGGCGGGCATGCGGCATTTCCGCATCAGACCGCCGACCCGGTGGTGGCGTGCTGCGGCATCGTGCAGGCGATCCAGACCATCGTTAGCCGCAATAATTATGCTTTGGACGATCTGGTGATTTCGGTCACGCAGATACATACCGGAAGCGCGGAAAACATCGTGCCTGAAATGGCCTATATAAACGGAACTATTCGTTGTTTTGACAACGACTTGCGTGACTTTGTGAAAGTCAGGCTAGAAGAAATTGTCGCCGGTCAGGCGGCGTCTTATGGCGTCTCAGCAGAGCTGCGGATCGAGGTGGGATACCCTCCAACCGTGAACCACGCGGCGCAGACCGAGTTTGCTGCGGGTGTCGCCCGAGAGATATCGGGCGAGGAAGCTGTTGCCACTGACCGCACCCGAGAGATGGGGGCGGAGGATTTCGCTTACATGCTGAATGCGCGCCCCGGCGCCTATCTTTTCCTTGGGCAGGGCGAGGCTGCGGGTTTGCATCACCCGAAGTTTGATTTCAACGACGACGCGGCGCCGATCGGGGCGTCCTTTTTCGCCCGGCTCGTAGAGCGGGCGCAACCAGTGGAGTGATGGTGCATAGCGCCGATCCATTGATAAAAGGAGGAATGATTTATGTCATTGAGTGAGGCTAATTCCGAGGTTGATCAGGCATTTACGCGCAAAACATTGCGTGGGCAGACCTATGAGAACACCTTTGGTGGGGCGACGTCGTTCCTGCGCCGTAGATACACCAAGGACCTGAGCGGGGTGGATATTGCCGTCACGGGTGTGCCGTTTGATCAGGCCGTGACCAACCGGACCGGCACACGGTTTGGGCCGCGCGCGATCCGCGAGGCCAGTGCGCTTCAGACGGCTGATGCACCGTATGGCTGGGGGTATGACGCGCTGGAGGTGCTGGATATCATCGACTACGGCGATCTGGCCTTTGATTACGCGATGGTGCCAGAATTCCCTGGCCGGTTAACCGAGCATATCCGCACCATTCTGGCCGCTGACGTGTCCAGCGTTGTGCTGGGGGGCGATCACTATATCAGCTTTCCGATTCTCAAGGCTTATGCCGAGAAATTCGGACCAATGTCGCTGTTGCAGTTCGATGCGCATACCGACACGTGGGAAGATGACAACATGGACCGGATCGACCATGGCACAATGTTCTACAAGGCAATCAAGCTGGGATTGATCGATCCGGCACGATCTGTTCAGGTGGGCATCCGCACCACCGTACCGGATCCGATGGGCATGAATATCATTGATGCGCGCGAGGTGCACGAGCGCGGACCGGTGGAAACGGCAAAGAAGATCAAGAAGATACTCGGCGATCATCCAACCTACCTTAGCTTTGATATCGACGGGCTTGACCCTGCCTATGCCCCCGGCACAGGCACACCGGTCTGGGGCGGGCTGAGTAGCGGACAGGCGTCGATCATCCTGCGCGATCTGGCGGGGATCAATATCAAAGGTGGTGATATTGTAGAAGTCTCGCCGCCCTATGACACCACCGGGGCGACGGCAATCGCGGGTGCGCATGTGGCGACGGCGCTGATTTGCCTGCTGGGCTGGGATAAACGCGACCGGTGATGCGGAATGTGATCTGGCGTAAGCATTTGAAGACCAGTGAAAGATGAAGTGGGCTATGTGGCTGGGCCTGTTTACCGTGGCGCTGTTGGGGGCTTGGGCGTGGGTGCGCCTGGCACCGTCCGATGCGACGCGATGGCATGTTATGCCGTCACAGGTAGCGGATACCGATATGCCGAGTGGTGCGATGCGTGTCGTTGCAGCGGATTTGGCGCAGCTCGACACAGTGATCCGGGCGACGCCGCGAACCGTGGTTTTGGCGGGATCGGTTGAGAGTGGGATGATTACCTATGTAACCCGCTCGAAAGTGGTCGGTTTTCCCGACTACACAACGGTGCGGCGCAACGGCGAAAAGATCGAGATTTACGGTCGGTTGCGATTCGGCAAATCTGATCTAGGAGTCAACGCGACCCGTGTCGATGGCTGGTTGGAGGCTCTGAGGCAGCGCGGATGACAGACAACCGTCTGAAATCTTGCGCCACATTGGCACGTTCAGGGACATCTGACACTGTGCCATGAACATCTGGCCATCCACATGCAGGCAGGTCATTTCGCCCAGTTCCATGCGCGAGCCGGTCTTGTCGGTACAATAACAATCGACGGTCTGGCCGCCTATGGTCGCGTCGGCCAGTGCAGGAGATGCGATCAGCGTGAGCAACAAAATCTTTTTCATGGGCGAATTATAGCATAGCTCCAGCACTTGACCAATCACAGTTGATAGGGGACACCCGCGCGCATGGTTCCAATGGACAGACTTCAACAGATCGCAGAGCGGTTCGAGTATCTGGAAGCCAAGATGGCGACCGGGGGAGGCGATATTGCGGCCCTAGGGCGGGAATATTCGGAATTGCGACCGGTGGTCGAGGAAATCCGCACCTACCGGCAGGTGCTGGATGACATCGAAGGGGCCGAGGCGATGCTGGATGACCCGGAGATGAAGGCGCTGGCCGAGGATGAGCTGCACGCGCTGCGCGACCGTCTGCCGGGGCTGGAGGCGGCGCTACAATTGGCGCTGTTGCCCAAAGATGCCGCCGATGCGCGTCCTGCGATGGTCGAGATCCGACCCGGAACCGGGGGCGAGGAAGCGGCGCTGTTCGCGGCGGATCTGCTGCGGATGTATCAACGCTATTCAGAGGCGCGCGGCTGGACCTTTGACATCATTGAAGAACAGCAGAGCGAATTGGGCGGTATTCGCGAGGTTGTAGCGCATGTGAAAGGCGCGAATGTCTTTGCTCGGCTGAAGTTCGAGAGCGGTGTGCACAGGGTGCAACGCGTGCCCGAGACAGAGAGCGGCGGGCGCATTCACACCTCGGCGGCGACTGTGGCAGTGCTGCCTGAGGCGGAAGATGTCGATATTCAGATCGACGCGAATGATCTGCGGATCGACACGATGCGCAGTTCTGGTGCGGGTGGGCAGCATGTGAACACCACCGATTCAGCTGTGCGCATTACTCATATTCCGTCGGGCATCGTGGTTACGAGTTCGGAGAAATCGCAGCATCGCAACCGCGAGATCGCGATGCAGGTGTTGAAAACCCGTCTGTTTGATCTGGAGCGCCAGCGCGTAGACAGCGAACGTTCGGCCAATCGTGCGGCGCAGGTGGGCAGCGGTGATCGCTCCGAGCGGATCAGGACCTATAATTTTCCACAAGGGCGCATGACTGACCATCGGATCAATCTGACGCTCTATAAGTTGGATCAAGTCATGCAGGGTGATCTGGATGAGGTGATCGACGCGCTTACTGCGGATGCGCAGGCCACCATGCTGGCGGAAATGGGTGCATGACAGTTCAAGAGGCACTGGCCTTTGGTGTGTCTCAGCTTGCCGATGCCGGTATCGACAGCGCGGCGCGTGATGCGCGGCGGCTGATGGCGCATGCGCTGGGCGTTGGACCGGACCGGATTACGCTGCATCTGCGGGACGAATTGGAGGCTGGCCCCGAGGCAGTCTATTTCGCCGACCTGTCAGAGCGCGCCGAGCGCAGACCAGTGTCCCATCTGGTTGGCGGGCGGGATTTTTATGGTCGCTGGTTTAGCGTGAATGAGGATGTTTTAGACCCAAGGCCGGAAACCGAAACCCTGATTGCAGCCGCGTTGGAACTGACGTTTAGGGATGTTCTGGACCTTGGCACAGGAACGGGCTGCATCCTGTTGATACTATTGGCGGAAAACCCCACCGCGACTGGCATCGGCGTGGATGTGTCGGCTGCGGCGCTGAGGGTGGCCAAACGCAACGCCGATGCGCTGGGTGTTGCGGATCGCTGCGCCTTGGTGGTTTCGGATTGGTGGCAAGGCGTTGCAGGGCAGTTTGACCTGATCGTGAGCAATCCGCCCTATATCGCCGCTGCCGAGATGGCGGGGCTCGCGCCCGAACTGGGTTTTGAGCCGCGCATGGCGTTGACGGACGAGAAAGACGGGCTGTCGGCCTACCGGATCATCGCCGGAGGTGCGGGCGCGCATCTGGCCCCTGACGGTATGTTGATGGTCGAAATCGGGCACAGCCAAGGCGGGGCCGTCGCCGCAATGTTGCAGGATGCGGGCTTTGTAGACGTACAGATTCGCACCGATCTGGATGGCCGTGACCGTGTTGTGATGGGGCGAAAACCCGCGCAAATGTCTATATAAAATGCAACATCACGGGAATTAACCGGACAAAATGGTGAAAACTCCCTGTTTTCACTTGCGGCGCTGCTTCTGGCGTGTTTACTAGAACTGTCTCTGCGGTGGATACCTGTTCCGGGTGGTCCCGCGTGACGCCAAGCCAACAATTGCCGCGATCCGGTTTCATTACTCTGGTGCATAGGGCACCACTCGGGTCAAGCTACGGTACATAAGACAAGGCTGAACAGCATTAATATGAGATCATCGAAGTCACGTTCGCGCAACAAGCCGAACCGCAACCGCTCAAACTCGGTCGGCAATGTCGTCAATCGGGTGTTCGACAGTTCCGGGCCCGAGGGCAAGGTGCGCGGTACGCCGCAGCAGATCATTGAGAAGTACAACCAGTTGGCGCGTGATGCGCAACTGAGCAATGACCGTGTCGCTACCGAAAATTTCCAGCAACATGCCGAGCATTATCTGCGTCTTCTGGGAGCGGCCCAGAAAGAACAGGATGCCCGCCGCGAGCAGCAGGAACGCGAGAATCGCGAGCGTCAGGCTGAGCGTGATCGCGAACGTGCACAGCGTCAGGAACGCGAAGGGCAGGGGCAGGACGAGAATGCATCTGCCGCGCCTGAGCAACCTGAAATCGTGGAAGCGGAAAGCGGTGACGCCGATCTGGTCGAGACACCCGAGAGCCAGCCACCCGCAAAACCCAAGCGCGCGCGCAAACCGCGCCGCAAGCCGGATGCGGATCAGACCGCTGACGAGTCCCCCAAACCACCTGAAGCGGCAGAATAATCAACGGAGCTTCTCGTTTAGGTTGTGCGGCGCCGCTGTCGAATGGGCTGAAACACGTAACGCGCGCCATTGGCGCGCGTTTTGCTTACCCACCCCCCGCTATGACTGATAGCCGACCGAAAACACTTGGCGTGCCGCAAAAAAAAGGCCGAGCATAAAGCTCGGCCATAGTCCAACAGGGAGGTATGACAGTCTCGCCGCTCGCGGCGCTACCGTCACAGGTGCACTTAGGCAGGGGGGCGGGGCCGATCAAGAAAAAAGCACCCAACGCTCCGGCATGCCCGTTATGCGTTTTTTGCATATCTGATTAAAAGTTCAGCTAAGTGCCTGCTCTCGCAGCGTTTTACGATAAGTAAAGATCTCATCCTGAACAAAGTCTCGGAAGGCTGCGATTCGTTGCGAATGCCGCAGTTCTTCGGGATATGCGAGGAAGACCGGTACTTCGACCGACTCAATCTCTGGTAGAACCCGCACAAGATTCGGGAAATCGTAAACCAGATACTCTGGCAACACGCCGATGCCGAGGTTATGCAACACGCCCTGAAGCACGCCAAAATAGTTGTTCACGGTTAGCGTTGCGGGGATTTCACTGGCCATCAATTCGCTCACCAGCGTCGCGCCCGCGCCCACCTGGGCTGATTTGGGATTCTGGCAGATCAGGCGGTGGTTGGGTAGATCGTCAATGCTCTGCGGTGTGCCGTATTTCTCCAGATAGGCGGAGGAGGCATAAAGGCGCATATGGACGCTCATCAATCGTTTGCGGATTAGGTCCGCTTGACTGGGTTCTTTCATACGGATTGCCACGTCGGCCTCGCGCATGGGCAGGTCAAGCACACGTTCTTCGAGCATCAGGTCGATTTTGAGGTCGGGGTATTTATCGTAGAGTTGCGGCAGGCGCGGGGCGAGCCAGAGCGTGCCGAAGCCAATGGTCGTGGTCACGCGCAACTCGCCAAATACTTCTTCTTCGCTGTCGCGAATGCGCGCTGTAGCGGCATCAAGCCGTTTGACCATGGCCCGCGTGGCATCAAACAGCAATTCGCCCTGTTCGGTCAGAATCAGGCCGCGTGCATGGCGGTGAAACAGAGTGGCGTTCAAGGACTCTTCGAGCCCGCGTATCTGGCGCGAAACTGCTGATTGTGACAGGTGCAGCTGATCACCAGCATGGGTTAAAGAGCCTGCATCCGCAACCGCGTGAAATATTCTGAGCTTGTCCCAGTCCATTTTTGCAACTTTCCATTGGCGTCGGGTATTTCGCACGCAATAGCAAACAATTGCGTCAAAAGACACCACTCAACAGGGTTGGTCTGCGGAAATATCGGTTGTTAGGTCATAATTAGTGACCTATTATTGCCCTAGAGTAAAGGGTGTCCCCTGATCCAGTTGCCCTTACCGATGGGAGGTTCGAGATGAGCAAGCAAAAGGTTTCGCTGAATGATCGGTTTGATCTGAGCAAGCGACAGGTGCTGCTGAACGGCACACAAGCGTTAGTGCGGTTGATGCTGACGCAAGCGGCGCGCGACAAGGCGGCGGGGCTGAATACGGCAGGATACGTGACCGGATATCGCGGCTCGCCATTGGGGGCGGTCGATTTGCAGATGGCCCGTGCCGAAAAGCTGTTGGCGGAGTCGAACGTCAAGTTCCACGAAGGTTTGAACGAAGACCTTGCGGCGACCGCCCTATGGGGGACCCAGCAGGCCGAATTGCGTGGCGAAGGCAAATATGACGGTGTCTTTGGCCTGTGGTACGGCAAGGGGCCGGGGGTGGACCGCACCGGCGACGTGATGCGGCATGCCAATATGGCGGGCACCAGTGCGCATGGCGGGGTCCTGATGGCGATGGGTGACGACCACACAGGCGAGAGCAGCACCGTGCTGCATCAATCGGAATGGGCGATGGTGGATGCCTATATGCCGGTGGTCAGCCCGGCGGGTGTGCAGGAAATTCTGGACTACGGCATTTACGGTTGTGCGCTGAGCCGGTTTTCCGGGCTTTGGGTCGGCCTGAAGACCATGAAAGACACCGTGGAAGCCACGGCTGTTGTCGATGGCAACGTGGATCGCATGCAGCTGATTGCGCCCGACTTCGATATGCCAGAGGGCGGATTGAACATCCGTCTGGGTGACACACCGCACGCGCAGGAAGCGCGGGTAATCGATTACCGCCGCTTTGCCGCAGAAGCGTTCAGCCATGCCAACAAGATGGACAAGCGGATGATCGGCAAGCGTGGCGCCAAGATCGGCTTTGTTGCGGCGGGCAAGAACTGGCTCGATCTGGTCCATGCGATGGACCTGCTCGGCATCGACGCCGAGACAGCCGAGAAGCTGGGCGTGACTGCCTACAAGATCGGCCAGACCTTTCCACTGGACATGAAAGGTTTCCATGATTGGGCAGAGGAACTGGATCTGATCATCGTGGTCGAGGAAAAGCGCAAACTGATCGAGGTGCAGATCAAAGAGGCGCTCTTTGATGATCCCCACCGACGTGTCTATGGTTGGTTCCGGGGCGGTGCCGGTGCCATGCACCGAGAGGAGCTGTTTCCGACGCGCGGGGCGCTGGACCCGATTATGATTGCGGAAAAACTGGGCGGTATCCTGATTGAGGAAGGCCGCAGTACTGACCGTTTAAAGGCCGGGCTGGCCCGTTTGGCCGAGGCGCGTGCAGGTGACAACGCCGAAGAGATTGCGACGCGTCTTCCCTATTTCTGTTCCGGCTGTCCGCACAACAGCTCGACCAAGCTGCCCGAGGGCAGCCGTGCCTATGCCGGGATCGGCTGTCACTATATGGTCCAGTGGATGGACCGCGAAACCACCGGGTTCACCCATATGGGCGGGGAGGGCGCGAACTGGATCGGTGAGGCGCCGTTTTCAAACCGCGATCATGTGTTCCAGAACCTTGGCGACGGCACTTACAACCATTCGGGCGTTCAAGCGATCCGCGCCGCCCTCGCCTCGGATGCCAACATTACTTACAAAATCCTCTACAATGATGCCGTTGCCATGACGGGTGGCCAACAGAACGAAGGCGGGTTGGATGCGCCGCGCATCGTGCAAGAGTTGAAAGCGATGGGTGTTAAAGAACTGGCTGTCGTTTATGACGAAAAGGAAGACGTGGATTTCAAGGCCTTCCCGCAGGGCATCGAGATCAAGGAACGCGCCGGTCTGATGGATGTGCAAAAGCGCATGGCAGAGGTCAAGGGCGTGTCGGCCATCGTCTATATCCAGACCTGCGCCGCCGAGAAGCGCCGCCGCCGCAAGCGGGGCCTGTTTCCGGACCCGGACAAGCGGGTGTTCATCAATACGGATGTCTGCGAAGGGTGCGGCGATTGCGGTGTGCAATCAAACTGCGTGTCAATCGTGCCGATCGAGACGGAATTGGGCCGGAAACGGGCGATTGATCAATCATCGTGCAACAAGGATTACAGCTGCGTCAAAGGGTTCTGTCCCAGCTTTGTCACGCTGGAAGGTGCGCAAATCCGCAAGGGCGCGACAACCGAGCTGAAGCTGCCGGATATGCCGTCGCCAGAACTGCCAGCAATTAACGGCACGCATAACGTCGTGATCACCGGCGTCGGGGGCACGGGCGTTGTGACCATCGGCGCAGTGTTGGCGCAGGCGGCACAGATCGACGGTAAGGGGGCCGGGATGATGGAAATGGCCGGGCTGGCGCAAAAGGGTGGCGCGGTGCATATCCATTGCCGTATCGCCGAGACGCCGGGGGATATCAGCGCGATCCGCGTAGCAACGGGCGAATGTCACGCGCTGATCGGCGGCGATCTGGTGGTTTCTGCCGGGGCCAAGACGCTGGGCCTTACATCACGCGGACAGACCGGGGCCGTGGTCAACAGTCACGAGATCATCACAGGCGATTTCACCCGAAACACTGAGTTTAAGCTGCCGTCGGATCGGCTGGCGCTGGCGCTGGAGGCGCGACTGGGGGACGATGTACAGCTATTCGATGCGTCAGAACTGGCCAAGGCAGTGATGGGGGATTCGATCTTTTCCAACATGATGATCTTTGGCGCAGCATGGCAGCGCGGGCTGGTGCCGATCAGCCATGACGCGATTACGCAGGCGATTGCGCTGAACGGGGCGGCGGTGGAGAAAAACCTGCGCGCCTTTGAGAGTGGGCGTTGGGCCGCGCTATACCCGCAGGAAGCGGTCGGATTGCTGACGCCAAACGTGGTTAATATGCCTAAATCGCTGGAGGAAAAGATCGCCTATCGCGCGGATCAACTGGTGGCCTATCAGGGCAAGAGGCTGGCCAAACGCTATCGCAGGCTGGTGGATGGGATCGAGGATCGTGAGGTCCGCGAAGCTGTTGCGCAAGGGTATCACAAGCTTCTGTCCTACAAGGATGAATATGAGGTCGCGCGCCTGTTGCTGAGCAGCCGGGACAAGGCGAAAGCCGAATTCGATGGCGATTTCAAAATGCGCTTTCACCTTGCTCCGCCGATTCTGGCGAAAAAGGCGACGGATGGTCGACCGCAAAAACGTGAGTTCGGTCCGTGGATGGAGTGGCCCATGCGTGTGTTGGTCAAGTTTCGCAAACTGCGCGGCACGCCGCTGGATGTCTTTGGCTACACCGCTGAGCGTAAAATGGAGCGTGCGCTGATTAAACAGTACGAGGCGGACATGGCCGACGTGTTGCCACGGCTGACCGACGAGACGCGTGATTTGATCGTGGCGCTGGCCGAGTTACCGTTGCAAATTCGCGGATTCGGCCCGGTCAAAGCCGCGAACGAGGCCAAGGCTGCGAAGACGCGCGAGGGATTGCTATCGGCGATGCGCGTCGGTGGTGGGATCGTGGCACAGGCAGCGCAGTGATTTCGGCTCGGACTTCATCAACGTGTCATGTAGAGCGGGGATAATCGCGGGTACACGTGAGTCCATGACCCGTCTTTGAGGAACCATTCATGCCGCCAGAGCGCCAGATCGCGCGCGACATCAGCTACGCCCATTCCGCCGAAACGCGGGGCGGGCGGGCCATAATCCGCACGATGGAGAACCTGACCGGGCGCATTCGCCTGATCAAACGTGCCCACGGATACGAGAGTGAGATCGCCTCCGGGCGGGACTTCTGGCAGGTGATGGTCGAACGCTACGGTCTAAGTCTGGATGTCGTGGGTGGATCGCTGACGCATATCCCACGGGATGGCCCGCTGATTCTGATCGCAAACCATCCGTATGGCATCCTTGATGGGCTGATGATGGGTCACATTCTGCGCCAGATGCGCGGCGATTTCCGCATTCTGGCAAATTCAGTGTTCTGCCATGCCGAAGATATTCGCCGTGTCATCCTGCCGATTTCCTTCGATGCGACGAAGGAAGCGGTGCAAATGAATCTGGCCACGCGCAAAGAGGCGCTGGGCTATCTCGGGCAGGGTGGGGCGATTGGCATTTTTCCAGGCGGTGCAGTGTCGACGGCGGCGCGCCCGTTTTCGCAGCCGATGGATCCCGGTTGGCGTGGGTTCACTGCGCGAATGATTGCGAAATCAGGCGCAACCGTCGTGCCGGTGTTTTTCGATGGACATACCAGCCGTCTCTTTCAGATCGCGAGCCATCTGCACGCGACGCTGCGCATGGGTCTGTTGCTAAAGGAATTCCGCCGCCGGGTGGATCGCCCTGTGCAGGCGGTCATCGGAGAGCCGATTGATCGGCGGGCTTTGCAGGTTCATGCGGGTGACAGCAAATCTATGATGGAATTCCTGCGGCTGAAGACGTATGAGCTATCCCCGAGGCCGCTGGACCCCAAAGGCATCGGTTTCGAGTGGCAGTAAGACCGCGCCGCGCGCCGGTCTAAAGGCGGGCAAGACGATGGCAGTTGGAATTTTCGACAGCGGATTAGGCGGTTTGACGGTGCTGGACGCGGTGCAGGCGCGTCTGCCGGACATGGCGTTTATCTATCTCGGGGATAATGCACATGCGCCTTATGGCGTACGCGATGCGAATGATGTCTATGACCTGACGCGGGCCAATGTGCACCGTCTATGGGACAGCGGTTGTGATCTGGTCATTCTGGCGTGCAACACGGCCTCGGCTGCTGCGTTGCGGCGCATGCAAGAGGCGGGTGTGCCACAGGGCAAGCGCGTACTGGGCGTATTCGTACCCTTGATCGAGGCACTGACCGAACGGCAGTGGGGCGACAATTCACCCCCGCGTGAGGTGGCGGTCAAGCATGTTGCGCTCTTTGCCACACCGGCCACCGTCAGTAGCCGCGCATTTCAGCGCGAGCTGGCGTTTCGCGCGATTGGTGTGGATGTCGAGGCGCAGGCTTGCGGCGGCGTGGTCGATGCGATCGAAGAGGGTGATCTCATTCTGGCCGAGGCGCTGGTGCGCAGCCATGTGGACGCGTTAAAGCGCAAGATGCCGGACCCAGAAGCCGCGATTTTGGGCTGCACCCATTACCCGCTGATGGAACAGGTGTTTCAAGAGGCGCTGGGGGACGGGGTTTCGGTTTACAGTCAGGCGACCTTGGTCGCCGAGAGCCTTGCCGATTATCTGAACCGGCATCCGGGCATGACGGGCACTGGCGAGCAAACCCGATATCTGACCACCGGTGACCCAAAGCGGGTGTCAGACCGTGCCACGCAGTTCCTGCGACGACAGATCACGTTCGAAGCGGCCTAACGCGCCGCGCCGTGCATCATCTTTGAATCCCCATGAACAAATACGGGATAACCGACATGACCCATTCCATCGCCATCCTTGGCGCATCGGGCTACACCGGGGCCGAACTGGTCCGGCTGATTGCCACGCACCCGAACATGCAGATCAAGGCGCTGGGCGCCAATTCCAAGGCCGGACAGGCCATGGCTGACGTCTTTCCGCATCTGCGTCACCTCGACCTGCCAGATCTGGTGACCATCGAGGAAATTGATTTCTCTGGTATCGACCTGTGTTTCTGCGCGCTGCCACATGCGACTTCTCAGGCGGTGATCCGCGATCTGCCCAAGACGATGAAAATCGTCGACCTCAGCGCCGATTTCAGGCTGCGTGACCCAAAGGTGTATGCCAAGTGGTATGGCGGCCAGCACGCGGCACTGGAATGTCAGGCAGAGGCGGTCTACGGGCTGACAGAGTTCTACCGCGAGGAAATCAGGGGCGCGCGGCTGGTAGCGGGCACGGGTTGCAATGCGGCGACTGGCCAATATGCGCTGCGGCCATTGATCGCGGGCAAGCTGATCGATCTTGATGAGATCATTATCGACCTCAAGACCGGGGTAAGCGGTGCAGGGCGAAGCCTGAAGGAAAACCTGCTGCATGCCGAGCTATCCGAGGGCGCGCATGCCTATGGCGTTGGTGGCACGCATCGGCATCTGGCGGAGTTTGACCAAGAGTTTTCGGCCATTGCCGGGCAGGAGGTCAAGGTACAATTCACGCCGCATTTGTTGCCTGCAAACAGAGGGATAATTGCCACTGTTTATGTCAAAGGCGAGCCTGACGCGATCCATGCGGCGTTGGCTGCGACCTATGCTGACGAGCCGTTCCTGCATGTCCTGCCCTTTGGCCAGACACCCAGCACGCGGCATATTCGCGGCAGCAATTTCTGCCATATCGGCGTCAGTGGTGACCGTATTCCGGGGCGGGCTATCGTCGTGGCAGCACTTGATAACCTGACCAAGGGATCCAGTGGGCAGGCCTTGCAGAATGCGAACCTGATGTTAGGTGAGGATGAGACTGCAGGGCTGATGCTGGCCCCGGTTTTCCCGTAACCCTAACCCATAGGCAGGCAGGCCGATGAAATCGCTCAAGAAGCAGCGCCGCATCCAGATCATCGCCATCACTATTGTGGCGCTGATCGTGGCAACCGGTCTGATCGGCTATGCGATGCGCGACGGGATCAACTTTTTCCGCAGCCCGAGTGAAGTCATCGCGGCGCCGCCCAGCCCGGCAGAGGTGTTCCGCATCGGCGGGCTGGTCGAGGTCGGCAGTCTGCAACGCGGGCAGGGCGAAACGGTGCGATTCTCTGTGACTGATGGCGGCGCAACTGTGCCAGTGGAATATACCGGCGTCCTGCCGGATCTGTTCGAAGAGGATCAGGGCATGGTCGGTCTGGGCAGCTATGACGGGACGGTTTTCACCGCGACCGAGATTCTGGCCAAGCACGACGAGGACTATATGCCCAAGGAAGTAGTGGACGCGCTGAAAGAGCAGGGTGTCTATCAAGAACCGTCCGATGGGTAAACGCGTCCTTAACAGCTAAGGCGCAGCCTTGATCCCATGCTATTGGGAATAGGGCTGTCAGATGAAAACTGTTGCACAAATCGCCAAGGAAATCGTCGCGCGCGAGGGTGGCTTCGTCAACGATCCGGACGATCCGGGTGGAGCGACCAACCACGGCGTTACGATTCATACGATGCGTCGGCTTGGGCTGGACCTGACCGGCGACGGGGAGGTTGATGCACAGGACGTGCGGGCGCTGAGCCGGGCACAGGCAGAAGCCATCTTTGTACGTCATTATTTTGAGCGTCCGGGCATCGGCAAGCTGCCAGAGGTCTTGCAGTCCAGCGTTTTCGATATGTACGTGAATGCCGGTAGCAACGCGGTAAAGATCCTGCAACGGCTGTTGCGTCGGATGGGCCATGACGTCGCGGTAGACGGTGCCATTGGCCCGCAAACCATCGCAGCAGTCACTGCGGCGGCGCAGGATGCGCCGGACCACATTGCTGACGCTTACGCGATCGCGCGGCGCAATTACTATTTTCACCTGGCAGATAATCGACCGGCAAGCCGTAAATACGCGCGCACCCGCAAGGGCGCAAAGGGGGGATGGATACGGCGCGCCGAAGAGTTCATGGCAAACCGTTATCACCTGAATACGGCAGAGTTTAACGCAAGGGTCGCGGCATGGGGTTGATCGAAAAGCTGGTGTCGCTGGTGTTTGGCAGTGGCCGGAACGTGATTGTTGAAACGGCAGAAGTGTTTCGTGAGAACACCGAAGCAGATGCACGGCGGCGGACGGATGAACGCGCGCAGGCGTTGGAGCAGTTTGCAACAGAGTTCGGCGTCCGGGAGCGTGGCCGGTTCGACCGCATCATGGATGGCATGAACCGCCTGCCACGTCCGGCGCTGGCAATGGGGACGCTGGGCCTGTTTATCGCGGCGATGGCGGATCCTGTGTGGTTTGCCGCGCGGATGCAAGGGGTGGCATTGGTGCCAGAGCCGCTGTGGTGGCTGCTGGGCGTGGTGGTGTCATTTTACTTCGGCGCACGCCATCAGTTCAAAGGGCAGGAATTTCAGCGCTCTATCGCAAGCACGCTGGCACGAACACCGCAGGTCATGGCCAATCTCAATACCTTGGAAGGCGTGACTGCCGATTTTGCCACAGCGGCGGATCGGCCAGCTATCATGTCGGCCGAAACAGACCCGAACGCCGCGCTGGATGAATGGCGGCGTGGCCGGCGTGCGTGAGGTGACGGCACCCGCGACAATGTGATCACCCGCGCGCGCCGATTGCGATTGGCGCGCGCGCGCGCCCACCCTATAATTGGCCCATGATTACAGAACTTGGCCACTTTGCCCTGATCCTCGCCTTTTGTGTGGCCTGTGTGCAGGCGGTTTTACCGCTGATCGGCGCGCATAAACGCTGGCCCGGCTGGATGGCCGTCGCCGTCCCTGCCGCCACGGCGCAGTTTCTGCTGACTGCGGCCAGTTTTGCGGCGCTCACCTGGGCATTTGTCACATCTGATTTCTCACTGCGGTTGGTGATGCTGAACAGCCATTCGGCCAAGCCACTGCTCTATAAAATCACTGGTGTCTGGGGTAATCACGAAGGCTCGATGCTGCTTTGGGTGCTGATCGTCACGCTCTTTGGCGCTTGTGTGGCGTGGTTTGGCACGAACCTCCCGCCCAGTCTGCGGGCGCGCGTTCTGGCTGTGCAGGCGATGGTGGGCGTTGCGTTCTTTGCCTTTCTCATCTTCACCTCGAACCCGTTTTTGCGGCTCGCCTTTGCACCATTTGACGGGCAGGATCTGAACCCGCTCCTGCAAGATCCCGGCCTGGCGTTTCATCCGCCGTTTCTATACCTCGGGTATGTCGGTCTCTCGATGACGTATAGCTTTGCCATTGCGGCGTTGATCGAGGGACGGGTGGACGCCGCATGGGGGCGTTGGGTGCGGCCCTATACGCTGGCGGCATGGATATTCCTGACCGTCGGAATCGCACTGGGCAGCTGGTGGGCCTATTACGAGTTGGGCTGGGGTGGTTTCTGGTTCTGGGACCCGGTGGAAAATGCCAGCTTCATGCCGTGGTTGATTGCCGTGGCGCTGCTGCATTCGGCGATCGTGGTAGAAAAGCGCGAAAGCCTGAAAAGCTGGACGATCCTGCTGGCCATCATCGCGTTCGGGTTTTCGATGATCGGGGCGTTTATCACCCGGTCAGGTGTCCTGACATCTGTACATGCCTTTGCCAATGATCCTGAACGGGGACTTTTCCTGCTGGGGATTACTGCGCTCTTTATGATGGGCGGGCTGACGATGTTCGCGGCACGGGCGGGCGTGATGCAGGCCAAGGGCGTATTTGCCATCAAGAGCCGCGAGTCGATGCTGGTGCTTAACAATCTCTTGCTGGGTGTGGCCTGTTTCATCGTGTTTGTCGGGACGATCTGGCCTTTGGTGTCCGAACTGTTCTTTGATCGGAAGCTGTCGGTCGGCGCACCTTTCTTCAATCTCGCGTTTACGCCGTTCATGGTGCTGCTGGGCCTTGTTCTGCCCATTGGTGCCATGTTGCCGTGGAAGCGCGGGGCGTTCGGGCGGATAGTACGGACGCTGGCACCGGCATTTGTCCTGGCCGTTGCCATAGGCTTGTTGGCGTTTGCCATGCAGACCGGGCGCAGCGCGTTGGGGCCGGTTGGGCTGTTTCTGGGGGCATGGCTGGTGGGCGGCGCGTTGATTGACCTGTGGTCACGCAGCGGACGGTCGGCACGTGTCATTGATCGATTGCGCCGGATTGCCCGTCTGCCGCGCGCGGACTGGGGCAAGGCGGTGGCGCATGGCGGTCTGGGGGTCACCATGGTCGGCGTGGCAGCGATGACGGCATGGTCGGTCGAGGATATCCGCGTGGCGCGCGTGGGGGACGCGATCGAGGTGGCCGGGTTTACGCTGACGCTGGATGACGTCCGCCGTGTCGAGGGGCCGAACTATATTTCAACAACCGGTGATTTCACCTTGTCGCGGAACGGTCGTGGGATTGCCTCGCTGCATCCTGAAAAGCGGTTCTATCCGGTTGCACAGATGCCGACGACAGAGGCCGGTATCGACAACGGCTTCCTGCGCGACATCTACGTGGTCATTGGCGATGCTCAGGATGGCGGGGGCTGGGCTGTGCGCAGTTATTACAAACCGCTGGCGAACTGGATTTGGGGTGGTGCAATTCTGATGGCATTGGGCGGTTTGCTATCGTTGAGTGATCGTCGCTACCGCGTCGCGGCCGGTGCGCGCAAGATGACCCCGACCCGAGGGGTTCCGGCAGAATGAGGCGTCTCGTTTTCCTGCTATGCCTGATGGCCGCGCCGCTATTTGCAGTGCAGCCAGATGAGGTGCTGGACGACCCGGAACTGGAGGCGCGGGCGCGTGACATTTCGGCAGGTCTGCGGTGTCTGGTGTGCCGCAACGAGAGCATCGACGAATCGAATGCGGCCCTTGCGCGGGATTTGCGTCTGTTGGTGCGCGACCGCTTGCTGGCGGGGGATACGGATGCGCAGGTGGTCAGCTTCGTCGTGGATCGCTACGGCGAGTATGTGCTGCTGAAACCGCAATTGGGTGGCAGCAATCTGGCGCTGTGGCTGGCCGGACCTGCAATGCTGCTGTTTGGCGCTGGCATTGCCGTTTTCTACATCAGGCGCCGCGCGGGGGCCGACTCTGCGGGTGATGGGACGTTGACAGAGGCCGAAGAAGAACGGTTGCGCCAGATTCTGGACGAGTGACGCGCGGTTTCCCTTTTCCTTGTCAGCCAAATCGCGTCCAATTCGCGCGCATTGAATGACAGAACAAGGAAACGCGCGCCGTGAAAGATTATTCCACCATTACCTTTGACATCACCGACGGCGTTGCCGTGCTGCGTCTGAACCGCGCCGACAAGATGAACGCGCTCAGCACCCAGATGCGCGCCGAGATCACGGATGCCGCCCGCGAAGCGGGGCGCCGCGCGCATGTGCTGGTGATCACCGGTGACGGACGTGCATTCTGTTCGGGGCAGGATTTGGGTGATGGTGGTAGTGCCGCGAGCCTTGATATCGAGCGGGTGCTGCGCGAGGAATATGTCCCGATGCTGCGCGCGATCATGGAATGTCCGGTGCCGACAATCAGCGCGGTAAATGGCGCGGCGGCCGGGGCGGGGGCCAATCTGGCGCTGGCTGCGGATGTGGTGATCGCGACCCAGAGCGCGGTGTTTTTGCAGGCTTTCACCCGCATTGGCCTGATCCCCGATGCCGGCGGTACCTATTGGTTGCCCAGACAGATGGGCGCAGCCAAGGCGATGGGGGCCGCACTATTCGCCGAGCCGATCAGCGCGCAACAGGCCAGCGACTGGGGCATGATCTGGGAAGCGGTACCCGACGCCGAATTTGACGCCCATTGGCGTGCCCGCGCGGCGCATCTGGCCAAAGGACCGATGCAGGCCTATGCGCATCTCAAGTCAGCGATCCGCGGCAGTTGGGACAACAGTCTGGAGGCGCAGCTGGAGCTGGAAGCAAAGCTACAGGGGGAATGCGGCAAGTCTCGCGATTTCAAAGAGGGCGTTGTGGCGTTCATGGAAAAACGCAGTCCGCAATTCGAAGGTCGCTAGGTGCGCGCCAAGGGTTTCTGCCTCTGACGGAATATTTATAGTTATAATAAAAGCTTGGGCGGTACCCTTGATTGGGTGCCGCCCGCTTTTTTAGCGATTTTCAATATCCACGTAATCGCGCATTGTCTCGCCTGCATAAAGCTGGCGGGGGCGGCCGATTTTCAGCTGTGGATCGGCGATCATTTCCTTCCACTGCGAAATCCAGCCCACCGTGCGGCTGACCGCAAAGATCGGCGTGAACATTGACGTGGGGAAGCCCATCGCCTCTAGGATGATGCCGGAATAGAAATCGACATTCGGGAACAGTTTCTTCTCGGCGAAGTAATCGTCTTCGAGTGCCTGTTTTTCCAGCTCTTTGGCCACTTGAAGCGTCGGATTGTCCTCGGTTCCCAGCAGTTCCAGCACTTCGTCTGCGGATTGCTTCATCACCGTGGCGCGGGGATCGAAATTCTTGTAAACGCGGTGGCCGAACCCCATCAGGCGGAATGGATCGTTCTTGTCCTTGGCGCGCTTGATGAATTCGGGAATACGATCAACCGTACCGATTTCGCGTAGCATTTCCAGACAGGCCTGATTGGCACCACCATGCGCGGGACCCCAGAGGCAGGCAATGCCCGCAGCAATGCACGCGAACGGATTAGCACCCGACGAGGAGGCCAGCCGGACCGTCGATGTCGATGCGTTTTGCTCGTGATCGGCGTGTAGCGTGAAAATGCGATCCATTGCGCGACTGAGGATCGGGTTCACCTCGTAATCCTCGGCAGGAACGGCAAAGCACATGCGCATGAAATTTGACGCATAATCAAGATCATTGCGCGGATAAACAAAGGGCTGACCGATGGTATATTTGTAGGCCATCGCAGCGATTGTCGGCATCTTTGCGATCATGCGAACCGAGGCAACTTCGCGCTGCCACGGGTCATTTATGTCAGTGCTGTCATGATAGAATGCGCTGAGTGCGCCAACCACGCCGACCATGATGGCCATGGGATGCGCGTCACGACGGAAGCCACGGAACAGATACTTCATCTGCTCATGCAGCATCGTGTGGTTGGTTACGCGGCTCTCGAAATCCTCTAACTGGGCCGCCGACGGCAGTTCACCATAGAGCAGGATATAGCACACTTCGAGATAGTGCGATTTCTCGGCCAGTTGGTCGATCGGATAGCCCCGATGCAGCAACTCGCCCTTGCCGCCATCGATAAAGGTGATGGTGCTGTCGCAACTTGCTGTCGAGGTAAATCCCGGATCGTAGGTAAAGACGCCCGCCTGCGAATACAGCTTGCGGATGTCAATGACGTCCGGGCCTGCTGTGGGCGAAAATATTGGCAACTCATAATCTTTGCCGTCGATGCTGAGCTTTGCGGATTTCTTACTGTCGGCCATGCGGCGGTCTCCCTCTGTGGCCCCGGGGTGTTCTGGCACCGAGGGGCGTCTTATGCATCTGGCCGCGCGTGGATTTGACCGTTGGGTCAGTCTCCGCCATCTGCGGCATCTTGGAGCCGGGCCAGTGTTTCATCCTGCCCCAGGACCAGCATCATGTCGAACACACTTGGTGTTGCGCTGCGCCCTGCAAGTGCAGCCCGGAGCGGGCCTGCCAGCTTGCCGAACGTCGTTTCCTTTTCGGCGGCGAACGCATTGGCCGTCGCCTCAAGGTCTTCTCGGGACCAAGTAGCATTTTGCAGGTGCGGCGTCAATTCTCTCAGCATACCACGGGATACTGAGTCGAGTTGTTTGGCCGCTTTCTCGTCCGGGGAAATCGGCCGGGATGCTAGAATAAACTCTGCCTTATCAATCAATTCAGGGAATGAACGGGCGCGTTCTTTTAGGCAATACATGCCAGCCAGCAACAGGTCATTTTTTTCAGTGCTCAACGCGGGCAGGTCGGCCGCGTTTCGGAATTCGGTCAGTTCATGCAGCAGCGCAGCATCGTCAGTCGCCGCAATATGCCGACCGCTGAGATTGTCCAGCTTCTTGAAGTCGAACCGCGCTGCGGATTTACCGATCCCGTCCAGATCGAACCAGTCCTGCGCCTGCGCATCGGTAAAGAACTCGTCATCGCCATGGCTCCATCCCAGCCGCGCCAGATAGTTGCGCATGCCGGAGGCGGGATAGCCCATCTGTTGATATTCTTCGACTCCCAGCGCCCCGTGCCGTTTGCTCAGCTTTTTGCCGTCGGGGCCATGGATCAGCGGGATATGGGCATAAACGGGCAGCGGCCAATCCATCGCGTTGTAGATCATCATCTGCCGGGCGGCGTTGTTCAGGTGATCGTCACCACGGATCACGTGGGTCACACCCATGTCGTGATCGTCCACGGCCACGGCCAGCATATAGACTGGCGTGCCGTCCGACCGCAGCAGCACCATATCATCCAATTGATCGTTGCGGATAGTCACATCGCCCTGCACGGCATCACGAATGACCGTTGCACCCTCGCGCGGGGCCTTGATCCGGACGACGTAGGGCGCGTCGGGATAGGTGGCCGGGTCCGCGTCGCGCCACGGGCTATGATAGAGGGTTGAACGCCCCTCGGCCTTGGCGGTGTCGCGGTAGGCCTGAATTTCGTCCTGCGAGGCAAAACACTTAAAGGCAGTTCCTGCCGCCAGCATCTGCTGCGCGACTTCGGCGTGCCGGTCCGCACGCGCTGCCTGACTGATAACGTCGCCGTCATGGTCCAGACCCAGCCACGCCATGCCGTCCAGAATCGCCTGCGTCGCCTCGGGGGTCGACCGCGCGCGATCGGTGTCCTCGATCCTGAGCAGGAACTTACCACCGCGCCCTCTGGCAAAGAGCCAGTTAAACAGGGCAGTACGCGCGCCACCGATATGCAGATAACCAGTGGGTGACGGGGCAAAACGGGTGACAACCTGTTGGGACATGGTCGACATTAACCTTTCGGTAAGGATGGTGGGGCTAGCCTGAGCGCCTGTCTATCGGCCCGCATGGGGGGAAACAAGTGCCCCGGACGCTCGGTTACTTACGCGCCGCGCTGCTGATGCAGCGGGGGCATCTCTTTGTCTGGGTTCCGGTCTGTCTGGGGATCGGCGTCGGCATCTATTTTGCATTGAGATCTCGAACCATCAGTCGCAACCTTTGCCGTAATCATAACGGCTTGCGCATTGTTCTTGCTCCTGTCTCGCGTGCTGGACGAGGCGGTGTCGCCGTTTGCGGTCGGGCTGGCGCTGATCCTGTCAGGTAGCGTGATCGCCGGGACACGCGCGCACCGTGTCGAGGGGCCGGTACTGGGCTGGCGTTACTACGGGCCGGTAGAGGGCCGCATCGTCGGCATAGATCGTTCGGCCAGTGACAAGGTACGTATCACGCTGGATCAGGTGGTGCTGCGGGATGTACGGCCCAGTCGCACGCCCAGACGTGTGCGATTATCGCTGCATGGCACAGTGGCAGGGAGTGATCCGGTGCCGGGGCTGAGGGTGATGACCACCGGGCATCTGTCCCCGCCCAGCGGCCCGGTCGAGCCGGGGGGCTTTGATTTTCAGCGGCATGCGTGGTTCCTAGGCCTCGGTGCCGTAGGATATACCCGTGTGCCGCTGCTGGCGCTCGCGCGGTCAGATGGAAAACAAGTCCTGTTTGCCACGCGAATGGGGCTGTCGGCGCGGGTGCAGGCCGAGCTGCCGGGAGAGGCAGGGGCCTTTGCCGCAGCGATTATGACTGGAGATCGCGCCGGAATGGGGCAGGAGACACTGACAGCGTTGCGGGTGTCGAACCTGGCGCATCTGTTGGCCATTTCCGGGCTGCACATGGGGCTGTTGACGGGGTTCATCTTTGCCGCGCTGCGGATCGCATTGTCGGCGGTTCCGTGGATTGCGCTACGCGTCCCGGTCAAGCCTGTGGCCGCGGGCATGGCTCTGATCGTTGCGGCCGGGTATCTGGCGCTGTCGGGGGGGAATGTTGCTACCGAACGGGCGTTTGTTATGGCGGCTGTTGTGCTGGTGGCCGTGATGCTGAACCGGCGCGCCTTCAGCCTGCGCGCGGTTGCGTTGGCTGCGATTATCGTGCTGGCGTTGCGGCCCGAAGCATTGCTTGGTCCCGGTTTCCAGATGTCTTTTGCCGCGACGACGGCACTGGTAGCGATCTTTGGCTGGATCAATGCGCGCGATGGATTGAAGGGACCGCGCTGGTTGCGCCCAGCCATGGCCGTGGTCGTGTCATCCATGGTGGCCGGATTGGCGACCGCGCCCTTTGCAGCGGCGCATTTCAATCAATTCGCGCATTATGGGCTGCTTGCGAACCTGCTGAGCGTGCCATTGATGGGCGTCGTCGTCATGCCTGCTGCAGTGTTGGCCGCTTGCCTGCTGCCCTTGGGGCTGGAATGGATTGGCCTGTGGATCATGGGGCTGGGGCTGGAGTGGATACTGGGCGTGGCGCATTTTGTGTCGGGGCTGGACGGCGCGCGCGGCACTGTGGTCAGTCCGGGACCGTTCGTTTTGCCGTTGTTGACGCTTGGCGGGCTGTTCGTGGCACTCTGGCAGGGACGCGCGCGAATGCTGGGCGCTGTGCCCATGGTGCTGGCGTTTATACTTTGGTCACAGACAACGCGGCCTGATGTGCTGATCTCGGATACGGGCGGTCTGGTCGGTGTGATGACCGATAAGGGGCGCGCGTTGAGTGCCGGGCGCGGGGCTGGGTTTATCGCGCAGAACTGGCTGGAGAATGACGGCGATCCTGCCGAGCAATTGCAGGCGGCCGAACGCTGGGCCGGAGTGGCCCCTGGTGGGATCGCAATCGCGGCACTGCGCGGCAAGCGCGCCGCAGAGACTTTGGACGGGTGTGACGGGGCAGAGTGGCTGGTGCTCAATACGTCCCCGACCATCGCAACAGAAGAGATGGCCTGCCGCGTTGTGCATCCTGCAACATTGCTCAAAACCGGTGCGCTGGCGCTTTACCACAGTGAAAAGGGGGTACGTGTCGTCAGCGCGCGCCAGATGACCGGCGCGCGGCTATGGAATATGCGGCGGCGCTAACTGTTAGTACGTGCGGATCAGTCCGACCAGACGCCCCTGCACCTTGACCTTGTCGCCCGGCAGAACGCGGGTTTCATAGGCTGGGTTGGCCGCCTCCAGCGCAATAGCGTTACCGCGACGGAAGAACCGTTTGAGCGTCGCTTCCTGATCTTCGACCAAGGCTACGACGATATCGCCATTGTCAGCCACGTTCGTCTCGCGGATCACGACAATATCGCCGTCGTTGATGCCTGCGTCGATCATCGAATCGCCTTTGACCTCAAGCGCGTAGTGTTCACCCGGACCACTGACCATCGCGCCCGGCACTGCAACGTTATGAGAGGCATGCTGGATCGCCTCGATCGGGACACCGGCAGCGATCCGCCCCATGACAGGCAGTTCAAGCGCATGCACGATCTCGAGCGACTGTGCATTTGCCGGGCGCGGGGCTTCGGGCTTGTCGCCGTCGATCACGCGAGGGTTGAATCCGGCGGTCGGTGCGCCGCCCAGAGTTTCGGGCAGCTTTACAATTTCCAGCGCGCGGGCCCGGTGAGCAAGACGGCGTATAAATCCGCGTTCCTCCAGCGCCGTGATCAGCCGGTGAATGCCTGATTTGGACCGCAGGTCCAACGCTTCCTTCATTTCATCGAAACTGGGAGGCACGCCGTCACGCTGCACACATTTGTTGATGTATTCCAGCAGGTCGAGCTGTTTCTTGGTCAGCATTTCACGGGTCCTTTGGCTGCGTCGATATCATTTTGTTCTACGCATGTTCCCGTTTTGTGTCAACTGCCGGGTATTGGTGGTAGTGTCTCAGTTTGAAATATCTTTTTTCTTATATGGTCCGCGCTTCTTAGGCGCAGGTGCTGCTGCATCAATCAGCCCGACAATCCATTCCATGCCGTGCAGCGTGTCGCTGACGCCAGCCGCCATTGCCGGGGTGCATTTCAGCGTCTTGTGGATGCGCACGAAGTTGTAATGAACAAAGTACAGGCTCAGCATGTGAAGGTGGTTTTCCAGCTTCTTGCTGAAACCATTAGTTAGGCGCGTGAAGCGGCGCATACCCATGCGCATCGAAAGGTTCTGGCGCTCAACGTGAGACGTGCTGACCATTTCTTTGACCGGATAGCCCGCAACAATCTCCTTGCGCGCGCCGGTGCATTCAGCGGGGGAATACTTGCGCTCGTGCCCTTTGCTACCTGTAGCAGAGCCGTACAGCTTGACCAGCATCGCATAGTCTACATCGCCACCAAACGCGCCCTCTACGGCCTCCAGATACGCCTTATGCCCGTCTGTGGTCAGTTGAACGCGGTTAGCAAGACGTGCGCGCAGATCATCCATGAATTCAATTGCCGTCGCGCCCGAACGATCACCCACCTCGAACGAAAGGATCAACTTGGTGTCGCGCTCAATCGCGGTCCACGTCCATACATCGCCAGCGCCTTCCGGTGCCGCCTTTGCCGTTTTGACGTTTTTTTCCTTGGCATAGCAGAACGACCAGATTTCATCGCACTGGACGTGATTTGCTTGGACGTTGCGCACTGTTTCGTCGTGATAAACTGCACAAGCCTCGCCAGCTTCAATCAAAAGCTTAGTTACCGTGTTGATCGAAACGCCAACGGCCCGCGAGATCGAGCGCATGGACATGCCTTCGATCATCATATTCAGGATCATTACGCGCTTGGGTATATCTAATCTGTTCATACCCTTGATATAAGTATGTTATTTCAGATTATCAAGCAAAAAGTTCAGTTTAATTCGGCTTATTTGAACCCCGCCGGAAGAGATCACTGATCCCCCTGCAAAGCTCCATGAATCCAGACGGCCCGCCTTGAGTGACCGCATAAAAGGCTGCAAGACCGATTATCAGCCAGAAACCTGCGTCAAGTTGGGTAACGGCAAAGACCAACAGCCCCAAAACAGTCAGTGCTGCCAATACTGCAACCACCAAGCCGGAATAAGCCTGTATCCCGCCAAACCAAAATCTCGCGTCAGCCATGCGATCCGATCTGGACTCTGCCTTTTCATTCATGCGCTTAACGAATCCCGGATCATGAGATTCGAGAGCATTTATCAAGAGGTCTGGACGCTCAGTGTATTGGGAAATAAGGGCAATGTAGTTGTCACCAACGGGACTGTCATCACTAGGCCTAGACGCTGCCGGGCCTAGCACTTCGCCATTTTTAGGGGAGTCAGGATCGCCCTCAGTCAACGCCATTCCCTGACGTTTTCTCCAAAGTTTTCCGCTCCTTAAGAGTTTCGAGCAGGGCAAAATGCAAGGTTCGCGGCAACATCCCGATTTCAAGGCCAAGCTGGTTAAGATTTAGCTTTTCCCAAGCCCACGCACCTTTTTGGGGGTCAATGGTGTAACAATCACGATAAGCCCATCCACTTTTGTGAAAGGCGGGGAAATCAAAAGGCATTAACCCCACCTCGCTGCGGCAGCCTTTTGCGCAATAATCTTGCGCTCGTCGGCTGTTGTTGACTCCAGACGTGCCTTTGCACCCGCCAAACCGCTCTTGCGCTTGGCTGGTTGCTTCAACGATGTTTCCTGTTCTTCGCCGGTCGCAATGCGGGCAATGTGAACTGCATTGCCGATCACGTCCGCCGGGCGTCTTTGCCCTTGCGGTCCTTTTGGCATAGTCGCCTCTCCTCTCGAGTGCGCGGTTTCGGTCGCGCTTTTGATCTGATGTTAACAGATTCTTACACCATATGTGGATAAATTTTCCACTGCGCAAGACCCATAGAATAAGCAGGGCGCGCCATTCTCGCGCGATCTCTGTTAACGCTAGGTTAAATTTGGTGCGATTTTTCATGGCGTCAATCCCGCCCACTTTCAAACTGAGACACTACCGTATTGGTGGTGACGTTGCGCCCTAGAACCGGATACATTCGACGATCTCGCCTGCGCGGCGGGCATCATCGCTGACGGGGCGAACCAGTAGGGCGTTGGCTTGGGCCAGAACCGTCAGCAGCGCGCTGTCCTGCCGCGTCGCGGGGTGCAGGCCGTCCGCGCCCAGCGTGGCGCGCATGTAATGCTCGCGGGGGCCGTTTGACGGCAGGTCGATCGCAAGCGGTGCCTTCTGGCGCGGAGCAGAGGCGAAACCCAGTCCCAACATCGCGCGCAAGACCGGCAAGACGAAGACATGGCCGCAGACCATCGCCGAGACGGGATTGCCGGGCAGGCCGATCATTGCCGCCCGGCCCATGCGTCCGGCCATCAACGGTTTGCCGGGACGCATCGCTACTTTGTAGAAACTGCGCGACATCCCTTGCGCCTGTGCGACCGTACCGACCAGATCATGGTCGCCGACTGACGCGCCGCCGATGGTGATGATCAGGTCACAGTCGCGCGCCAGATCAAACGCGGTTTCCAGCGCCGGCACGGTGTCTCGGGCGATGGGCAACAGGCGCGCCTCGGCGCCGTTTGCATCCAACAGCGCCTTCAGACCAAAGGAATTAGACGCGATGATCTGGTCGGGTCCGGGGGATTCTCCGGGCATTACCAGTTCATCACCGGTCGCGATCAACGCCACACGGGGTTTGCGATAAACAGGCACGTCGGGAATATTCATCGAGGCCAGCAGGGCGATATCATGCGGGCGCAGCAGGCGCGGTGCGGCGAATTCTGCACCCTGCCGAAAATCAGCCCCGGCTGGACGGACATGCGGCCCGGCGTCCAGTCTGCTGCCCAGTGTGATCGTGTCACCCGTGCGGGCGACATCTTCTTGAATGATCACCCGGTCGCAGCCTGCGGGCAGGGGCGCGCCGGTAAAGATGCGGACGGCCTTGCCAGCGGGTACGCTGCCGTCATAGCGATGACCGGCTGCCGCCTCTCCGATAACCTCGAATTGTGCGCCGGGCGCGGCCTCTGCGCCACGAATGGCATACCCATCCATTGCCGAAGCAGCAAAGGGCGGCTGATCGCGCTTCGCCTGCACAGGTTTCGCCAGTACACGCCCTGCGGCCTGAATCAGTGGGATCGTTTCGACGGTCATAGGTTCCGTCAACGCAAACAGCTCGTTCAGCGCGTCATCAACAGAAATCATTCCGCACTGTACCGCCCTGATTTTCCACCGTCTTTCAGTACAACGTGCAAGCCGCCGATCTGCATGGCCCGATCCACGGCCTTGACCATGTCATAGACAGTCAGGGCCGCTGTTGCAGCGGCGGTCAGGGCTTCCATCTCGACCCCGGTTTGCCCGGTCGTCTTGACGGTCGCCTCGATTCGGACACCTGGTAAGTCGGGATCCAGTGCAAGTTCGATAGCAACTGATGCGATGGGCAGTGGATGGCAAAGCGGGATGAGGTCCGGTGTTTTCTTTGCGCCCATGATACCGGCCAGCCGGGCCACGGACAGAACGTCGCCTTTCTTGGCGCGGCCTTCTGATACGATTTCAAAGGTTTGCGCTGCCATACTAACGTGACAGGCAGCTACCGCGATGCGGTCGGTCACTGCCTTGGCAGAGACATCGACCATATGTGCATCGCCTTTGCCATCGAAATGCGTCAGTTCGGCCACTAGAACTCCTCCGCTGAGCAACGGATCGGCCAGCAGCGCGCGGGTTGCGGTTGCCACGTCCTCGGCGCGCATCAATGTTTCGCCAACCAGAAAGCTGCGGGCGCCGTAACGCGCCATATCGGCCAAATCTTCGCTTGTTTCCAGTCCGCTTTCGCAAATCAAAAGAGCCTCTACCGGGGCGATCCGTGCCAGATGCCGGGTCGTGTCGAGCGATGTCTCGAAGGTGTTCAGGTCACGATTATTGATGCCGATCATGGGTGAATCCAACAGCGCCGCGCGCTGCATTTCGGCCTCGTTATGCACTTCGAGGATGGCATCCATACCCCATTGTTTTGCGGCCGCTTCCAGCTCGATAGCCTGTTCGTCAGAGACACTTGCCATGATGATCAGGATGCAATCGGCCCCCAATGCGCGCGCCTCGGCCACCTGATAGGGGTCATACATGAAATCCTTGCGCAGAACGGGCAAGTCGCAGGCCGCGCGGGCAATGGTCAGATATTCCTTTGCACCCTGAAAACTGGGCGTGTCGGTCAGCACGCTGAGGCAGGTGGCTCCGCCCTCGGCATAGGCGATCGCCAGCGCCTCGGGGTCGAAATCGGCGCGGATCAGACCCTTGGATGGGCTGGCCTTCTTGATTTCAGCGATCAGGCCATAGCCAACCTTGCTCGCTTGGGTCAGTGCTTCTTTGAAATCGCGGACGGCAGGTGCCGAATGGGCGCGCTCGTTCATTTCATCGGGCGACACCTCTTCTTTGGCGGCCGCCACTTCTTCCAGCTTGTAAGCTTTGATCTTTTCCAGAATCGTTGGGGTGCTCATGTCGTCTCCGATGTCACTTTGGCCAGTATTTGCAGCCGCTCACGCGCGGCTCCACTGTCGATACTCTCGCGGGCCTGTGCAACCCCCGACTTGAGGTCAGGCGCATGCTCGGCAACGACGAGGGCCGCCGCTGCGTTCAGCAATACCGCGTCGCGATACGCCCCCGGCGCACCATCCAACAGGGCACGGAACGCATCCCCGTTTTCTCGGGGAGTGCCGCCCAGAATGTCCTCGAATGGATGAACGGGCAGGCCGAAATCCTCGGGGTGGACTTCTATATCGCGGATGCTGCCATCGGTTTCCAGTACCGATACCCAACTGACGCCGGTAATTGTCAGTTCATCCGTACCATCGCTGCCATGCACCAACCACGCACATTCCGATCCCAGCTGTCCCAGTGTTTCGGCCATAGGACGGATGAGGTCGCGCGCGAATGCGCCGGTCAACTGTCGTTTCACCCCCGCCGGATTGGTGAGTGGGCCGAGGATATTGAAAATCGTGCGCGTGCCCAACTCTGTCCGCGTCGGCATGACATGGGCAATCGCAGGGTGGTGCATGGGGGCCATCATAAAGGCGATTCCGGCCTCTTGCAGTGCCTTTTCAACCACTTCCGGGCCAACCATCACGTTGACGCCCATCTGCCCCAACGCGTCCGCCGCGCCGGATTTCGAGCTTAGATTGCGGTTACCATGTTTGGCGATTGGCACACCTGCGCCAGCGACGACGAACGCGGTCGCTGTCGAGATGTTCAACGTGCCCTTGCCGTCACCACCGGTGCCAACGATGTCCATTGCCCCCTCGGGCGCGCGAACTGATTTGCACTTGGCGCGCATGACGGCAGCGGCGGCGGCGTATTCATCCACTGTTTCGCCACGGGTGCGGAGCGCCATGAGCAGACCCCCGATCTGGCTGGGCGTTGCTTCGCCTTCAAAGAGGGCGGTAAAGGCAACCTCGGCTTCCGCGCGTGTCAGCGGACGGTCGGCTGCGGTGCCGATGAGCGGCTTCAACCCGTCGCTCATGCTGCCACTCCGGTGGGTTGGGTCATCATGTCGAGAAAATTCTTGAGCAGTGCGTGGCCGTGCTGTGACGCGATCGATTCGGGGTGAAATTGCACGCCATGGATCGGCAGCGTCTTGTGTTGCAGACCCATAATCGTTCCATCCTCCAGTTCGGCGGTCACCTCGAGCGTATCTGGCAGGGTGGCGCGGTCGACAACGAGGCTGTGATAGCGGGTCGCGTCAAAAGGCGATGGTAGTCCGGCAAACACGCCTTTTCCTCCGTGCAGGACATGGCCCATCTTGCCATGAACAATCTCGGAATGGCGCACGACCTTGCCGCCAAAGACCTGCCCGATCGTCTGGTGCCCCAGACAGACCCCCAATAGTGGAATGCCCGTCTCGGCCGCTGCTTCGGTCAGCGCCAGACAAATGCCCGCCTGATCCGGGTCGCACGGCCCCGGCGACAGCAGAATGCCATCGGGCCGCAGTGCCATTGCAGCCTGTACATCCAGTGCATCGTTGCGGCGAACCAAGACGTCGGCGCCAAGTTCGCCCACATAATGTACGAGGTTGTAGGTGAAACTGTCGTAGTTATCTATCAAGAGCAGCATGTGGCGCCTCGCGCGAATGGGGGGTGGAGGCCGGGGGCCGGGTCGCGATATACTTGCTCAGGCTTAGCTGGAACCGTCAAGAGGCGCAAAGAGCGGTAGAGGTGATTTAAAGATGGCACACGGATTTTTCGGTGGAATTATTGTCGGCACAATGGTGTCGGGGTTGGGATTGGGCGTGGCGTCGGTGATAACCGAGATCCCCGCACGCACCGCGCCGGAGGCGGCGGCGCTCGAAGTGCCTGCGGGGTCCGAGTTCAATCAGTCGCGCGAGGACGAGCCTGTGGCGATGACCTCTGAACCTGATACCGTGCCGCTGGTCGAAGGTGCGCCAGAGGTCAGCACGTCAGCGCCCGATGATCTGAGCGTGATCGAGGATGCGGATATGCAACCCGCTGCCGTGCCCCAAACCGGCGAAGCTCAGGCCAACCTGAGTGCACCACAGGTTGCAACAGATGATAACACGGTGAATTTTGGTCAGGATGATACAGCCGTGTTGCCCAGCCCACAAAGCGCCGCGCCCGATGCGCCGGGCAGCGAGGAAGAATTGTCGATCTCTGTGGACCCGGCCCAGCCGATGCAGCCAGCCGTAGACGCAGAGTCGGCTGCATTCCCGAAAGAAGAAGCGGACGCTCCGCAGGTTTCGGCGATACCGGACACAACGGAATCACCCGAAACGGATGTGGACATCGAAGCCATGGTCAAGCCCGAGGTGACCGCCCCGAGCGGGACAATCGGTGATCTTGCGACGGGGATTGCGACCAACCGCTTGCCATCGGTCACCGATGCGCCGGCAGAGGCGGAAACTGCAAGCGACATCAGCGCCCGCCCCGATAGCGCCCGGCGCGCCATAGACGCGCACGCGACACCGTTCGACAATCCCGACGGCAAGCCGCTGATGGCGATCGTCCTGATCGACGACGGCTCCAGCCCGATCGGTTTGGAGGCATTGTCGAATTTCCCCTATCCACTGAGTTTTGCGGTGGATGCCGCGTGGGACGGCGCGACAGCCGCGATGAAACGCTACCGGGATGCAGGATTCGAAGTGCTGGTAATGGTGAACCTGCCACCGGGCGCACAGGCCAGTGACACCGAAATTGCAATGCAGACCGTGCTAAACGCCGTGCCCGAAGCCGTCGCAGTACTGGAAGGGACGGATAGCGGCCTGCAGTCCGGGCGCGCTGCTGCGGAACAACTGGCCCCGATCCTGCTGGAAAGCGGTCATGGGTTGGTTCTGTTTCCCAACGGGTTGGACACCGCACGCAAACTGATCGAGCGCGAAGGCGTGCCCACGGGCAGCGTGTTCCGCGACTTCGATTCCAAGGGGCAAAACGCGACCGTGATCCGACGCTTTCTGGATCAGGCGGCATTCAAGGCCGGGCGCGGTCAGGGCGAGGTGATCATGCTGGGGCGTCTACAGGCCGACACGATTAGCGCCCTGTTGCTGTGGGGGCTTCAGGATCGGGCCAACAGTGTCGCGATTGCGCCGGTTTCAGCGGTGTTGACCCAAGAGCAATAGCATTAGCCGTCGCGCCATGCACCCGGCGCGATACCGTCTAATGACCACCCGCCGATCTGCCAACGCACCAGACGCAGTGTCGGGTGGCCCACATGGGCGGTCATGCGTCGCACTTGCCGGTTGCGCCCTTCAGAGATGATGATCTCGAGCCAGCAGTCGGGCACGGATTTGCGGTAGCGCACAGGCGGGTCGCGGGGCCAGAGGTCGGGCGGATCGATCCGGCGCACCTGTGCAGGACGGGTCTGCCCATCCTTCAGTGTGACACCTTTGGCAAGAGCGTGCAGGGCAGTGTCGTCGGGCAAGCCTTCGACCTGAACCAGATAGGTCTTGGGTTGTTTATAGCGCGGGTCGGCAATGCGCGCTTGTAGTTTGCCGTCATCGGTCAGGATCAGTAGCCCCTCGCTGTCGCGGTCCAACCTCCCGGCGGGATAGACGCCGGGTAGGTCAATGTAATCGGAAAGCGTGGCGCGCGGGCTGCCTTCGGTTCCCTTGTCGGTGAATTGCGACAGGACACCATGCGGTTTGTTAAAGAGGATGAGACGGGTCATGGGGCGCGTGCCGGGCTGAAGCCCGGCCTACGTGTTGCCATCGCCGGTGAAGCGTGCGGCGTCGGCTGCGGCGCGTCGGATGGCGTTCGATTTATGCACGGTTTCCATATATTCCGCCTCGGGGTCGCTGTCATAGACCACACCGCCACCGGCCTGAATATAGAGCTTGTGATCCTTGACCACCGCCGTCCGCAGGGCGATGCAGACGTCCATATCGCCACCGGCACTGAAATACCCCACGCCGCCGCCATAGACGCCGCGTTTTTCTGGCTCCAGCTCGTCGATAATTTCCATCGCGCGAACTTTGGGCGCGCCACTGACGGTCCCAGCAGGCAGTCCGGCCAACAGGGCGCTGAGTGCGTCCTGATCCTCGGCCAGTTCGCCCACGACGTTGCTGACGATGTGCATCACATGGCTGTAACGTTCGATAATGAATTCTTCGGTCGGGTGGACTGTGCCGATCTTGCTGACGCGCCCGGTATCGTTGCGGCCCAGATCGAGCAGCATCAGATGTTCTGCCAGTTCTTTCTGATCGGCCAGAAGATCGGCCTCGTTCGCGCGATCTTCCTCGGGTGTTGCGCCGCGTGGGCGGGTGCCTGCGATGGGACGGATCGTGACCTCTTTGCCAAAGACCCGCACAAGGATCTCGGGGCTGGCACCCACCACCTGAAAACCGCCGAAATTGAAATAGAACATGAAGGGGGACGGGTTCGTGCGGCGCAAGGAGCGATAGAGCGCGAAAGGCGGTTGGGCAAACGGCTGTGTCCAGCGTTGCGAGGGCACCACCTGAAAAATGTCGCCCGCGCGGATATATTCCTTGGCTTTCTCTACGACGTCCTTATAGGCATCGCGGGTGAAATTCGACACTGGCGGCGCATCCTCGTGCGCCTCGCCCATCTCGCGACTGGCGCGGGGCAGCGCACGTTCCAGATCACGCACCGCATCCATCACCCGTTCAGCAGCCTGAGCATAGGCGGCACGGGCGGATTGACCCTGATCTGTCCATGCCGGGGCCACGACGATGACCTCGCCTTTGACACCGTCAAGCACAGCCACGACAGAGGGGCGCAGCATGACCGCATCAGGCAGGCCAAGCGGGTCAGGGTTCACGTCTGGCAGGTGTTCGACCAGACGGATCATGTCATAGCCGAGATAGCCAAAGAGTCCCGCACTGGCAGCGGGCAGGCCGTCTGGCAGGTCAATACGGCTTTCGGCGATCAATGACCGCAGGTTGTCCAGCGGATCACCATCCTGAGCGGTGAAGGCATCACCGTCAAAGCGGGCCTGTCGGTTGATCTGACTGGTGGTGCCGTGGCATTTCCAGATCAGGTCCGGTTTCATCCCGATGATCGAATAGCGCCCACGCACCTCGCCACCGGTGACCGATTCCAGCATGAATGCGTCGGGGGCTGCATCCGTCAGCTTGAGCATCAACGACACGGGTGTGTCGAGGTCGGCCGCGAGACGGGCATAGACCACCTGAGCCTTGCCCGCGTCAAAGCGCGGGGCAAAGTCGTCGAATTTGGGGGTCAGTTCCATCAATCGTGCGCCCTACTGAAAGTTCGCATGGACGGCATTCAACGCCTGCTGGTCCAGCGTGATGCCAGCGCGGTTGCGGATGTCGGCAGCCAGCACCTGATAAAAGTCCTGTGCGATAATGCCCGCTGCCTGATCGGCAAGTCCCTTGCGCAGCTGCGCCAGTTCGGGGTCCTCGTCATTAGGCGGGGTGATCTGGTCGAGACGCACAATGAACAGACTTTCATTGCCGTCAATTAGGGTGACGTCGCCCTCTGCCATCTTGAAAACGGTTTCGATGAATTCGGGTGGCGTTCCGGGCTGGAAACCACGACGCGTCAGACCAATCACGGATTCGCTGGCAAGACCTGTATCCTCGAAGCTGTCGCCGTTCTGCAACGCCGTGACCTGATCGGCGATCTGGGACCGCAATGCGTCCGTGGCCGACTGTGTCAGCCAGGCCGAGCGAACGGCTGCGCGTACATCTTCGAGCGGCTGAATCTCGGGCTCGGTAATCCCGTCGAGCCGCATGGCAAAGATCGAGCCGTCTTCCAGCGTTGCGACTTCGGGGTAGTCAGAGGTGGTGATTGTCGGCGCGGCCTGACGGAAACCGGTATAGGCGCTGATGCCTTCTACGACCCCCCCGTGCCAGTCGATCTGACCCAGCTCCATGTCCGTCTCATCTGCGATATCCTCCAGCGTGGCACCACCTGCCAGCAGATCGTCAACAGTGTCGATCTGGGCGTCGATCACGCGACGGGCCCGGTCGCCTGCAAGTGCGTCACGCAACTCTGCCTCGGCGTCTTCATAGGTGGTTTCAGTCGCCTGAAGCACGGCGTTTACACGGAACAGGGCAGGACCGATGGGACTGTCGAGCGGACCGGCAATATCGCCGACATTGGCTGCGAATACGTCGGACCCAGCACCATCCAGATCGCCCAAGGCGACATCGCCCATATCTACATCGCTCAATTCCAGTCCGCGATCCTCTACGAAATCCTCGAAACTGCGGGTACCTGCGTCGATCTCGGCTTTAGCAGCTTCTGCTGCGGCGCGATCGGGAAACGCCAGACGTTCGACGAGGCGGCGCTCGGGCTGAATGAATTCGTCCAGTCGCGCCTCATACGCCTCGCGCAGGGCGGCGTCGTCCACTTCGACCTCGTCGATGATCATCTCGGGCGTAAGCCAGACATAGGTGATCGCGCGGGTTTCCGGCTTGGTGAAATCGGGCAGGTGGGACTGATGATAGCTGCGCAAATCCTCGTCAGTCGGCTCTGGCAACCCGGTCGTCAGATCACCACGCGCGAGCGTTGCCATCGTGACATCGCGCGCCTCGCCCACATAGGTCAGGATCGCGTCAGTATAAGCGGTCGGTGTGCTCACTCCAGAGAGAATGGCCCCTTGCACCAGCGTCCGGGCAGTTTCTGCGCGGATATCAGCCTCAAACGCGGCTTCGCTGAGACCGGCCTGATCAAGGGCGAACGTATAGGCCTCGCGGTCGAATTTACCGTCGATACCGCGAAATCCGGGAATGTCGAGGATCTGGTCGCGCAGGTTTGTGTCTCCGATGGACAGGCCCAGCCGGGATGTTTCATGGTCCAGTGCGGCCTCGGATACCAGTCGGGACAGTACGCGGGCATCTACACCATCAGCCTGCGCCTGCGCGAACGAGACCGGTTCGCCGCGATCTGCCTCAAGCGCGCGGATCTCGGCCTGTAGCGCGCGGGCATAGGCGTTCAGGTCAATCTCGGCATCGCCGACGGTCCCGACACTGCGGACATTGCCGGACAGGTTGGTGACGCCAAAGCCGCCAAGGCCAAGGATCAGCAGGGCCATAAGCACCCACATCGCGGATTTGGAAACGGTGTTGCCTTTCATCGGGCCCTCTTTTGATGCGCTTGCATAGCCTGCGTTTGCCGCCGGTGGCGGTCAGGTCCGGGACTGTCTACGCGTTGGCCCGGTCCGGGGCAAGAGGCCAGCCAAGACCCGACAACCGGTGCATCAGTGCGCCGATACCATCGCGGTCCACATTGGCAAAGGCCACGCGAAAACTGCGCAAGCCGAGCGGATCGCCCTGAGGGGTGAACATGGTGCCCGGCAGCAGCAGAACACCTGCCTCGCGGACCAGTTTCGGGGCTAGCGTGGCAGAGCTGTCTGCAAAGGGATGCTGAAGATATGCGAAGTAAGCGCCACATCCCAGCAAGCGCCAGCCGTCGGTTTCCAGCGCGGGCATGTTGTCTTCGATCGCCGCGCGGCGATCAAGGATTTCAGCGCGTTCCCCCGAGAGCCATTGCGCCAGATTCTGCATCCCCCACAGCGCCGCGATCTGGCCTAGCTGGTTCGGACAGATTGTAACGGTATCCAGAAATTTCTCTGCTTCAGCAAGACGTTGCGGTGAACTGATCATCGCGCCGACTCTGTGGCCGGTCAGGCGGTAGGCCTTGGAAAACGAATAGAGCTGGATCAGCGTCTCCGCCCAGTCGGGATCGGTCAGAAGGTCATGTGGTGCGCCGGTTCGGGAATCAAAGTTACGATAGGTCTCATCGAGGATCAGGGCGATGCCGCGGCTGCGTGCGAGGTCAAAGAAGGCACGAACCAGATCGGCAGGATATTCCACACCGCCCGGATTGTTCGGCGTGACCAAGGCAATGGCGCGGGTGCGAGGGGTGATGCGTGCGGCGGCCTTTTCCGGGTCGGGCAGCAAGCCCGCGCCGACGGGCAGGGGAATGGTGCGTACACCGTTCATATCTAGCCACATTTTATGATTGAAATACCATGGGGTTGGCAGGATTACCTCATCCCCTTGATCGCATAGCGTGACGATGGCCGCGCAGAACGCTTGATTGCAGCCAGACGTGATCGCGACATTGTCTGCCGCCACGGCACCACCATAGCCCGCGCTCCACTGCGTCGCGACCTCGTGGCGCAGTTCGGGCAGCCCCAGTACGGGGCCGTAAAGATGGGCATCGGTCTGGGTGAGCGCGGCATCGGCGATGGCCTGCCGCAGCGCATGTGGCGGCGGGTCGACCGGGGCCGCCTGACTGACGTTGATCAGCGGGCGGTCGGCACTGAACGTGATGCCGTCAAGCCAGCGACGGGATTCCATGACAGGAGGCAGAAAGGTGCTGGAAGTGCGGGTCATCGGAGGCTCCGGGCAGGGCGGTTTTGCAGCGGTTTTGCCGCGTCGGTATCACGTCGGTATCGTGTAGGTATTACATCGGTGCCGGATCAGGCGCCGCGATAGGGTTCGACATATTGCAGGGCCATGTCCCACGGGAAAAAGATCCAAGTGTCCTGACTGACTTCGGTCACGAAGGTCTGAACCTGTGATCGCCCCATCGGCTTGGCATAGACCGTGGCGACATGGGCATTGGGCATGTGGGCGCGTACCACTTCGAGCGTGCGACCGGTATCGACGAGGTCATCAACGATCAGCACGCCGGTGCCGTCACCGATCACGTCCATATCGGGCGACTTGATCACCTTTGGTTCGCTCTGGGTCTGATGGTTGTAGCTCTTGACGCTGATGGTATCGACGGTGCGGATGTCCAACTCGCGCGCGACAATCATCGCCGGTGCCATGCCGCCCCGCGTGATCGCCACCACGGCGCGCCAGTTGCCATCGTCAGGCCCATGCCCGTCCAGCCGCCACGCCAATGCGCGCGCATCGCGGTGCAACTGGTCCCAGCTGACGTGAAAGCCTTTTTCATGCGGCAGTGGGTCGATCATGGCAAGTCTCCGATTTGGTTAACGGCTGAGCAGCAGACGCAGGCCGAGTGCGCCCAGTACGGCGGCGGTGATCCGGTCCAGCACCGGTTTGAACGCCAGATAGCGGCGGCTGATGGCGGTGGTCGAGAGCATGATCGCGAGCATCGGCTGTACGATCATTTCCACAGTTAGGTGGTTGGCGAAAATTACCGCCTTCTCAGCGGCACCGAGGTCGGCGGGGAATATCACCACCAGAACAGCCGCGGAAAAGAACACCGATTTAGGATTACCGAGGTTGACGAGGAACCCGGACAGGAACGCGCGTCGCGTTGCTGGCGCATCGCCGGATGTCACCGGTTGGCTGGCATGCCGCCATGTCATCACCGCGATATAGATCAGGTAGGCGGCACCCAGCGTTTTCAACACGGCGTATAGCCAAGGGAACAGGGTGAAGATTCCATCAAGGCCAAGTAGCGCCATCAACGTCCATAGTGCCGCCATCAGCGCCAGACCAGCAGCGGCGGCGATGCCTGCGCGGCGACCGGCGGTCAGTGTGGTCTTGATCAGAAACAGCAGGGACGGGCCGGGGCTGGCAATGGCCGCCAGAAGTGCGAGGTTAAAGGCAATGAGGTGCGCCAGTTCCATCGCGTATTAGCCCTTGTTGGTGGCGTCGATATCGGGAGCATCCACTGCCTTCATCCCGACGATGTGATAGCCCGCATCGACATGCAGGTTTTCGCCGGTGACGCCGCTGCCCAGATCGCTGAGCAGGTAGAGGGCGGATTTGCCCACGTCGTCGATGGTCACGTTGCGGCGCAGGGGCGAATTCAACTCGTTCCATTTCAGGATATAGCGGAAATCGCCGATGCCGCTGGCGGCCAGCGTCTTGATCGGGCCGGCACTGATCGCGTTGACGCGGATGCCGTCCTTGCCCAGATCCTCGGCGAGGTATTTCACCGATGCCTCCAGTGCGGCCTTGGCTACGCCCATAACATTGTAATGCGGCATGACCTGTTCGGCACCGTAATAGGTGAGGGTCAGCATCGAGCCGCCGTCATTCATCATTTTCTCGGCGCGTTGTGCGACGGCCGTGAAGCTGTAGCAGCTGACATCCATCGTCATCAGGAAATTATCGCGGCTGGTGTCGACATAGCGGCCACGCAATTCGTTCTTGTCGGAAAAGCCGATGGCGTGAACGAGAAAATCGATCTTGCCCCAGACCTTTTCGATTTCGGCAAAGGCGGTGTCGATCGAGGCAGGGTCGGACACGTTGCAATCGAACAGGTGTTCGACGCCTAGTTGAGCGGCCAGCGGCTCTACCCGTTTCTTGAACGCGTCGCCCATATAGGAGAATGCCATCTCGGCGCCTGCATCGGCGCAGGCGCGTGCAATGCCCCATGCGATAGACTTGTCATTGGCCAGGCCCATGATCAATCCGCGCTTGCCCGCCATCAGTTGATTTGACATGTCCCGGTCTCCGCCCAATTTTATCTCTTTTGATCCTTTAAAGTGTTTCTTGAAAAATCTGAAGCGCCGCTTTGCGCGAAAGCCAGACAACCCCGATTGTCGCGTTTTACTACAGCATATTGTTGATTTAACGTCGTCAGGACGCGCTTTGAGCAATCCCGTGCCGTGTATCGCAGCAGAAAGCCTGCTGGGTTGTACTGGGCATCAGCAATGCTCAGATAGCGCCGGTAAGAGATGATTCGCGCCATATGTCGAAGACGGCATGGACCCTAGGAGAGACCAGATGATCAAGCGGACAGGCATTTTCTCAGGGGACAACCCATTCGAGATCGCCCAGAGCTGGCTGTCAGCGGCCGAGGCCTCGGAGCCGAACGATCCGAATGCGATCGCGCTGGCGACGGCGGATTCCGATGGTCTGCCCAATGTGCGCATGGTGCTGCTAAAGGAAATCGCCGCCGATGGCTTTGTCTTTTATACAAATTATGACAGCGCCAAAGGGGGCGAACTGGCCGTGAACGGGCAGGCCGCGTTTGTGATGCACTGGAAATCCCTGCGCCGTCAGGTGCGGGTGCGCGGTCAGGTGGCGCGTTTTGAAGGACCAGAGGCGGATGCTTATTATGCCTCGCGATCGCTCAAATCTCGGTTGGGGGCTTGGGCATCGCGCCAGTCACGCCCGCTAAAAAGCCGTGCTGCGCTGATGGCTGAGGTGGCCAAGGTATCGGCACGGCACGGCACAAATCCGTCCCGGCCGCCATTTTGGGGCGGATTCAAGATTACGCCGGTGGAAATAGAATTCTGGGCCGATGGCGAATTTCGCTTGCATGATCGGTTTGTATGGCGTCGCGAAGCCCCTGAAATGCCATGGGAAATTGCTCGACTGAACCCTTGACACTCACGTCGCGTAAACTGCAACGCCCTGAAAAGCCATCTGTTTTCTGCTTGCAACAAGCAAGAGTTTCTACGAAGGTTATAGTTGGGGTGAGGGCTGCAGAACCAGTCGAAAGAGAGAATATTGACGTCAATGGAAGACACTGTCCGCAGGGTGCGTGGGCACGTTAAGTGGTTCGACCCCGTTAAGGGGTTCGGATTTGTTGTGGCTGACGAAGGTGGCCCCGACATCTTGTTGCATGCCAATGTGCTGCGCAACTTCGGGCAAAGCTCGGTTGCGGATGAAGCGGGCGTGGAGATCGACGTGCAGGATACCGAGCGCGGTGTTCAGGCGGTCGAGGTTTATGAAATTTGCCCCCCGCGTACGGACGAATCAAATGGGCTGGCCGATCTGGACGAGATTGACCCCGAACTGATCCGTGCCGCGACGCTGGAACCGGCGCGGATCAAGTGGTTCGACAAGGGTAAGGGATTCGGCTTTGCCAATACCTTTGGTCGCGACGAGGATGTTTTCGTCCATATAGAAGTGTTGCGCCGGTCGGGTCTGGCGGACCTGCAACCGGGCGAGGCGCTGGCAATTCGTGTGATAGATGGTAAGCGTGGCCGAATGGCCACGGAGGTGTGTGGATGGGAAAGCGCGATAAAATCGGAAAACTAGGACTGGCCGTGGTGCTGTGTCTCGGTGCAGGAACGGTTTTTGCGGACGAGTGCCGCGAGGCTCAGGTGCAATTGCGCGGCGATTGGGGCCAGGCCCGTTTTACTGTAGACGTGGCCGACGATGAGGCCGAGCGCGCCAAGGGTCTGATGCATCGCGAAAGTATGCCGCAAAGTGTCGGCATGCTTTTCGTCTATCCTGACGAGCGGCGCGTGGGATTCTGGATGAAGAACACGCTGATTCCGCTCGATATGATTTTCATTGATGCGACGGGCACGGTGAAAAAGGTACATCATCGCGCCAAGCCGCATAGCCTGTCACCGATTATGAGCGGCAACGACACGCGTCTGGTGCTGGAGATCAACGGCGGTCTGGCGGAACGTCTGGGGATCGTCGCGGGCAGCGAGATACGGCACCCGTCGGTCGCGGCGGATCGGGCAGTTTGGCCTTGCTGAAACTTCTTGTCTGTTAGGGCTTTTCAATCCCGAAATTGCGCATTAGACACGCGCCATGGTCCGGGGCGTGGCGCAGTCTGGTAGCGCACCTGTTTTGGGTACAGGGGGTCGTGAGTTCAGAATCTCGCCGCCCCGACCATCTTTCCTAGCGATACATCCAATTTCGCGCGGTTGGCGCGTCAGCGCGCCGCGCGAACTGGTTGCGCAGTGTTGCATTCTTGCGCAGGCTGCGCCGGTTGCAAAAAAAATAAGCACGTTAACATTTATTAAGATTTCCAGAGCATTTTGCCGCGATTGCCTGTGCGTCATTTCTGTTGGCTTGTGAAGTGATGTGGCTAAACGGGCCGAAAACTTGGGCTTTCATACATCGCGCTACCGCAGCAATGCCATTGCAGCATCTGTGGGCAAGTTTGGGGATGAATCATTCGGTCACGACCGCGCGGCGTCAAAGCCGAAACGTCAACTATTTTTTGGTTAGCATTTCGTAAATTTCCCGTTGACCCGCTATGCGTATATACGTCAGATTGTGCAGGCCGGTGAGTAGACCACAACATGTAGTGTGGCGCGACTGGACAGGGACAAATTCCCAGAACACATCCGGGCGCGGCGTGCCCGGCGGGTTCCTGCCGCGTGATGAACCACGCAGCGAGGGGGATAGGTCATTGTTGCCGGTAAAAACGAGAGGGCGCGGTGCCGCAACGCCGGATAGCGCGTAAAACAAAGATGCTGGATCATGGGGCAGCGATACAATGAAAATCGAAAGAAAATTCACCAAGGCAGGCCAAGACGCTTACGCAGAGCTCAACTTCAAGACCACTTCTTCGGAAATCCGCAATCCTGACGGCAAGACCGTCTTCAAGCTCGACAATGTCGAGGTACCGGCAGGCTGGAGTCAGGTTGCCAGCGATGTGATCGCGCAGAAGTACTTTCGCAAGGCAGGCGTTCCCGCCAAGCTGAAGCGCGTCAAGGAAAAGGGCGTGCCCGAGTTTCTGTGGCGGTCCGTTCCTGATGGGGACGATGTCGAAAAAGGCGGAGAGACCAGCGCGCGGCAGGTGTTCGACCGTTTGGCAGGGGCATGGACCTACTGGGGCTGGAAAGGCGGCTATTTCACCACGGAAGCGGACGCACAGGCCTATTTCGACGAAATGCGCGTCATGCTGGCCGAGCAGATGGCAGCACCGAACAGTCCGCAATGGTTCAACACCGGCCTGCATTGGGCGTACGGAATTGATGGACCGGGGCAGGGGCATTACTACGTCGACTACAAGACCGAGACGCTGACGAAATCCACCAGCGCCTATGAGCATCCCCAGCCACATGCATGTTTCATCCAGTCGGTCTCTGATGATCTGGTCGGCGATGGTGGCATCATGGATCTGTGGGTGCGCGAGGCGCGCCTGTTCAAATATGGCTCTGGCACTGGCACCAACTTCTCCAGCTTGCGGGCGGCGGACGAGCCGCTGTCGGGCGGCGGCAAGTCGTCGGGGCTGATGGGCTTTCTGAAAATCGGCGACCGGGCTGCCGGTGCGATCAAGTCGGGTGGCACCACGCGGCGCGCCGCCAAGATGGTGATCTGTGACGCCGATCACCCCGATGTGCAGGAATTCATCAACTGGAAGGTCAAGGAAGAGCAGAAGGTCGCCAGCATCGTCGCGGGCAGCAAGATGCACGAAGAGAAGCTGAACGACATCTTTGGCGCGATCCGCGCATGGGATGGCAGCTCTGAGGATTCGGTTGACCCCAAGAAGAACGAACAACTGAAAAACGCCATTCGCGGCGCCAAGAAAAGCGCGATCCCCGAGACATATGTCAAGCGCGTGCTGGATTATGCCAAGCAGGGGTATGACAGCATCGAATTCCCGACCTACGACACTGACTGGGATTTGGAAGCCTACGCATCGGTTTCGGGACAGAACTCGAACAACTCGATCCGCGTTACCGACGCCTTTTTGAAAGCAGTTGAAGAGGATGCCGACTGGGCGCTGATCAACCGTACGGATGGCAAAGTGGCACGAACCATCAAGGCGCGCGATCTGTGGGAAGATGTCGGGCACGCCGCATGGGCCTGTGCCGATCCGGGCATTCAGTACCACGACACTGTCAACGCATGGCACACCTGCCCTGAGGATGGCGAGATCCGCGGATCAAACCCGTGTTCGGAGTACATGTTCCTTGACGATACGGCCTGTAACCTAGCGTCGATGAACCTGCTAACCTTCTTTAAGGATGGCAAGTTCGACGCCGAAGGTTACATGCATGCATCGCGTCTGTGGACCGTGACGCTGGAAATCAGCGTGATGATGGCGCAATTCCCGTCCAAGGAAATCGCACAACGCAGCTATGATTTCCGCACGCTGGGTCTGGGCTATGCCAACATTGGCGGGCTGCTGATGAACATGGGGCTGGGCTATGACAGTGACGAGGGCCGCGCACTCTGCGGGGCGCTGACCGCGATTATGACAGGTGTGAGCTATGCCACATCCGCCGAAATGGCCGGAGAGCTGGGTCCGTTCGCGGGCTACAAGAAAAACCGCGACCATATGCTGCGTGTCATCCGCAACCACCGCAACGCCGCCTATGGTGCGACCGAAGGCTACGAGGCGCTCGCCGTCAAGCCGGTGCCACTGGACCTGACCAATTGCCCCGACAGCCGTCTGGTCGATCTGGCGATGTCCAGCTGGGACGAGGCGCTGAAGCTGGGTGAGAAGCACGGCTATCGCAACGCCCAAGCGACCGTGATCGCCCCCACCGGGACGATCGGGCTGGTGATGGATTGCGACACAACAGGGATCGAGCCGGACTTTGCGCTGGTGAAGTTCAAGAAACTCGCGGGGGGTGGTTACTTTAAGATCATCAACCAATCGGTTCCCGCTGCTCTGGAAAAGCTGGGCTATGGCAGCGCACAGATCGAAGAGATCGTTAGCTATGCCGTAGGCCACGCCACCATCGGCAACGCGCCGGGCGTCAACCACACGTCGCTGATCGGACATGGCTTTGGCTCGAATGAACTGGCCAAGGTGGATGCGGCCCTGGGGTCGGCATTCGATATCCGGTTCGTGTTCAACCAATGGACGCTGGGCGAAGAGTTCTGCACCAATGTCTTGGGCATCCCCGCGGCCAAGCTGAATGATCCGACCTTTGATCTGCTGGCATCGCTGGGCTATTCCAAGGCGGATATTGATGCGGCCAACGACCATGTTTGCGGGACGATGACGCTGGAAGGGGCGCCGCATCTGAAGGTCGAGCATTACCACATCTTTGACTGCGCCAACCCCTTGCGGCAAGAAGGGCAAGCGGTATCTGGACGTGAACAGCCACATCACCATGATGGCCGCCGCGCAATCGTTCATCTCGGGCGCGATCAGCAAGACGATCAACATGCCCAATGATGCGACGATCACCGATTGCCAGAAGGCGTACGAGCTGAGCTGGTCGCTGGGTGTCAAAGCTAACGCGCTCTATCGTGATGGCTCGAAACTGTCTCAGCCGCTGGCGGCTGCGCTGGTCGAGGATGATGACGACGCGGCAGAAGTGTTGGAGAGCGGCACACCGCAGGAAAAGGCCGCCGTTCTGGCCGAGAAGATCGTTGAGAAGATCATCGTCAAGGAAATCGTCAAATCGCACCGCGAGAAGATGCCGGAACGCCGCAAGGGTTATACCCAAAAGGCGATTGTCGGTGGTCACAAGGTGTATCTGCGCACGGGCGAGTATGAAGATGGTCAACTGGGCGAGATCTTCATCGACATGCACAAGGAAGGTGCCGGTTTCCGCGCGATGATGAACAACTTTGCCATCGCCGTCAGCGTGGGCCTGCAATACGGTGTGCCGCTGGAGGAGTTCGTGGACGCGTTCACCTTTACCAAGTTCGAACCGGCCGGCATGGTGCAGGGCAATGACAGTATCAAGAATGCTACGTCGATCCTCGACTATATCTTCCGTGAACTGGCGGTCAGCTACCTTGACCGGACCGATCTGGCGCATGTTAAACCCGAAGGCCACAGCTTTGATGATCTGGGCCGCGGTGAAGAAGAAGGCGTCAGCAACATCAGCGAGATGAGCGAAGCAGCTGCCAACAAGTCATTGGAAGTGCTGAAGCAAATCAGCTCGACCGGCTATCTGCGCAAGCGTCTGCCACAAGAGCTGGTGGTGCTGAATGGCGGTCAGTCGCTGGGTGGTATTTCGTTTGATGGTCGCGCTGATCCGGTCGCGGTGCTGGAAACGCTGGTGCCTGAGACGGCGGTGACGGCCAGCGTGGCTACCACGTCGACCACGCTGACCTCGGGACGTGTCACCATGGATGCGCGCACCAAGGCCAAGATGCAGGGCTACGAGGGCGAGGCGTGCGGCGATTGCGGAAACTATACGCTGGTCCGCAATGGCACCTGCATGAAGTGCAACACCTGCGGCGGGACGTCCGGGTGTAGCTGAGGAGATAGGGCGCGCCGGTCTTTGGCTGGCGCGCCACTCAGATCGGGCAGGGCCCGCAGATTTCTTTGAAATCCGGTACACCCTGCTCGCCGAAATGCGATGGCATTTCGACGTTCAAGAGGCGGGTGCGCTCGCCTTGGACGACGTTCAGGCCGCAGGCAAAAAAACCGAGCGGTGTAAATGAGTGAGCCTGAACGGCGAAACTTGATCGGGGGGCCTGAGCGCCCCCCGTTTTTCTGTCGACATGTTCTTTTGTGCCGGGCTGAAGCCCGGCCTACGGTGCAGTGTTAGCTCCGTACCCGGTCCATCCCCGGATCATAGGGGGACATGGGGATCACTTGGGCCGGTGTCATCCGTCCGATGATGTCAATTTCGACCTGCATGCCGTCTGTCGCCAAGTCCGGTTCCATGAAGGCATAGGCCAGATTCATCCCCGTCCGATGTCCCCAATCGCCCGACGACACGGTGCCGACGACACGTCCGTTCAGCATGACGGACGCACCGCCATGGGCCGGGGCCTCGGGGGTGTCGACACGCAGGCAGGCCAGCCTGCGGCGTGGCCCGTCAGTGATGCGCTGCGCTAGCGCCGTCTTGCCAACAAAATCGGGTTTGTTCATTTTCACGAAGCGGTCCAGTCCGGTCTCGAACGGGTCGAATTCGGTCAGCAGGTCAGCTTTCCAGTGCAGGTATCCTTTTTCCATCCGCATCGAATCGACGGCGCGCGCACCGAATAGGCGCATGCCGTGATCGGCACCCGCTGCGCGCAGGGCGAGGTAGGCGGCATATAGCTGGGTGCTGGGGATGTGAATCTCGTAGGCCAGTTCACCCGAGAAACTGACGCCCATCACCACCGCGGGCGCAATGCCGATGAAACAGGTCCGTACGCTGAGCCATGGGAACCCCTCGGCCGACCAGTCTGACCGGCTGACAGCCTGCATCACGGCGCGCGCGTTTGGTCCTGCCAGTACAAGGATGGTGTGATCATTGGTCAATGAGCGAATCTGCACATCCTCGTCGTCGCGCAGATGCGACTGTAGCCAGTCCATGTCATGGAATTCCGCCGCTGCCGCAGAGCCGTACCAGACGCGGCCATCGGGCAGATTGGCGATGGTCGCTTCGGCCTTGACCATGCCGTGATGGTTCAGCAGATACCCCAGCCCGACGCGTCCGGGTTTGCGTGACACGCGCCCGCAGATCATCCGGTCGAGGAAATCATGTACTCCTCTGCCGGTCAGTTCATACCGGTTGAACCCGTTCACCTCGCACAGGCCGACGGCGGTTTGCACTGCCGCGACCTCTGCCGCGACCACGTCGAACACTTGGTTGAACTTGAAGCTGTGGGTTTCGTGAAAATCAGGGCTGGGCTTAAAGTAATCCGCGCGTTCCCAGCCGTTTACGACGGTAAACTCAGCGCCTTCAGCCGCGAGGATCGGGGTCAGGGGCGTTGTTTTGGCAGGTCGGCCAGCGGGGCGGTGCTCGTGCGGGAAATGGAAACGAAACTCGTTCTGGTAATCCTCGATTGCCTTGAGCGCGGTCAGTTCAACATTGCTGTGCCCGGTGAAACGGCGCGGATCGATGCACCACGTGTCATAGCATGCCTCGCCATGCACGATCTGTTGCGCCAGCATCCAGCCGTGCCCGCCACCTTCGCCAAGACCGGCGCGCAAGCCTATGATACAGAACGCGTTTCTCTTTCCGGGAATCGGGCCGACCAGCGGTGCGCCGTCGATGGTATAGGTGATCGGGCCGTTGACGACGGTGTGGATCCCCACCTCCATCAGGGCGGGCATACGGGCAAACGCGCCCTCCAGCACGTCAGTCACCCGGTCCAGATCATCCGGGCAGAGCGCATTGACAAAATTCGGGTCAATCCCGTCCATGCCCCATGTCTTGCAATCCTGTTCGTAGAATCCGACCAGCAAGCCATTTTTCTCTTGGCGGCAATAATAATCGCTGATCGGGCAGCGGATCAGCGGCATGCGGTGGCCCGCGTCGATGATCGCCGGAATAGGTTCGGTCAGGAAATATTGGTGTTCCATCGACGTGACAGGGTGGTGGACGCCCATCATCGCGCCGACCTCGTTCACACGGTAGCCACAGGCGTTAACCACCACTTCGCAATCAATATCGCCATGTTCGGTATGAACCGTCCAACTGTCATCGCGGTGCTGGGTCAGCCCGGTGACCGGCGTGTTGCGATACACCTCGGCTCCTGCCAGACGTGCGCGCCGGGCCAAGGCCTGACAGAGTTGCGCCGGGTCGATGTCGCCGTCCTGTGCGTCCCACAGCCCGCCGACCAAATTCTCGGTGGAAATCAGCGGGTGACGACGGGCGCATTCCGCCGCGTCGATCACTTCGAATTCTACGCCCATGCCGCGTGCCATCGACGAGAAGTGCCGGTAGCCCTCCATCTGTGCCTCGGTACTGGCCAATCGGATGCCGCCATCACCGTGGTGATAGTTGATCGGGTACTCGGGATCGTCTGCCAGTTCTTTATAAAGGTTGATGGAATGGGTTTTTAGCCCGACCATCGTCTGGTTCATGCCAAAATTCGTGACCTGCGCCGCCGAATGCCAGGTTGTGCCCGAAGTCAGTTCGTTCCTCTCGACCAGAACCACATCGGTCCAGCCCTCCTGAGTCAGATGATAAAGGGTCGAGCAGCCTGCGATGCCGCCGCCAATGACAACGGCCCGTGTTTGCGATTTCATGGGACTCTCCAGGTCGGAAATACACGATATCCTGCCAATGGCAGCAATGTCGGGGGTCACGTCAATCATTGCAGCGCTATTTCGAAAATATCGTAACTTTCATCGCACAAAATGCGCTGAGCTATGTTAACGCTTGCTGCAAGAGGGTGCGATCGTTTCCATAGCGACAAGCACATCGGGGCTGTTCATGGCCCTCAACCGGAGCGTCCCCAAAATGACTGATGACACCCTCACCGCACCGCGCAGGTCAGGCCGCCGTGCCCGGCTGGCCCAGCGGGCCGCTCCGCCTGTGGTCAATCCCGCGCCGCCGGGGCAATTGGGCGGGGCGTACAAACCCCTGACCGACCCCGAACTATCAGCGATTTACGCCACAGCGCTGCGTTTGCTGGAACATCTGGGAATGGGAGAGGTCCCGGATCGTCTGGCCGCCGTGCTGCTGGCCGCGGGCGCGCGGCAGATGCCCGGTGCGCGTATTTCGATCCCGCCCGCACTGGTGGGCGATGCGATTGCAGCCGCACCCAGAACATTCACCCTGCATGGCCGCGATCCCGCGCGGTCGATCACTGTTGGGGGGCGCGCCGTGCATTTCGGCACGGGTGGTGCGGCGGTGCAGGCGCTGGATCTGGAAACGCAACGCTACCGCGCCTCTACCTTGCGAGATTTGCATGATTTTACCCGGTTGCAGGACACGCTGACCAACATCAGCTGGTTCACGCGATGCTGTATCGCGACGGATGTACCGGATGAATACGCGCTGGATGTAAACACCGCCTATGCGTTGATGAAGAACACGACCAAGCCTGTCGCCACGGCCTTTACTCTGGCGGAAAACGTGGCCCCGATTGTCGAGATGTTCGATATCACGGCGGGTGGTAAAGGCGAATTCGCCAAACGCCCCTTCGTCAAGGCGCATATCAGTCCGGTTATCTCTCCGATGCGTTATGGCGAGGATGCGGTCGATGTGGTGTTTGAATGTATCGCGCATAACATACCGATTTCGTGCATCACGGCGGCACAGGCCGGGGCCACGGCACCCGCGACATTGGCCGGGTTCCTGGCGCAGTCATTGGCCGAGACACTGGCCAGTCTGGTCATGGTGCATGCCATCAGGCCGGGATATCCGATGGTGTTTTCCAATTGGCCGCTGGTGATCGACCTGCGCACCGGTGCCTTTGCCGGGGGTGGCGGCGAAATTGCCGTGCTCAATGCCGCCTCGGCACAACTCAGCAATTGGCTGGGGCTGGTGTCCGGCGTGGCCTGTTCGATGACCGATGCCAAGGCGATTGACGCGCAATATGGTGCGGAAAAGGGGATCACCTCACTGGCGGCGGCGCTGGCAGGGGGCAACCTGATTTACGAAAGCTCTGGTATGACGGCTTCGCTGCTGGGGGCCAGCTTTGAGGGGTTCATTCTGGACAATGAGATGCATTCAGCCACCTACCGCGCCTTGCGTGGCATAGAGGTAAGTGACGAGAACCTCGGATACGAGGCGATCTGCGCTGCGGTATTGGGTGAGGGGCATTTTCTGGGAGGAGCGCAGACATTGCAGGCGATGGAGCGCGATTACGTTTACCCCGCGCTGGCCGATCGCGAAAATCCGCGCACATGGGCGGATAACGGTGCCTCCGATGCCTGGGGCCGGGCACGGATGCGCGCCCAAGAGATATTGGCCAAGCATCACCCGACTTATCTCAGCCCTGAGCAGGACGCAGCGATCCGCAAGGCATTTACGATCCTTTAGGGGTGTCACCGTCTGTGGATAGTGCAAACAGCCCTTGCAACCACGGCATCCGCTCGACCGCCGGATCGACGGCGCGGGCCTGAACCAGACGCCGCAACGTACCGGCCACAGTGTCGGTGACGGCATCGCTATGCACATCGCTGGTGAAAACCGAAATGTAGCGGGCAAACCCCTTGCCGGGAAACGGGATCAGCGTGATCTGACGATGGAAACGCCGGGCGCGCATGTAGTTCAGCGGCGTCGTGATCGCCCAGCCGCTGCCTTCGGCGACCAACCCCATCATTGACTGGTTACTCTCGAACTGAAACTGGTTGGGCAGATCGCTGCGCAGCCGTCGCAACTGGGCCTCGATCTGTGCGCCGATGATCAGGCTTTTGGCATAGCGCAACAGTGGCAGAGGGCAGCGCCCGGCCAGATAATCCTCTGGTGCGATCTGTTGTGTTGCTGGTACGGCCAGTACGAACGGATCGCGCAGAAGCGGATGCTCGATCAGGTCCGGTTGATCAAACTGCGGACGGGTGGCAACGCCGATATCAATCTCGCGATTGCGCAGCAGGCCCAGAATCTCGTGACTGGGCCGGGTCAAGTGGCGAAACTCACAGTTGGGCATTGCCCCGGTCAGGATGCGCGCCAATTCAGGCGCGATTTCGCTGTCGAAATCCTCGATCAGGGCCAGTGCCAAGGCGCGCATTTCGGGTAGGCTGCCAGATCGCGCCTCAGTCTCGGCCTTGCGCAACAGCAACAATGCGTCGTCCACGGACCGCAAAAAAAGAGCGCCGGCAGGGGTAACGTTCATCGGACGACGGCGATGATCCAGCAGGCTGACACCCAATGCGGTTTCCAACGCGCGAATGTGATGCGAAACAGTGCTGACCGACAGGCCGGTTTCCTCTGCCACAGTCTGAACCGACCCGCTGCGCGCGGCGAGCTGGAAAACCTCCAACCATTTCAAACTGAGCGAGGAACGTTTCATACGCTGATCCTGCCCGAAATTGCGGGCTGTGCAACTCTGCGCACAGGATTTCCATAAAATCCGAACAACGACTTCTTCTTGCCCGAAATATCCCGGGGTCTGGGGCAGCGCCCCAGTCTGCCATCCCCAAAAGAAAAACCCCGTTGAAACGGGGCCTTTCTGTGTTGTGCGGCGGCGTCTGGTTTACCCCCGGCGGCGGCGTCCACCGACGCGCCCGGCGCGTCCGCGGCCCTCGTGACCCGCTTTTGGTGCAACTTTGTTGAATTCAATCCACTTACCGCCATGCGGATCGTTGTTGGTCAGGAAGTTGGCAGCATAGATGGCTTCCATTTCCTTGCCTGCGCGCGCCTTGGTGCTGCCCAGACCGAAGAGTTGGCAAAACGTCTCGTCGTCCATGTCGTCAGGCAGAATCAGACCTGCCTCGGCAATCTCGGCCTTCTTTGCGTCCATCTCGGCCTGTTTCACGGGCAGGGCGATCGGGTTCATGATGGCGCTGGTCATGCCGGCGCCCATCGCCATTGGCAGGAACGCGTTGTTGATGCCATGCCGGTTGGGCAGGCCAAAGCTGATGTTCGACGCGCCGCAGGTGGTGTTCACGCCCAATTCTTCGCGCAGACGTCGGACGAGGGCAAAGACCTGTAGCCCGGCAGTGCCCATTGCGCCGATGGGCATCACGAGCGGATCAACCACGATGTCATGCGCGGGGATGCCGAAATCGGCCGCGCGCTGAACGATCTTCTTGGCGACCTCGAAACGCACATCGGGGTCTTCGGAAATGCCGGTGTCATCGTTCGAGATGGCCACGACTGGAACGTTGTATTTCTTGACCAGCGGCAGAACGAATTCGAGCCGATCCTCTTCGCCGGTGACAGAGTTCAGAAGGGGGCGACCTTCGGCGGCTTTTAGCCCGGCCTCAAGCGCGGCGGGAACCGAACTGTCGATGCACAAGGGCAGATCGACGAGACCCTGCACCAGTTCGATGATCTTGGTCATCAGTGGCGGCTCGGTTTCGTTCGGGTTGGGATTAGAGTTATAGACCACGCCTGCGTTGATATCGAGCACGGTGGCCCCGGCGGCCGCCTGCGCCAGCGCGTCTGACTCGACCGTCGAGAAATCGCCTGCTTCCAGTTCTGCTGCCAGCTTCTTGCGGCCCGTGGGGTTAATCCGTTCACCGATAACGCAGAACGGTTCGTCGAACCCGATCACGGCGGTTTTCGTTTTGCTTTCGACGATCGTGCGGGTCATGTGGGTATCCTTTGGAGTAGCAGAAGTTGAGGGGCAGGCACGCTGGGGCGGCCTGTCAGCGATTGGATTGGTGAAGATGCGGTGAGCTTGGTTTCAGCCCAGCCGTTGGCAACGCGTGTCGACGACCGCTCCGGTTTGCGGATCCTGAAACTGGTTGCTGAGGAACTGCGGATCGCCGGTGGGCCGTGCGTACACCGAAAAGATGGCATGGTTGCCAGCCTGCGGATGCATCTGGAAGTGAAAGAGGTATTGCGACGATCCCGCGTCGGGCGGGCTGAGCAGCCAGCGACCGCCGCCGCTTACGTGGTAGATACCGCTGGTCTGCGCATAGATGATCGTGCCGCGGTGATAGAGCGACTGGTCGGGGTTGATCTGCAATTCCAGATCGATTGAGTAGACAGGCGAATTGGCGACGCAGCGCCAGTATCCCGCCGGGTTGGTCGGCTGAATCTGGGCGCCAAGACTGGCGGGCAGAAGCCCCGCCAGCAGGCATGAAAGCAACTGAAGAAAACGCATGGGACTCGCTCCTGCAACAGTCGGATGCTGTCACCTTAATGCGCGGCCCGTGTTTTCCCAAAAACTGTTTCATGCCTTTGGTGATGCGTCTTTTGCCGGGACACCTGCTGAACCGCCATTCTCGATGGCCCATGTGGCGTTGGTCTTGATGCCGCCGAGCGGGAAGAAATGAACATTGGTGATGTTGAAATCCGGGTTCGCGGCCTTGTGAACGGCCAGCTCTGTCAGGACATCCGTCGGCTCGTAGGGCAGCAGCAGTTTGGTCACGTCCATTGCGCGTTTTTGCAGGACTTTCAGGGACGGGCCGACGCCACAGGCGATGGCGAATTTAATCAGTGTTTGCAGCTTGGCCGGACCTGCAATGCCGATATGGATCGGCAGGGTGATTCCGGCCGCGGCCAGATTGTCCGCCCACGCGATGATCGGTTTCGCATCAAAGGCGAATTGCGTGGCAAGCGCCATTTCGGCGTCAGTGGTTTCGCTGAATTTCTGTTTCCAGCGCAGCGCGTCATCGACGTTCTTCATCGATCCGTCGGTATCGATGTCGCGGTTGCCTTCGGGGTGACCTGCAACGTGAAGGCGCTCAAACCCGGCCTTGTCGAACTCACCGCTCTCCAACAACTGCATTGAGCTGTGAAAATCGCCATGTGGTTTGTCGACGCCACCGGCGAGCAGCAGCGCCTGTTTCACGTCGGCCTCGCCCTGATAGCGGGCAATCCAGTCGGCCAGTGTCGTGCGGTCCTTGATGATGCGGGCGGGGAAGTGCGGCATGACCGGGTAGCCTTCGGCGTTGAGCCGTTTGGCGGTGGCGACCATATCTTCGATCGGGGTGCCTTCGATATGAGCGACATAGATGCGCGTACCTTCGGGCAGCAGATCGCGAAAGTTTTCGACCTTCTCGGCGGTGCGTGGCATCACCTCGATCGAATAGCCCTGCAACAGGGCTTCGACCTTACCGTTGACGGGTGGCGTACCCGGTTTGTCGCGTTTTCTGAAGTTCAAAAGAGCCATGGCGGCCTCCCAAATACCCGAAGGTTTCATGCGGTGTGGTCTGCGGACTGGTTCGTTGGTTCCCAGCCATTGTTCGCGATCAGAGCTTTGATGCGGTCTTTGTCGTATTCCTGGTCTAGTCGTGCGGTTTCGGCGTCAGCGACGGCGGCATCGTCACCGTCGACGGAATAGGGCGCGGCCTTGCGCCATTCGGCGAGGTAGTCATCAGTGCTGCCCGCGCCGGTTTTCATCGCGGCACGGTCGATGGCCTGCTCGAACCGCTCGGGCAGTTGGCGTTTTTCGCCACGCCGACCTTTGCCGACGATGACCTGCGCCGGAATATCGCGCCAATAGACAATGATGACATCTGCCATGTGTGATTCCTTGTTTTAACGCCCCTCTCTAAAGCAAGGTGCGGGCCGTGCGCGGCCTGATTTCGACATGACGCAAGCGCAGAGCGACGCCGCCATTTTTAAGGGCTACGGTTGGTTTTGGCTACAGGCAGGCATCTTCGAAATTCTCATCATCAAGATGAGCCGCAGCAATGCTTGCGCAAACACCCTGAAAGACATACCTTGGTAGCAACTCGAAATGGAGGGCGTGCCGTTATGACGCCCAGGCGTCCCGAAGGTGCGGGCGCGTTCCCGAAACAGGTAGAGAGCCCCGCGCCGAAACCGCCCAATCGTGGGCCGCTTTATGCGGCGCTCGATCTGGGGACAAACAGTTGCAGGATGCTGATTGCCGAACCGCGCGGCAGTCAGTTTAAAGTCGTGGACAGTTTTTCAAAATCGGTACAGTTGGGGGCCGGACTGGAAGCGACGGGTCGACTGAGCCGCGCCTCGATCGGGCGAACTATTCAGGCGCTGAAGGTTTGCCAGCAAAAGCTGAAGCGGCATCAGGTCAAGAAAATGCGCCTGGTGGCGACCGAAGCCTGCCGACGAGCGATCAACGGCGAGGCGTTCATGGCGCGTGTCCGGCGCGAGACGGGCCTGCATCTGGATGTCATCACACCACTGGAAGAGGCGCAGCTGGCCGTGGTATCCTGCGCGCCGCTGGTCAGCAAGAACACCGATCAGTTGCTGGTGGTGGATATTGGCGGTGGCTCGACCGAGCTGGTCTGGATTGATCTGCGGGGCGTGCCCCATGCTGACCGACGGCGCGCAATCATGCGGCTGCATGGCGGGTTCCATACGGTCAAGGATTCGCTGCCGCGCGCGCGCGTTGTGGACTGGATCAGTGTGCCGCTGGGGGTGGCGACATTGCGCGACCAGTTTCAGGATGTCGAGGATGATGCCGCGCGTTTCGCCTTGATGAGCTGGTTTTTCGAGGAAAATCTGGCAGAGTTTTCGCCCTACAAACGCGAGCAGAGCCGGGAGGGCTTTCAGATCGTCGGCACGTCGGGGACGGTCACGACTGTGGCGGCCAGCCATCTGGGGCTACGGCGCTATGATCGGAACAGGGTAGACGGGCTGCGCATGACCTCGGATGAAATTGACGCCGTGATCCGGTCCTATCTGGCACTGGGGCCGGTTGGGCGGCGACGTGACCCGCGTATCGGACTGGACCGGCAGGCGCTGATCATGTCTGGTGCGGCGATTTTGCAGGCGCTGTTGCGGTGCTGGCCGACCGATCGGCTGTCGGTGGCGGACCGTGGTCTGCGGGAGGGGATGCTTTATGCCCAGATGTCTGCGGACGGTGTTTTGACGGATGAGGATGTAAAATGAACAAGGGCCCGGACGGCAAGAACACATCGGGGCGCGGTCAGCGCGATCTGACGGTCAAGGTCAAGACCGCTCGGGGCAGGCGGGCGTCGTCGACCCGTTGGCTGCAACGGCAGTTGAATGACCCGTATGTAAAGCGCGCCCAGAACGAAGGGTATCGCGGGCGTGCGGCGTTCAAGATCATGGAATTGGACGACAAGTTTCGGTTCCTCGTGCCGGGCGCGCGGGTGGTGGATCTGGGTGCGGCACCGGGGGGCTGGATTCAGGTTGCTGTGCCACGCATCAATGCGCTGGGCGAAAAAGGTGGCAAGGCCGTGGGTCGTATCATCGGTGTCGACCTGCAAGAGATGGAGCCGATCACCGGTGCAGAGCTGCATGTGCTGGATTTCATGGACGAGGGCGCGGATGACAAGGTGAAAGAGTGGCTGGGCGGCAAGGCCGATGTGGTCATGTCCGACATGGCCGCGTCCAGTTCCGGGCACAAGCAAACGGACCATTTGCGGATCATTTCTCTGTGTGAGGCGGCAGCCTACCTGTCGTTCGATGTTCTCGAAGTGGGGGGCACGTTCGTGTCCAAGGTTCTGGCAGGCGGGGCCGAAGGGGAATTGCAGAAGCTGCTGAAGCAAAGATTTACCAAGGTGGCGAACGTCAAACCGCCCTCATCGCGTTCTGACAGCTCTGAGAAATTCGTCGTCGCGACCGGGTTTCGCGGTTAAAGCCGTCGGTGTTGTGGGCGGTGTGCATCAAATCTGTGGGGCAGATTAAATGCAAAACGCTTTTGGCATTGCTCAGCGCAGTGATCGCTGCGCGCGTTCCAGAAAAAGCGCATATGCGCGGGCGTCGAACGGTTCAGTGTCCTCGCGCCGGGCATTGACCAACGTGGCGAAATCGCCCTGACGGATCAATTCGAACAGACGAGAATGACGCGGCGACGTCGTGGAAAAAGGGCGGGCGAACATGGCAGACTCGATGGCTGGTTTCTAAGAACAAGCTGCAACTATGCCAAAGAAATGCGGCGATATTCGTTCGATTTGTGCGCGGAACAGTGATTATTCGGCGCAAGTCATAGCCAAGTTTAAGTGAAATTGGCGCTATTTTGCAGGACCGCAGCAGGCTGCTATCATGCGTTCGACTTTCTGACCGGTTCACGGCTGCGCTGTTGGGTTTCCCAATGCGGGGCCAGTCCGACCTCGACATTGGAGGCGGGTAGCGTATCGCGCCCGCGTACCAGATCGGATGCGCGTTCGGCCAGCATCATGGTGGGCGCGTTGAGGTTGCCGTTCGGTTCGGTTGGGAACACCGACGAGTCGATCACCCGGAGCCCGTCAATCCCGCGCACGCGCAGATCAGGCCCCACGACCGCCATCGCGTCATCCCCCATCCGACAAGTGCCGCAGGGATGATAAGTGCTCTCAAGGTTATCGCGCACGAACGCGTCGATTTGTGCGTCGGATTGCACATCGGGGCCGGGGGCGATCTCTCCATCAACAAAGGGGTCCATCGCTGGCTGGTTTATGATCTCGCGGCTGAGGCGTACGCAGCGCCGAAATCCTTCGCGGTCGTCCTCGTGCTGGAGATAGTTGAACTGGATTTCGGGATGGTCATGCGGATCGGCAGAGCGCGCACGCACATGTCCCCGGCTCTTTGGTTTGTTCGGCCCGGTCAGCAACATGAAACCATGACCCTTGACCGGTTTATGCCCGTCATAACGCACGGCGGCAGGCAGAAAGTGATACTGCGTATCAGGCCATCGCAGCCCGTTTCGCGACCGGATGAAACCGCCGGATTCAAAATGGTTGGAGGCGCCCAGCCCGTCTTTGAACAACATCCATCGCAGGCCAATCAGAAAGCGGCTGAAGAGGCCCATTTTGCTGTTCAGCGTGATCGGTTGCTTGCAGCGGAACTGAATGTAGATTTCGGCGTGATCCTGAAGGTTTTCACCGACACCCGGCAGGTCGTGCTGTACCGCGATCCCGGCTTTGCAAAGTACATCGCTGGGACCGATGCCCGAACGTTGCAACAGATGAGGAGAGCCGATGGGGCCAGAGGACACCAGCACTTCCTTGCGGCATTTCACTGTGTGTTTCTCGCCACCTTTTTCATAGACCACCCCGGTTGCGCGTTTGCCGTCCAACACGATTTTGCGGGTCATGGCACCGGTGATGACTGTCAGGTTCGGGCGCTGCATGGCCGGTCGCAGATAGGCATTGGCCGCTGACCAGCGTACGCCGTTCTTGACCGTCATGTGCATCGGGCCAAAGCCTTCTTGCATGTGGCCATTGGAATCCGCCGTCGGGATATATCCGGCCTCGACCCCGGCGTTGACGAAGGCCCCGTATAGCGGGTTTTCCATCTCGTTGCCGTTGTTGGTGCTGAGCGGACCATCGCCGCCGCGGTATTCATCGCCGCCGATATGGGCGCTTTCAGATTTTTTGAAATAGGGCAGGCAGTTGCGGTATCCCCAGCCATGCGCGCCCAACTCTTCCCATTCGTCAAAGTCCAAGGCGTGCCCGCGTACATAGACCAGCCCGTTGATCGAAGAGGACCCGCCCAGCACCTTGCCACGGGGGCAGTGGATGCGGCGCCCGTTCAGGAAAGGTTCTGGTTCGGTCTCATATTTCCAGTTGTATTTCCTCGTATTCATCGGGATTGAAAACGCCGTTGGCATCTGGATCAGGATGCTGCGATCGCTGCCGCCGAATTCCAGCACCAGAACCGAGGTGTTGGGATCTTCGGTCAGACGGTTCGCCAGCACGCATCCGGCAGAGCCTGCACCAACGATGATATAGTCGTATTCTTCGGTCATGGTCACTACTTTCGGATGGAATGAATCAGCCCATTGCCAGCGCCTTGTCGACCTCGTCATGGAGGCTGGACATGATGCGCTTTTTCAATGTGATGAATTCGGGGCTGGTGGTAACGGTGTAGTCGCGCGGCCGGTCGATATTGACGTCAATGGTGTCCATGATGCGACCGGGGCGCGCAGACATGACATAGACCACATCACCAAGAAAGATCGCCTCGTCGATGTCATGGGTGATGAACAGCACGGTTTTGCGTTCTTCTTGCCAGATCTTGAGCAGGAGTTCCTGCATCACCGACCGTGTCTGGCTGTCGAGCGCGCCGAAGGGTTCGTCCATCAGCAAGACTTCGGGGTTCACGGCCAGGGCGCGTGCGATGGCGACACGTTGTTTCATGCCGCCCGACAATTGCGACGGGTAGGAGTCGCGGAACGCGGTCAGCCCCACGGCCTCGACATAGTGGCGCGCGCGTTCTTCACGGTCCGCTTTGGACACATTGGACAGGGATAGTCCGAACTCGACGTTTTTTTGAACCGTCAGCCATGGAAAGAGCGAATAGCTCTGCGGGACCATGCCCCGTTCGGGGCCGGGCTTTTCGATGGTCACTCCGCCAATCGACGTGCGCCCCGTGCTGGCCTGATTCAGCCCCGCAACCAGATCGAGACAGCTGGATTTGCCGCATCCCGACGGCCCGACGATTACGGCGAACTGTTGTTCCGGGATGGTCAGATGCAGCCCGTCCAGCGCGGTAACACTAGTTGCTGGGTTGGATCCAAAGCGGACAGTGACGTTTTCAAGTTGTACTTCACCCATCATATCTCTCCTTATTTTCCAACGTATTCCCAAGGTAGGACTGCGCGCTTGATCCATTTAAAGACAAGGTCGGTCAGCAGACCCAGCAGGCCGATCACGAAGATGCCGACAAAGATGCCTGCGGGATCAAGGCCGCGCATGGATTGCAGGATCATGTAACCAAGCCCACTGTCTGCCGCGACCAGTTCCGCCACGACGAGGAACGTCCACGCCCAGCCCATCGTGACGCGTAAAGTGTCCAGAATGCCCGACAGGGTTGCGGGCATCAGAACCCGCATGACCACCTGTCGTTTGGTGGCGCCCAGCGTGTAGGACACGTTGAACAGATCGGCATGCACGCCGCGCGCGACATCGGAGACCATGACGATCTGTTGAAAGAACGTTCCGAGGAAAATGACGGCGACCTTTTCTTCCAGACCAATGCCGATCCACAGGATCAGCAGGGGGATCAGGGCCGTCACAGGCAGGTAGCGCATGAAGTTGACCAAAGGTTCAACCGCCGCGGAAACGATCTTGAAACCGCCCATCAGGATGCCGATTGGAATGGCGATCACCGATGACAGGAAGAACCCGATATAGATCTCTGTCAGCGATACCCCGACATGTTCAGCAAGGCTGCCATTGTTGAGTTTCTTGACAAAGGACTGCCAGACATCCCCCGGAGACGGGAGGAAATCGGGGCTGACATAGCCGGTGTAGGTCGCGAGGGTCCAGCCAAGTATAACCAGACCGGCAATCAACAAGCCGGTGCTTATTTCGACCTTGCGCGGGATGTCGCGCTTGGGTGTGAAATACCGGTCCAGAACACTTAAAGTCGCCATGATTTCCTCCTCTCAGGAAGTCGCTCAGTTCAGGAAGGACGTATCGACAAGGTCGGCCGCCGAGAGGCCATCAACCTTGATGCGGCCAAGCTCGCCCCAGATCGCGATTGCGTTATCAATGGTTTGCGTCAGGATGCCGGGCGTTTCGATCGTTCCGAACATTTCGATGTTCCGGTCGATGCTGAGGTATTCGATCCCGGTTGCGGCGGCCTTGAACTCTTCAGGGTCTTCCAGCCAGCCACCGACACCATCGGCCATGATGGTATAGGCCTCGTCCGGGTTGGTTTCCAGAAAGTCGAGGGCGCGCTGCCAAGCCCGCACAAAGCCTTTCAGTTCCTCTTCATGTTCTTGCGCTGTGGTCCCCAGAACGGCCACAACATCGACGATCAGGCCGGGCGTGTCAGAACTGCTGACCAAAATCTTGCCGTGGTCCATGTTGGCCCCTTGGCTCAGGTGCGGCTCCCATGTGACGGCGGCATCGACGCGGTTGGCGGCAAAGGCCACCCCGGCATCTGTCGCAGTCATGTTGACCATCTTGATATCGTCCTGAGACAGCCCTTCGCGGTGCAGAAGGGCATTGATAAAGAATTGCGAAACAGAGCCTTCCTCGAATGCGACAGAGCGTCCTTTGAGGTCTGCAACCGTTGCGATGTCTTTTTGCGAAACGACACCGTCGCCGCCGTTCGAGTTATCAACCGCCAGAATGTAGCGCAGCGGCTTGCCCTCGCGCATGTATGTCGGGAATTCGTCGGCGGTCGAAGCGACGATATCGACGCGCCCGGCCATCAGCGCGCCCATCTTGAGCGGCGTGTTTTCCATGATCGACAGCTCGATCTCGACGCCCTCATCGGCAAAGTAGCCTTTGGCCTGCGCGATATAGAAGGGGCCGTAGCCAACCCACGTCGAATGCGCCAGTTTCAGCGCCTCGGCCTGCGCGGCGAATGTTGATGCGGTCGCGAGCGCGGCGGCTATCAACGTTGTTTTGAATGTGCGTTTCATTTGATCTGTTACTCCTTGTTGGATGATCGTTTCGCCGCGTTGGTCGGGGCGTTGTAATTGGGTGCAGTGGTTATGTGCGGTTCTTATTAATTTTGTTATCCAATGGATTACGTGAGTTTTGACTTTGGCCACCGGAGCGTTTTCCGCGTTGGGGCATAGGGGCGTATCGGCAATCATGCCATCACGCTCCCACCGTTGACGCCGATGCCCTGTCCGGTGATGAACCCGCCGTGTGGACCGATCAGAAAGGCCGCCATCTGCGCGATTTCAACGGGGCGCCCGAACCGGGCCAGCGGAATGTCGAGTTCGCGTGCGCGCCATTCTGCCGTCATGTTAGCCGCGCCCAGCATCTCTGTGTCGATCGGACCGGGGCACAGGGCGTTCACCAGAATATGCGGCGAGAATTCCTCGGCCCAAGACCGGATAAGACCCATGACGCCGTGTTTGGAGGCGACATAGGACGAGAAGGTCTCGCGCCCGGAAACGCCCAGATCGGACGACGTCAGAACGACGCGTCCCTGACGGCCCTGCATCCGGCGGATCGCCTCGCGACCGATCAGGAAGCTACCGCGGAGATTGATGGCAACGACACGGTCGAAATCCCTGACGCTGGTTTCCAGCAGGGGCCGTTCGTCGATGATTCCCGCGCAATGCACCACGGCATCAAGGGGGCCCAATTTGCGGTCAACCTGACGGAACATGGCATCAACGGACCCCTCGTCAGACACGTCGCATGCGACGGTTATGTGGGTTTTGGCGTGAGGAGGCAGCCCGGCTGCGGTGTCCGAAGGCAGCACAATATCGGCGGCGGCGATACGTGCGCCGGTCGCCGCCAACACTTCCGCACATGCGCGTCCGATACCGCGATTGGCCCCGGTGACCAGAATATTGCGCGCCTTAAATTCGGTCACGCCATCACCCAGCCGCGGTTCAGGACGCAGGTTCGTCCGCATTTGTGCATATGGCCGGGCATAGAGTCCTCGCTACGTTTCAGAGAAGCCTAGCGGGCACGAAATATTGAAAAATACCGTTGTTTGAAACGTAACGTTGAGTATTCTGAACATATGAAAAATGCACTGGGAAATCTGCAAGATACCGACCTGCGACTACTGCGCGTTTTTCAAAGTGTGGTACGGTATGGTGGTTTTTCTGCCGCCCGAGATGCGCTGGGTCTGACTCCATCGACGATCTCCAACCACATGACCGCGCTGGAGGATCGGCTGAGTGTAAAGCTGTGTCATCGGGGCAGGGGTGGGTTTCGGCTGACCGAGCAGGGCAAGCAAGTGCATGGGGCGATGCTTGATCTGTTCGGGTCTATCGAGAGCTTTCGCAGTGCGGTAGGCGCCGCCAAGGGGGAGTTGACCGGAACAGTCGAGTTCGGGACCGTGGATGCGGTTTACACCAACGATGCCTTTCCACTGTCCGCGGCGATCGGTGAATTCTCGAAAACCGCACCAAACGCGGTGCTGAACCTGCACATCGCATCGCCACAGGAACTGATTCAAGGGCTGATCATGGGGCGGTTTCACGTCATTCTGACGCCCTCGGACAATTTGCCGAATGCAGCGGAATCCCATTTCGTGTTCCGTGAATACCAGCAATTGTATTGCGCTGCCTCGCACCCATTGTTTGACATCGATACCAAGTCGATAACGCCTGAAATGATCGGGCATTATCCGTTTGTCGGGCGCAGTTATGAGAAGAAAGAGCCGATCAGCGGTATCGATTTCAACTGGCGCTCCGAAGTGTCCTATATGGAAAGCACGGTGTTGATGATCATGTCGGGCCACTACATCGGGTTCCTGCCGGATCACTACGCGCGTGATCACGTCAACAAGGGCCGTCTGAAGGCGGTGGGCGAGGGCGGCTTTGGCTTTTATGATGATTTCCGGGTTGCCCTGCACAGCCGACGCCAGAACGCGGTGGGCAAACACCTGTCCGAACTGATCCGGCGTGTTTGTGGTTAGCGGTGAAAAAATTTGGGGAAGGTAAGTCCCTTGGATCCGGTCGTGGCAGAGAGGCAGCCTTCCATACTAACCTAACAAGATCATTGCTTTGATACGGCAAGATATTCTGAAAGTAGGCTCACACCTCATTAAACACCACTACGTGTTGCGAAGTGTTCTGCTTTTCTATTTTGGCCGAGCTGTATTATAGGACCGCGGCTTTCGGCAGTGCCCATGTCGTAGGTTTGCCTGACTGGGGGCGCGACGATCCGGATGTTCTTGGTCAGCTTCTTTACGGATGTCCGAGGCCGGCGTGCCTTCGTCGCCCTGTTTGGTGCTGAACGCCTTCTGTGATCTTGCCGCTTGGTATCCACTGACCGCATTTACGCGCGGTAGTATGCTGTCACGCCAGCGTCGTATTTTTAGAATTTCAATCATCTGTTCGTCACAAAATCTGCGGTTCATAGACCATCCGTTGCTCGGACGGATCGGTATGCTCTAGCAGCCGATTTCAGGATTCTGAGTCAACGACACGCCATCCTCCTGTGTTAAATATTGTTGACAATATCTGGGTAAAATGGCCCCTTGCGAGGAGCGTTATAAAATAACTAATTGAAATGTTTAGATAATAATAATGGATGCTATGCTTTGCTGGACAGATTGTTGACAATTTTACACTTCCAATCCAACCTAACTTCATCGAGTCGGCGTCAAGGTAATGTTGCGGGCTCTGGAAGTGATGGAACGCAATTGAACTATTCCGGAGGGCTGCAGTCTGATGCCGCTTCATGTGAGTTTTAGAAACGAAGCTACAATTCGCCGCCACATTCGGCTGCGTGCATCGCGATGACGTCGACAACACCACCAAGCGCGACATTAGAGGTGGCTCAGCGCATCAAGAGCGGCATTCTCAAAGGTGAGTATGCTCCGGGAGCCTCTTTGCCAGAGGTGCCCGTGTCTCGTCAGCTGGGCGTTTCTCGCAGCAACGTGCGCGAAGCGTTGCGAAGTCTTGTAGATACCGGCCTTGTCGAATGGCACCCGCGTCGCGGTGTTTCCGTCGCTGAATTGACCCCAAGGCGAATTCACGAGATTTTCACCATGCGTTCTGTGTTGGAGCCCTATGCAGTCCGGCTTGCAATCATGTCAGGTCAAATTCGAGGTGAGTGGGCGCAAAAAATTCAGTGCGCTTATGACGCTATGGTGTCCGCATCCAATGAAGGAGATCAAATTTCCATGGTGGAAGCGGACATGCGCTTTCACTGGTCGATTTGCTCGCCTTGTGACCATGAGATCCTGCTGGGGACGATCAAGGATCTTCAAACCAAAACGCGATTGTGCATTTTTTATACCAAGGTCTTCAAAAGCGACGTGGAGTGTGAAGCTCAAACACATCTGCCGATCTTGAAGGCGGTACTTTCGGGCGAAGTAAACGCAGCGGAGAGGGCACTTCGTGATCACATCATTCACGCTGATGGGCGGCTTATGGTGAATATGCTCGATCAAGCGCAAAACCCAAAAAGGAATAGGTAATAATGGATTTGCGCAAATTGAAACTAGCAAGAAATTCAACGTCTGTATTCGTGGTGCAGCCATGCTGAGAGTTGATCGCCTTGTTAAACGTTATAACAAAGTTGCTGCGGTCGATAATATCTCGTTCGAGGTGGTTGCCGGTGAAACCGTGGCCTTGCTCGGCCCAAGCGGATGCGGGAAAACGACCACGCTTCGAATGATCGCTGGCTTTGCCAATCCCGATGCGGGTATCGTGTCCATCGCAGATCAGGACGTGACGCCACTTCGTCCGTATGAGCGAAATATAGGAATCCTGTTCCAAGACTACGCTCTGTTCCCGCACATGACCGTACGCGACAACGTGGCCTTTGGCCCACAGCATCGGGGCGTGCCAAAGGCAGAGATCCCCGAGCGGGTTGATAAATACCTCGACCTCGTTGGAATGGCGGCGATGGCTGATCGGTATCCCACGACTCTTTCCGGTGGTCAGCAACAACGGGTTGCCCTGGCGCGGGCCATGGCCACGGAGCCGGGTATTATCCTGCTTGATGAACCATTGTCTGCATTGGACGCGAAGCTGCGCGAACGGCTGCGTATAGAACTAAAACAAATTCTGAAAACCGTAAATGCAGCAGCGATTGTCGTCACCCATGATCAGGACGAAGCACTAAGCCTAGCTGATCGCGTGTTGATCATGTCAGAGGGGCGAATTCTGCAAAATGCATCACCATCTGAAGTGTATCACAAGCCGATAAATCGCTTCGTAGCGGAGTTTGTCGGTCGCTCAAATTGGTTGGGTGGCCATGTGGAAACATCCGGTGGTGTCAGCACATTAATGGGGAAGGGAGGCATTTCGTTTGTCCTGCCGCCGCACATACCCAAAGAGCCTGATCTTAACTTCTTTCTTCGGCCAGAATCTATTCTGATCTCAAAAGCCCCACCAGAACATAACAACGATAATCGCGTGTACTGCGAAGGCACAGTTCTTTCGAAAATGTTCTTGGGCCAAGACACCGAAGTTATCGCCAAGATTGGAGACGATCTGGAGCTTACGCTTTTGACGCGTAAAAGCCTGGACGGAGATTTCTCTGTGGGAGAGCGCGTATTCCTCAGCTTTGACAAGGCTAATCTAGGTTATGTGAACGACTGAATAATAAGCGACTAGGAACCAACACCAAAAAAGGGAGAAAACACAATGAACTGGACCAGAAGAGCACTGCTAAAGTCGTCCGCTGCAACATCCGCAGCGTGCTGCCTTGGTTTATCTGTGCCGGCACGTCCTGCCTGGGCCGCCGACGCCACGATAACTGCTGTCGAATGGGGCGGCCGGTACCATGAGAACATGCAGGCGGCCAGCGACACACAAGATGCCATTGATGTGGTCTGGGAATTGCACACTGGTGGCGCTGCAGCAATTCTAGCCAAGATCAAATCAACCTGGCCGAGCGTAAATTACGATGTCGTCGCAGCCTATAGCCCGGTATTTGCTTCGATGATCCGAGAAGACTGGGTCGAGACGGTAACGGCGGAGCAGATGCCAAATCTGGCGGATATTCCGGATGGGCTGTTTATGACCGACAAGGCTGGCAACAAAAAGGCGATCCCGCGCACCACCACCGCACTGCACTGGGGTTATCGCAGAGATCTGTGTCCGTTTGAGATCACAAAGGTTGAAGATCTGCTTGATCCTCGTTTGGCTGGTCAGATTTTTTTCCCCGCGCCAGTCCTCAACTCAAACGCACAGATGATTTCGATCGCACGGGCGCTTGGCGGCGATGAAAACAACATGGAACCCGCCTGGGAATTTGTGGCCGAGCTGGCCAAGAGCGGGAACATCGGGCGTGTCACAACGTCTGGCTCGGATGACTTCAATACGCTTTCCACCGGAGAAACATCGGTCGGATTTGGTGCGACCAGTGTCTTTGAAAGAGTGAATGCGGTCGTGCCGCAAGTTGAATACCTACACAAAATGCCTGATGAGAGCGGGTTCAAATCCATTATCGTAATGGAAGGGTGGGCAATTTTGAAAGGTGGTAACACCGAGGCCGCCATGAAATGGGTGAACGCCATGCTCGCTGCGGAAGTGAATCAGGCATTCAATGCCGGCATTGGTGCGGTTCCATCAAATCTTAAGGCGAATGTCGCCAAGGAAATCGAAAACGTTAGGTTCAGCCAAGAAGAGCTAGAGCTCTACACCTACGCCCCGGATTGGGGATTCGTTTCCGCGAACCTGAGTGAATGGGCGCAGCGTTGGGAGCGCGAAATCGCACCGTTGCTGTAACCGAATTGTTTCAGCAGTAATCTGGTAGGATAGAATACAGATGTTTACTCTACGTTGGCAGCTATTGTTCATAGCGTCGCCGCTTATCGTGATCGTTGTGCTTTTCCTCGGTCCATTGGCGTTGACCGTTACAGAGAGTTTTCGGACGTATATACCGGGAGATATCGGATCAACCCAGGGCGCGCCATTCACTCTCGATAATTACAGAGATTTATCCGACGCCGCGTATGTTGGATACTTTGCCGACACGTTTCGGCTGTCCTTCATTGCGGCGTTGGCCTCTATGGTTTTGGGTTATCCACTCTCTCATTTTATTGCACGACGACCACCGGGTTTTATTCGCAAGGCGATCGTTTCTGCACTCGTCATTCTGATGTTTATGAGTGCTTTGGTGAAAGTGTACGCATTGACGATTGCTTTTGGGCCGGTGGGATTTGGACGTTCTTTTTCTGCAATGCTCGGAACAAGGATGAATGGCAGTATAATGAGTGAAATTCTGGTCGTTATCGGTCTGTTCAGTTTTCTGTTTCCGATGACGACACTGATGATGGTGTCCACCATCCAGAACGTCAATCCACGGCTTCTCGAAGCGGCGGTTGCACTCGGGGCAAGTTGGGTAACCGGTCACTTTAGAGTCATACTGCCCCTTTGTATCAAGGGTTTCGTTTCGACGTTCATCGTCATTTATACGCTGGCGATCAGTGCGTTTGTCATCCCGATGATCCTAGGGCGTGGACAGATCAACTTTATCACCAACCTAATCTATACGCGATTTAGCGAAATCGCGAACTATCCCAGCGGTAGCGCACTGTCCGTGTTGATGCTGCTGGTATCAATGGTGTTGGTATTCATTAGCAGCAGCCTACTGGGGCGTCTGGCTGGCAGTCAGAAAAAGCAGGGGACGAGGTGATGAAACGTCATGTTGACGATGTTGTGAAAATTTTGATCGGGTCAGCCCTCATTGCTGCGGGTGCTGTTTTGATCATCCCGCTACTATTTACCCTCCTGCTTTCGTTTGAACCTCGAGGATACATGGCACCCTTTCCGCCTCCTGGTTTATCATTACAATGGTATTCGAAATTCTTTGGCAGCGAATACTATATGCGCGCTTTAGGAATTAGTTTTGCGATAGCATTGATCGCAGCTACAGTTTCATCGGTCATTGGCGTGATGGCTGCGCTCTGCCTGACCCGATCAAAGAGCAAAATCGTCCATGCGATCAACGCGCTATTCGTGGCGCCCCTGATCGTGCCCGGTGTGGTAATTGGGTTTTCGCTGCTATTCTTTTTTTCACGTATCGGCGTGGAAAGCAGCGCGATCAAAATTATCCTTGCTCACGTTCTCATCACGCTACCCTACACAATTCGAACCAACGTTGCCTCGATGGCTGGAATCGGTGAAACGATGGTCGAGGCATCGCTTAGTTTAGGCGCGCGAGAGGGCCAAACGCTTCGGCGGATTGTTCTGCCACTTGGGCGTACAGGAATCGCGACAGGTTTCATATTTGCCTTTGCATTCTCTATGGACGATATCGCCGTAACGATATTTTTGACCAGCCCAACGGTATACACTTTACCCGCCGCGCTGATCGCCAATATGAAAGCCAACTTTGATCTGACGATTGCAGCAGCCTCGGTATTTCTCGCAGGCGTTGCGCTGCTGGTGATTATAATTCTCGACAGGATTGTAGGTGTCGAAACGGTCATGGGGCAGGGTATCTACCGAAACTGATCTCGAACAAATATTCAACCTGATTGGAGCCCTATATGGCTGAACAGATTCACTCATTCGTTGAGCCCGCATTCGTGGACGATCTTCTGAAACCACTCTTGGCGTTCAACACGGCGAACCCTCCGGGTGACGAAGCGGCAGCTGCAAAATTCCTGTGTGAATGGATGTCTGCTCGTGGGATCGAAACACGCTACCTCGAGCCGTCGCCCGGGAGGGGAAATGCGTTGGGGATCGTCCGCGGCAAAGGTGGTGGCCCGACAATTGTTCTGAACGGGCATACCGACACACAGCCCATCGGGAGGGGATGGACGACCGATCCGCTGGGCGGCGAAGTTCGCGATGGTCGGATTTACGGCCGTGGAACAGGTGACATGAAATCTGGCGTCTCTGCGATGCTGGCTGCCGGAGCCGCAATAGCGGCCCGGCCTGACCGGCTGGCTGGTGACCTGATCCTGCTAGCCTCTGCGGATGAGACCTCCGGTGGGTATCACGGGGTCGGCGCGGTGCTCGACGCACTCAGTGAATTCAATGCCGATATGGCCGTCGTTTGTGAGCCAACTCTGGGGGACGTGGGGGTCGGCAACCGCGGCGTTGTCTGGATCAAAGCGAAAATCATCGGCCGGGGTGGACAGGCAGGAAAGTCTCATACTGGCGTCAATGCGATTTCTGTCGCGGCAGAATTGATAACGGCTATCGAGCGGGAGTTTCCAGACAGCCTCTCTGCGAACCCTTCGAAATATGTACCAAACCCTTCCGTAGGGTTTGGTCAGATTTCAGGCGGTGAAAAACCAAACGTCATCGCCGAGGAATGTACGATCATAATCGATCGGCGGCTCTCCATTGGTGAGACTGAGAACATGGTTCTCGATCAGATGGGAAAAATCGCCAACATGGTTGCCTCCGCTAGAGGTGCATCGATAGATCTGTCCAGTGAACTGTTCGTTCCTGCTGTCGAAGTCGATACTACTGAGCCAATCGTGGCTGAATGTGAGCGCGCGCTCATGGAAATCACAGGCAGGACAGCAAAGCTCCGTGGCCTGTCAGGATTCACGGATGCCCACTTTTTCGTGGCGGGATTGAATGTTCCTGCCGTCAATTTTGGTCCATGGTATTTAACGCCACACCCCAGAGGTAGCTTTTCCGATATACCGGATGAATATGCACATATAGACGAGGTGGTTTTGGGTGCTAAGGTTTACGAACGGCTATTGCTGAACATCTTGTCTGGTGGAACCAAGCCATGACAAAACCGCCACTTATCGCCGTAACCTCAAACTTTAACAGCGCAAAGAACGAGTATTATCTTTTGGCACCCTACGTGGAAGCTGTGTCCAAGGCGGGGGGGCAGCCAGTAATGCTACCCTACTGCTTTGATGGGGACCTTGTGCAATATGCATCAAGATTTGATGGAGTGGTCTTTACAGGCGGGACTGATTTTTCGCCGGATTATTATGGAGGCCAGCACCATAGCGAAATTTCTGAGGTTCTTTCGAATCGTGATGGTTTCGAGTTTGAGTTCGCAAAAGCGGTGCTGAAGTCTGACATGCCCGTACTCGGGATCTGTCGCGGAATGCAGTTAATCAACGTTCTGCGTGGGGGGACGATTTTCGATCACACGCTTGACCAAAGGCCTACCTCATTTGACCATCGAAATGGTTCTCAGCTTGGCGACGCGGTGCATCAAGTCGAGCTACTTGATGGAAGCAATTTGCGCCGGATTTGCGAAGTTGATAATCTTTGGGTGAATTCAGTTCACCATCAAGCCGTTGATATTTTGGGTTCCGGTCTCCACGCAACCGCACTTGCAAACGATGGCATAATCGAAGCTTTTGAAGACCGAGAGTATCCATTTTTGATGGGAATCCAATGGCACCCGGAACACTTGCCACAAGATCGGCGTCAGGGGCGAATCTTTGATGCATTCATCACCGCAAGCTGTGACGATGCTAGCCCCCGGTGACGATCAGTTGGGGCATTTCCCTTATCTTTCTGCATTCATCTGACCTCATCCCCCAAAACTCCTCCAAATCTGTGCCGAGTCTGCCTGACAAAAGAACGGCCGAATGCAGAGATTGTTGATTGTCACTGAGAACTGACCCGGTATTTTCACCGAGATTTGACCCACCCTCAGTTATGCGTCGTGGTCTATGATGCGGTCAATGTTTTGGCCTCCTTTGCAGTTTTCTTTGCTGCCTCAGAACTGACCTTGAAGCGGTAGCTGTCGTTTCCGGTTTCGAGGATGTGGCAGCGGTGGGTAAGCCGATCCAAGAGAGCGGTGGTCATCTTTGCATCCCCGAAGACCTGCGCCCATTCTGAGAAGCTAAGGTTGGTGGTGATGATCACACTGGTGCGCTCATAGAGCTTACTGAGTAGGTGGAAGAGCAATGCCCCACCAGATGAACTGAACGGCAGGTAGCCAAGCTCGTCTAAGATAACCAAATCGACCTTGGTCAGCATCTCAGCCAGTTTCCCAGCCTTTCCAAGCGCTTTCTCTTGCTCCAGTGCATTAACCAATTCCACGGTCGAGAAGAAGCGGACCTTTCGCCTGTGATGCTCAATCGCCTGCACACCAATTGCTGTAGCAGTATGGCTTTTGCCGGTTCCGGGGCCGCCGATCAGCACGACATTTTCAGTCGCTTCAATGAACTCGCACCGATGCAACTGTCGGACTGTTGCCTCGTTGATCTCACTGGACGCAAAGTCAAAGCCGGTGAGGTCTTTATATGCGGGGAAGCGGGCGACCTTCGTGTGGTAGGCGATAGACCGTACCTCGCGCTCGGCGATCTCGGCCTTGAGCAGCTGTGACAGCATTGGTGTGGCAGCTTCGAACGCTGGCGCGCCCTGGGCGACCAAGTCTTCAATCGCATTTGCCATGCCGTACAGCTTGAGACTGCGTAGCATGATCACGATAGAAGCTCCTGCTGGGTCATGACGCATGGCGCTTCTCCTTAGTCTGTCGCAACCCGTCATAGCGATCGACGTTGGCCTCTGGCGTTGACTGCAATGCCAGTGCGTCCGGCGGATCGACCTCGGGGTGATCTGTCGGTCTGCGGTCGATCAATCGATGCAACAGGTTCAGGATGTGCGTCTTGGTGGGGACGCCCGCTTCAAGTGCCAGCTCCACTGCGCACAAAACGTCATCTTCGTTGTGCTGAAGGACCAGAGACAGAATGTCGACCATCTCTCGGTCACCGCCTTCTTTACGCAGCATGTGATCCTGAAGTTGCCGGAAGGCATCCGGCATCTCCGTGAACGGCGCACCATTGCGTAAGGCACCTGGTTTGCGTTGGATGACAGCGAGATAGTGACGCCAGTCATAGATGACCTTGCCGGGCTTGCGATGAGACCGCTCGATGATCCGCGCATGCTCGCAAACCGTTTGCCCTTCAGCGACCATGACCAGCCGTTCGGGATAGACATGCAAACTGACACGTCGGTTCGCAAAGCTGGCGGGAACGCTGTAGCGATTGCGTTCGAACGTGATCAGGCATGTGGGTGACACACGCTTACTATGTTCGATAAAGCCATCGAATGCCGGCGGCAGTGCCATCAGCGTGGGCTTCTCGGCCTCCCACACGTCAGCGATGGACCCCGGCAAAGCCTTGTGCGGTGTCTCTGCCCAAAGGGCGATACAGCGATCTTCAAGCCATTGGTTCAGCTCTGCCTGATCGGCAAAGACTGGCATGACCTGCCACATGCGGTTGCGCGCATCCTGCACGTTCTTCTCAACCTGGCCTTTCTCCCAACCTGCGGCTGGATTGCAGAACTCGGGCTCAAACACGTAGTGGCTGGCCATAGCCTTGAAGCGTGCATTGACGTCCCGCTGCTTGCCTTTGCCCACACGATCAACGGCGGTCTTCATATTGTCATAGATCCCGCGACCAGGCACGCCGCCGAAGACGCGGAATGCATGCCAGTGGGCGTCAAACAGCATCTCGTGCGTTTGCAGCGGGTAGGCCCGCACCAAGAAAGCCCGGCTGTGTGACAGTTTGATATGCGCGACCTGAAGTTTGACGCGCTCACCACCGATGTTGGCCCTGTCCTCGCTCCAATCGAATTGGAAGGCTTCGCCGGGCGCGAACACCAAAGGCACATAGGTGCCGCGCCCCGTCGTCTGTTCCGCTCGATGCCGATCTTCACGCCATGCCCGGGCGAAAGCTGCCACGCGTTCATAGGAACCATTATATCCCAGCTTCACCAGATCAGCATGCATTTGCTTCACTGTCCGCCGCTCTTTGCGTGACTTCCGCGTCTGGATTAAAAGCCAGGCTGACAGCCGATCCGCGTAGGGGTCCAGCTTGCTTGGACGCTTGGGCGTCTTGAACCTCGGCTCCACCGCACCTTCACGCAGATACTTCTTGATCGTGTTCCGAGACAAACCCGTCCGCCGGGCAATCTCCCTGATTGGCATTTTGTCACGCAATGCCCAGCGTCGAATGACACTCAAAAATCCCATGTCGATCACTCCAAATCCCCCCAACCAAAACCGTCGGGGAAGTGTGTTCACATGGGTCAGTTCTCAGTGACAATTTATGGGGCTACCGGGTCAGTTCTCAGTGACAATCAACAGCAGAGATGATTTACGGACGAACCGATTATTGCGATGATCAAGGAGCGCCTGCACTATGTACCGGGGTGCCGGTGCGAGGTGCTGGGCGGCGTCCTGGCTGTGGGCATCATGTCCCGTCACAATCCATGAAGGCAGCCCAGCCACCGAAGGCGTGGTGCTAAGTTCGAAAGAAACCGCCGTCTTGTTCTGCCCACTATAGGCCGTCACGTCGAAGGACCGTAGCGGAACGCAAGGGGTATGCAGCGCATCCTACGCTTTAGCGGCGTAGAGTGGGTTCGGCGCTTTGCGTTTGGGGGCGTTCAACAATGACGACTTCCCGTCGTCCCCCAAGAGACAGAATTAGACCGACGATTAGAGAAATCGACCCGAGCACGAAGCCGAACAATCCGGCGATGGTTGTCATCAAGCCGCCGGCGATCACACTTCCGGTTGTGGCATAACCTTTGTCGGCGTCTGCAGCCCCAGAGACCATTTCGTGCGAAACGACCCCGGATAGTATGAATGTCGAAACCGGCAACGCAAATATGGCCGCGCCCAAGAGCAAGAAGCCGCGCCCAAACGCGCGCCGGACCGTAGGGGCAAATGCCGCCAATAGCGTGACTACGAAAAAGACGACGAAGAATCCCACCGTGCCCTTGCCGTCGGAAATGGCCGCAAAAAGCGGAGATAGCGCCAACCCGGCGGCGATGCCAAAGACCATCCCGACAATGATCTGAAAAACAATCCGAACAACTTTCATTGGTTGCCAGTCTCCAAGTCTTCGACGGCTTCAATGCTCAAGCGAATGTCGCTTCCGCGTATCTCCACGGAACCGCTTCCCGTGATCGAACAAAGTTCGTCGGTGTCAATCATAAAGCTGCCTTCTTGGCACTCGTCTTCGATCCGTTCCCGAATTTCGCGGCCTGCATCCATCGTTGCGGTGAAGAACTCACCGGCGTTGCTGTAAAAGCGAAAGTTACTGTCGTTGTAGTAAATCTTGCCAGAAAAAGTGACCGGCTTCCTGTCCATCGAGGTAAGGTATTCTTCAAACGTTTCGGCATGGGCACTTCCCGCACTCGCCAAATAAGCGCCGCACAACGCAGCAAACACCACCATCTTATTCCGCATAATTTCTCCCGACAACTTGAACGCGATATAGCTAAGTAGTGCCGCACTTTGCATCATGTGTCACGCGCGAAGGCATGGTGTGGTCGAGAGGCAAGAGGGGAACGGACTGCGCGTGCTGCGACATGCGGTCACGTCTTCGTGAGCAAGAACCCGTCATATGTCCGTATGAACCCAATTTCGAAGCATGGGTTCGAACATGGGTTGAGTTGTCTCTTTGAGGTAAAACTCAATGAAATCAAATGGTAATGGCGGAGAGACAGGGATTCGAACCCTGGGAACCCGTGAAGGCTCAACGGTTTTCGAGACCGCCCCGTTCGACCACTCCGGCACCTCTCCGCGGGGGTCTGGAAGCCAGCGTTTAATTGCCTTTGGCGGGCGAGACAAGGGGTTTTGCGTTGTTTGACCGGAGAAATCCAATAGTCTGGCGCGGACATGATCAGTGGCGGCCGCGGGTCGCGGCGCGGGGAGGTGGCAGATGCTGAAATCGTTGCAAATATCGCAGGGGCGAAAGGGTCCGCTATACGCGCTCTTGATTACGCTGATCTGCGCGTCCGTCATGGCGCAGGCGGCGGATCGTCCGCGGCTGGAGGCGTTTCTAAAGGTCACCGGGTTTGATACCGCGTTGGCGAGCATTGCCCATTCGGCGCAGGACGCACCGATGATGCTGGGCATGTCGGCCAGCGATTTCGGCGATGACTGGTCGCGCACGGCCAGCGATGTCTTTGCCGAGGATGTCCTGCACGGGATCGCGCTTGATATTCTTGAACACACGCTGAGCGACGATCTGCTGAATGTCGCAGCGGAGTTTTACGCGTCGCCTTTGGGCGTGCGGCTGGTGGCCGAGGAAAATGCCTCTCACCGCGAAGAGGACAACGACATGAAGCAGGCGGGTGGCGCGGTTCTGATCGAAGAGGCGACGCCGGAGCGGCTGACGCAGTTGGTGCGTCTGACCGAGGCGGTGGACAGTTCTGGTGTGACGATTTCGGCCATTCGCGAAGTGCAGGTCCGGTTTCTGATAGTCGCATCGACGGCGGGTGTGCTGGACCGCGAGATCGATGAGGCAACGCTGAGGCAGCTACTGGGGGCAAGGGATGCCGAGTTGCGCGAGTCGCTGAAAGTCAGTGGTCTGAACAGTGCGGCCTATACCTATGAGGCGTTCAGCAACGCGGAATTGGCGGCGTATGCCGATGCGTTGGAGGCGCCGCAGATGCAGCGAGTCTATGAGTTGATGAATGCCATCCAGTTCGAGATCATGGCCGAGCGGTTCGAGGTTCTGGCGCTGCGCATGGCGGACATGGGGCCGGGGCAGGCGCTGTGATCGTGCGATTGTTCACACTCTGTGCGGGTCTGTGGCTGTTATGCAGTGGCTTGGGACATGCGGAGGAGGATCGCACGGCGCGTTTGCGTGCGCTGTTTGACGCGCTCGACGTCACGGCAACCGTGGCGATCATGCAGGCCGAGGGCGACATTTACGGAGCGCAGATTGCAGAAGAGATGTTGCCGGATGCGGATCTGGATAGCTGGGCCAGCACCGTGGCGCGTATTTATAGCCCCGAGCGCATGCAGGCACTGGTCGAGGCCGAATTGACCAAGGGGCTGGAGGACACGGATCTGACCCATTTGCTGACGTTCTTTACCTCTGATCTGGGCAGGCAGGTGATCGCGCTGGAACTGGCCGCGCGGCGCGCATTCATGGATCCGGAGATCGAGGATGCCGCGATGGCCCGCGCTGATCGGTTGCGCGAAGACGAAGACCCAGTGATCGGGCCGATCGAAATGATTATTGTCGAAAGTGATCTGATAGAATTGAACGTTGCCGGTGCGCTTAATTCCAACCTGATGTTCTTTCGCGGGCTGGTCGATGGCGGCGCACTGAACATGACCGAAGACGAGATTCTGCGCGATGTCTGGTCTCAGGAAGACACCAACCGTGCCGATACTGAGGAATGGTTATACGCATTTTTGCTGCTGGCCTATGATCCGCTGGATTTCGATGACCTGTCGGCCTATGCGGCGGTGTTCAAGCGGCCCGAGGGACAGACACTGAACCGTGCGCTGTTTCGGGCCTACAACCGGATGTATGATGAGCTATCATATCTGTTGGGGCAGGCGGTTGCCGAGCATATGAACAGCGCGCCGCTCTGACCGGAAGCAGGTGGGCAAAACCGCTTGACTTGGGCGCGCAATAACCCGATAAGCCCGCATCTCGGCGGGGGTGGTCCTCGATCCGGGGTTAATTTCTATACGCCGAATATGGCGCGCCGTCCCAGGTGATCGCAAGATCGGGAACACCCGCAAGGGGACCGAAGGACGCGGAAAATGCGAAGGAAAGACAGATGTTTGCGGTTATGAAAACCGGCGGCAAGCAGTACAAGGTCCAGTCGGGCGATTTGCTGCGTGTCGAAAAGCTGGCGGCGGATGCCGGCGAAAAAGTGCAATTCAATGAGATTCTGATGCTGGGCGGCGACAAGCCGGTTGTCGGCGCACCGATGATTGATGGTGCCGCTGTTCAGGCCGAGGTCGTGGATCAGGTCAAGGGTGACAAGGTCATCCACTTCGTCAAGCGCCGCCGTAAGCACGGCAGCCAGCGCACCAAGGGCCACCGTCAACAGTTGACGCTGCTGCGGATCACCGAGATTCTGGAAAAAGGCGCGGAGAAATCCGGTGTCAAAGCAGCCATGGGTGCAGGTTCTGCCCCCGCCGTGGCCGCCGATGCCAAGCCCGCCAAGAAAGCTGCCCCCGCCAAGAAAGCGGACAAGGCTGAAGCCCCGGAGAAAGCCGCTGCGCCCAAGAAGGCCGCCAAGGCTGATGCGGCTGGCGATGATCTGAAACAGCTGTCGGGCGTCGGTCCCGCGCTGGAGAAGAAGCTTCACGAAAACGGCGTCACCACCTTTGCCCAGATCGCGGCATGGACGGATGCGGACGTTGCTGATATGGACGAGAAACTGTCGTTCAAGGGCCGGATCGAGCGCGAAGGCTGGATCGATCAGGCTAAAGATTTGACCAAAGGCTAAGGAGAGACCAGATGGCACATAAAAAAGCAGGCGGTTCATCCCGTAACGGTCGCGACTCCGCGGGCCGTCGTCTTGGAGTCAAAAAATACGGCGGCGAAGCCGTGATTCCCGGCAATATCATCATGCGTCAGCGCGGCACGAAAATGTGGCCGGGCGAGGGTGTGGGCATGGGTCGTGATCACACGATCTTTGCCACAGTCGAGGGCAACGTGACCTTCCGCAAAGGCCTGAAGGGACGCACCTTTATCTCGGTCGCGCCAGTCGCAGAGGCCGCTGAGTAGCCGTATCTGAACAGGTTCTGAAACAACCAGGGGATCGGCGGATAGGCCGGTCCCCTTTTTCGTTTACGTCAAAGGAACCCGGACCGGGCCATAACCCGCGCACCCCGATGAGGAAAGCCGGACTAGAATGATGAGTGTCACCGGGAAAAATCTGATTGAGCTGCGATTAGTGAACAGCGGCTTGTGCGGCAGGTCCAGCCGGGTCGGGGCGGTGCGGGCATGAGTGTCGCGATCACGTCTTTTCTGGTTTTTGGTGCCAGTCAGGTCGGGACGCCGGGCCCTGCGAACATGGCGTTAATGGCAACGGGCGCGCGGTTCGGGTTTCGGGCGGCATTGCCCTTTGTCGCAGGGGTTGCCTTGGGCAAACAACTGATCATCTGGCCAATCGGTTTCGGTCTGATGGAACTGTCGACTGCCGCGCCGGGCATATTTGTCGCGCTCAAGTGGGTCTCGGCGGCCTACATCTGCTGGTTGGCGTGGAAGGTGGCGAACCTACGCCTCGCCGTTGGGGCCGAACAATCCGAGGCACCGGGATTTGTTGCGGGATTGTTTGTACATCCGCTCAATCCAAAGGCTTGGGCAATGATCGTCGGCGGGTTTTCAAACTTTGTCGCACCGGGCACACCGGCCTTGCAGGCGACGGCGGTAATTGCCATCTGTCTGTTGTCATTGCAGATCGTTCTGCACCCTATCTGGACACTGGCCGGGGACCGGATTGCCAAGACCGTCGCAGGGAGCGCGGCGGAGAAATATCTGATGTGGACCCTCGCGGCACTCACCGTGCTGTCGGTTCTCTTTGTGCTCTTTGGAGGAGAAAGCGCATGATGCTTGAGACAATAATCAACCAAGCGACGATCGAGACGCCTCGTTTCGACCTGCGGCCAGTGCGGGTGTCCGATGCCGGCCTGATCGAGATGTATATCTCGGACAAGCGCGTGTCGCGCAATACGTCGTCTATCCCGCATCCGCTGCCTCCGGGGCTGGTCGAGGCCTTCATCGGTCGCGTCAGTGCTGCGGATCGGACCGAGGATGCGTGGGTCATGGACGGGACCAAGATGGGCGGCGGCGAGGTCATGGGGGTGATTAGCCTGACGCGGGTCGATGTCGGGCAGTCCGAAATCGGCTATTGGGTTGCGCCCGCGTTCTGGAATTCCGGGATCGCGTCAGAGGCCGTCGCGGCGCTTGTTGCGGCCAACCCACAGCAATGCCGGACAATCTTTGCCACTGTGCATCAGGGTAACGCGGCTTCGGCACGGGTCCTGACCAATTGCGGCTTCTGCTACCTTGGGGATGCCGAAACATATTCGGTGGCCCAAGGGGCCAAGGTGCCGACATGGACCTATAGCCGTAAACAGCATTGAGCATTTCGCCGCGCCGCCGTATGGAACGGGCGCAAGCAAGGACACAGCATGAAGTTTCTCGATTTCGCCAAGGTCTATATTCGCTCCGGCGGCGGCGGCGGCGGTTGCGTCAGCTTTCGTCGTGAGAAATACCTCGAATATGGCGGACCGGACGGGGGCGACGGCGGCAAGGGTGGCTCGGTTTGGGCCGAGGCTGTGGATGGGCTGAATACGCTGATTGATTTCCGCTATCAGCAGCACTTTTTTGCCCGCAGTGGCCAGCCCGGGATGGGGCGGCAGCGCACCGGCAAGGATGCCGACGACATCGTTCTTCGGGTGCCGGTCGGCACCGAGATCCTTGACGAGGATCAGGAGACAGTGATTGCCGATCTGACCGAGCTGGGACAGCGCGTGCAACTGGCGCGCGGCGGCAATGGCGGTTTTGGCAACCTGCATTTCAAATCTTCGACCAATCAGGCGCCGCGCCGGGCCAATCCGGGCCAAGAGGGCGTGGAACGCACCATCTGGCTGCGCCTGAAACTGATTGCGGATGTGGGCCTGCTGGGTCTGCCAAATGCAGGCAAGTCGACCTTTCTGGCGGCCACGTCCAATGCACGGCCCAAGATCGCCGATTATCCGTTCACGACCCTGCATCCCAATCTGGGTGTGGTCGGTGTCGATAACGTGGAATTTGTCGTGGCAGACATTCCGGGCCTGATCGACGGGGCCAGTGAGGGCAGGGGGCTGGGCGATATTTTTCTCGGTCATGTCGAGCGATGCTCGGTTCTGTTGCACTTGGTTGATGGCACGTCCGAGACGATTGCCGAGGACTACCAGACGATCATCACCGAGATCGAAGCCTATGGCGATATTCTGGGTGCCAAGCCGCGCATCGTCGTGCTGAACAAGGTGGATGCGCTGGACGATGAGGCACGGGCCGAGGCGTTGGCCGAGCTGGAAGAGGCATCGGGTGGCACAGTCATGGCGATGTCGGGCGTTGCGCGCGAGGGTGTCCCCGAGGTGCTGCGCGTTCTGAAAGATAACATTGCCGCTGACAAGCTGCGCCAGAAACCTGCCGAAGACGAGCCTGAACCGTGGCGGCCGTAGCGGACGCCAAGCGGCTGGTCATCAAGATCGGTTCGGCCCTGTTGGTGGATCGGGTTACGGGCGATCTGCGCAGTGAATGGCTGGAGGCGCTGACCGATGATGTGGCGCGACTAAGGGCGCGCGGCGCGGATGTTGTTCTGGTCTCGTCCGGGTCTATCGCATTGGGGCGTAGTGCGCTGGGGTTGCCTGCGACCGAACTGACGCTGGAGCAATCGCAGGCCGCGGCCGCCGTGGGCCAGATCAAGCTGGCGGGAGCGTATGATGCAGCTCTGGCGCGGCGCGGGCTGCGTGCGGCGCAGGTTCTGGTCACGCTGGAGGACAGCACGGACCGGCGGCGCTATCTCAATTCGCGCGCCACGCTTGAAACCTTGTTGCGCTTCGGCGCGGTTCCCATCGTCAATGAGAACGACACCGTTGCCACGGATGAAATCCGCTATGGTGACAATGACCGGATGGCGGCACAGGTCGCTGTGACGGCGGGGGCGGACCAGTTGATCCTGCTGTCGGATGTCGATGGATTTTATTCGGCCAATCCGGCACAGGATCCATCTGCAACCCGGTTTGACGTGATCGACCACATCACACCCGAGATCGAGGCGATGGCCGGCGATGCAACATCCGGCCTGAGTAAGGGCGGGATGAAGACCAAGCTGATGGCGGCCAAGACCGCCACTGCGGCAGGGTGCGATATGGTGATTACTGAAGGATCGGTTTTGCATCCGATTTCTGCGCTGGAACAGGGTGCACCCGCGACCTGGTTCCGCGCACAGGGGACGCCGCAGCAGAAACGCAAGGCGTGGATCGCCGCGATGAAGGCCAAAGGGCAGATCACAGTCGATGCAGGGGCTGTTCGCGCGATGGAGCGGGGCAGCAGTCTGTTGCCAGCCGGTGTGACGGACGTTTCTGGTCGCTTTGGTCGTGGTGATCCGGTCGAGATCATCGGCCCGGACGGGCGGGCGCTGGGACTGGGCCTGACGCGCTACGCCTCGGACGACGCCACCGCGATCAAGGGATTGCGGTCAGATGCGATTGAGCCTGTTTTGGGCTATCCGGCGCGCGCCGCGCTGATCCATCGCGATGATATGGCGTTTTGATACTGGGCTGATAAGATCAGACTTCGAATAGACCACGCAGGGACATGCCGTGATGAAAGACCATACTGATATTCCCGCCCTCATGGCGCAAATTGGTGCCTGTGCGCGTGCCGCGGCCACCGAACTGGCGATTGTCAGCAGCGATCAGAAGGCCGAGGCGCTGAATGCCGCTGCGGCTACGATCATCAAGCGTATGGATGCGATCATTGCAGCCAATGCCAAGGACCTCGACTATGGCCGTGAAAAAGGGCTGTCAGAGGCGATGATGGATCGCCTGATGCTGGATGAGGCACGCATCGAAGGCATCGCCGCCGGACTGCGGGCAGTCGCGGCGCAGGCCGATCCCGTGGGCGAGGTTCTGGCCGAGTGGGACCAATCCAGCGGGCTGCATATCCGCCGGGTGCGCACCCCATTGGGCGTGATCGGTGTCATCTACGAGAGCCGCCCGAATGTGACCGCTGACGCCGGTGCGCTGTGTCTGAAGGCGGGGAATGCGGTGATTTTGCGCGGCGGGTCAGAAAGCTTTCATTCCAGTCAGGCCATACACGGGTGCTTGCAGGCGGGATTGCGGACCGCGGGCCTGCCCGAAGAGGCGATTCAGCTGGTGCCGACGCGCGATCGCGCGGCAGTGCAGGAGATGCTGACCATGACCGGGCTGATCGACGTGATCGTGCCGCGCGGCGGCAAGGGGCTGGTGGGGCTGGTTCAGCGCGAGGCGCGCGTGCCGGTCTTTGCCCATCTCGAAGGGATCGTGCACGTCTACGTGGATGTTGCGGCTGATCCCGAGAAAGCGATGCGTGTGGTGATGAATGCCAAGACGCGCCGCACCGGGATCTGTGGTGCCGCTGAATGCCTGCTCATTCATCGTGATATCGCGGACGGGTTGGGGGCGGATCTGGTGCGCGCGCTGCTCGAGGCGGGCGTCGAGGTGCGCGCCGATGACACGTTGGCCCGGATCGAAGGCACCGTTCCTGCGGGCGAGGACGATTGGGGTCACGAATATCTGGATATGATCATCGCCGCACGGATTGTGAATGACGTGAACGGTGCCGTCAGCCATATAGAACGCTATGGGTCGCAACACACCGATTGCATCCTGACCGAAGATGATACGGCTGCGCAGACCTTCTTTACCGAGTTGGACAGCGCGATCCTTATGCGCAATGCATCCACTCAGTTTGCCGATGGCGGAGAGTTTGGAATGGGCGCCGAGATCGGGATCGCCACGGGCAAGCTGCATGCGCGCGGCCCGGTGGGGGCGGCGCAATTGACCAGCTTTAAATATCTGGTTGATGGGGATGGAACTGTGCGTGACTGACGCGACTGGCGGCTGGTCACAAACGGGTGTCGTCGATAGCGCGAGCCAAGTGGTCCACGAGACGGATTAGAATTGCAGGGATGTTGTGTTCTTGGCCCGGAACACCGTGGGTCTGCGGTGCAGCTTTGTCAGGATTTCCGGCAAAAGAGCGAATTGCACCAGCGCCGCCGAAAGCTCGCCGGGCGGGCGCCTTTTGGCCAAATCATCCCAGTGCCGCGCTGACACAGAGAGTCGCTCACCTTCGGCCACAAGACAAATCGCGTCAGGTGCGCCGCTGATGGTAATGTGCCCACCGTAGGGGAGCGCCGTTTCGGTACACATCAAAGCGAGGAAGCTGGCCTGTGCCAATGGCCGGTCAAGCGCGCCCCGCAGACGCCAATCTATGCTGATGTTGCCAGTGAACACATCATCCAGAATCGTGCTGACATCACCTGTGGGCATTGTCTGGCCTTTGCCGGTGAGGCCGAAGGCCACGCGAAAGAAACGCAATCGGGCATTGGCGTAATCGGCGCTGGAGCGTAGTAAATTCATCTCGGGTCCGCTGGGGGTACCTGCCAAAGTCAACAGTTCCAGTCCGTTCGAGATCGCGCCGACCGGACTGATCAGATCATGACAGATGCGAGACCCTATCAGTGCGGCCAGATCGGGGTTAAGCTGTGAATCACTTTTTGTAGTCATCACATGCCCCTATTATGGAACTGAACAATGAATGACATGTCTGCCTTTCTCGCACCGGGCATGCGGGTCGAACATCCCGGACAACCCGATTGGGGCGTTGGGCTGGTACAAAGCAATATCGCTGGCAAGGTCACGGTTAATTTCCCCAACGCTGGTAAGGTCGTTGTAGATGCGGCACGAGTAGAGTTGCGTCCGTTCATTGAGCCATGAAAAGGATTACGAAAATCTTAACACAACCTTTGCGATAGTAAAGCGCCTGTCGCTTGCTCTGTTGCCATCCCTTCCGCGCGACCCTAAAAGCGGGCCGGGGGATAGCTGGGGCTGATGCAGATAAACGGTTCACCGCAATTCAGGGTCAAACTGGCCGAAACCGAAGCCGAACGCCGCGCTGCGCAACGGCTGCGGTATCGTGTCTTTGTTCAGGAGTTGGGCGGCAACGGCCCGTTGGTCGATCACGACGCGGGGTTGGAGCAAGACCACTTTGACGCCTATTTTGACCACTTGATCCTGACCGATACGACGTTGAACTGTGCGTCCGAGGATCGCGTGATCGGTGTGTACCGGCTGTTGCGGGACGATCAGGCCCGCAGTGCGGGGCAGTTCTATTCAGAGGATGAGTATGACCTGACGCCGCTGCGCAGTTCAGGGCGACGGTTGATGGAACTGGGCCGATCCTGCGTAGATGCACGCTATCGTGGTGGCGAGGCAATGTATCATCTCTGGCAGGGGCTGGCGCAATATGTCACGGATCACGGGATCGAGGTTCTCTTTGGTGTCGCCAGTTTTCACGGGACTGATACAGACGCGCTGGCACAGCCATTATCGCTGCTTTACCATCGTCATCTGGCACCCAAGGCGCTACGCGCGCGTGCCCAGCCGACGCATTTTCAGCGCATGGACCTGATCGCGCCGGATCAGATTGATCGCCGGACGGCGATGTTGCAGGTGCCCGCGTTGATAAAGGCCTATTTGCGGCTAGGCGGCCACGTCGGTGACGGCGCGTTTGTGGATCATGCATTCAACACCACGGATATATGTCTGGTCATGGATACGGATCGTTTGAGCCAGAAGAGAAAAGATATTTACTCCCGAGGCCTCGGCGGGTGAGTTTTACGTGGCAGCCTGAGGATGAACCGGGTCCGGCGCGTATCACACCACTGGGCTGGTTACTGGCGGGGGTACGCGGGTTTCTACTAATTGTGATACTGCTGACCGGGGTGGCCATCTTGCTGATCCTGCGCGCCGTTGAGCGACCTATTTATGGCCTGCGTCGCCCTGTTACGCCCTTCATCACCCAGATTGTTTGCCGCGTTGCGTTCGTTATCCTGCAAATGCGCTACCGGTCAGAGGGGACACCGATGACCGCGCGTGGGGCGGTGGTCGCCAACCATGCGTCATGGCTGGATATTTTCACTCTGAATGCCCGCAAGCGCATCTATTTCGTCTCAAAATCCGAAGTCGCCGGATGGCCGGGAATTGGCATGATGGCGCGGGCGGTGGGGACTGTGTTTATCGCGCGCGACCGCAATCAGGCCAAGGCACAGACAGCGCTTTTTGAGGGGCGGTTGCTGGCAGGGCATCGGTTGCTGTTTTTCCCCGAGGGGACATCGACAGACGGAATGCGGGTTCTGCCATTTAAATCAACGCTGTTTGCGGCATTTCTCACACCAAACCTGCGGAATGTCCTGAGCGTTCAGGCCGTGACTGTGATTTATACCGCACCGCATGGCCGCGATGAGCGGTTCTATGGTTGGTGGGGGGATATGAGCTTTGGCGCGCATATGTTGCAGGTATTGGCCGCGTGGCCACAGGGCTCTGTGCGGGTGATTTACCACCCACCAGTCCGCGCCGCAGACTTTGCCGATCGCAAATCATTGGCCAAGCATCTGGAAACACAGGTAAGAGGCGCGATGCCACCTGAGAGACAACACCAATAACGTGATGTTCAGTGCATTGCGGCGATCAGGGATCGCAGGGCGGCTGCCGGATCGTCGGCGCGCCATATCTCCTCGCCGATGCCAAAGAAATCAGTGACCGGCGCGAGTTCGGCGATATGGTCGGCATCCAGTGCGCCTTCGGCCACGACGGGCAGTTCGATCATCTCGCTCCACCAACTGAACAACTCGGCTTCGGCCTGTTGGGCGTCGTCCAGCAGGCTCTGACCAACGGGGCCAAAGCTGATGTAATCTGCGCCGGCCTCGCCTGCTCCGAGACCATCGTGGCGCGACTGGCCGCACCACGCACCGACAATGGCATCTGCTCCCAGCGCCTTGCGGGCCTTGCGGACGGAACGCGCGCCATCGGTGAGGTGGACTCCATCCAGCCCCAGACGTTCGACCAGCGCGATATGACTGCTGATCACCAATGCCACGTCGCGGGTATGGGTGATCTCGCGGCAAGCGTCCGCGGCGCGGGCGATATCGTCTTCGTCGCGGGTCGATAGCGCGAGGCGCACACAGGCAATGGGATGTGCATCAAGCGCGGCGGCCAATTGATCACCGAACCGGCTGAGCTCGATCTCGGACGGTGTGATGAGATAAATCTGCGGATGCTCGGTTTCGGCCATGTCGGACGCTCCTCGGGGTCTTTTGCGCTGCTATAACGCGGAATATCCTCCGGCGCCATGCTCTTGGCGGCAGGCGGAGCAGACGATTTCTTGGCTCCGGCGGGAAATTTGACGTCAGAAGATGGGCGCGGGGGTTTTATGGTCGCAATCCTTGGCGTATCAGCGCGCAAACGCCGGAGGAGTGAGCGATGCCAACAGACCGACCGCAGCCTGACTTTGTGCTGGTGCGCCCGCAGATGGGCGAAAACATCGGTGCAGCGGCGCGCGCGATGTGGAATTTTGGACTGGATCGGATGCGTCTGGTCGCCCCGCGTGATGGCTGGCCGAACCCGTCAGCGGTCGCAATGGCGAGCGGCGCCGGGCGATTGCTGGACGAGGCACTCTTGGTTGAGACGCTGCCAGAGGCCGTGAACGACGCGCATTTCGTCTTTGCCACCACGGCGCGCACCCGCGAGATGACCAAGCCGGTAGTGAGCCCAGAGCGCGCGATGCAGATGGCCGCCGAGAAGATCGCAGATGGGCAACGGGTAGCGGTTTTATTTGGTCCAGAACGGGCCGGGCTGGAGAACGCCGATGTGGCGCGGGCGAATGCGATTATCTCGGTGCCGGTGAATCCCGCATTTGCCAGCCTTAATTTGGCGCAATGTGTATTGTTGACCGCCTATGAGTGGCGCCGTGCGACGGATGACGTTGTACCCGAGCATGTGCAGATGTCGGATACGGATTGGGCCAATCAAAGCGATATCGAAGCGCTGGCGGCGCATTACGACGCGCGGATGGATGATGCGGGTTTTTTCTTTCCCGAGCACAAGGCCGACAGCATGCGTCAGACATTGCGCAATTTCTGGTCGCGCATGCCTTTGACCACCGCCGACACGCGCCTGCTGCACGGGATACTGCGGCAGATGGTCCGCTGGAAGGATCGCGGTGACTAAGTGCGCTTGAAGGGGGGGCAGGCGCGCATTACGCTGCGATCAATGAGGCCCAAGACTAGGCAGGGAGCAGCCCGATGAGCCAGAAACGCAAGCTATTCGAAGAGGTCGGTGAAAGCGCGCCGCAACGCGCGGTCGATACGCCCAAGGGCGGAATGATCGACCGGGGGCGCGGGGGTGCGCGTGGCGCGATCCGGCTGTGGCTGTTCGTGCTCTTTGCCATGGTGGTGCTGATGATCGCGGTGGGTGGACTGACCCGGCTGACCGACAGTGGGCTGTCGATTACCGAATGGAAACCTGTCACCGGCGCGCTGCCGCCGATGTCCGAGGCAGGCTGGCAGGCGGAATTCGACAAATATCAGCAGATCCCCGAGTTTCAGATCGAAAACAACGATATGACGCTTGCCGGTTTCAAGGTGATTTACTGGTGGGAATGGGGCCATCGACAGTTGGGTCGGGTGATCGGGCTGGTCTGGGCGCTGGGTTTCGCGGGTTTTCTGATCGCACGTAAGATACCGGCAGGCTGGACCGGGCGGCTATTGCTGTTGGGTGCGTTGGGCGGATTGCAGGGGGCAATCGGCTGGTGGATGGTCAGTTCAGGCCTGTCGGGCGAGCGCACCGATGTCGCCTCTTATCGGTTGGCGGTTCATCTGGGGCTGGCATTTGTCATCCTTGGTTTCATCGCATGGTATGCGATGTTGTTGGCGCGGCCGGAACGCGAGCTGACGCAGGCCCGACGCGGGCATGAGGCAAAGCTGTTCAGCCTGTCGACCGGATGGATGCATTTTGCGTTTCTGCAAATCCTCATCGGTGCGCTGGTGGCGGGTATCGACGCCGGGCGGTCGTTTACCGACTGGCCATTGATGGCCGGGGGGCTGGTGCCGCCGCAGATGATGGTGATCGAGCCATGGTGGCGCAACTTCTTTGAAAACCCCGCGACCGTGCAATTCATCCACCGGATGACAGGCTATTTGCTGTTTGCATTCTCTGCGATGGTCTGGCTGCGGGGGCGTCGCAGCGCCAATCGCGCCACAAGGGCCGCGTTTAATGCGGGCTTTATCGCGCTGTTGGCGCAGATTGGCATGGGCATCTTTACCGTGCTGACAGCCGCGCCGTGGCAGGTGGCCATCGTGCATCAACTGCTGGCCGTGGTGTTATGGGTTCTGATTCTACGTGCAAGGTTCCATAGTCGCTATCCACAGGCGCAATCGGTGCGAGGATGAGTGACATGACATCGTTTGCAGAGTTGATGGCGTTTCAGCGCGAGACAGAGGCGCTGTCGCAGGTTGCCGGGCGTCTGGGCTGGGATCAGGAAACGGTAATGCCTCGCGGGGCGGCCGCGCAACGGGCCGAAGAAAGCGGCGCGATGCAGTCGGTGCTGCACGCTCGCAGAATTGACCCGCGTATTGGGGAGTGGCTGGAAGCTGCGGAGGCAGAAGCTGTCGATGATACGGCGCGCGCGCAGCTACGCCATATTCGCCGCGATCATGCACGCGCGATGCGGGTGCCCGGCGATCTGGCGGCGGCGATCGCTCGACAGGCGGCACTGGCACAGGGACAATGGGCCGAGGCCCGCGCAGCGGATGATTTCGCCACCTTTGCACCCGTTTTGGCCGAGATTATCGCGCTTAAGCGCGAGGAAGGCGCGGCACTGGCGGCGGGCGGCGATATCTATGACGCGTTGTTGGATGATTACGAGCCGGGAGCAAAGGCCACCGATCTGGATGCCATGTTCAGTGCGCTGCGCCCGCGTTTGGTGGCCCTGCGCGAGCAGGCGCTGCAACAGGCTGGGCGGCGCGCGGCACTGGAGGGGCGATTTGCGCCCAACAAGCAGATGAAGCTGGCGCGCAAACTGGCCAAAACCTTTGGCTATGACATGGCGCGCGGGCGGCTGGACAAGGCGGTGCATCCGTTTTCCAGCGGGTCGGGCAGTGATGTGCGCATCACCACACGCACGTCCGAGAGTGATCCGTTCAACTGCATCTATTCCACGATCCACGAGGTCGGTCATGCCTGTTATGAGCAGGCGATCGACCCGACCTATGCCCTGACCCCATTGGGGCGTGGTGTGTCGATGGGCGTCCACGAGAGCCAAAGCCGCATCTACGAAAATCAACTGGGGCGCAGTCGGGCCCTGACCGGCTGGCTGTATACCGAGATGCGTTATGCATTTGGTGATTTTGGCGTGGCGGACGCGGACGCGTTCTATGGCGTGGTAAATGCGCTGGGGCGCGGGTTTATCCGGACCGAGGCGGATGAAGTGCAATACAACCTGCATGTTCTGCTGCGATATGATCTGGAACGCGCGCTGATTTCCGGCGACTTGCAGGCGCGCGATCTGGAAGCGGCGTGGAATGACCGCTTTGCCGCCGATTTCGGGTATCCGGTGGCGCGCCCGTCGGATGGGTGTTTGCAGGATGTGCATTGGTCGGTCGGTTTGTTCGGGTATTTCCCGACATATACGCTGGGCAATGTCTATGCCGGGTGTCTGCATGAGGCCTTGCGTGTCGCAGTGCCTGATCTGGATGCACACCTGTCCCAAGGTCGGCTGGACCCGGCGACCGAATGGCTGCGCGAGAATGTGCAGCGGTATGGCGGGTTGATGCAGCCGCGCGATCTGATCACCCAAGCCACGGGCGCGGCACCGACAGAAGCGCCCTTACTGGCCTATCTCGAACAGAAGTTTGGCGAACTTTACCCGGCTTAACCGGCGATACCGATCTTGCGCGCAGGGCTTCTTCCCGAAGTGTGATGCGAAAAGATCAGCGGCGCTTCGGGGGATGCAACCTCGGGCTGGATGACTTCGGGGCGGTCCGTGCGTGCGGCGATGCTGATACGACGTGGACGGATCGGCCGGGGGCGCGGGGTAATCACAGCAATTTCGTTGCGGTTGGTCTGGTTGGCATAGGCACTCAGGACGGCGCAGACCATGGCCAAATCGCGCCAGAAGCCGGAGATGTTGCTGGGGGAAAAGCTGACGAAATTCTGCACCAACGTCGAACTGATGACGAACACTGCCAGTGACAGAGCCGACAGGCGCAACCCTGCGCCCAATACGTAGCCGATCGCGGCGGCGAGCAGGAGTGACGAGCCGACCAGATCGGCCACCGCATAAGGCATTACCGGCGCGAAGAGCGCGGCAGGATCGACACCCGCCGAAAAATCGAGCGCGACGGCGGCGAAGTAGGAGCCGATCACGATGCGGATCAGGTTACGTCCGGTTTGATTGAACCAGGCTTCATCATGTTGGGTCACTGCGGTTGGTCCCGTTGTTTTATCTGCCAATTTCCGAACTCGCATACACTCTGAACTGTAGCCATGGGCCGTTACAGGTTCAGGTTGCATTTCCAAGCAGGCGGAATTCGCCCCAATTTGTGGTAAAAACAGGGCGAATGCAGTTTCTCAACGATAGGCGGGCATAATCTACGGGGTTCCGGTGTCTGGAGCCACGTTTTCGGCATCTTCTGCCTCGTCGCCCTGGTCCGCGATCCATGCGACGCTGACGACCAATTCACCCTTGCCGGTGTTGAACACCTTGACGCCACCCGCATTCCGCGACCGGAACGAAATACCATCAACGGGCACACGGATTGACTGTCCTTTGGAGGTGGCCAGCATGATCTGATCCCCCAGATCGACAGGGAAGGAGGCGACCAGATCACCGCCGCGCATTGCCTTGTCCATTGCCTGCACGCCCATGCCGCCGCGTCCGCGCAGCGGATAATCATGTGACGAACTGAGCTTGCCCGCGCCTTGTGCGGTGATCGTCAGGATCAGGTTTTCGGCAGCCGACATTGCAGCATAACGTTCTTGGGTGAGAGGCGCATTGGCGTCGCCACCTTCGTCGTCAGTGCCCTCGGCGTCATCGGCCAGCCCTGCCATCGCGCGCCGCATTTTCAGGTAGGCGGCGCGTTCGTCAGCGTCAGTATCGAAATGGCGGATGATGGACATCGAAACAACGCTGTCATCCCCGGTCAACCGAATGCCGCGCACCCCGACCGACGCGCGGCTGTTGAATACCCGCACATCCGTCGCAAGAAAGCGGATCGCCCGCCCAGATGACGTGACAAGCATGACGTCGTCATCATTCGAGGCGATGCGCGCATTGATCAGCGTGGTGCCTTCATGCTCGCCTTCGAACTTCATTGCGATCTTGCCGTTGGATTTCACATTGGTGAAATCCGACAGCTTGTTGCGCCGCACGGTACCCGCCGAAGTGGCAAAGACGACTTGAAGATCGTCCCATTCGGCCTCGTCCCGGTCCACCGGCATGATCGCCGCGATACTGACGCCTGACGGGATCGGCAGGATGTTCACGATCGCCTTGCCCTTGGACGTGCGTCCCCCTTGGGGCAGGCGCCATGTCTTGAGCTTGTAGACCATCCCATCCGTGGTGAAGAACAACAGCTGGGTATGCGTGTTGGCGACAAAGAGAGTGGTGACCACGTCCTCTTCCTTGGTCGCCATGCCACCGACACCCTTGCCGCCGCGCTTTTGCGCACGGAAATCTGCCAGAGCGGTACGTTTGATGTACCCACCAGAGGTCACGGTCACGACCATGTCCTCGCGCTCGATCAGATCTTCGTCATCCATGTCGCCAGACCAGTCGACAATTTCGGTGCGGCGCGGAACGGCGAAGAGATCGCGTACTTCTGCCAGTTCGTCGGTCATAATCTGCATGACGCGTTCGCGGCTGGCGAGGATGGCGAGATAATCTTTGATCTTCGCGGCCAGCTCTTGCAGTTCGTCGGTGACTTCCTTAACGCCGATCTGGGTGAGGCGCTGCAACCGCAGCTCCAGAATCGCGCGTGCCTGCGTTTCAGACAGGTTATAGGTGCCGTCCTCGTTGGCGCGGTGCGTGGGATCGTCGATCAGCGCGATGTATTCCAGAATATCACCCGCAGGCCAGCGACGGGTCATCAGCTTCTCGCGCGCTTCGGCGGCATCGGCAGAGGAGCGGATGGTGGCAACAACTTCGTCGACATTGCTGACAGCGACGGCCAGACCACACAGGATGTGGCTGCGTTCGCGGGCACGGCGCAATTCATAGGCGGTGCGGCGCGTGATCACCTCTTCGCGGAACGTAATGAAGGAAGTGAGGAACCGGCGCAGGGTCAGCTGCTCGGGGCGACCACCGTTAAGGGCCAGCATGTTACAGCCGAAATAGGTTTGCATCGGCGTAAAGCGGAAGAGTTGGTTCAGCACCACTTCGGCGGTCGCGTCCCGCTTCAGCTCAATAACGACACGCACGCCGTTACGATCGGATTCGTCCTGTACGTGGGCGATGCCCTCGATTTTCTTGTCGCGGGCGGTTTCGGCGATCCTCTCGATCATGGTGGCCTTGTTCACCTGATAGGGGATTTCGTCGATGATGATCGCCCAGCGGTCTTTGCGCAGTTCCTCGACACGGGTTTTCGCCCGTACGATGACACTGCCGCGCCCCTCCAGATAGGCCTTTCGCGCGCCGGAACTGCCCAGCATGATCCCACCCGTCGGGAAATCAGGGCCGGGGATGTACTCGATCAGTTGTTCCGAACTGAGATCGGGGTCGTCGATCAGCGCCAGTGTCGCGGTGATCACCTCGCCCAGATTGTGCGGCGGGATATTGGTGGCCATACCGACGGCGATGCCGCCTGCGCCATTGACCAGCATATTCGGGAAACGAGAGGGCAGAACCGTCGGTTCGCGATCCTTGCCATCATAGTTCGGCTGAAAGTTGACCGTGTCCTTGTCGATGTCGGCCAGCAGGTAGCCTGCAACCTTGGCCATGCGCACTTCGGTATAGCGCATCGCGGCGGCGTTATCGCCATCCATCGAGCCAAAGTTGCCCTGACCGTCCAGAAGCGGCAGCGACATCGAGAAATCCTGCGCCATGCGCACCAACGCATCATAAATCGCGCTGTCGCCATGCGGGTGATATTTACCCATCACATCACCGACAGGGCGCGCCGATTTGCGGTACGGTTTATCATGCGTGTTGGTGGTTTCGTGCATCGCATAAAGGATGCGCCGATGCACCGGTTTTAGCCCGTCACGCAAATCGGGAATCGCACGGCTGACGATCACCGACATTGCGTAATCGAGATACGAAGTCTTCATCTCGTCGGAGATGGACACCGTCGGTCCGTCGTACTGTGGACGTTCCGGTGTATTTTCTTCCGTATCTTCAGGGGTTTGTGGCGTATCGGTCAACTTGAACCTCAATCATCGCGGATTTCTATATCTTGTGGGGAAAGGTATATCAGAGGGCGGATATTGGGTGCAATCCCGCAAAGCCGACCTGTCTGGCAGCCACGGAAAGACACTGCTAACACACTGTTTTCATTGTAAAGTAATTTATTTTCTGCATCATTGTTTTACGAGGCAGAAAAGGAGCAGAGACATGACAATGTCCGAGACAGAAATGATGCTGAAAGGGTATGGGCTGACCACGGCGGAATTTTTCTATGGCATGCCCGACTATGTGCACGTCCTCAACAGCTTTGTCTGGCAGGAATACGACGTGGCACCGGATCACCCGCGCCTGTTCGAATTTATCGAATATTGGCAGCGCGAGATTGAAGGACCGCTGCATTCAGTGCGTTTCAACCACCGCAAGATGATCGCGCCGGGAGAGTGGCGCAATGTGGTGGGAGAGTTCACGCTGCACTGAGCGTGGAATGCCGACAGACCACTGCGGGCCGACGTACAGTCGGCCCGCAAAAACGACATCGCAGCGCGTCAGGGGATGATCCGCGAATATTTCATGCCTTCCAGTGACACGCCAGCCAGCAGGCCGGCCTGACCAAAGATCACAGCGACGACCGGCGCGACCGAGGTGGTCGTTTCGGCGCGCAGGTTTTCGGCCACGTCCTTGAACACGTATTCGATGTCCGCGCCGGCCGCCCAACCAGAGGAGCGACGGAACCGCGACAGCGCGTCTTCGGTCATAAAGAACAGCACATGCGCAAATTGCTGCGCGCCGATCTGAAGGCCGACGCTGCCCTTGGTGGCCGAGTAATAGTCGACGGTCGAGTTGTTGATGCGCAGCGCGCCGCGCCCATAGCCGCCGCCAATGCCCAGTCCGGCCTCTGTCACCAGCGGCATCACCAGAATACCGGTGGACTTCTCGGACAATGTGCGTGTGCTGGGATAGTTGTTGTAAAGGTAGCTGAGCGTTGTATCGACGCGTGCGTCGATGGTCTGTGGGCCGGTGCTGCCGATGCCGTTGCCGCAAGCGGCAGTGAAGCCCGCGGCGCCAAGCGCGCCCAGCGTGAATTCGCGTCTGGAGAGAATGCTCATGTCATGTGCCTGTGTGTTGCCTGATATCATGCCGATTGTTTCGTCAACCGATCTGGGGGCACTATAGGTTGTGGGCGCTGCACTGTCACTAGCCGACGCATATTTGGGCAGTTTACCGCGCGTATCCTCAGGCAGACAGCAATCTGGCCATCGCCGGCGCGAAATAGGTCAGTATCCCGTCGCAGCCTGCACGTTTGAACGCCATCAGGCTTTCGGCCATGGCGCGGTCGCCATCGATCCAGCCGTTTTGTGCCGCCGCCATGATCATCGCGTATTCGCCCGACACCTGATAGGCCAACGTAGGCGCGCCGAACATGTCCTTGGCCCGGCGGCAAATATCCAGATATGGCATGCCCGGTTTGACCATCACCATATCCGCGCCCTCGCTTAGATCACGTTCGATCAGGCGCATTGCCTCGTCCGCGTTCGCGGCATCCATCTGGTAGGTGCGCTTGTCCCCTTTGAGCGCGCCGGAGGCACCCACAGCATCGCGGAAGGGGCCGTAAAAGGCGCTGGCGTATTTGGCAGCGTAGCTGAGCAGCACGATGTCGTTATGCCCGGCATCCTCCAGTGCGGTGCGGATTGCGCCGATCCGGCCATCCATCATGTCCGACGGACCGATAATGTCGACGCCTGCTTCGGCCTGCGCCAACGCCTGTTTGACCAATGCCTCTACCGTTTCGTCGTTCACGATGTCGCCATTGCGAACAAAGCCGTCGTGACCCGTATCCGAATAAGGATCGAGCGCCACGTCGGTCATCACTGCAATCTGCGGAACGGCGCTCTTTATTGCGCGTGTGGCCCTGTTGCTGAGGTTATCGGGGTTCCAAGCCTCGGCGCAGTCTGCTGTGCGTCCTGCCGCATCGGTATAGGGAAAGAGACAGATCGCCGGAATGCCCAGATCGGCAGCTTCGCGCGCGGCTTCTACCACGCGGTCGACGCTGCGGCGTACCACGCCGGGCATTGACGGTATCGGTTCTTCGATGTTGTCGCCACTGCGTACGAAAACCGGCCAGATCAGATCGCCCACACTCAAGGTATTTTCCGCGACCAGCGCACGCAATCCGGGCGTGCGACGGGTGCGCCGCAGGCGGGTGACGGGGAAGGGGCCGATAGTCGGTCGCATGGGCGTTAACTCGCTCTGGTTTCGTCACTTAGCTGAGTGGCACGGAAAATCCGCTATCTCAAGGGTAGGAATTGCCGCCGGGCAACGCTAAGAGGGGCGGCACAGGTGAAGTTGAAGGCATCCAAGTGGACTGGTACACAAGCGTTTTTGAACTTATCGACATGCGCAGCTTCAGCAACCTCTGGTTCTGGGTCGCCCTTGCGGTTCTGTGGTCCTCTGCCAGTCACTGGGTGTTGGGTGTACCTTGGGACATGGTCCTGAGAGCGGGCAGGGTCGGTGGCCAGCCTGCGGCAGACATGGAAACGATGGTCCGTATCAACAGTGAGCGGATCCTGTATATTACGCGGGAATCCGGCGTGCTGATGACCGGCTTTGCCGGCTTCGTGTTAACTTTCCTGTTCTTGGTCGGGTTTGTCTATGGGCGCGAGTTTGCGCAGGCCGTGTTCCTGCTCGGCACGCCAATGGCGCTGGTGTGGTTGTTGTCAGTCGGGACTGCGGGACGTGTGCAGAGGCAGGAGTTGTCGGATGCAGCCCTGATCAAACAACTGACACGCCTGCGGTTCTACATCCGCCTTATCGGCATGGCGTCGATCTTTGTCACCGCGACCTGGGGCATGTGGCAGAACATGTCTTCTTCTGCGTTGGGCGGCTGAGCGTACGAAACTGATGGCATCCAGCCCCCATATCACCGTTAGCGGAGCGCCCGAGGGTTTCGATGCGCGGCTGTTGCTCGACGAAGTGGCGCGGTCCGGCGGGTCGGTGCTGCATGTGGCCCGCGACGACAAGCGGCTCGCGGCGATGGCGGCCGCACTACGGTTCTTTGCGCCGGACATGCCGGTGATTGCCTTTCCCGGTTGGGATTGTCTGCCGTTCGATCGTGTGTCGCCCAATGCCGACATCAGTGCCGCGCGTATGGCAACGTTGGCCGCGCTGGTACATGGCATGCCCGGGCAATACGTGCTGTTGACGACGCTAAACGCGGCGACACAGCGGGTGCCGGCGCGCGAAGTCCTGAAAGATGCAGTTTTCCGAGCGCAGGTGAATTACCGCGTGGACGAGGCCGCGCTGCGGGATTTTCTGGTGCGGATGGGGTTCGTGCAGTCGCCTACGGTGACCGAACCGGGCGATTATGCGATTCGGGGCGGGATAATTGATATCTATCCGCCGGGCACGGGCGGTCCGGTGCGGCTTGATCTGTTTGGTGACGTTCTGGACGGGATCCGCCGGTTTGACCCGGCAACGCAGCGGACCACAGAAAAGCTGACTCAGATCGAACTGGCCCCGGTGTCCGAAGTGATCCTCGATGAGGCGGCCATCACACGTTTTCGCCAGAACTACCGCATCGAATTCGGCTCTGCGGGGACCGATGATCCGCTCTATGAGGCGGTCAGTGCGGGGCGGAAACATCAGGGTGTCGAGCATTGGCTGCCATTCTTTCATGCGCGACTGGAAACCATATTCGATTATCTGCCAGAGGCGACGGTCACGCTTGACGATCAGGTGACGCCCAGCCGCATTGCCCGCTGGGACAGTATCGCCGACCAATACGAGACCCGCCGCGAGGCGCTGAAGAACAAGGCGCGTGGTGACAGCGTCTACAAGCCTGTGGCGCCCGGCTTGCTATATCTTGATGACGCTGCATGGCAGGCAGCGGTGGCGTCGCGTCGTGTACTGCAGTTGTCGGCACTGCCACAGGCCACCGGAGCAGGTGTTACGGATGCGGGCGGGCGTTTGGGTCGCAATTTCGCGCCAGAGAGACAGCAGGAAAGCTTGAGCCTTTTCGGGGCGTTGAAGACGCACATTGATGCAAAACTGGGGCAGGGCCCGATCCTGCTGGCGTGCTACTCGGAAGGCGCGCGAGAGCGGCTTGAGGGGCTGTTGGAGGACGAAGGTCTGGTCGGGGCCGTCACTGTCAAGGACGCGGGGCGGCTGGGCAAGCGCGGATTGCATTTGGCTGTCTGGGCGCTGGAGCATGGCTTTGAGGGGCCATATGAGAGCGGTCGGCTGACGGTCATCGCCGAACAGGACATTTTGGGTGATCGCCTGATCCGCGCCCCTAAACGGCGACGCCGCGCCGACAACTTCCTGACTGAGGCGCAAAGCCTGAGTCCCGGCGATCTGGTCGTGCATGTCGATCACGGTGTCGGGCGCTATCACGGGTTGGAAGTGATCTCGGCGCTGGGGGCGGCGCATGAATGTCTTGCGTTGGAGTACGCCGAGGGCGCGCGGCTTTACCTACCGGTGGAAAACATCGAACTGCTCAGCCGATTCGGCCACGAAGAGGGCCTGCTGGACAAGCTCGGCGGTGGCGCGTGGCAGGCCAAGAAAGCCCGGCTCAAAGAGCGCATCAAGGAGATGGCCGACCGGCTGATCCGCATTGCCGCAGAGCGCGCGCTGCGCCGCGCCCCGGTGATGGAGCCCGAGCATCACGCGTGGGAGGCGTTTTCAGCCCGTTTTCCCTATGCCGAAACGGATGACCAGCTGCGCGCGATCGAGGATGTCATTGCCGATCTGGGGGCAGGCACGCCGATGGATCGCCTGATTTGCGGCGATGTCGGATTTGGCAAGACCGAAGTGGCGATGCGTGCCGCGTTCGTCGCGGCGATGTCGGGGATGCAGGTCGCGGTGATCGCACCCACCACGTTGCTGGCACGGCAACACTATCAGGGCTTCGCCGAGCGGTTTCGCGGCTTCCCCATCTCGGTGCGCCCGCTGTCACGCTTTGTCGGGGCCAAAGAGGCGGCAGCCACCCGCGAGGCGCTGTCGCGCGGCACCGTTGATATCGTCGTCGGTACCCACGCGCTCTTGGCCAAGAGCATTCGGTTCAAGAACCTCGGCCTGCTGGTCATCGACGAAGAGCAACGTTTTGGCGTGGCGCACAAGGAGCGTCTCAAGGCGCTGCGATCAGATGTGCATGTTCTGACGCTGACCGCGACGCCGATCCCGCGTACGCTGCAACTGAGCCTATCAGGCGTGCGGGACCTTAGCATTATCGGCACACCGCCTGTCGACCGCCTGTCGATCCGCACCTATGTCAGCGAGTTTGACGGCGTCACCATCCGCGAGGCGCTGTTGCGCGAGCATTATCGCGGCGGGCAGAGCTTTTACGTGGTGCCGCGTATCTCGGATCTGCCGGAAATCGAGGATTTCCTGACCGCACAGCTACCCGAACTCAGCTATGTCGTGGCCCATGGCCAGATGGCGGCGGGAGAACTCGACAGCCGGATGAACGCGTTTTACGACGGCAAATACGATGTTCTGCTGGCCACAACCATTGTCGAATCGGGACTGGATATTCCGACCGCCAACACGATGGTCATCCACCGCGCGGACATGTTCGGGCTCAGCCAACTCTATCAGATCCGGGGCCGGGTCGGACGCTCAAAAACGCGCGCTTATGCCTATCTCACCACCAAGCCACGGATGAAACTGACACCTGCCGCCGAAAAGCGCCTGCGCGTGCTGGGTAGCCTCGACACGCTCGGTGCAGGTTTCACGCTGGCCAGCCAAGATCTCGATATTCGCGGTGCAGGCAATCTGCTGGGCGAAGAGCAGTCAGGCCAGATGCGCGATGTGGGGTACGAATTGTACCAATCCATGCTCGAAGAGGCGATTGCCAAGATCAAAGCCGGCGAAATGGAAGGCCTCAGTGAGGCCGACAGCCAATGGGCACCACAGATCAACCTTGGTGTACCCGTGCTGATCCCCGAGGAGTATGTGCCCGATCTGGATGTGCGCCTCGGTCTTTACCGCCGCCTCAGCAGCCTTCAGACCAAGGTTGAGCTGGAAGGATTCGCGGCAGAACTGATTGACCGTTTTGGCAAGCTGCCGCGTGAAGTGAATACGTTGATGCTGGTCGTGCGGATCAAGGCGATGTGCAAACGTGCAGGGATTGCCAAACTTGACGGCGGACCCAAGGGCGCCACGATCCAGTTCCACAACGACAAATTTGCATCGCCTCAGGGGCTGGTCGAATTCATCGAGGCGCAAAAAGGGCTGGCGAAAGTGCGCGACAACAAGATCGTCGTGCGCCGCGACTGGCGCAAGGATAGCGACAAGATCAAAGGCGCCTTTGCCATTGCCCGCGATTTGGCAGAGAAGGTCGCGGCTGCGCGCAAACCAACCCGTAAATAAAACCGGGTGCTTTTTCTTGCCGGAAATACCCCCGCCGGAGGCGGCGGTGCATCGGAAAACAAGCAAGAGATAAGGGCAGGACACCCCCGCAGGCCTAAAGCACCAAATCACTGACCTGCGCGCCGAAGGCGCTCAATCAGATCAGGCTAACCTTTGTCGTTGTCCTGTGCCGCCTTAAAGGCCCTGACCTTGGCAAGTAGAATTTGCCGCGCCTTGATGTTGGCGCGGCGCACTCGAACCGCCGTCAGAAACGCCTCTTCGGCGGTTTGTGACGTGGCACCCATCATCTGTGCCAGTTCGTCCACCAGATCCTCGTCACCCGTCAGA